>DASZQW010000012.1:0-108517 GCA_035549455.1 Rhizomicrobium sp. | reverse complement strand
ATCATCCTTCTTGTGGTTCTTCTGGCCGGCGGCGGCTTTGGCTATAGCCGCTACGGCATGGGCGGCGGCTCCGGCATTGTCGGCACCATCCTGATCATCATCCTGGTTCTCTATCTGCTGGGCATGTTGCGCTAAGCCGCCCGTCCCCACTTTGTCCCGCACCTTGCGCGCGCTGCGCCGCCGCATCGGGGCCGCGCTGAAGGACGCGCCTTGAGTCGGCACAAAAAAGCGGCGCTGTTTCCAGCGCCGCTTTTTCAGGTCTCGATTGAGGTCGAGGCTATGTGCAACCCTTGTAGTTGTTGCGCTTGCAGGCCGTCGCCATCTGGCGGGCCTGGGTCTGCGCCGCCGGGGTCATGCGGCGGAAAAGCGCGTCGCGGTGCGCCGCGGCGTTGGGCATGTTGCCCTGGTCGGCGGCCAGCGCGTACCACATGTAAGCGTGGAACGGCTCGGCCTTCATGCCCTGGCCCATCTCGTACATCAGGCCCAGATTGTACATGCCGGCGGAATTGCCCTGGCTGGCCGAGGCGGCGAACCATTGCGCCGCCTTGCCATAGTCGCGCGGCACGCCCTTGCCGTCACGGTACAACCCGCCGAGATTGTTCTGGCCCAGGCTGGAGCCGGCCGCCGCTGACAGCGACAGGTAACGCACCGCCTCGGAAGTGTTCTGCGGCACGCCCTTGCCGTCCAGATACATGATGCCCAGATTATTCTGGGCCACCGGATTGCCCTGCACGGCCAGTGGCCGCCAGGACGCCAGCGCCCGGCTGTAATCGTTGCGCTTGAAGGCGGTGGCGCCGTCCTGCAGGGCGTCCGCAAAGGCCGCCAGGCTGCCCAGGGTCAGGCTGCCAAGGGTCAGCGTTAAGGCCATGGCCGCCATCGTGAAGGATTTACGCATTGTGATCTCCAACCTGATTCGGGTACCCAAAATTAACACCCGAAAGGTTGACGGGGGCTTACCAGCGCAGGGCCCAGCGCCCCAGAATCCCGCCCAATAGGCTGGTTAACGCGATCCCCAGCGTGTACCAGACGGCAATAAAGGGGGCCGCGACCTCCGTGCAGTAGAAGGCATAGACAAAGGCCCCCAGGGCCCCGGCGAACAGCCCGGCCCCCGCGCCCGCCAGGCCCAGCCGGGTGGGGGCCAGGCGCCTCAGCCCCCAGAACGCCGCCAGCAGGGCCGGAGCGGCCACCAGGACGATAATGAAGGGGCAGACCAGGGCCGAATGGCCCATGACCAGGGACCGGGCATCCGCCCCCGGCTGGGCCATCTGCAGCCCCGCCAGCAGGGCAATGGCCAGGAGGGGCAGGGCCAGCAGGGCCAGCGGCCTCCCCAGGGGGGCTCCGGGTCTCCCGGCCCGCTCCACCACCCACAGCCCGAACCCGGCAATCGCGAAGGTGTAGGCCAGCTTGGTCCACATCCCAAAGCTGTGCATCGCCGCCCCCAGGTCGGGGCGCAGCCCCAGCCCCAGCAGCATGACCAGGGTGGAAGCCGCCAGCCCCAGCCCCAGCATCCCCAGCAGCACCCGGGCCACCGTGCCGGACCGCACCGGCTCCAGCCGGGAGGAGAGGGTGGCGATCAGGTCATCAGTCCGCATCCCGCCCTCCTTCATTGCCGGCCAATCCGTCGCCCAGCGATTTCACGGCGCGGTGCACGCTGACCTTTACAGCCGTTTGCGACATGCCGGTGCGCGCCGCGGCGTCGGCGATGGAGACACCGTCCAGCTTGATGTCCCGGACCAGCTGGCGCTTGGCGGGCGGCAGTTTGGCCAGCAGCTTGTTGACGTCCCGCTTTGCAATCGCCTCGACCGCGGCGTCATGGGCGAACAGTTCGGGCGCTTCATCCAGCGGCACGGTGGCACGGCGCTTGTGGCGGCGATATTCGTCGATCAGCTTGTAGCGCGCGATGCCATAGACCCAGGCCGTGAAGGGCAGGGAGGGGTCGTACGTCGCACGCCGCGCGTGAATGGCAATAAGGGTTTCCTGCACGGCATCCTCGGCCGCGCCGCGATCGAGGCGACGCGCGTAATAGCTTCTGAGATTCCGCGTCAACGCATGAAGCAGCAACCGGTATGCCCCGTCGTCGCCCATCAGGGCGGCGAGCATCCAGGTCCGGTACTGTGCCTCCTGGGCGATCAAACACGGCTCCGTTTCGGGAAATTCGCGTGCGGCGGGGAAAGGTTACAGGCCCGAGGGCAAGCCGCCAATCAACCCTTTTTGGCCTCGTCCAGGATTTCGGCTATGGCGTCCTTGCCTTCGGAACTGTGCATCCAGCCCTCGGCGGCAGACAAAGTGGGAAATTGCAAAGGCACCCTTTGCGGCTTGTTGCGCTCGGGTACGGGCACAAGGACCTCGAAGGTTCCGGCGAAGCGGACATCCTTGGTCTCGGCGGCATAGGGCGGGGGAATCTGGCTCCTGCGCTTGTCCTTCATGCTGCCCATGGCTCACTCCCGGTTTGGGGGGCTTCTAGCAGCTTTCGCTAGTCCCGGTCAGCACGTTTTTTGCGACCGATTCCCAGCTTTTCGCGCCACAGGCGGGCAGGTATTTCCTCGACCTGCCCTTCCGCCAACTGGCCCAATTGGAAGGGGCCATAGGAGGTGCGGATCAGTCGCGCCACTTTCAAGCCCAGCCGTTCCATCACCCGTTTAACCTCGCGGTTCTTGCCTTCCTTCAGGTTCACCGTCGCCCAGCTGTACATGCCCTTGCTGCGCTCCAGGTCGGCAACGATGGGTCCATATTTGACGCCGTCGATGGTGATCCCGGTGGCGAGCTTGTCGAGATCGGCCTGCGTGACCTTGCCGAACAGGCGCACGCGGTAGACGCGCGTCCATCCCGAGGCGGGCATTTCCATGCGCCGGGCGATGTCGCCATCGTTCGTCAACAACAGCAGCCCTTCCGAGTTGAAGTCCAGCCGTCCCACCGAAACAACCCGTCCCAGATGCTTGGGCAGGTTGGCGAAGACGGTGGGGCGGCCCTTCTCATCCTTGTGGGTGGTCACCAAACCGCCGGGCTTGTGATAGCGCCACATGCGCGCGCTTTCCGGCTCGCTCAGGGGTTTCTCATCCACCTGGATCACGTTTTTGTCCGTGACGTTCAGGGCAGGCGAGGTGATCGTGGCGCCATCGACTTTCACGCGGCCGTCCGCGATCAGCTTTTCAGCATCGCGGCGGCTGCAGATCCCGCCCCGGGCGATGACTTTTGCTATACGTTCGCCCGCTGGCAATGCTAACTCCTGAGCCCATGAATGATAGCGAAGCCATAGCATTGGCGCTGGAAGAAGCGAAATCGGCGGCCGCCCGTGGGGAGGTGCCGGTCGGTGCGGTGCTGCTGGGCGCGGACGGTGCGCTGCTGGCCCGCGACGGCAACCGAATCCTGGAACGCAAAGATCCCACCGCCCATGCCGAGATGCTGGTGATGCGCGCCGCGGCGCAGGCGCTGGGCAATGAACGCCTTACCGGCGCGACTCTGGTTGTAAGCTTGGAGCCCTGCGCCATGTGCGCCGGGGCCCTGGCGATGGCGCGGGTGGCGCGGCTGGTCTTCGCCGCCTGCGACCCCAAGGGTGGCGCAGTGTTGCACGGCCCGCGTTTCTTCGAGCAGCCCACTTGCCACCACAGGCCTGTGGTGGAGCAGACTGAGCCGCATGCGGCTGAGGCCAGTGAAATCCTGAAGAGCTTTTTTCGCGCCCGCCGCGGCTAATACCAGAGCGGCGCGAAACCGGAAAATCCCAACAGCAGAACTTCGCGCGCTGCAATCAACCCGATGCCTGCTCCGATCAGGACATCGCTGAGGAAATGCGCAGTCAGCAGCGCGCGCGTCACGGCGAGGATGGCGGCGATGGCGAACCAGACCGGCCACCACAGAGGCCAAACGCATGTGAAGATCACCGCTACGCAGCAGATCGTCAGGGCATGGCCACTTGGGAAGGAATTGTAGTCGGGGTTGAAAGCGAGCGGCATAAAGCCGTAAAGCCCCATCTCCATGTCGTCGCGCGGCCGCCGCCGCCCCAGCACAAGCTTGATGACATGAAGGATTGCGCTTCCCAGCGTCAGGCTGGCGATAAATGCCACGCTGTAGTTGACCAATTGTGTCACCTGCTGGGCCAGAACGTCGAAATGCCGCAAGACTGCCGCGACGACCAGAGCCAGGATCGCCGCGGCCAGCCAATGTCCCGCCTTGGCATAGTGAGTGATGGCGTCGAGGCGCCGATGTGCGCTGGCGCTGACATGATCGTAGATAAAATGGGCAGCCCGCCGGTCGATGGTCAGCGCCGCGAGGCCACACAGTATGGAAAAAAGACCTGCCCACAGAAGCATGGCTGTTGGGTGCCTCGTTCGCTGGGCGCTGTCAACGTTTCAGTGCACGCCAGCCAATGTCCTTGCGGAAGAATGCGCCGTCCCAATGGATCAGCGAGACGGCGGCATAGGCGCGGGCCTGGGCCTCGGCCACATCCTTGCCTATGGCCATCACGTTCAGGACGCGTCCGCCCATGGCAACAATGTCCTTGCCGCGTTTTTCCGTCCCGGCATGGAAGATGGTGATGCCGGGCAGCTTCGCGGCCTCCTCTAGCCCCGTGATGGGGTGTCCCCTGTCGTAGCTGCCGGGATAGCCCTTGGACGCCATCACCACCGTCAATGCCGTCTCGTCCTCCCATTCCAGCGGCCGCAGCGTGCCATTGCGCGCCGCCAGAAGCGCCGCGAGCAGATCGCTTTTCAGGCGCGGCATCAGAACCTGACATTCCGGATCGCCAAAGCGGGCATTGTATTCCACCAGCTTGGGGCCGCTCTTGGTGGCCATAAGGCCCAGATACAGAACACCCATGTAAGGCGTGCCGCGTGCCGCCATTGCGGCTATGGTGGGTCTGATGAACGTGTCCATCGCCACCTGCTCCAGAGATCGGGACAGGATTGGCGCGGGGGAATATGCGCCCATACCACCAGTATTGGGCCCGAGGTCGCCATCGCCGACCCGCTTGTGATCCTGTGCGCCCGCCAATGGGATCACGGTGGTACCGTCGCTCAGCGCGAAGAAGCTGACCTCTTCGCCTTCCATAAATTCTTCCACTATGATCGCATGGCTGCTTTCACCGAATCCGCCTTCCAGCATGAAGTCGATGGCTTTGTGGGCTTCCGCCTCGTCTGCGGCGATGATGACGCCTTTGCCCGCCGCCAGGCCGTCAGCCTTGATCACCACCGGATATCCAAGATCTCTCGCAAATGCCTTGGC
Source organism: Rhizomicrobium sp. (assembly GCA_035549455.1). Classification (GTDB taxonomy): domain Bacteria; phylum Pseudomonadota; class Alphaproteobacteria; order Micropepsales; family Micropepsaceae; genus Rhizomicrobium. The sequence continues at coordinate 103,300 of DASZQW010000012.1, read as the reverse complement.
TTGCTGCGGTGAAATGAATTGCTTGTAAGCCGCTGTCGGAATGCCCGCTTCGGTGCAAAGATCTTTGACGAAGCCCTTGGACCCCTCCAGCACCGCGGCGGCTTTGGAAGGCCCCAGCGCCCGTATACCGGAGCTTTCCAGCAAATCCCACAAGCCTGCCACCAATTGGGCGTCGGCGCCGATCACTGCGAAATCGATTCGGGCGTCGCGTGCGAATGCCACCAGCCCGGAAAAGTCCGTGGCCGGGATCGGCACGCATTCGGCAACCTGGGAAATGCCCGCATTGCCGGGCGCGCAATAGAGCCTTGTCAGCAAGGGGCTTTTCGACAGCGCCCAGGCCAGCGCATGCTCGCGCCCCCCGGAACCCACCAACAGAACCTTCACGCCGAAATCCCTCTTTGGCTCGCAATCTTTCGCCGCAACCCTGTATCATAGAGCCATGCCCGACACAGTAGTTTCCAATCTGCCGGAATTTTCGGTCACAGAATTGTCTGCCGCCCTGAAGCGGACGGTCGAGGACCAGTTCGCGCTGGTCCGGGTGAGGGGGGAAGTTTCCGGATTGAAGTTCCATTCGTCCGGCCATGTCTATTTCGACCTCAAGGATGACAAGGCGGTACTTAATGCCGTGATTTGGCGAACTGTCACCGCTCGCCTGAAACAGCGACCCGAAGCAGGCATGGAGGTTATTTGCACAGGCAAACTGTCCACCTATGCGGGGACCTCGCGTTACCAGATAATCGTGGAGCAGGTGGAATTGGCGGGCCTTGGCGCGCTGATGGCGATGTTGGAGCAGCGGCGCAAAACGCTCGCTGCCGAGGGGTTGTTTGATGCCGCGCGCAAAAGGAAGTTGCCCTTCCTGCCGGAAGTGATCGGGGTTGTAACATCGCCGACGGGCGCAGTGATCCGTGACATCATGCATCGGCTTTCGGCGCGTTTCCCTAGACGTGTTTTGCTGTGGCCGGTGCCGGTCCAGGGCGAGCGTTCGGCCGCGGAAGTCGCGGCGGCTATAACCGGGTTCAACGCCTTCGATGGCAAGCGCCTGCCGCGCCCGGACCTGATTATCGTGGCCCGGGGCGGCGGTTCCATAGAAGATCTGATGGCTTTCAATGACGAGGCGGTGGTACGGGCGGCGGCGGCCAGCAACATCCCCCTGATCTCGGCAGTGGGACATGAGACCGACACAACCCTTATCGACTTTGCCGCCGACATGCGGGCACCCACACCCTCCGCTGCCGCCGAGATGGCAGTGCCGGTGCGAACCGAATTACTGACGCAGGTGCTCGATTTTGAGCGGCGCTTGGTGCGCAGCTTCGGCAAAGGCATGGAGGACCGCAGCTGGCATCTGGCGCAACTCCTGCGGGTATTGCCGCGGATGGAAGCGCTCTTTGCCGCTCCGCAACAGCGGCTGGATCAGGTGGGCGAGCGGCTGGGGCAAGCTGTGCGCCGCAACCTTCAGTTTCATCGCACCGAATTCACCCGGGCCGCGACCGTGTTGCGGATAACCATGTTCAAAGATCGTATCGCGGTCTGCAGCGAACGTATCGTAGGGCTTGCCCAGCGTGCGCGCCGGGCCGAACGGGTATGGCTGGATCGGGCGCGCCGCCGCCTGGATGGGCTGGTGAGGGAACTTGAACTCATCTCCTATCGCAGGGTGTTGGAGCGCGGCTTTGCGCTGGTCCGTGCCGAGAACGGCGCGGTCCGGCGCAGCGCCCGTTCGGTAAAGGCGGCTGAAGGCTTGCGGTTGACCTTTGCGGATGGCGAAGTCAAAGCGGTCGCAGGTGAGGGCGGGGCGAAGTCAAAGGCCGCCCCCATGAAAAAACCAGGCGTCGATCAGGGGTCACTTTTCTGATAGTGTGAATACATGAATATCATGGAACGCGATAACGGCGAGGCGAAGCTTCATTATCTCGACGGCGAGTATGAAATCATCACGCCGGGTGGCCATGTCATCTGTGCGGTAACGGGCACCCATATCCCGTTGGACGCTTTGCGCTACTGGAGCGTGGACCTGCAGGAGCCGTATGCCAGCCCGGACATTGCCACGACGCGGGCGCAGGAAAAGGGCTTGGTCCCAAAGTGATGCCACGTCGAATGTTCGTCGGCGCTGCGCTTTCCGTAGTTGTCCAGCCCGTTCTGGCACAGGACAGGTCAGCTCGTTTTTCAGTTATTGGCGCAATGGAGCAGGGCAGTCTGGCGCTGGGCAGCGCCCCGCCAGGCTCACTGGCAGCGCTGGATGGGCGGCCGCTGCGAATCACGCCGGACGGACGTTTCGTTTTCGGTTTTGCGCCGGATCAGACCCGGGCATCCCTGGTGACGGTGCGCTACCCCGAAGGCGGGGGCGATAGCCGCTCTTTCACCCCCACACCGCGCCATTATGAGGTGCAGCGGGTCAATGGCCTGCCGCAAAACACGGTCACGCCGCCGCCAGAAGTCACGGCGCGCATCGAACGCGAGGCGGAGATCATCTATCTGGCGCGGCTAAGCGACAGCCGGGGTGAGGACTTCCTGTCCGGATTCGACTGGCCCGCGCGGGGCGTCGAAAGCGGTGTGTTTGGCAGCCGGCGCATCGACAATGGCCTGCCGATGTCGCCGCACTATGGGGTGGACATGGCGGCGCCCGCCGGGACTGCGATCCGTGCCCCCGCTGACGGCGTGATCAGTGTCTGCGATGATTTCTATCTCGATGGCGGCTTTACCTTGATTGACCATGGCCAGGGTGTATCAACCAGTTACCTTCATCAAAGCCGGCGATTTGTGAAGCCGGGCGAAGCAGTCAAGCGCGGGCAGCGCATCGGGCTGATCGGCGCTACGGGTCGCGCGACAGGTCCGCATCTGCATTGGGCGATGAACTGGTTTCAGGTCAAGCTGGACCCGTCCTGCTCGACCCGCAGGCCATCGCCCGATCCGCGTTAGGGCTTTTTGACGTAACACTTGCCGTCGGTGCTTTCGAACGATGCGTGTGGCGTCGCGGCCAAGAATTCGTCGAAGGCCTGGCGAACTTCCGGCCACTTGCCTTTGCCCAGCCAGCTTTTGAAGTAGTCATCGCCGATCAGCACGCCGCCTGCGTTCAGTTGCGGCCACCAGGCTTTCAGATCGGCCATCACTGATAGATAGTCGTGGCCAGCATCTATGTGCAGCACGTCAGGTCGGATATCGCGTGCCTTCAGTAGCTGGAATGCGTTGATGGAATCCAGCGCCAGCGGGACAACCTGATCCGCCAGCCCCTCATTGACGATGTTGGCAGCGAACTGGTGGTAGAGGCGGGGATACCCAAACATAAAATCCAGATCGGGAACGAATTTTTCCCGCAGATAGTGCTCGCTTGAGCCCAGCCATGTGTCGATGGCAATCACAACTGCGTCCAGGTTGAGGCGCCGCATTTCCCGGGCCATGGTAACCACCGATGCGCCCTTCCACACGCCCACCTCCACGACGATGGTGGGCTGCGTTTCGGCGATGGCGCGCACAAGATATGGGTGCTGGGAATGCCAGCCCTGCAGATCGACGGCAAAGTTGCCTGCAGGGAAGTTCCTTAGTGGGTCGCGACCGAAAAAAAGTTGATCGAGAATGCGCTGCCGGGTCGTCATGGGCGTGATTCTTTCGCAAGCGCGATGTCTCGGGGTGTGGGCCAGCGATTGTGAATCCATAGCCATTGCCCTGGATCGTCACGGATGATTCTTTCAATGCATGCGGTAATTGCAGCCGTTAGCGCCTGTACGTCCCGCGCTTCGTCACCGCAGGGCGTGAATACGAGGTCCGGTTGAATTGTAACATGGAAGCGCGGGCCCGGCATGCGCTTGTTGGCGACTATCACGATTCCGGCGCCGAGCTTGATTGCCAGGGCGGCGGGCGCCGGCGTGGTCATGGCATCCCGGCCAAAAAAGGGCACCGCGATCCCTTCGCGCAGCTTCTGATCGACCAGCATGTAGAGCACTTTTTCGTCACGCAACTGGCTAAGCATCTGGCGCATGGCATGGTGTTTTGCGATCAGGGTCGCCGGGCCGTTGATGCGGCGCTCGCGCGCCACCCATTGCGCGATATAGGGGTTGTTGGGCGCGCGCACCACTGCGGCACCGTCGACGCCAAGCTGCTCACCCGCGATTGACATCATTTCCCAGTTTCCCAGATGGGCAGACAGGAAAAGGATGGGGCGGCCTTTCATATCGGCCAGAGACATCCCCTGGGGGTATTCTACGGTAATGCGCGGGTCGGCACCTAGCGGCGAGAATTGATCGAGGTGGGGGTACTCCCCGACCACCCGCCCCAGATTGTCCCACATGGTCATCCGAATCGCGTCGCGTTCGCCCGCGCTCTTTTCGGGAAACGCCGCCAACAGGTTTGCCCGGGCGATTTGGTCCGGCGGCAGAAACGAGAAAACATTGCGGCCGATCCAGCCGCCGGCGGCCGACGCGGCTCTCAGTCCGATAACCCGAAACAGCGCCATGAAACTGAAAAAGACGGCCGCTTCCAAGCCGTAGCGCAGCCTCCGGCCAAAAGTCAGTTTTTCTCGGGACGGGGGTTCATGCATAGCGGCTTGGCGCTAAACCGATGCCAGGAGCGTGTCAAGCAAGCGCGCCAACGCTTCCGGTTCATCGAATTTTGCCGCCACCTTTAGGACCTTGATGCCTTCACGCTGCTGTACGCTCATGCGCACGAAATCCTTTTCCGTCGTCACAAGAAGAGAGTTGCCGGCGAGTTTCTTCAACTGTGCGATCTCCCCATCGGCGTACGGATGGTGATCGGCAAAAAAACAGCTCCCGGTTATCTCGGCACCGCCGTCTTGCAACGACGCCACGAATTTCTCCGGCCGGCCTATGCCCGCAAACGCAAATACGGATTTGTTCGCGAACCCGGCGCTCTCGGCTGCAAGATGCGCGCGCAGTACCGGTCCGCGGAAGCCCTGAAGGTCCGGCGAACCATCCCCGACCAGCACGACCGCATCCGTTCGCGCCAGGCCCTGTTTCACCGGCTCGCGCAACGGCCCCGCAGGGATCTGGAATTCGTTGCCAAAGCCGGTCTCGGCATCGACCACGATAAGGGAGAGGTTCTTGTGCAGAGAAAAATTCTGATGACCGTCGTCCATAACCAGTACATCCGCACCCTTTTCTTTTGCCAGTCGCGCACCATCGGCGCGATCGCGGGCCACGACCGTCTGGGCATGCCGCGCCAGCAATAGCGCTTCGTCACCCATGGTCTGCGCGCTGTGCCCCCGCGACGCCATGGCCGGTCCCCGTTCACTACCGCCATAGCCGCGAGTCAGGAAAAAAGGAGTGCATCCTCGGATTCGCAAGGCGCTGGCGATGGCAATGGCGATTGGTGTTTTTCCGCTGCCGCCTGCAGTGAGGTTGCCGATACAGATAACCGGAACGCCGGCATCGCGCCCATGGCGTGCCTTCAGCGCCACGCTCAAGCCATGCAACATTCCCAATGGCGCGAGCAATCGCGCCACGGCTCCGCGTGTTCGCCAGAAGTCAGGCGCGCGCATCGAGCACGGTCCTGAGGATAGCGGCTGTGCGTGTGACTGCGCCCGACAGGGTTGCGGCACCGTTTGCGGCGGCATCGCCAGCGGCTCTGGCGGCGGCATGATCGACGAGCAGCCGAGCCGCTTCCCGTGCAATATCCGCGCTGGACGTTACGCGGCCAAACCCCTGTGCCCGGAAAATGGCTTCATACGCGCCTTTTGAGTTGGCGGTATACGGTCCAGCCAGCACCGCACAATGCAGGTTAGCCGGCTCCAGCGGATTGTGACCGCCAAGCGGCACCAGGGTCCCGCCGATGAAGCAGAAATGCGACAGGCGGTAAAACAGTCCCAACTCGCCCAGCGTGTCGGCAATATAGATCGCGGTCTGGGCGGTCAGTGCGCCGCCGGCAGAGCGGCGCTTGCTGGTGCGGCCGCCACATAGCATCTGAATGTCGGCACCGCGCTCGACATGGCGTGGCACCAAGATAGTCAGCAGATCGGGAAAGCGCAGGCGCAGTGTGTCGTGCGCCGGGAGCACGGTCTCATCTTCTCCGGGGTGGGTCTGCGCCGCCAGCAGGACGGGACGTCCGCCGATGGCCTGACGTAGCCTGGTCAGTGCACTCTCGTCGACGCCCAATGGCGGCGCATCAGCCTTGAGGCTTCCCACCACCCTTACGTCACGCGCTCCCAGGGCGCGAAATCGTTCAGAAATCTCTTCGTCCTGCGCCAGCACCACGGTGAAAGCCGCCAGCAGGGTCTCCGCGCTCTTTTGTGCCCAGCGCAGCCAGCGCGCCGACGAGCGCGCCGACATACGGGCATTGATCAGTGCCAACGGAATGCCGCGCGATGCCGTTTCCATGATGAGGTTTGGCCAAATATCGGATTCCACGAACAACCCGGCATCCGGCCTCCAATGGTCGAGAAAACGTGCCACTGCCCTGGGCGTATCCAGCGGTACGAATTGGTGGAGCGCGCCCGGCGGGAGTCTCTGCTCCAACAGGGCAGCACTCGTCACGGTACCGCTCGTCATCAATATGTTCGTGCCGTCGTCTGCCAGCAGAATTTCCGCCAAGGGCAATGCCGACAAACTCTCGCCCACGCTGGCGCCGTGAATCCAGATCAGCCGTCCCGAGGGGCGTGGCAAGCTCGGCTGTCCCAGCCGTTCGCCCATGCGGGCGCGATTTTCCTTGTTGCGCGTTGCTCGCCGACCAAGTAGCAGCGGCGCAAAGGGAGACGCTGCGCGCGCCAGAAGGCGCCAGGCAACCAGGCCCAACGGCGCCGTCATCGCGGCTCTTCCAGATTGTGGCGGTAGAGATTGGCGTAAAGCCCGTCCGCCGCCATGAGTTCGGCATGGGTGCCGGATTGAACCACGCCGCCTTTCTCCAGGACATAAATACGATCCGCGTCCACCACGGTGGACAGGCGGTGGGCGATCACAACAGTGGTGCGTCCCTTCATCAGCCGTGACAGCGCTTCCCGCACTTGGCGCTCGGATTCGGCATCCAGCGCACTGGTGGCCTCGTCGAGAAGCAGGATCGGAGCGTTTCGCAGCATGGCGCGGGCGATGGCGATACGCTGGCGTTGTCCGCCGGACAATTTCAGTCCGCCTTCACCCACGCGGGTATCATATCCATCGGGCATGGCGGTGACAAAGTCGTGGGCCGCGGCGCTTTTTGCGGCCGCCATGATTTCGGCCAGCGACGCCCCGGGTTTGCCCAATGCGATGTTGGCGGCCACGCTCTCGTCAAACAGCACCGCTTCCTGTGAAACGACACCGATGGCGGCGCGCAGGGATTCAAGTGTGACTGTCTGGATATTCTGTCCATCGATGGCGATGGAACCGCCGCCGGCATCATAGAAGCGCAACAACAGGTTGAAGATGGTGCTTTTGCCGGCGCCCGACGGACCCACCAGTGCGATTTTCTGCCCCGCCGGAATTTCGAGATCGACGTGTGACAGCGTCGGCGCCTCTACCTGATAGGCAAACGAGACATCGTGAAAGCTGACCGCGCCGCCGGTGGTAAGCAGTTGGCTGGCATTGGCACAGTCAACGATGCGCGGCCGTGCGTCGATGGAATCGAAGATGCGGCTGGCGGCGGCCACGCCGGCGGAGGCCGTGGGCCAGAGCTGCGACAGGTTGCGCAGCGGCTGTTGTGCCAGCAGCAGCGCGGTGAGAAAGCCCGCAAAAGCGTTCAACGTGATCTGGCCGTGCAGATTCTGCCAGCCGGCGACGAATAACACCAGGCCGACGACCGCGCCCAGGAACAAGTCGGTCACCGGCGCCGCGGCGGCGCGCAGCCGTACGGCCTTCAGTAGTGTTCCCAAGCGCGATTTCAGTCGTGCATCCACCCGTGCGATGCTCTGCGCTTCCAGACCATACGCCTTGATGATGCGCCGGCCATCCATCGCCTCCGACAGCACCACCGACAGGTCACCTGTCTCGCGCATGCCGCGGGTGGCGGCGCGGCGCATCGAGCCGCCCAACCGTTCCATGGCCCAGGCGACGCCCGGCAGGATGATGAGCGCCATGACACCAAGCTGCCAGTCGCTGATCAGGACATAGGCGAGATAGACCACCAGCTGCACCGCCTCGAGGAAGATCGCGGCCAGCCCCTGTGTGAGGGCATCGCGCATCAAGGTCGCGTCATACAGAAAGCTCGACACAAACTGGCCGGAATGCACGGCATTCAGGTCGGCCAGGTCGCGGCGGATAAGGCGGGCGAACATGTCGCGCTGCGCGGAGGCAGCTATGCGCTCGCCCAGCGAGTCCAGAGTCATCCGTCCCAGAAACAGGGTGACGGCCCGAATGGCGACCACGCCAGACACCGCCAGGGCCAGGGGAAGCAGCAGTTCGGCCTGGTGGCGCATGAAGATCAGCTTCATTTCCCAGCTGACCATCATGGGCACCAGCCCCCCCATGGCGCTGGTGAGCAGCATGGCGAAGATGGCCAGCAGCAGCAGGCCCCACTGGCCGCTGACATAGTCGCGCAGCAGGCGGCGGATCACCGGGCCGGTGCGGAGGGTGCTGGGGGACGGGATTGGCGCGGAATTCATGGCGGCGCCGATGTAGCATGGTAGGGCAGGGCGCGCAAAAAGCCCTTTTCGGCCAGAAGCTTAGTGGTGGTGGTCTTCGTCCGGTTCCATCAACCGGTGCATATGGACCACGAAATAGCGCATCTGGGCATTGTCCACACTGGACTGGGCCTTGGCCAGCCACGCTATGCGGGCTTCTGCGAAGTTCGGGTACATGCCCACAAAATCCAGCTTGTTCAGGTCCTTGAACTCCACATCATGGGTGGATTTCAGTTCGCCTCCGAATACGAAGTGCAGAAGCTGCTTGGATTCCTGGGACGGCATGACGACTCCGGTTGGGCGCTCGCTCCGATCCTAAGCCGTCCTAGTGCCGCAGCAATGCGACAATCTCGGCATGCAAAGCGGGATTGGCGGCGGCCAGGCTGGGCTGCAGGGTGCTGGCGCGGTTGTAGCGCAGGGTCTCGCCGCCCGCGTCGGTGAGCAGCCCCCCCGCCTCGGACAGGATGATGTCGGCGGCGGCCAGATCCCAGTCGCGCTTGGCGGTCAGGCTTACACTGGCGTCGGCGCTGCCATCGGCCACCAGCATCAGCCGCCAGGCGACCGAATTGCGGTTCTGCACATGCATGGGCGGCCATGGCGGCAGGGTGAGCTGGGTGCGGTCGCCCAGCATGGCGCAGCCCTCCAGCCCGGTGCGGGCGCCGACCGCGATTGCAGCGCCGTCGCGATGGGCGCCGCCCCCGGCGCGCGCGGAATAGAGTTCGTTGCTGGCGGGATTGTAGATCGCGCCGCAGCAGGGGCGGCCATTCACGACCACGGCGGCGCAGACGGTGAAGTGCGGGCGGTTCTTGAGGAAGGCGATGGTGCCGTCTATCGGGTCAATCACGAATATCTTGTTCCTGGCCAGCCGCGCGGGATCGTCGGCACTTTCCTCCGACAGCCAGCCATAATCAGGCCGCGCCGCGGTCAGGCTGGTGTGAAGATATTTGTCCACCGCCAGGTCGGCTTCGGTGACGGGACTGCCGCCTTCCTTGCTCCAGTGCTTATAGTCGCCACCATAATATTTCAGCGCGATCGCCCCGCCGCCGCGCACGGCCTCTTCCAGCAATCTCAGATCGTCATGATCCGGCAAGCGTCATGCCTTCGATGCGCACAGTTGGCGCGTTGGTGCCGTGCTGGAACTCCAGATCGTCGGCGGGCGTCAGGCGGGCGAACATGTCCTTGAGGTTTCCGGCGATGGTGACTTCCGACACCGGAAACGCGATCTCGCCATTCTCGATCCAGAAGCCGGCGGCGCCGCGGCTGTAATCGCCGGTCACGCCATTGACGCCCATGCCCATCAGTTCGGTGACGTAGAAACCCTGCCTGATGTCGGCGATCAGCTCTTTGACGGAAAGCGCGCCCGCTTCCAGATAGAGGTTGGTGGTGGAGGGCGAAGGCGGCCCGCCGGTGCCGCGCGCGGCATGGCCGGTGGTCTGAAGGCCCAATTGCCGGGCGCTGGCGCAATCCAGCAACCAGGTCGTGAGCGTGCCATCTTCAACAAGCGCGCGGCGCGCAATGGCGACGCCTTCGCCATCGAACGGCTTGGAGCGCAGGCCCCGCACCCGGTGCGGGTCGTCAATGACGTTGATGCCCGGCGCGAACACCGCCTGACCCATGCGGTCCTTCAGGAAAGATACGCCGCGCGCGATGGCGGCGCCGGAAATCGCCCCGGCGAGATGACCCAAAAGACCCGCCGCCTCGTCGGGATGAAACACCACCGGCACGCTCTGCGATTTCATGCGGCGCGGATTGAGGCGCTTGACCGCCTTTTGCCCTGCCGCGCGGCCGATGTCTTCGGGACTGCGCAGATCGGAAGCGTGGCGCGCGCTGGCATGATCATAGTCGCGCTCCATGCCGGTGCCTTCGCCCGCCAGCACCGCGACGCCGATGCCATGGCTGGTGCCGGCATAGCGGCCATAAAAGCCGGTCGAGGTCGCCAGCGTCACGGCGCTGCGCGAGAAGGACGCGCCGCCGCCTTCCGAATTGGTCACGCCCTGAACGCCAAGCGCCGCGCCTTCCACGCTGCGGGCGCGTTCGATCAGGGATTCGGCGCTGGGCTCGGCCGCGTCTTCCAGGTCGAGCGCGGGAAAGCTTTTCGCCAGCCGGTCGGTGGGGGCCAGTCCGGCGAATCTGTCCTCGGGCGCCAGCCGCGCCATCTGCACGGCGCGGCCGGGCAGGGCCTTCAGCGCGTCATCGGAGAAATCGGTGGAGGAGATGAAGGCCACTTTCTGGCCCACGAACACCCGCAGGCCGACATCGTAGCTTTCTGCCCGCTCGACATCCTCCAGCTTGCCCATGCGGTAGGAGACGCTGGACGATACGCCTTCGACATGCAGGGCGTCGGCGGCATCGGCGCCGGCCTTGCGGGCGGCATCGAGCAGGGAACCGAGGATGGTCTGGGGATCGCGGGTCATGGGCATCCGATGCCGCGAAACGGCTGTTGCGTCAAGGTGAGGGCGGAATAGCAAAAGGTCCAGCGGACCTTTTGCCCGCCCGAACGGTCCGTAGCGACAGCGTGCGGACGCGTCGCGCGTCCAAGCGCGACGCGAGGCCGTATCGTGGACAGGCCGGTGGAAAGGGTGGGGAAAGGCGCGGAGCAATTTGCGCCCATGGCGGCATGATTGCCCAAATCGTCCAGTCTGTTGCTGGGGAGTTGTTTTGCACTTTTGCCGTAACCCCCTCACCCCGGGGAGGGGCACAAGGCGCGGGACAGGCAGCGGTGCGGGGTCGGTCATGGCGCCAGTATCGCATGCCACGCGGACGCGGGGATAAGCGTGCGCGGCGAACACGAGCCAAGATGTTGATACGGCGGCGCAAAGATTTTTCCGGCACTCGGGATAGCGCCAGGCCGCTGGCGCCTTGGCGTTAGTGCGCAAGCTGGAAAAACTAAGCGTCTGATGATGGCTAACGGTCGGGAGCCGGATTTCGGATTTCCCTGCCTAGCTGTAACAGGCGCTAGCTACTTTGGCAGAGTGTCCCACTTGTTTTTGAACGGCTGCACACACGGCCATGACAAACCGGGCATTGAGTAGTCTTCCGAGCGGCCGAGGCGCTTCAATTCTGCTTTGCTGAGCCGCTGAACCTCTTCCTGGGACATCACAAAAAACTCGTTTTTGCCTTCGTCGGGCACGAACGCCAAAATGTAATAAAGGTCCGCCCGCGTAGCCTTTTGTTTGATGACGAACGGGTTCTTCTTGTAGAGCCCTTTAGCGTCCACCAGGAAGGTGCGCCTGCTCTCACTCATCACCATAAGATCGGCGTCCGGCGTGGTATGACCCATCGTAAAGGCTACTTCGTATCCACGCTTGCAAAGCTCACTGGCAACCGCGAATTGCGCTGCCCATTGTGTCCGCCGCTTTCGATCCATATTCATTGTCCCCCTATATTGGCGTCAGTACCGATAGCACCTGATGTACTTCTCTCAGGTGAATTTCCGGGGACGCTAGAAAGAATTAAAGAATTGGGGTCAGAGTGGATTTTTCGCCGATTTATTTCCAGATAGGTTTTCCGGACCCCGGCAGACCCAGCGCTGACCATTTCTCGGTGACGCGGCGGATCACATCTTCGTCCATCGCGATCTTCCTGCCCCATTCGCGGTGGGTTTCGGGCGGCAGCTTGTTTGTGGCGTCCAGCCCGATCTTGGAGCCGAGTCCCGATTCAGGCGAGGCGAAGTCGAGATAATCAATCGGCGTGTGCTCGATGATGGTGACGTCGCGGGCCGGGTCCATGCGGGTGGAGATCGCCCACATCACATCCTTCCAGTCGCGCGCATTGACGTCGTCGTCCACCACGATCACCCATTTGGTGTACATGAACTGGCGCAGATACGACCACACCGCCATCATCACCCGCTTGGCATGGCCGGGATAGGCTTTGTTCATGCTGACGACAGCGATGCGATAGCTGCATCCCTCGGGCGGCAGCCAGAAATCCACGATCTCCGGAAACTGCTGGGTGATCAGCGGCACGAAGACTTCGTTCAGCGCCTCGCCCAGCACCGAAGGTTCATCCGGCGGCCGCGCCGTATAGGTGGACAGATAAATCGGATTTTTCCGCATGGTGATGGCGGTGACGGTGAAGACCGGGAACGGTTCCACCGAATTGTAATAGCCGGTGTGATCACCATACGGCCCTTCAGGCGCATAGTCGGACAGCGAGACCTCGCCCTCGATCACGATCTCGGCCTCGGCGGGAACTTTCAGGGGCTGGGACACGCAATCGGCCAGTTCGACGCGGCTGCCGCGCAGCAATCCGGCGAACTGGTATTCGCTCAGCGTCTCGGGCACCGGCGTCACCGCCGCCAGGATGATGCCCGGATCGGCGCCGATCACCGCCGCGGCGGGCAGGGGCGCGGCCTTCTCCTTGCCCCAGCGCGCGTGATGCTGCGCCCCGCCGCGATGCTTCAGCCAGCGCATGATGGTCTGATTCCGGTTCAGCACCTGCATGCGGTAGATGCCCAGATTGAAATTGTCCTCGCGGCTGCCGGTCGGGCCCTTGGTCACCACCAGCGGCCAGGTTATCAGCGGCGCCGGTTCGCCCGGCCAGCAGGTCTGCACCGGCAGCCGGGACAGGTCTATGTCATCGCCCTTCAGCACAATTTCCTGGCAGGCGGGGCGCGACACGGTTTTGGGCTTCATCGCCAGCACGGTCTTGACCAGCGGCAGCAGGTCGGCCGCTTCGCCGAAGCTGCGCGGCGGCTGGGGCTGGCGCAGTTGCGCCAGCAACTCGCCCACTTCGCGCAAATCCATCGCAGTGCTGCGCGCCTTTCCGCCCATGGTGACGCCCATCGCCACGCGCTTCACGGTGCCGAACAGGTTGACGATCACCGGCATGTCGCTGGGCGTGCCGTCGGCCAGAAGCGGCTTTTCGAAGATCACGGCGGGGCCGCTCTGGGCGATCAGCCTTGTCTGGATCTCGGTCATCTCCAGCACGGTGGAGACCGGCTGTGTGACGCGCACCAGCTCGCCGTCCTTTTCAAGACGAGCCAGGAAATCGCGCAGGGACTTGTACGGCATCAACCCAACTTGCGGGACCGGGCTACTTCTTCACGCCGTAGATCGGCGGGTCGTCCTCGGTCATGGCGTCAATGATACCGCGCCCGACATGGCTGTGCGAGCGGCTGTAGAGGAAATAGACCAGCAGGCCGATGGCGCCCCAGACCGGCAGGACCAGGATCGCGGTCAGCGGCAGGGAGACATAAAGCCCCAGGCAGCCGATAATGGCGAGCGGCGCGACGATCCACACGACCGGGGCGCGGAACGGGCGCTTGCGGCCCGGATCGGTCTTGCGCAGGACCATCACCGCAATCGCCACCATCATGAAGGCGAACAGGGTGCCGGAATTGGAATAGTCGGCCAGGCGGCCCACCGGCAGCACAGCGGCGGCAACGCCGGCGCCAACGCCGGTGATCAGGGTCACGACATGCGGCGTCTTGAAGCGCGGATGCACCGCAGCCAGTCTGTCGGGCAGCAGGCCATCGCGCGCCATGGTGAAGAAGACGCGGGTCTGGCCGAACATCATCATCAGCACCACCGAGGGCAGCGCCAGCACGGCGGCCAGGCCGACCAGCCTGCCCATCGCGGGCCAGCCGATACTGTCCAGCACATGCACCAGCGCTTCCTTGGAGCAGACCAGCGGCTCCATCGCGCCGCCCGCCACAATGGAGGCGCAGCGGCCCGCCATCTCGGCCGAGCCGGGCGCCAGCACCGCGCCGGCGGCGTCCGTCACGGGCTGGGCGCCGATGGCGCCGATCGCGCCGCTGGCCACCAGCAGATAGAAGAGGGTGCAGATGCCCAGGCTGCCGATCAAGCCGATGGGGACGTTGCGCTGCGGATTCTTGGTTTCCTCGGCAGCGGTGGATACCGCATCGAAGCCGACATAGGCGAAGAAGATCGAGGCGGCGGCGCCCAGCACGCCGGTGACGCCGGTGGGCGCGAAGGGCGTGAAATTCTCGGCATGCAGCACCGGCAAAGTGAGGGCGATGAAAAGGGTGAGGGCGGCGATCTTGACCAGCACCAGAACGGCGTTGACGCGGGCGCTTTCGGTGGTGCCGATGATCAGCAGCCAGGTGACGGCGGCGGCGATCAGGACGGCGGGCACATTGATCCAGCCGCCGACCTGCAGCGCCGTCGTCAGATCTGGCGATGGCGCGGCGCCGAACAGCAGCTGCACCTTGGCCATCAGGGCGTCGGCGTTGCTGATGGAGGCGGGGAAATCGACTCCCAGTCCGCGCGCCAGCCCGACGGCATGGTTGGACCAGCCCACCGCGACGGCGCTGGCGCCCACTGCATATTCCAGGATCAGCGCCCAGCCGACCATCCAGGCCATCAGTTCGCCGACCACGGCATAGGTGTAGGTGTAGGCGGAGCCCGCCACCGGCACCATCGAGGCCAGTTCGGAATAACACAGCGCCGCCACGGCGCAGACGAAGCCCGCGACCATGAAGGAGGCGACCATGCCGGGTCCGGCCTTCTGCGCCGCCTCGGCGGTCAGGACGAAGATACCGGTGCCGATCACCGCGCCGATGCCCAGCAAGGTGAGCTGGAAAGGTCCCAGCGAACGCTGCAGGCCCTTCTTTTGCGCCGTCGCCAGGATGGCATCCAGCGACTTGATACGGTCGAACAGCATTACGGTCTCCCCCAACACGATGCGGTCACTGTGCCAGAGGGCCGGCGCTTCGCCTAGTCCTTTGGCAGGACTGGGTTTTGGGCGGCGGCGCCGGAAAGAAGGACATAGACGCCGGTGGCGCGGATCTCCCGATCTTCCAGGTCACGCGTGGTCTGGACATTGTAAGTCGCAAGCTGTTTCACGCCTGTCTTGGGGAAATAGCTGCGGCCTGGATCGCCCAGCCAGGCGGCGGCGCGAAGCGTCGCCAGCCAGGCCAGCAGCCGCTCGGCCAGCGGGCGCTCGTAGAACAGGTCGCCGACCAGCACCACATCCCAGCCGCCGTCCCTACCGATCACGTCATCCTGAGTCACCGCGATGTCCAGGCCGTTGGCGGCAGCGTTCAGCGCAATGGCGGCGCAGGCGAAGGCGTCAATGTCGGCCGCCAGCACATGGGCGGCGCCGGCCTTCATCGCCGCCAGTCCCACCAGGCCGGAGCCGGAGCCGATGTCCAGCACCTGTTTGCCGCGCACGGTCGCGGGATTGTCGAGAATGTAGCGCGCCAGCGCCTGGCCGCCCGCCCAGGCAAAGGCCCAATAGGGCGGTGGGATTCCTTTCTCAGCCAGTTCGTCCTCGGTGGCGCACCACAGCGGCACCACTTCGGCGGCGAGATACAGCTTGACCTCCGGCACCAGCGGCGGGGCTATCAGCATGGTGTTGGCGGTGATGAAATCCCCGCGGCTCATGCGCCGGCCAGCGCGGCCAGGACACCCAGCGCCACCAGCACCGCGCCGGAAATGCGCGCGCGCCACGCGGCATGCTGGGCGCTTGCGATGCGTCCGCCATGCGAGGCCAGCCAGCCATAACCCGTCAGGATCACGCTCTCGCCCAGGAAGGTGACCAGGAACATCACCGCATATTGCGGCAGCAACGCCGCATGGATGTCGAGGAACTGCGGCACCAGCGCGCCAAAGAACAGCAGCGCCTTGGGATTGGAAAGCTGGGTCAGCGCCGCCTGCCTATAGGGGCCGCCTTTCAGCCGTGGACCGTGTTCATCGCCAGCGTGGAAGCTGGTCCAAATCTCGCTGCCGCCCAGCCAGACCAGATAGGCCGCGCCCGCCAGTTTCAGGACATGGAAGAACAGCGGCGAGGCGGTGACCAGCGCCCCCAGCCCGGCGATGCAGATCAGATACCACAGCGTGTTGCCGGTCTGGGTGCCGGCGATGGCTGCGGCCGCGTCGCGGAAGCCGCCCCTAAAGCCATAGGCCGAGATCAGCATCACCGTCGGTCCCGGCGTCAGCGAGAACACCAGTTCCGCAGCGATGAAGGCCAAAAGGCCGTGAAAGGTGAGGATGGACAAGGCCGTCATGGGGCAAGCTTGCGGGTGGGCGGATGCGGCTGCAGGATGCGCAGATGGATCGCAAGTTTTCCAGCTTCGCGGAATTTTATCCCTTTTATCTCGGCGAGCATGCCAAGGCTGCGACGCGGCGGCTGCATTTCACCGGCTCGGCGCTGGGGCTGATCTGCCTTCTGGCGCTGGGGCTGACGGGCGACTGGTGGTGGTTGGCGGTGGGACCGGTCTGCGGCTACGGCTTTGCCTGGGCTTCACACATGACGGTCGAAAAGAACCGCCCGGCTACCTTCCGCCAGCCGCTCTACAGCTTGATGGGCGACTGGGTGATGTTCTGGCAGATGCTGACGGGGAAGATCAGGTTTTGATCTTTCTGCGCTTTGTGACCGTCCCGGCCTCGCGTCGCGCTTGGTCGCGCGCCGCTGCGGCGTCC
This sequence comes from Rhizomicrobium sp., assembly GCA_035549455.1. Lineage (GTDB taxonomy): Bacteria > Pseudomonadota > Alphaproteobacteria > Micropepsales > Micropepsaceae > Rhizomicrobium. The sequence goes on along the minus strand of DASZQW010000012.1, from coordinate 86,380 downwards.
GCGCGGGCAAAAGGTCCACTGGACCTTTTGCTGATCCGCGCTCACCCGAACCACGACGCCGCGGCGAAGGCCAGCGCGATCAGCAGTCCGGTCTCCCGGTTGGAGCGGAACAGTGTCAGGCAGCTGTCGGGGTCGTTGATGTCCAGCTTGCGCACCTGGCCCAGCATCTGCCAGCCCGCGCCGCACATGACGAAGGCGAAGGGCCAGCCGGCATGTTCGGTGAATCCCGCCGCCAGGATCAGGGTGAAGGCGATCAGATAGAAGCGCAGGATCCAGGCGCGCGAAGCCGCGCCGAACAGCCGCGCGGTGGATTTGACCCCGATCAGCGCGTCGTCGTCCTTGTCCTGATGGGCATAGATGGTGTCATAGCCCAGGGTCCAGAAGATCAGCCCGGCATAGAGAAAGCCGTCGGCCAGGTCGAGGCGCCCGGTCTGGGCGGCGAAGCCCAGCAGCGCCCCCCAGTTGAAGGTCAGACCCAGCCAGGCCTGCGGCCACCAGGTGATGCGCTTCATGAAGGGATAGGCCGCCACCAGCAGCAGCGAGGCCGCGCCCAGTCCGACCGCGAACCAGTTGAGCTGGATCAGCACGCCAAGCCCGATCAGGCAGAGCAGCGCCAGCAGCGCCGCCGCCTGCTTCACCGACACCGCGCCGGAGGGGATCGGGCGGCCGCGCGTGCGCGCGACGCCTGCGTCAATGTCGCGGTCAATGATGTCGTTGAAGGCGCATCCCGCGCCGCGCATCACAATGGCGCCGACCCCGAACAGGATCACATAATAGAAGTCGCGCCAGTCCAGGAAGCGGCGTTCCTCGCCCGCCGCGCCCAGCAACAGGCCGAAGACGCAGGGCCAGAACAGCAGCCAGGTGCCGATCGGCCGGTCCAGCCGCATCAGCCGCAGATAGGGCTGCATCCGGGCCGGGGCATGTTCCACCCAGTTCTGGTGGACGGCGTCGCCAGGTCTGGAAACAGGGGCGGCTTGCGATTTCGCGGTCATGCGGCTCAATTGTGGCATGAGCGAGCAGCTTAACAAAACAGAACTGGCAGAAGCGGGCGGCAAAGCCAGGCTTTATGTGACCGGCGATCTGGGCGAAGGCGTGGCGGTGACGCTGGACGACGGCCAGGCGCATTACCTTTTGCATGTGCTGCGGGCCAAACCGGGGAACCGGATGGCGCTGTTCAACGGTCGCGACGGCGAATGGCTGGCCGAGATTGGGGGGGTGGCCAAGCGCGGCGTCACCGTCACCTGCCTGAAACAGACGGCTGCGCAGGCGGGTGTGCCCGACATCTGGCTGGCCTTTGCCCCGGTAAAGAAGACGCCCGCCGATTATCTGGTGCAGAAGGCGACCGAACTGGGCGTGTCGGTGCTGCTGCCGGTCTTCACCCGCCGCACCATTGTCAGCCGCATCAATGTAGAACGCATGGCCGCCAATGCCGTCGAGGCGGCGCAGCAGTCGGAACGGTTGACGGTGCCGGAGATTCGCGCCGGTGTGACGTTCGACAAGCTGCTGGCGTCATGGCCGAAGGAGCGCAGGCTGCTGTTCTGCGACGAGGGCGGCGACGCCCAAAACACAACAAAGGCGATGACGCAGGCCGCGCGGGAAAGCCGGGGCGGTCCAACGGGAATCCTGACCGGCCCGGAAGGCGGCTTCGATCCGGCGGAACGGGCGGCGCTGCGCGCCCTGCCATTCGTGGTGCCGGTGACGCTGGGACCGCGCATCCTGCGGGCCGACACCGCCGCCCTGGCGGCGCTGGCGATCTGGCAGGCGGTGGCGGGCGACTTTTCCTGAAGCCGGCCAATGGCCCCCTTGCGCCTGTCATGCCCGGCACTTAAGTAGCGGGCGAGGGTTCCTTCATGTCCATTCCGCAGTCCGCCAGCGGCCCCATCCAAAGCCGCGACGATCTGGTTCGCCAGCTGTCCAGGGGCTGCAGGCCCAAGGCGGACTGGCGCATCGGCACCGAGCATGAAAAGTTCGTCTATGACCTCAAGACCCACAAGCCGGTCAGCTATGATGGCAAGCCGGGCATCCGCCAGCTGCTGGAAGGCATGCAGCGCTTCGGCTGGATGCCGGTGCGCGAAGGCGAAAACATCATCGGGCTTGTGGGAGCGGGCGCCCAGAACGGCGCTTCGCTGAGCCTGGAGCCCGGCGGACAGTTCGAACTCTCCGGCGCACCCATGACCAGCATCCACGAGACCTGCGCCGAGGTGAACACCCACCTGGACCAGTGCCGCGTAGTGGCGGGCGAGATCGGGGTGGGCGTGCTGGGCTTCGGCTTCGCGCCCAGCTGGTCGCTGGCGGAGGTGCCGGTGATGCCCAAGGGCCGCTATGACATCATGCGCCGCTACATGCCCAAGGTCGGCGGCTATGGGCTCGACATGATGTTTCGCACCTGCACCGTGCAGGTGAATCTGGATTTCGAATCCGAAGCCGACATGGTGAGGAAGTTCCGCGTCGGCCTGGCCTTGCAGCCGGTGACCACGGCGCTGTTCGCCAATTCGCCGTTCCGCGAAGGCCGCCCGTCTGGCTTTCTGTCGTACCGCGCCCAGGTTTGGACCGATGTCGATAATGCCCGCGCCGGGATGCTGCCCTGGGTGTTCGAGGACGGCATGTCGTTCGAGCGCTATGTCGATTACGCGCTGGATGTGCCGATGTATTTCCTCTACCGCGACGGCAAGTATATCGACATGGCCGGCAAGAGCTTCCGCAAGTTCCTCGCCCGCGAAATCCCCGAAGTGAAGCATATCGAGCCGATGCTCAGCGACTGGGCCGACCATCTCACCACCATCTTCCCGGAAGTGCGGCTGAAGTCGTTCCTGGAAATGCGCGGCACCGATGGCGGCCAGTGGCAGCGCATCTGCGGCATGCCCGCGCTGTGGACCGGGCTGCTGTATGACAGCGTCGCGCTGGACGCCTGCTGGGACCTGGTGAAGGACTGGACCGCCGCGGAACGCCAGGCGATGCGCGACGGGGTCGGCAAGCAGGGCTTCAAGACGCCGTTCCGCAAGGCCACCGTGCATGAACTGGCGCACCGGATTCTGGAAATCTCCACGGCGGGCCTCAAGCGCCGCGCCGCACTGGACGGCGGCGGCATGAGCGAGGACGGCTTCCTCAACCCCCTGCGCGAGCTGGTCAATCGCGGCCATACCCGGGCCGAGGAAATGCTGAAGAATTATTACGGTATTTGGGGCAAGGATCTCACCCCGCTCTTCACCGAATACAATTTTCTCTGATAGCCTCCCGTCCAAAGAAATTGGGAGGAAGCTTCATGCGCACCACACTTTCGATCCTGGCCGCCACGGCCCTTTTGTCCTGCGCCGCCGCGTGGGCCGCGCCGTCCGCATCCATCACCGCCGCGGTTGCCGATAGTGGCCGTCCCGCCACCGATACGGCGCGCGACGCGAACCGCAAGCCCGCCGAGCTGCTGGAATTTGCCGGGATCAAGCCGGGCATGACGGTGGTCGACCTGCTGCCGGGTGGCGGCTATTTCACCCGCATCTTCGCCAAGACGGTTGGGCCCAAGGGCTTTGTCTATGCCTATTTCAGCGATGGCGCGGATGAACGCCTGCGCAAGGCGGGCAAGGACCCGGACAACCAGGGCGCGGAGCTGAAAGAAGCCTATGCCAATGTCGGCGTGATCCACGGCCCGCTGTCGGGCTTCGTGACGCCGCAGAAGGTGGACCTGGTCTGGACCAGCGATAATTTCCACGATCTGCACAACAATGGCGGCGCCGACACGCTGCCCGCGGTTCTCAAGGGCATCCATGACTCGCTCAAGCCGGGCGGCATCTTCATTGTCATTGACCATCGCGCCGCCCAGGGCGCGGGTCCGGGCGTGACGTCGACCCTGCACCGCATGGACGAGGACATCGCCAAGCAGGAAGTCGAGGCGGCGGGCTTCAAGCTGGTGGGCGAGAGCAAGATTCTCACACGCGACGGCGACGACCGCAGCAAGAAGGTCTTTGAGGCCGGGGAACACGACCAGACCGACCAGTTCGTGCTCAAGTTCCGGCGAAAGTAGCGCGGCGTCTCACCCTTCGACAGGCTCAGGGTGAGGGGATAGCCAAATCCTCATGCTGAGCCCGTAGAAGCATGGCCGCATAGCTGTCTAATTCTTCGGCGGGGCGCCGTTCATCTGGACCGGCTCGCCCGTCGGGACGCGGGTGGAATTGTTGCGCGTGATCATCCAGTGGGGGTACTGGGCGCGCTCGGCGCTGACCGCATCCAGGGCGGCAATGTCTTCAGGCGACAGCACCAGGTTGACGGCTTCCAGATTGTCGTTGAGCTGAGCCAGGGTCTTGGCGCCGATGATGGTGGTGGTGACAAACGGCTTGCTGCGCACCCAGGCCAGCGCCACCCGCGCCACCGAGACGCCATGCGCCTTGGCGATGGGGCGCATCGTCACCACGATCTTGTCGGCCTTGTCCTTGTCGATGGGCGGAAAGTCGAAACTGGCGCGGCGGCCCGGTTCCGCCTTCTCGTCGCCCGGCGTGTATTTGCCCGCCAGATAGCCCCCGGCCAGCGGCGACCAGACCAGGCAGCCGATATTCTGGTCGGCCATCATCGGCACCAGTTCCTGCTCCAGGTCGCGGCCCGCCAGCGAGTAATAGGCCTGCATGGTCTCGATGCGGCTGTAGCCGCGTTTGTCGGCGATGCCGTTGGCCTGCATGATTTTCCAGGCTTCCCAGTTGGAGACCCCGACATAACGCACCATGCCCTGGGCGACCAGATCGTCCAGCGCTCGCATGGTTTCTTCGGTGCTGGTGCGGCTGTCGGACTGGTGGATCTGGTAGAGATCGACGTGATCGGTCTGGAGCCGCTCCAGGCTGCGGCCGACGCTGTCCATGATGTGGCCGCGCGACGCGCCGATGTCGTTGGGGCCGGGCGCCATGCGGCCGAACACCTTGGTCGCCAGCACCACATCCTTGCGGTCCACGCCGATATCCTTCAGCGCCTGGCCGGTGATCTTTTCGGACTCGCCCAGCGAATAGACATTGGCGGTGTCGATGAAATTGATCCGCGCCTCCAGACTGCGCTGGATCAGGCTGGTGGCTTCCTTCTGGTTCAGGGTGCCGATCACCCCGCCAAAATAGTTCTGGCCGGAAAAGGTCATGGTGCCGAAGCACAATTCTGAAACGTAAAGTCCGGTATTGCCCAGGCGGTTGTATTTCATGGTGATCTCTTATTTTGTTCCGGGAAGCGGGATGAATTCCTTATCGTCGCCGGGAATGGTGCCGAAGGCTCCGTCCTTCCATTCCTGCTTGGCGCGTTCGATGCGGTCTTTGGATGAGGAGACGAAGTTCCACCAGATGTGGCGCGGCCCATCCAGGGGTGCGCCGCCCAGCAGCATGACGCGGGCCTGGCCATCGGCATAGAGCGTCACTTCTTCGTCCGGCTCCAGCGCCAGCATGGCGCCGGGGCCATGCACTTCGACGCCATGGGCATCGCCGCCGATCTGGATTTCGCCATCAATGATGAACAAAGCGCGCTCTTCATGCTCGGCGCCGACATGCAGCGCGCCGCCCGGCGTAAAGCGCGCGTCGGCATAGAAGATGGGGGAGAAGGTCTTCACCGGCGATTTCAGCCCGAAGGCGGCGCCCGCGATCAGCCGCAGGGTGACGCCCTTGTCCTCGCGTTCGGGCAGGTCGGCACGCGCGAAATGCTGGAAGACAGGCGGCGCTTCCTCGTCGGCTTGCGGCAATCCTATCCAGCTCTGGATGCCGTGCAGGCGGTGACCGGCCGTGCGCACGGCTTCGCCGGTGCGCTCGCTATGGGCGATGCCGCGCCCGGCGGTCATCCAGTTGACGTCGCCGGGCTTGATTTCCTGTACGCTGCCCAGCGTGTCGCGGTGCATCTGTGCCCCGTCAAACAGGTAGGTGATGGTGGCCAGCCCGATATGGGGATGCGGGCGCACGTCGATGCCCTTGCCGGGCGGGAAATCCACGGGGCCGAAATAGTCGAAGAAGACGAAGGGTCCAATGCTGCGGCGCGACGCCTGCGGCAACAGGCGGGTGACGAAAAATCCGTCGCCCAGGTCGTGCGCTTTTCCCGTGATTGGGGTCATGACGGGAGCCTAGCGAGTCGCGCGCAAATGCTCTAGTGTCGCAAAAAAATTCTGGGAGACTCTGATGCTGCGCAAAAGCCTGATGATGACCACAGTCGCTGTGTTGCTGGCGGTTCCGGCAACGGCCAGGGACAATGCCCTGCAGATGGTATCGATCGACGTGGAAGGCGGCGGCGGAACCCTGTTCGTCGCGCCCGGCGGCCAGTCGCTGCTGATCGACACGGCCAACCCGGATGCCAGCACGGTCACCGGCGACTATCCCAGTTCCGAGCGCATCGCCGCCGCCGCGCATGCGCTGGGGGTGAAGAAAATCGATTATCTGCTGACCACCCATTATCACGGGGACCATATCGGCGGGCTGGAAGGGCTGCTGAAGCGGATGCCCATCGGCACCTTCATTGACCATGGCGAAAACCGCGAGACCACGGCATCGACCCGGCCGGGGGCGGCACAGATCGACCCGAAGAACCCGCCGCCCAATTCCACCGCCGCAGGCTATATCAGGTATCTGTCGCTGATCAGGGGACGAAAACACATCGTCGCCAAGGCTGGCGATGTCTTTCATATCGGCGCCATGACGGTGACCATCGTGATGGCCGACGCCAAGCCGCTGGCCACCGCGTTGCCGGGGGCGGGCGAGGACAACGCCGCCTGTGCCGGGATGGAACCGATGGCCAACAATGGCGGCGAGGAGAATGCCCGCTCCACCAGTTCGGTCATTTCTTACGGCAAAGTGCGGATCGCCGCCTTTGGCGACCTGACATGGGACCGCGAAAAGGACCTGTTCTGTCCCACCGACAAGGTGGGCAAGGTTGATGTCTATCTTGCCACCCATCACGGCACGGCGATGTCGGGCAGCCCGGCGGCGGTGAACGCGCTCGCGCCCCTTGTGGCAATTGTCGGCAATTCCGCGCGCAAGGGCGCCGACGCGCAGCGCATGAAGACCATCAAGGCCAGCCCGCGCATCGAGGGTGTATGGCAGCTGCACGCGACCACGGTGGCGCCGGAGGTGAATGTCGATCCGCAGATGATCGCCAACCTGGATGGTGACCAGGCCAAGGACAAGGCCTATAATCTGCGCCTGCGCATTCTGCCGGACGGCAACATCACCGTGATCAACGAACGCAACGGCTTCAACAAGACCTACACGGTCAATTAAGGGCCGGCAGCACGCTGTTGCCATGCGTGTCCCTGGTGATGGGGCGCGCCCATTTTGTGGGTGAGGAGCGGCGCGCGGCAGCGCGTGAGCAGGTTCTGTGGACCTGCGAAAGCGACGAACGCCGCGAGCCAAAGCGAGCGGCCGGGGGCTTAGGTCAGGTCCGGCAGCAGGAATGTGCCATCCGCGCCGCGCCCAACAGGTCGAACCCATTTCATGGCGTCGCACGCGAGTGCGCCGTACAAATGCGGAAAATCCTGGCCGCGCGAGGCGCTGCGTTCCCATTTCAGCGCCGCGCCCAGCGCGTTTGCCTCCGCCGCCACCAGCATCAGGTCATCCGCCTCGGCATAATGAAGCCGCAGCGTCTCGGCCAGTTGCGCCGCGGTGGAGAAATGCAGGAAGCCGTCGGCCCTGTCCTTGGCCGAGCCGTGATAGTCGCCGCTCGCGGCTTCCCATTCGCCGCGCGGCACGATTTTATAGATCAACATCTGGGCACTGAGATAAATGCCGTTACCGGCATTAGCATCGGCAAGGCGACCGAAAACGCGACGCCAAACCCAAATGTGATTTTGCGATACCGTTCGGGGTCTTTTGGTCGAAAAGCACTTTCGCCGACGGGTCCTAGAAAATAGCAAACATTTGCGATGGCCATGGCAAGGAGATAACCAATTGCCTGAAATGCGGCTGTGAAAGCTGTAATTTCGAATTCATCGACTTTGGAGCAGCCGGTCCAGGCCACGGTGCAATAAAAGGCGAACGCGACGAGGCCCGCACCTACAAGCCAATAATTGTAAATCTTCCGATGGCCTTCCCACCGAACCTTGCGATCGGTTGGGGCTTCGGAATGAATCACGCCGCGGTGCCGCCCACCGTCAGACCGTCCAGCCTGAGGGTCGGCTGGCCCACGCCGACCGGCACGCTCTGGCCGTTCTTGCCGCAAGTGCCGACGCCGGTGTCCAGTTTCATGTCATTGCCGATCATCGAGACGCGGGTCAGCGATTCCGGGCCGGAGCCGATCAGGGTCGCGCCCTTGATGGCGTGGCCCAGTCTGCCGTCCTCGATGATGTAGGCCTCGGTGCAACTGAAGACGAACTTGCCATTGGTGATGTCGACCTGGCCGCCGCCGAAATTGCTGGCATAGATGCCCTTCTTCACGCTGGACAAAATATCCGCCGGGTCCTTGTCGCCGCCCAGCATATAGGTGTTGGTCATGCGCGGCATCACCGGCGCGGCGTAGGACTGGCGGCGGCCATTGCCGGTGGCGGCGACGCCCATCAGCCGGGCATTCTGGCGGTCCTGCATATAGCCTTTGAGAATCCCGTCCTCGATCAGCACGGTGCGTTTTGTGGGCGTGCCTTCATCGTCGATGGAGAGCGAGCCGCGCCGTCCGTCCAGGGTGCCGTCATCCACCACCGTGACGCCGGGCGCGGCGACCCGGCTGCCCAGCAGTCCGGCGAACGCGCTGGTGCCCTTGCGGTTGAAATCGCCTTCCAGCCCGTGACCGATGGCTTCATGCAGCAGGATGCCGGGCCAGCCCGGACCCAGCACCACCGTCATCTCGCCGGCGGGGGCGGGGATGGAGGTCAGGTTGACCAGCGCCTGGCGCAAGGCTTCGTCCACGCCCGCCTGCCAATAATCGGCGTCGAGATAGGTCTCGTAACCCTGGCGGCCGCCGCCGCCGAAGCTGCCGCTTTCCTGGCGGCCCTTGTCCTCCACGATCACCGAGACATTCAGCCGGACCAGGGGGCGGATGTCGGAATATTGCTCGCCGCCGGCGCGGATGATCTCGATCCGCTGCCATTCGCCCGACAGGCTGGCGGAGACCTGGCGCACGCGGGCGTCCTTGGCCCGCGCATAGGCGTTCATCTCTTCCAGCAGCTTTACTTTCTTCTCGAAGCCCGCCGTCTCCAGCGGGTCGATGTCGGTATAGAGCTTGACGTTGGTGCGGGGCGGGGAGGCCGCCATCGTGCCGGAATGGCCGTGGGCGACGGCGCGCACCGTGCCTGCGGCCCGCGCGATGGCCTGTTCGGAGATTTCGCTGGCATGGGCATAGCCGGTGGCTTCCCCCGCCACGGCCCTGAGGCCGAAGCCCTGGGACGTGTCGAAGGTGGCGGCCTTCAGCCGGCCATCGTCAAAGGCGAATGATTCGGACTGGCTGTACTCCAGATAGAGCTCCCCATCGTCGGAACCCTTGAGCGCCTGATCCACGGCCTGCTGGACCCGGCCGCGGTCCATGCCGGTGCGGGTGAAGAATAGGTCGGAATCGGCCATGACAAGCTCCGTGCTGGGCGGCGGCAAAAAGTCCCGCCATCTCGCTGTTTCGCCCCTAGATATCGGGGCTGAAGCCGGTTCCGGCAAGCCTAACCGGCTCAAAGCCTGAGCCCCATCGTCCATGGCCCTTGGCCGGGCCATGGACCGTGCCATAAGGTCGCAATGACTTTAAGGGCTTAACACCTCTAAATCGCCGCCAAGAATCCAAAAAGGGCAGAGATTCCACTGCCCGGTCTTTGTGCGAGGTCGCTATCCATGTTTTTGCGGAAATCCGGCATCGGCGCGGCTGTGGCCGCCCTTACGGCCTTTTCGGCCCCCGCCATGGCTTTGCCGTACAATTATCAGATGGGGTTCCAGCCCGCCGCCTCGCCGGTGATGGAGCAGATCGAGGATTTCCACCGTCTGCTTTTCTACATCATCGTGGCGGTATGCCTGTTCGTGCTGGCGCTCTTGCTGTGGATCGTCGTGAAGTACCGCGCCGGCGCCAATACGGTGCCGTCCAAGGTCCATCACAACACGCTGCTGGAAGTGGCCTGGACCCTGATCCCGGTCATCATCCTGGTTTTCATCGCGGTGCCGTCCTTCCGCCTGCTCTATTTCGAAGCGACCATTCCCAAGCCCGACGTGACCATCAAGGCGATCGGCAAGCAGTGGTTCTGGACCTATGAGTATCCCGGCGCCAACGGGTTTACCTTCGACAGCCTTATTCTGTCGGACGCCGAAGACGCCAAGGCCGGCAAGCCGCGCCTGCTGGGCACCGACAATCCGGTCTATGTCCCCGTCAACAAGGTGATCGAGATCGACACCACCGGCGCCGATGTCATTCATTCCTGGGCGATGCCGGAAATGGGCGTGAAGATGGACGCGGTGCCGGGCCGCCTGAACCAAACCTGGTTCAAACCCACCCGGATCGGCGTCTATTACGGCCAGTGCTCGGAACTGTGCGGCGCCCGCCATGCCTACATGCCGATCGAACTGCATGTGGTGAGCGATGCGGACTATGCCGCCTGGCTTATCGCCTCGAAAAAGAAGTTCGCCGCGCTTGAGAACGACGCCATCCGCGTCGCGTCGAAATAGGAAAACCTGTCATGACCACCACCTTCGACGCCCATCACGAAGACGCCCCGCACGGCGATCACGCCCACCATCCCACGGGCTGGCGGCGCTACGTCTATTCGACGAACCACAAGGACATCGGCACGATGTACCTGATCTTCGCGATCGTGGCGGGGGTCATCGGCGGCGCCTTCTCCATGATGATGCGCGCCGAGCTGATGTTCCCCGGCCTGCAGGTGTTCAAGGAGCCGCACACCTTCAACGTGTTCGTCACCGGCCACGGCCTGATCATGGTGTTCTTCATGATCATGCCCGCCATGATCGGCGGCTTCGGCAACTGGCTGGTGCCGCTGATGATCGGCGCCCCCGACATGGCATTCCCGCGCATGAACAACATCAGCTTCTGGCTGTTGCCGGTCAGCTTCGCGCTGCTGGTCGCCAGCATGTTCGTCGAGGGCGACAGCGGCGGCATCGGCGTGGGTGGCGGCTGGACCCTCTATGCCCCGCTTTCGACCTATGGCTCGCCGGGACCGGCGATGGATTTCGCCATCTTCTCGCTGCACATCGCGGGCGCGTCCTCGATCCTGGGCGCGATCAACTTCATCACCACCATCTTCAACATGCGCGCGCCGGGCATGACCCTGCACAAGATGCCGCTATTCGTGTGGTCCATCCTGGTCACCGTGTTCCTGCTGCTGTTGTCGCTACCGGTGCTGGCGGGCGCCATCACCATGCTGCTGACCGACCGCAACTTCGGCACCAGCTTCTTCAATGCGTCGGGCGGCGGCGATCCGATCCTGTACCAGCATCTGTTCTGGTTCTTCGGCCATCCCGAAGTGTACATCCTGATCCTGCCGGGCTTTGGCATGATCAGCCATGTGATCGGCACCTTCTCCAAGCGTCCGATCTTCGGCTATCTGGGCATGGCCTATGCGATGGTGGCGATCGGCTTCATCGGCTTCCTGGTCTGGGCGCACCACATGTATACGGTGGGCCTGTCGGTCGACACCAAGGCCTATTTCGTCTTCGCCACCATGGTCATTGCGGTGCCGACCGGCATCAAGGTGTTCAGCTGGATCGCCACCATGTGGGGCGGCTCCATCGAGTTCAAGACGCCGATGCTGTGGGCGATCGGCTTCGTCTTTCTGTTCACGGTGGGCGGCGTCACCGGCGTGGTGCTGGCCAATGCCGGCGTGGACGTGGTGCTGCAGGACACCTATTACGTCGTGGCGCACTTCCATTACGTGCTGAGCCTGGGCGCGGTGTTCGCGATCTTCTCGGGCTTCTACTTCTGGTTCCCGAAGTTCACCGGCTATATGTACAACGAGACGCTGGGCAAGCTGCACTTCTGGATCACCTTTGTCGGCGTCAACCTGGCCTTCTTCCCGATGCACTTCCTGGGCCTGGCGGGCATGCCGCGCCGCTATGCGGACTATCCCGATGCCTATGCCGGCTGGAACTATGTCTCGTCCATCGGCGCCTTCATCGCCGGCTTCGGCGTGCTGGTGTTCCTGGTCATGCTGGCGGAGGCCTTCGCCAAGAAGCGGATTGCGGGCGACAACCCCTGGGGCGTGGGCGCCACCACCCTGGAATGGACCCTGCCGTCGCCGCCGCCCTTCCACCAGTTCAACGAGCTTCCGCGGATCAAGTAACGCATGTCGCTTTCGCTCGCCTATCCCCGCGTCACCACCGTCGGCGACTTTCTCGCGCTGCTGAAGCCGCGCGTCATGTCGCTGGTTGTCTTTACCGGGCTGGCGGGCATCGTGGTCGCGCCGGGGCATACTCATCCGCTCACCGCCTTCACCGCGCTGCTCTGCATCGCGGTGGGGGCAGGGGCGAGCGGGTGCCTCAACATGGCCTATGACAGCGATATTGACCGGCTGATGGCGCGCACCGCCACCCGCCCGATCCCGATGGGGCATGTGGCGCGCCAGGATGCGCTGGCCTTTGGCTGGACGCTGGTGGTGGCGTCGGTGGCGGTGATGGGTCTGTTCGTCAATTTCCTGGCCGCCGGGCTGCTGGCCTTCACCATCTTCTTCTATGTCGGGGTCTATACGCTCTGGCTCAAGCGCCGCACGCCACAGAATATCGTGATCGGCGGCCTCAGCGGGGCGCTGCCGCCGGCCATCGGCTGGGCCAGCGTCACCGGCGATCTGTCCCTGGCGCCGCTGCTGCTGGTGGCGATCATCTTCATGTGGACGCCGCCGCATTTCTGGGGGCTGTCGCTGTGGCGCTCGGACGATTACGCCCGCGCCGGGGTGCCGATGCTGCCGGTGGTGAAAGGCAAGCCTCATACCCGCTTGCAGATCCTGCTCTATACACTGGTGCTGGTGCCGCTGGGCGTGCTGCCCGCCATGCTGGGCATTGGCGGGCCGCTGTATCTGGCGGCGTCGGGCGGCATCGGCCTGTGGTTCCTGTGGGAAGCCATCGCCACCTATCGCGAAAAGAATGATGTGAAGGAACCCGCAGCCCACCGCCTGTTCGGCGTGTCGCTTGTTTACCTGACGGCGCTTTTCACGTCCCTGATAGGGGAAAAGCTGATGGGGATTGCGGCGCTGCATCTTTCCCTGGCAGCATGGTTGTGAGGGATGACGACGCGAACCGCGCCCGCCGCAAACGCAATATCGCACTGGCGCTGGCGCTCGCCGGTCTGGTCGTTCTGTTTTATCTGATGTCGATCGTGCAATGGCACGGAAATCCTGGCCACTAAGGGGGCACCGCCTATGAGCAGCGATGTGAAGCACGATTACCATCTGGTCGATCCCAGCCCCTGGCCGGTGGTCGGCTCCATCGGCGCCTTCACCATGCTGGTCGGCGCCGTGTTCTGGATGCACAAGGATTACACCGGCTTCTTCGGCCTGCCGGTGAACGGCCAGCCCTGGATATTCTTCGTCGGCCTGGCGCTGGTGCTCTACACCATGGCCGGCTGGTGGCGCGACGTGATCCGCGAATCCGTGGTGCTGGGCAATCACACCCCGGTGGTGAAGCTGCATCTGCGCTACGGCATGCTGCTGTTCATCGCGTCCGAAGTGATGTTCTTCGTCGCCTGGTTCTGGGCCTATTTCAACACCGCGATCTTCCACGCCGATGTCGGCGTCGCCTCCTGGCCGCCCGCGGGCATCACCACGCTGGACCCGTGGCACTTCCCGCTGCTGAACACCCTGATTCTGCTGACCTCGGGTACCACCGTGACCTGGGCGCACCATGCCATCCAGACCGGTGACCGCAAGGGCGCGATACAGGGCCTGGTGCTGACCGTGCTGCTGGGCATCAGCTTCACCTGCGTGCAGGCATACGAATATGTCCATGCGCCCTTCACCTTCGGCTTCAACAACCTGGCGCTGGCGCCCTTCACCGATCCGACGCACATGTCGCTGGCCAGTGGGGCGGGGAATTTCGACGCCATCTATGGCTCGACCTTCTTCATGGCGACCGGCTTTCACGGCATGCATGTGATCATCGGCACGATCTTCCTGATCGTCTGCCTGTTCCGGGCCATCGCCGGCCAGTTCACCCCCAGCCGCCATTTCGGCTTTGAGGCGGCGGCCTGGTACTGGCACTTCGTCGACGTGGTGTGGCTGTTCCTCTTCGCCTGCATCTATGTGTGGGGCGAAGGTCCGGTTGTGGCGGGTTAAGACGACGCAACCGCCCAACACATCAATCGCCATCCTCAAGGGCCTCTGTCCGCGCTGCGGGCAGGGGCCTTTGTTTCGGGGCTATATCGCGCTGCGCCCGGAATGCCCGGCCTGCGGGCTGGACTATGCCATGTTCGACGCGGGCGACGGCCCGATGGTGTTCGGCATCCTGATCGTGGGCGCCATCGTCTGCGGCTTGGCGCTGTGGACCGAGTTCACCTTCCAGCCGCCGCTCTGGGTCCATGCCGTGCTGTGGCTGCCGCTGATCTGTCTTCTCACCGCCTTGTTCCTGCGGCTGTCCAAATCGGCGCTGCTGGTGCTGCAATACAAGCACAAGGCGGGCGAGGGGCGGCTCGGCGAATGACTTTCCGGCCCTATCCCGGCATGACAATCGCGTGCGTCCTGCTGTTCGCCATCCTGTGCGGGCTGGGGGTGTGGCAGTTGGAGCGGCTGCAATGGAAGCTGGCGCTGATCGCCCGGGTGGACGGCCATATGCGCGCCGCGCCGCTGCCGCTGGACCAGGTGATGGCGATGGCGCCGGACGAAGCCCAGTATCGCCGCGTCACGCTGCAGGGCCGCTTCGACCATGCCCATGAGAATTACGTCTTCACCACTGATGCCCAGGGCGCGCCGGTCTATCATGTTCTGACGCCGCTCAAGACCGGCGACGGCCGCATCCTGATGGTGGATCGGGGTGAAGTGCCCAAGGATTTGCTGGACCCGGCCAGCCGCAAGGCGGGCGATGTATCCGGCGCGGTTCGCGTCACCGGCGTGTGGCGTGTTCCCGATCCGCCCGGCGCCTTCACCCCCGCGCCCGACCATGGCAAGCACATCTGGTACGCCCGCGACCTGGCGGACATGGCCCGCGCTGATGGTGTCGCCCTGGCCGCCCCTGTGGCGATCGAGGTCGACGCCACCCCCAATCCCGGCGGCTGGCCCAAAGGCGGGCAGACGGTGGTGACATTCCGCAACCAGCATCTGTCCTATGCCGTGACCTGGTTCGGGCTGGCCGCGGGCCTGCTAGGTATCTGGCTGGCCTATCATATTTCGCGCGGCCGCATTGCCTTCAAATAGGTGGCAGGGCGTGGCCCGGCCCCCTATAACCCCCTGCGAATGATGTTCATTTCCACCCGGGGGCAGGCGGCTCCCGCCTCCTTCTCAGACGTCCTGCTGGCGGGCCTGGCGCCCGATGGCGGCCTGTACCTGCCCGAAAGCTGGCCCCATTTCAGAGCCGCCGAGATCGCCGCCTTCAAGGGCGCGCGCTACCAGGATGTCGCCTATGCGGTGCTGTCGAAATTCACCGCCGGGTCGTTCCGCGACGCCGAGCTGAAGGATTGCATCGAAGCGGCCTATGCGCAGTTCGACGCTAAGGACATTGCGCCCCTGGTCCAGACCGGCGATGGGCAATATCTGCTGGAGCTGTTCCATGGCCCCACTTTGGCCTTCAAGGACATCGCACTTCAGGTGCTGGGGCAGCTTTTTTCCCGCGCCCTCAAGAAGCGCGGCGGGCGCGCCACCATCGTGGCGGCGACCAGCGGCGACACCGGCTCGGCCGCCATCGCGGCGCTGGGCGGGTTGCCCAACATTGACATCTTCGTGATGCACCCAAAGGGGCGGGTGAGCGACGTACAGCGGCTGCAGATGACCACCAGCACCCATGCCAATGTCCACAATATCGCGCTGGAAGGCAGTTTCGACGACGCCCAGGCCATCGTGAAGAGCTTGTTTGCTGATGTCGGCTTCGCCGACAAGGTCGGGCTGACGGCGGTCAATTCCATCAACTTCGCCCGTATCGCGGCCCAGTGCGTCTATTACTTCACCGCCACCGCCCAACTGGGCCGGCCGGCGGCCTTTGTCGTTCCCACGGGCAACTTCGGCGACATTTTTGCCGGTGAGGCGGCCTGGCGCATGGGGCTGGACGTGGGCCGCCTGGTGATCGCCACCAACGCCAACGACATCATGGCCCGCGCCCTGAACGAGGGCGTCTACAGGCCGGGCGACAGCCATGCCACGCTGAGCCCCTCGATGGACATCCAGGTGGCGTCCAACTTCGAGCGCGCCTTGTTCGAGGCCTGTGACCGCGACGCCGACTGGATCGCTGCCGCCATGAGCGACTTTGCCCGCGACGGCCGGTTGGGTCTGCCGCAGGAAGTGTTGGCGCAACTGCGGGCGCGCTACAGCGCCTTTGCCTGCGACGATTTTGAGACGCGCGAGGCCATCGCCGCCATGCACAAAGCCACGGGGCGCATCATTGATCCCCATACCGCCGTGGGCGTCGCCGCCGCGATGAAGCTGGGCGCGCTGCAAACACTCGATCCGCCCACCCCGGTGGTGGTGCTGTCCACCGCCCATCCGGCGAAATTCCCCGCCGCCGTCATCCAGGCGATCGGCATGGCCCCGCCGGAACCCAAGCGCCTGGCGAGCCTGAAAAACCTGCCGGAACGGATGGCGGTCCTGGCCAGTGACCCGGCTTTGATAAAGAAGTTCATCTCTTCTAGACTGGCGCCATGACCTTAGAAATTACCAGGCTTTCCAATGGCTTGACGGTTGTCAGCGACCCCATGCCGGGCCTGGAAAGCGCCGCTTTGGGCGTCTGGGTGAACACCGGCAGCCGCAACGAGCTGCCTGCCGAAATGGGCGTCTCCCACATGCTGGAGCACATGGCCTTCAAGGGCACCGCGACGCGCAGCGCCCGCGATATCGCCGAACAGATCGAGGCGGTGGGCGGTGTGCTGAACGCCTATACCAGCCGCGAGCAAACCGCCTTCCATGCCCGGGTGCTGAAGGCGGATGTGCCGCTGGCGCTGGAGATGATCGGCGACATCCTCACCAACCCGACCTTCGAGGCGTCGGAACTGGAGCGCGAGCGCCAGGTGGTGCTGCAGGAACTGGGGCAGGTGCGCGACACACCCGACGACATTGTCTTCGACCATCTGCAGTCGGCCATCTATCCGGGCCAGCCGCTGGGCTGGCCGGTCCTGGGCGAGGAAAAGACCGTCACGGCCTTCAACCAGGAGACGCTCAAGAGCTACCTGGCCGCGCAATACCGCGCCCCCGCCATGACCCTGATCGCGTCCGGCGCCGTTGATCACGCCACGATCATCAGGCTGGCGCAGGAGACGTGCGGCGGCTTCAATCCCGGCGCGGCGCCCGCCTGTGCGCCGTCGCACTATCAGGGCGGGGATTTCCGCGAACGCGGCGATCTGGAACAGACCCATGTCGCCTACGCATTTCCCGGCCTTTCCAATTGCGATCCCGATTATTTCGTGGCCCAGGTCTATGCCACGGCGCTGGGCGGCGGCACCTCGTCGCGCCTGTTCCAGGAAGTGCGCGAAAAGCGGGGCCTGTGCTATTCGATCTATGCCTTCTCCAACGGTTTCCAGGATTCCGGCTTTCTGGGCATCTATGCCGGGACCGGCGAAAAGGAAGCGGGCGAAATTTCCGCCGTCATCGCGGGCGAGATGGCGGCCATCGCCTCTGCCCTCAGCGAGGCGGAAGTCAGCCGCGCCCGCGCGCAGTTGAAAGTCTCGCTGCTGATGGGCATGGAACGGCCCGGAACCCGCGCCGAACAGATCGCCGGCCAGTTGTTCGCGCTAGGCCGGGTGCAGAGCGCCGCCGAGATCGTGGCACAACTCGATGCCATCGGCGCCGATGCGGTCAAGGGCTATGCGGCGCGGGTGATGGAGGCGGGAGCGCCCACCATCGCGGCTATCGGCCCGGTGTCGAACATGGAACGCCATGATGTTTTCGCCGCGCGCTTCGGCAAGCGCGCCATCGCCGACGCGGCGGAATAGCTGATGGTCAAAGCCGCCTTCGCCAAGACCAGTCCCATCGCCTTCATGCGCGGGCTGACCTTCCCCGGCGGCCAGCAGCCGGTGATACGGGGGCAGGGCATCTATCTGCGCTATCCGCGCATTGCCGACTATCCGGTCTGGGCCAAGCTGCGCGGCGAAAGCCGCGAATTCCTCATGCCCTGGGAGCCGGTCTGGACCGATGACGAACTGACGCGCGGTGCCTTCCGCCGCCGCATCAAGCGCTACCAGAAGGAGACAAGACTGGACTCGGCCTATGTCTTCTTCGTGCTGCGCGAAAGCGACGACGCGCTGCTGGGCGGCTGCACCCTTTCCAATGTGCGGCGCGGCGTCACCCAGTGCTGCACCCTGGGCTACTGGATCGGGGCCCGGTTCGCCCGCCAGGGCTACATGACCAGTGCGGTGAAGGCGCTGATCCCCTTCATCTTCAAGACGCTGGGGCTGCACCGCATCGAGGCTGCCTGCCTGACCGACAATGGTGCTTCCCAACGCCTGCTGGTGCGCAACGGTTTCCGCCAGGAAGGGCTGGCCCGCCATTACCTGCTGATAAACGGCGCATGGGCAGACCATCTGCTATTTGCCTTGCTCAAGGATGAAGCGCAGCTTGGTTGAAGGTCCGCGAGACGCATGACGAGATTTTTGTCCCTGTTGCTGTTCTGCGCCGCGCTGCTGGCTGCGCCTGCGCATGCCGCTTCGCCCGGCCAGCCGCCGCAGGTCAACTTCGCCAGTCGCGAGAACATGCTGGACCTGAAGCCCGCGCTGTCGCCCTACCGCGCTCCGGGCGGCGCCGAGGGTGATGGCTCGCAATGGTACATCGTGCAGGCGACCAACGATTCGGTCCGGCCCGCCACCCGCGTGCTGCTGGCGGGCCAGCCCCCGCGCGCCGCTTTGTCGCTGATCCCCAAACGCATG
The DNA here is from genome assembly GCA_035549455.1 of Rhizomicrobium sp. GTDB lineage: Bacteria > Pseudomonadota > Alphaproteobacteria > Micropepsales > Micropepsaceae > Rhizomicrobium. The sequence goes on along the minus strand of DASZQW010000012.1, from coordinate 67,480 downwards.
CGCCCCGCCATCCTGGCGGTGGCGAGTTCGGATTCCGGCACCGTGGTGGAGACGGCATCCGCCTATGGCCACCGCGCCTGGCGCATCATCGTGCCGCCCGTGACCACGGTGGGACTGGCCATCCGCGTCGGCGCCGCCGCCACGCCGCCCGCGCTTTATGCCTGGACCGAGCCGGCGCTGAGTTCGCACAACCGCACCCTGGCGATCTTTATCACCGCCGTCGGTGCGCTGATCGCCGCCGCCATGCTGATCAGCGGCGGCCTGGCCGTATTGATCGGCCATGCCGCGCCGCGCTGGGTGGCGCTGACGCTGCTGCTGCTTCTGCTGGCCTGGCTTTCAGGCACCGGCATGTTCGATTCCTCCCTCGCCACGCGCATCGGCGGGCCCTATGGCCTGTCGGCCTTCCTGACCGCGCTGGCGCTGGCCTGCGGCGCGCGGCTGGCCAACGCCATCATCCCCTTGCGCGATGTCTGGCCGGCGCGCGAGCGCCAGGCGCGCATCGGGGTCTGGACTTTGGCGGGGCTGGGATTCCTCGCCTATATGGGCCTGCCCGGCGCGACCTTCGTGACGGACGCCGTCATCGTGCTGGGCAGCCTGGCGGTGGCGGCCTATCTGTTCATCGCCGGGCGGCGCGGCCACAAGGCGGCGCAGGTGATCGCGCCCAGCGCCATCGCCTTCGCGCTGGTGGCGGTGGCGGCCGCGGTGATGGCGGTCGGGGGGCTGGGCGAAAGCCTGACCGGTCCCGCCGCCACGGGCGGCTTCGCGGCCACCGGCGCCATGCTGCTGGCGCTGGCCGTGATCGCCAGCGAGGAAATCGCCGTCCTACCGTTCCTGCACGGCTCCTACGCCGCCAGGCTGCTGGAAGAACAGCGGCCGGCAACAGCCGAAACGCCCATCGACCACAATGCGCCGTTCAACAACCTGGCGCGGGCGGCCATCGGCGCGTCGCACCAGGGCGTGTTCGACCTGGATTTTCGCGCCGGCCTGCTGACCCTGTCGCAGGAAGCAGCCCAGATGGTGGGGCTGAGCGCGCAGGAAACCACCCTGAGCCATGGCGACTGGGTGGCGCTGGTCCATCTCGAGGACCGCCAAGTCTATACCAGGGCGCTGGAGGAATACCGCCACCGGCCCGGCATGGCGTTCCGGCTGGAATTCCGCGCCGGCGGCGGCCCCTATCGCTGGCTGGAACTGCGCGCCACCATCGTCAGCGAACAACAAGTGCCGTCCGACTGCCTGGGCCTTCTCTCCGATATCACCCAGCGCAAGGACGCCGAATTCGCACAGCTGGCGGCGGAAGCGGCCGAGAAGCGCGAGGCGGCGCTGCCGCGCGACTCCCTGACCGGGCTTGGCAACCGCGTGGCGCTGATGGAAGGGCTGGACGCGTTGGGGGCGGGCTTCGACAAGTCGCTGTTCGCGCTTTTGGACGTGGACCGCTTCAAGGCCATTCATGCCAGCCTGGGTGATGTGGGCGCCGACACCTTGTTGCGCCAGATCGCCGAGCGGCTGACGGGCCTGGGCGAGCCGGCGCAGATCTTCCGCACCGGCGGCGACAGCTTCGCCTTCCTGTTCGCCAATCCCCGCCGCGCGCCGCAGCCCATCGGCAATGCGCTGGCCGAAAGTCTCGGCAAGCCCTATCTGGTGGAGGGCCGCGAGGTCTTCGCGCCCTGCAGCATCGGTCTGGCGACGGGAGCCCAGAGCGAGGATCCCTTCGCCCTGATCAAGAATGCCGAGCTGGCGCTGATCGCCGCCAAGAAGCAGGGCGGCGCCTGCGCCCGGCTCTACAGCAACGAGCTGGAAAACCTGGCGCCCGGCGACAGCGTGGCGCTGGAAAGCGAACTGCGTCATGCGCTGGCCACCGACCAGCTTGACGTCTTCTACCAGCCCATCATCCGGCTGACCGACCGCAGCGTGGCGGGATTTGAGGCGCTGCTGCGCTGGAAGCATCCGGTCAAGGGACTGGTGTCGCCCGCCGACTTCATTGCCCATTCCGAAGAGACCGGCCTGATCGTGGCGCTGGGGCGGCTGGCGCTGGAACAAGCCGCCAACGACCTGGCACACTGGCAGCGCTATTTCCCCCTCAAGCCGCCCTTGTTCGTCAGCGTCAATTTCTCCCGCCGCCAGCTCAAGGATACGGGCTTCGAGGCGCTGCTCAAGACCATCCTGGGCGGCAGCGGCATCGCCGAAGGCTCGCTGAACCTGGAAATCACCGAATCGGCCATCGCCGCCGACCCCAAGCTGCCCCAGATCATGGCGCGCATCCGGGCCCTGGGCGCGAGCCTGTCGATCGATGATTTCGGCACCGGGGCCTCCACCCTCAGCGAGTTCCGCAACCTGCCGGTGGACACGGTCAAGATCGACAAGAGCTTCCTGGCCCGTCACGGCGGCACCGACATCGACACCGACGGCGAAGTGGTGCTATCGGGCATCGTCGACATGGCCCATGATCTCAAGCGCGCGGTGGTGGCCGAAGGCATCGAAAGCGAGGCCGACGCCCAGTTTTTGGCCCGCATCGGCTGTGAATTCGGCCAGGGCTATTATTTCTCGCCGGCGCTGGATGGCGCGGCGGCACTGGATTACATCGCCAGGCATTACAACATGGCGGCCGGGCCGGAAATCGGCTGATTTATCCCAATGGAGAGCAAGATGACGATCAAAGTCGGCGACAAGATTCCTTCCGCCACCCTGATGGAGATGCAGGACGGCAAGCCCACCCCCGTACCCACCGGCAGCTTTTTTGCCGGCAAGACCGTGGCGCTGTTCGCGCTGCCGGGCGCCTTTACCCCCACCTGCTCGGCCAAGCATGTGCCGGGCTTCGTGGCCAATTACGACAGCCTCAGCGCCAAGGGCGTGGACGAGATTGCCTGCGTCTCGGTCAATGACGCCTTTGTGATGGGCGCCTGGGGCAAGGACCAGAAGTCCGACGGCAAGGTGCATATGCTGGCCGACGGCAATGGCGATTTCACGCGCGCCCTGGGCCTGGAGATGGACGGCACCAAGTTCGGCATGGGCAAGCGCAGCCAGCGCTATTCCATGATCGTCAAGGATGGCGTGGTGACGTCGCTGAATGTGGAAGCGCCGGGTGCTTTCGAAGTGTCGAGCGCCGAATATCTGCTGGGCTCGGGCCAGCTGACCTAGCGCCTGCCCGCAGGGCCAACAAATGGAAATTAGCGCGGGATGGCATCCCGCGCCAGTTGGTCGGCGCGCTCATTCTCCGGATGACCGGAATGGCCCGCGATCCAGATCCAGCGGATTTTGTGGCGGGTCATTTCCGCATCTAGCGCCCGCCACAGGTCTTCATTCTTGACCGGCTTCTTGTCGGCGGTCTTCCAGCTCTTTTTCTTCCAGCCCAGAATCCATTTGGAAGCTCCGTCCATCACATAGCGGGAATCCGTGTGGATGGTGACGGCTGCGCCGGCCTTCAGCGCCTTCAGGCCCGCAATCACCGCCATCATCTCCATGCGGTTGTTGGTGGTGGTATGTTCGCCGCCCGACAGTTCCTTTTCGTGCGGGCCGGTGCGCAGGATGGCCGCCCAGCCGCCGGGACCGGGGTTTCCCGAGCAGGCGCCATCGGTGAAAATGTCAATCTTGTTCATGGTCGCGCCGGCAGGCGCTTCGCTGGCCGGTCGCTCCGTCACAACCCATATTCCCGGGCGTGCTTCACCTTGTTGTGGAAGCGCAATTTCTTGGAATATTCGCGCGGGTCCTTGGGCCGCACCAGGGCGGTGGGGTCGTGATTGATCCAGTCATAGGTGCGGGTCAGCAGGAAGCGCAGCGCCGAGCCACGCATCAAGACGGGCAGGGCGGCGATCTCCGCATCACTGAGCGCGCGCACGGCGCGATAGCCGCTGATCAGCGATTGGCCCTTGGTGATATTGAAGCTGCCATCGATCTCGAAGCACCAGCTGTTCAGCATGATGGCAAGGTCATAGATATAGAAGTCGTTGCAGGCGAAATAGAAGTCGATCACCCCGCCCACCCGGTCGTGCACGAACAGGACATTGTCGGGAAAGTAATCGGCATGGATCACGCCGCTGGGCAGGCGCTGGGGCCATTCTGCCACCAGCGCCTGGAGCGAGGTCGTGATCAGGCCGGTCAGGCCTTCTTCCACCGCATCGGCGCCGATGATCGCATCCGCCAGGGTCTGCCAGCCTGGCGGCCCCAGGGCGTTGGCGCGGGACAGCGCGAAGCCCTCGCCGCACTTGTGCAGTTCCGCCAGGGCCATGGCCGCAGCCGCGCAATGGGCCGCGTCGGGACGGCGCAGCGCGATGCCGGTGAGGAAGGTGACGATGGCGGCCTGGCGGCCGTTTATCTCCACCAGCGCGCGGCCGTCCATGGTCTTGACGGGCAGGGGGCAGTGCAGGCCCCGCCCGGCCAGATGCTCCATCAGCCCCAGGAAGAAGGGCAGGTCGCCCGCTGCCACCCGTTTCTCGTACAGCGTGAGGATGAAGGCGCCGCGGTCGGTCTGCAGATAGAAGTTGGAATTCTCGATGCCCTCGGCGATGCCCTTGAAGGACAGGGGCTGGCCGATGTCATAGGATTCCAGCAGCCGCTCCAGATCCTCGAAGCTGACATCGGTATAAACGGCCACAGCCTTCAGGCCCCCTGCCCAAATTGGCGGACATTTTTTCCGGTCGCCCCAGCTCGCGCCGGCGTGCCTTGGCTTTTTCGGGGTCCTGTGCTTTCCATCCGGGGTCTGCTTGGCTATGGTCCGCCGCCCAAATCGGCGGTCTGTGTGAAGTCGGGCAGGCCAAGGGTAAAGTCAAGCACCCGCCGCCTGAAGGAAGCTCCTGTGATGCGTGCCCGTTTCATTCTCCTGCCGTTTCTTGGCCTCGCACTGCTGGCGGCCGCGGCCTGCAGCAGCAAGATCGTGATCTGCCCCGTCCCGGCCATCCTGGCCGATACCTCGACCATCACCGTGATGCGGCCCGGCACCACGCCCGACCTGGCCAATGAACTCTATACCGTCAAGCTGATCGATGCCCAAAGCGATTGCGCCTTGAACGAGAGCAGCGGCGTCATAAGGTCTTCGCTCAACCTTACCTTCCGTGCCACCCGCGCGCCGTCGCGCGACCGCGCCAGCTATAGCGTGCCCTATTTTGTGGTGGCGACCGAGGGCGCCAAGATCTATTCCAAGAGGCTCTATATGCTGCGGTTCGAATTCGCGCCGGACGCGGCCAGCGCCACCATCACGCAGTCGCCCGACGATACCCAAATCCAGCTTATGGGGGGCAAGCTGCCCTGGAACTACCAGTTGATGTCCGGCTTCCAGCTCACCCCGGCGCAGATCGAATACAACAAGACCAGAAGCCGCTATCTGCCATGACGGTGGCGGCATGAGTTCGCTGGCGTCCGAGCTGTCGCGGACCCTGGGTGCGGCCTTTGCCGCCGAAGGCCTGCCGGAAAGCCTGGGGCGGGTACAGCCCGCCGACCGGCCCGACCTGGCGCAGTTCCAGTGCAATGGCGCGCTGGCGGCTGCAAAAGTTTCCAAGGCCAATCCCCGCGCCCTGGCCGAGAAGATCGCCGCGCGGCTCAAACCCGATCCCGTCTTTGCCAAGGTGGAGATTGCCGGTCCCGGATTCCTGAATCTCGATCTCACCGACGCGGCGCTCGAGGCGCGGGCCGCCGCGATCAACGCCGAGGAAGGCGCGGGCACCGGCCTGTCTGCCGAGGGAAAAGCCAAGGCGGTGGTGATCGATTTCGGCGGTCCCAACATCGCCAAGCCCATGCATGTGGGACATTTGCGCTCATCCATCATCGGCGACTGCCTGCAGCGCCTGTTCCGCGCCAATGGCTGGCAGGTGACCAGCGACGTGCATCTGGGCGACTGGGGCCTGCAGATGGGGCAGCTGATCAGCGAGATCGAGCTGGAGCAGCCGGAGCTGCCCTATTTCGACGTGAATTTCACCGGGCCGTATCCCGCCGAGTCGCCGGTCAGCATGGAAGAACTGGAGACGCTGTATCCGCGCGCCAGCGCCGCCTGCAAGGCCGATCCGGCCCGGCTGGAAGCGGCGCGGCGCGCCACGGTGGATCTGCAGGCGGGCCGTGCCGGCTATCGCGCGCTGTGGCGGCATTTCATCGCCGTGTCGGAAGCAGGCCTCAAGCGCGAATTCGGCGCCCTGGGCGTGAGTTTCGACCTGTGGAACGGCGAATCCAGCGTCGACGCCCTGATCGCGCCTATGATCGAGGATCTGAAAAAGCGCGGCCTGGCGGAACTGAGTGAAGGCGCGCTGGTGGTGCCGGTCGCCCAGGACGACGACAAGAAGCCGCTGCCGCCGCTGATCCTGGTGAAATCCGAAGGCGGGGTTCTGTATGGCACCACCGATCTTGCCACCATCATGGAGCGGGTGCGGGCGCAGGACCCGGACCTGATTCTCTATGTGGTCGATCACCGCCAGCATGGCCATTTCGAGCAGGTGTTCCGCGCTGCCGCCAAGGCAGGATTGTCGGGCAAGGCGGTGCTGGAACATGTCGGCTATGGCACCATGAACGGGGCCGACGGCAAGCCGTTCAAGACCCGCGCCGGCGGGGTGATGAAGCTGCACGACCTGATCAGCATGGCAACGGCGCAAGCCGAGACGCGGCTGGCAGAGCAGGGCATGGCGGCGGATTTCTCGCCCCTGGAGCGCAGCGATATCGCGCGCAAGGTCGGCATCGCCACCATCAAGTTCGCCGACCTGTCGCACATGCGCACCACCGATTACATCTTCGACCTCGAGCGCTTTTCCACCTTTGAAGGCAGGACGGGTCCCTATCTGCAATATGCCGCGGTGCGCATCCAATCGATGCTGCGCAAGGCCCAGGAGCAGGGCTTCGTTCTTGCCGCCCCGGCCATCCATTCGCCCGAGGAGCGCCGACTGATCCTGCAGCTTCTGTCGCTGGGCGATGTGCTGGCCGCGGCCGAGGACAAGCGCGCCCCCAACATATTGTGCGAATATGCCTTTGAGCTGGCGCAGAATTTCAGCCGCTTCTATGGCGAACACCATGTGTTGTCGGAATCCGACCCCGCGCTCAGGGCGGCCCGGCTGGGCCTCTGCGCCCTGGTGCTGGCGGCCCTGACCCGGGTTCTGGGCCTTTTGGGCATCGAAATTCCCGAAAGAATGTGAGTAAGCGGGCCGGTTTCGTTGACTCCCCGAAGCCCCCATTTATGATGCTTTGCAACATCCCCCTCCGCCGTGAGGCGCGGTCGGCTGGCCAGCACAAGATCCCTCGCGGGAGAGCGTCTGCGTCTTTTGTCGCAGACCGCCGAAGGAGCAACCACCCCGGAAACTCTCAGGCAAAACGGACCGCGATCGGAGTATGAACTTCTGGAAAGTGATGCCGCCCGTCTGATGGCAGTGTCCGCCGAAGGGGTAACCGCTCGTGATAGATCGGGAAAACTCTCAGGTCCCATGACAGAAGGGGTTTCGCGTCCATCCGGGCGCGGCCTTTGCTATTGGGACCGACATGACCGACGAAATTCTGCGCCGCACGCCGCTCTACGCCCTGCATCTGGAGCTGGGCGGCAAGATGGTGCCCTTCGCCGGTTATGAAATGCCAGTGCAGTACCCGGCCGGTATCCTGAAAGAACATCTGCACACCCGCGAAAAAGCCGGGCTGTTCGACGTTTCGCATATGGGCCAGGCATTTCTGGCGGGCGACACGGCGGCGCTGGAGCGGGTGACACCCGCCGAGGTGGCGGGCTTGAAAGAGGGCATGCAGCGCTACGGTCTGCTGCTGACCGATCAGGGCACCATCAAGGACGATTTCATGTTCTCGCGCCTGGCGGGTGAGGCGGAGCTGTATCTGGTCGTCAATGCCGGGACCAAGGAAGCGGATTTCGCCTTCATCGCGGACAGGCTGAACGGCGCCGCCACGCTGACGCCGCGCTTTGACCGTGCCCTGCTGGCGCTGCAGGGACCGGCGGCGGCGGCGGCGCTGGAGCGCCATTCACCCGGCATTTCCGCGCTCACCTTCATGCAGGTCAAGCGCGCCACCGTCGCGGGCGCACCGGCCATTGTCAGCCGCACCGGCTATACCGGCGAGGACGGGTTTGAGATTTCGCTCGCGGGGGCGGACGCCGACAGGGTTGCCCGCGCATTGCTGGGCGAGGCCGAGGTGATGCCCATCGGGCTTGGCGCGCGCGACAGCCTGCGGCTGGAAGCAGGCCTTTGCCTCTATGGCCACGACATCGACGAGACGACCGATCCGGCCCAGGCGGCGCTGCTATGGTCGATCGGCAAGCGCCGCAAGGAGGCCCGGGATTTTCCCGCCGCCGAAAAAATCCTGGGCGGCGCGCCGACGCGCAAGCGGGTCGGAATCCGCACCGAAGGCCGGGCGCCGGCCCGCGAAGGGGCAGAAATTGCCGACAAGAGCGGCCGCATCATCGGCATCGTCACCAGCGGCGGCTTTGGCCCCAGCCTGAATGCGCCGGTGGCGATGGGCTATGTCGAACCCGCCTGCGCCGCCATCGGCACGCCTGTCGACCTGATGGTGCGGGGCAAGCCGCTGCCCGCCGCCATCGCGCCCATGCCTTTCGTCCCTCACACCTATCGCCGCTAGGAGTTTTTCATGAGTGAAGTCCGCTATACCGACCAGCATGAATGGATCCGCCTGGACGGCGACACCGCCACCATCGGCATCACCAAATATGCCGCTGAAAGCCTGGGCGACGTCGTGTTCGTCGAGCTGCCCGCCGCCGGCAAGGCGGTGACGGCGGGCGGCGAGGCCGCAGTGGTGGAAAGCGTCAAGGCCGCCAGCGACATCTATGCCCCGGCGGGCGGCACGGTCGTCGAAGCCAACAGCGCGCTGGAAGCTGCCCCCTCCAAGGTCAATGAGGACCCGGAAGGCGAGGGCTGGTTCTTCAAGCTGAAGGGCGTCAGCAAGGACGAGTTCGCCGAGCTGATGGACGAGGCCGCCTACAAGACGTTCGTGGACGGGCTCTGATGCGCTATTTGCCGCTCACGCCCGACGACCGCAAGGCCATGCTGGCCCGCATCGGCGCCGCCGATGTCGATGCCCTGTACCGCGATGTGCCCAAGGCGGCGATTGTCGGCCTGTCGGCCTTTGACCTGCCCGACACCCAGGGCGAGATGGAGGTGGAGCGGGCGCTGGCCAAGCTGGCGGCGAAAAACACCGCCGCCGGGGCAGCGCCGTTTTTCTGCGGCGCCGGGGCCTACAAGCATCATGTCCCGGCGGCGGTGGATCACCTGATCCAGCGCTCGGAATTTCTCACCAGCTACACGCCCTATCAGCCGGAAATCGCCCAGGGCACGCTGCAGTATCTGTTCGAATTCCAGACCCAGGTGGCGCTGCTGACCGGGATGGAGGTCGCCAATGCCTCGCTCTATGACGGCTCGACCGCGACAGCGGAAGCGGTGCTGATGGCCCAGCGCCTCACCAAGCGCGGCAAGGCGATCCTGTCCGGCGGGTTGCACCCGCACTATGCCGAGACGGTGGAGACGGTGGCCGGGCTGTTCGGCGAAATGACGCGCAGCCCCGTCACGCCGGGCAGCGCCGAGGACATTATTTCCCTGATCGACGACCAGACCGCCTGTGTGGTGGTCCAGTCGCCGGATGTGTTCGGCCTGATCCGCAACCTGCGCCCCATCGCCGATGCCGCCCATGCCAAGGGCGCGCTGCTGATCGCGGTGGTGACGGAGGTGGTGTCGCTGGGGCTGTTGGAGCCGCCGGGGGCGCAGGGCGCCGACATTGTGGCGGCGGAAGGCCAGAGCATCGGCAATGGCCTGAACTTTGGGGGCCCCTATGTCGGACTTTTCGCCACCCGCGAGAAATTCCTGCGCCAGATGCCGGGCCGCTTGACCGGCGAGACGGTGGATGTCGAAGGCCGGCGCGGCTATGTCCTGACGCTGTCGACCCGCGAGCAGCATATCCGCCGCGAAAAGGCGACCAGCAACATCTGCACCAATTCCGGGCTTTGCACCCTGGCCTTCACCATCCATCTGTCGCTGCTGGGCGAGGAGGGGCTGACGCGACTGGCGCGGCTGAACCATGCCAAGGCGTCGGCGCTGTCGGGCAGGCTGGCGGCGCTGCCGGGCGTGGAGCTGGTGACGCCCAGCTTCTTCAACGAGTTCACCGTTCGGCTGCCCAGGGCGGCCGCGCCGGTGGTGGATGCGCTGGCCGCAAAAGGGGTGATCGCGGGCGTTCCCGCCTCGCGCCTGCTGCCGCGCGACAAGAGCGTGGAAAACCTGCTGATCCTGGCGGCCACCGAAACCAACACCGATGACGATTTCGATGCGCTGGTTCGGGCGCTGAAAGAGAATTTGTCATGACCATGAACAATCAGGGCCGCCCCACCGCGCCCGCTGCTGATCCTGGGCCGAACCGGCGCGCTCCCATTGCGCCGGGCACCGTGACGGCGGAAGAACTGGCCACCATCTCGGGCGACCGGGGCCTGGACCACGAAGAAAAACTGATCTTCGAGCTGGGCCATGGCGCCTGCGGCGTGGACCTGCCCGATGTGGCGGTCGCCGATACGCGGCTGGGCGGCATGCGCCGGGGCGGCCCGATCGGCCTGCCGGGCCTCAGCGAGCCGGAAGTGATCCGCCATTATGTGCGGCTGTCGCGGATGAACTACGCGATTGACAGTGGATTGTATCCGCTGGGGTCCTGCACCATGAAGCACAATCCGCGCCTGAACGAGAAGATGGCGCGGCTGCCCGGGTTCGGTGACCTGCATCCCCTGGCGCCGACGCAGGTGACGCAGGGCGCGCTGGAACTGATCTCGCAACTGATGACCTGGCTGACCAGTATGACGGGCATGCCCGCTGTCGCCATGTCGCCCAAGGCGGGCGCCCATGGCGAATTGTGCGGCATGCTGGCGATCCGCGCCGCCATCGCCGCGCGCGGCGAGGACCGGACGCGCGTGCTGGTGCCGGAATCGGCGCACGGCACCAATCCCGCCACCGCCGCCTTTGCCGGCTTCACGGTGGACGAGGTGCCGGCGCTGCCCAATGGCCGGGTGGATTCCGCCGCCCTGAAGGCCAAGCTGGGGCCGGATGTGGCGGCGATCATGCTGACCAATCCCAACACCTGCGGGCTGTTCGAGGGCGAAATTATCGAGATTGCCAAAGCGGTCCACGAGGCGGGCGGATATTTCTATTGCGACGGCGCCAACTTCAACGCCATCGCGGGCCGGGTGCGCCCCGGCGATCTGGGGATTGATGCCATGCACATCAATTTGCACAAGACCTTCTCCACCCCGCATGGCGGCGGCGGGCCGGGCGCCGGTCCGGTGGTGCTGTCGGCGCGGCTGGCGCCGTTCGCGCCGATCCCGCTGCTGGTGGCCGATGGTCAGGGCCTGCGCCTGATCGAAGACATGCAGGCCGCGCCGGATGGGGCCAAGCCCTTCGGCCGGATGTGCGCCTTCCACGGCCAGATGGGCATGTTCAGCCGCGCCTTGACCTATATGTTGAGCCATGGCCGTGACGGCGTGCGCCAGGCGTCGGAAGATGCGGTGCTGTCGGCCAACTATATCCTGGCGTCCCTGAAAGACGTGATGAGCGCGCCGTTCGGCGACGGCCCCTGCATGCATGAGGCGCTGTTCGACGATCATTTTCTGGAAGGCACCGGCGTCACCACGCTTGATTTCGCCAAGGCGATGATCGATGAGGGCTATCACCCCATGACCATGTATTTCCCGCTGGTGGTGCATGGCGCGATGCTGATCGAGCCGACGGAAAGCGAAAGCAAGGCATCGCTGGACGCCTTCATCCATGTGCTGCACCGGCTGGCGGAAGAGGCCAGGGCCGGGAACACCGCCCGCTTCGCCGGCGCGCCGCACTTCACCCCGCGCCGCCGCCTGGACGAGACAGCAGCCGCGCGCAAGCCGGTGCTGCGCTGGAAGCCGGACGTGCTGAAGGAAGCTGCGGATTGAGGAACGGCGCGCGTAGCGCGTGAGCGTGTCCAGTGGACACGCGAGAGCGACGAATTCCGCAGCTTGCGGAGTAATAGCTGCTACTGACAGGTGTGAACGTGCAGGCCGGGCGGCAGCAGGGTCTTGGCGTCGCCGCAGGCGACATCAAGCTGCGCCTGGGTCAGGCCTTTCACGGCCCGCAGGTCGGTGCCCAGGAAGGACGTGATCGAGGTCTCGGCCCCGGTCAGGTCGGCGCCGTTCATCTTCGCGCCTGCCAGGTTGGCGCCAGACAATTCCGTCTTGCGGAATGACACGCCGGTGAAGTTCGCGAAGCTCATGCACATCAATGTGGCGTCGGCGTTGGTGAAATCCGCGCCATGCAGGTCGTGATCCTTGACGCAGGTGTTGGAGAGGTCGGCGCCGGAAAGGTCGCAGCCCACGCAATCGACGATGCCGCCATGGATTTTCGCCACGGCGGCGGGGTCGGCGGCCCGGGCGGGCGCCAGGAACAGGAGCGCGAGCAGGATCAGGACGGGCAGAAACGGGATCATGGCGGCAGGCTGGACCCCCAAAGTTACCAAAGGGTTTAAGGCCGCCGGCAGACTTGCCGCCGGCAGACTTGTCGCCGGAAGACTGGCCGCGACGGAACGTCCCGGTGGCGCGGATCGTTTCAATCCCCATGACAGGCATGGTCCTCGCCCAGGTTCCCAAGATGCGCGCGCTCGCGGCGCGGCTGCGCACCCAGTCGGCGGAAACCGGCATCACCCTCTACAGGCGCAAGCTGGAAGAGCTGGCGTCGGAACTGGAGGAGGCGGCCGCGGAGGCGCAGCGCCTCTCCGACGGCTTGGTCAAGCAAGTTCCTCGCAGGCGTAGCGGTCGCGGACCTGGGAATTGAAGTAGACGCCCAGAGAGTCCGCGAAGATCAGCGCGTCATAAACGTCCTGCGGCACACCCCGGTACAGATAAATCCGGCCGGAGTCACGGAACTTGGCGCGCAGGGTGCGGGTGTGTTCGTCATAGCTTAATTGTTCCAGGGCGCCGGATTGGACATAGGTCATGGGCTGGTAACGAAAGAAGGCGCGGATGTCTCCGCGCCTTCTTTACAAGACATTCACCGGGCGGCTCAGGAACAGCCGCTGGTCGAACCACAGGTGTTGCACTTCATGCAGGTGCCGTTGCGCACCAAAGTGAAGTTCCCGCAGGCGCCGCAATTGTCGCCCTCAAACCCCTTCATCCGGGCTTCCGCCGCCCGCGCCGCGCGGGTGAGGCGCGCGCCGGACTGGGCCAGCGAGGCTTCCAGCTGCGCGACTGCTGCGCTGACGCCGTTGGAAAGAGTGGGGGAGGCGATGCTGGCCTCGACGCCGGCGCGGATCTCCGACAGGTCGAGATGAGCGTCCTCTCTGTCATTGTCGGCCGCGAAGGCGCCGAAATGCTCTTCCTCGTCATGCGCCAGCATCTTGGGGGCGGCGCCGCCGCGCACCACCGCGATCTGGGTGCGGCCGCGCAGATAGCCGCTGGAGGCCAGCTTGGAGATGGCGATGTCCGATGATCCGCCGCCGTCGCCCGGCCGGCCCAGATCCTCGTCCGCCGAGGGCACCACATGGGCCAGGTCGCTGCGGCCCAGATAGGAGACGCCCAGTTCGCGGAAGATGTAATCCAGCACGCTGGTGGCGTTCTTGATGGAGTCGTTGCCGATCACCAGTCCCGCCGGTTCGAAGCGGGTGAAGGTGAAGGCCTCGACGAATTCCTCCAGCGGCACGCCATATTGCAGGCCGACCGAGATGGCGATGGCGAAATTGTTCATCAGGCTGCGGAAGGCGGCGCCTTCCTTGTGCATGTCGATGAAGATTTCGCCCAGCCGCCCGTCCTCATATTCGCCGGTATGCAGATAGACCTTGTGGCCGCCGACAATCGCCTTCTGGGTATAGCTCTTGCGGCGATGGGGCAGTTTCTCGCGCTCATGGCTGCGCACCTTTTCGATGACGCGCTCCACGATGCGTTCGGTGATCATCGTTTGGGATGCCGGCGCGCGCGGTGCCTCGGCCAGGGCGTCGTCTTCCTCGGCATCGGCGAAGGCGAAGACCTGCGAGGCCAGCGGCTGCGACAGTTTGGAGCCGTCGCGGTACAGCGCATTGGCCTTCAGCCCCAGCTTCCAGGACAGCATATAGGCCTCGCCGCAGTCCTTGACCGCGGCGCTGTTGGCCATGTTGATGGTCTTGGAGATGGCGCCGGAAATGAAAGGCTGCACCGCCGCCATCATGTGGATATGGGATTCGACCGACAGCGCCCGCTTGCCGATGCGGCCGCAGGGATTGGCGCAGTCGAACACCGCAAGATGCTGTTCCTTCAGGTAAGGCGCGCCTTCCAGGGTCATGGCGCCGCAGACATGCAGGTTGGCGGCGTCGATGTCGGCCCGCGAAAAACCCAGGACCTTCAGCATGTCGAAATCGACCGCGTCCATCTGGGCGGCGTCCAGCTTCAACACCTGGCTGCAGAACTTGCTGCCCAGCGTGTATTTGTTGAAGACGAAGCGGATGTCGAAGGCGGCTTCCAGCGCCGCCTCGATCTGGCCGATCTGCTCCTCGCCGAAGCCCTTGCCGCGCAGGGCGTCACAGGTGATGCGGCCGGTATAGTCCTCCAGCGTGCCATGCCCCACGGCATAGGCGACAATGGCGTCGATCTCGGGCTGGCCATAGCCCAGATTGGCCAGGGCTTCGGGCACGCAGCGGTTGATGATCTTGAAATAGCCGCCGCCTGCCAGGGTCTTGAACTTGACCAGGGCGAAGTCGGGCTCCACGCCGGTGGTGTCGCAGTCCATCACCAGGCCGATGGTGCCGGTGGGCGCGATGACCGTGGCCTGGGCGTTGCGAAAGCCGTGTTCCTTGCCCTTGGCCAGTGCCTCGTCCCAGGCGCGCCGGGCGGCGGTGGCGAGCTCCTCGTCCTTGACGGCCTTGATATCCAGCGCCACCGGCGGCGTGGCGAGCTTCTCATAGCCCTTGTCCTCGCCATGGGCGGCGCGGCGATGGTTGCGGATCACCCGCAGCATGGCGTCCTTGTTGGCGGCATATTCCGGGAAGGCGCCCAGCTCGCCCGCCATTTCGGCGGAGGTGGCATAGGAGACGCCGGTCATCAGCGCGGCGATGGCGCCGGCGATGGCGCGGCCTTCGCGGCTGTCATAGGGAACGCCCGCGCTCATCAACAGGCCGCCGATATTGGCATAGCCCAGGCCCAGGGTGCGGTAGTCGTAGGACAGCTGCGCGATTTCCTTGCTGGGGAACTGCGCCATCATCACCGAGATTTCCAGCACGATGGTCCATAGCCTTGTGGCATGCTCGAAGGCCTCGACATCGAACAGCTTGACCCCGGAATAGTCCTTGGCGGCTTCGCCGCCGGGGCCCTTGCGGAACTGCATCAGGTTCAGCGAGGCCAGGTTGCAGGCGGTGTCGTCCAGGAACATGTATTCGCTGCACGGATTGGAGGCGCGGATCTCGCCGCCCGCCGGGCAGGTGTGCCAGTCGTTGATCGAGGTATGGAACTGGATGCCGGGATCGGCGCAGGCCCAGGCGGCATAGGAGACCTTGTCCCACAATTCGCGCGCCGGAACCGTCTTGGCGATCTTGCCGGTGCCGCGGTTGGTCAGGTGCCAGTCGTCATCCTCCAGCACCGCCTTGAGGAAGTCGTCGGTGACGCGCACCGTGTTGTTGGAATTCTGCCCAGCCACCGAGGTATAGGCCTCGCTGTCCCAGTCGGTGTCATAGGTCCTGAAGTCGATATCCTTGTAGCCCTGGCGCGCGAAGCTGATGACGCGCTCGATCAGGCTGTCGGGGATCAGCGACTTGCGCGCCGCCTTGATCTCGCGGCGCAAAGCCGGGTTCTTCTGCGGGTCATAGCAGTCGCCGCCCGAGCCTTGGCAGTTGACGCAGGCCTTCAGCACCGCCTTGAGGTGGCGTTCGGCCAGCTTGGAGCCGGCCACCAGGGCGGCGACCTTCTGCTCCTCGATCACCTTCCAGTCGATGAAATCCTCGATATCGGGATGGTCGATGTCGACGATCACCATCTTGGCGGCGCGGCGGGTGGTGCCGCCGGACTTGATGGCGCCGGCGGCGCGGTCGCCGATCTTGAGGAAGCTCATCAGGCCCGACGATTTGCCGCCGCCCGACAGCCGCTCGTCGGCGCCGCGCAGGGGCGAGAAGTTGGTGCCGGTGCCGGAACCGTATTTGAACAGCCGCGCCTCGCGGGTCCACAGATCCATGATGCCGCCGTCATTCACCAGGTCGTCCTTGACGCTCTGGATGAAGCAGGCATGGGGCTGGGGATGTTCGTAAGCCGAGCTCGACTTGGTCAGCCGCCCGGTCTTGTGGTCGACATAATAGTGGCCCTGGCCGGGGCCATCGATGCCATAGGCCCAGTTGAGGCCGGTGTTGAACCATTGCGGCGAGTTGGGGGCGCATTTCTGGGCCGCCAGCATGTGGCAAAGTTCGTCGTAAAAGGCCCGGGCGTCGGTCTCGGAATCGAAATAGCCGCCCTTCCAGCCCCAATAGGTCCAAGTGCCGGCCAGGCGGTCGAACACCTGCTTGGCCGATTTCTCGCCCATGGTCTCCTTGTTGTCCTTGGCGGGCTGCTTTTTCCACAGGAAGTCCGGCACGCCTTCCTCGGGCACCGGCTTGAGGGCCTTGGGCACGCCTGCCTTGCGGAAATACTTCTGCGCCAGCACGTCGCTGGCCACCTGGCTCCAGCCCTCCGGCACCTCGATATCGGTCTGGGCGAAGACGATGGAGCCGTCGGGGTTGCGAATCTCGCTGGCGGCGCTGCGAAAGGCGATGCCCTCATAGGGGGAATGACCCTCGACCGTGAAATGGCGGCGAATACGCATGGCAATGACCCCAGGTTGGAGAGTGAAAACCGGCCCCAGCCCCCGCCAGGCCGCCAATTCGGGGACAGTTTTCCATCCGCGAAAGCAGCTTCGCAGAAGGGTGGACGTCGCCAGATGTGGTGGTCACTAGGGGTGACTGGCACCAAGTATGGACATGGGCTGGGGGGTCCTGCAAGTGGAACCACAAGATATTGTGGCGGCGCCATGTCCAAAAAGCCGCGAGTCAAGCGGCTCCAAAGTTAATGACCGAAAATAATTTCTCCCGGTTTCATCACAGCGTCACAGGCGCCTTTGGAGGATTTGGGGATAACCCAAAAGCGGCGAGTCTGGTGCATTGCCGCATTGGCGCGGGAAGCCGCCCCGCCCTATAGTCGGACGAATCCCGCGAGCCACGCGCATGTCCCTCTTCAAGATGATCTTTTCCTGGTGGAACTCCGCGACCTGGGGGACTCTGCTGACCACCTGGCTGTCGGGCCGCGTGGTGGGGACCGACGATTTCGGCAACCGCTACTACCAGAACAAGGACGGCTCGCGCCGCTGGGTGATCTATAATGGCACCGTCGAGGCCAGCCGCGTGCCGCCCGACTGGCATGGCTGGATGCACCACACCTATGCCGAACCGCCCACCCGCGCGCCGTTCAAGACCCGCGGCTTCGAGCAGCCGCATGAGCCGAACCTGACCGGCACCGAGGGCGCCTACAAGCCCGGCGGCAGCCTGTCCAAGGGCGGGGCGCGTCCGCCCGCCACCGGCGACTATCAGGCCTGGAAGCCCGACTGATGCGTGCGTCCCCATGAGTGCCAAAGGCGTCAAGCAGAGCAATGTGACAGAAACCCTGATCGGCGCGGTGGTGGTGATCGTGGCGCTGGGCTTCCTGGCTTTGACCTATCTGCGCACCGGCACCGGCAGCCTGTCGGGCTATGAAGTGCTGGCGCGCCTGCCCAAGGTCGACGGTCTGGGCGTGGGCACCGATGTGCGCATTTCCGGCATCAAGGTGGGATCGGTCTCCGACATGGTGCTGGACCCCAAGAATTATCTGGTCACCGTGCACATGAACATCCGCAGCGACATCAAGCTGCCCACCGATTCCTCGATGATGATCACCTCGTCGGGCATCCTGGGCTCGTCCTATCTGTCGATCGCGCCGGGCGGCGACGAGACCGACATCAAGCCGGGTGGCTATATCGAGAATACCCAGGCGGCCAATTCCGCCGACCTGATGAGTCTGGCGGGCCGCTTCATCGGCGGCGACAGCGGCAAGCCCGCCATACCCAAGCCAGCGCCCGCCAAGCCGCAAGACCTGGGTGCCGGCCCGTGAAGGGCCGCGCGCTGGCCGGACTGGCGCTGGCCGTGGCGGGGACGGCGACGGCCCAGCCCGCATCGGTGCCTATTCCCAATCCGCCGCCGCTCGGCCAGGCGCCGACCGCCGCGCCCCCACCCGATGCTCCGCCATCGCCGCCGGTGGCACCGCAGGGCGGCACCTCGCTGCTGCTGCGCGGGTTGGACAAGATCACCGGGCGGCCCACCAACATCACCGCCCCCATCGGCAAGCCGGTGAATTTCGCCACCCTGACCATCACGGCCCGCTTCTGCTATTCCACCCCGCCCAGCGAGACGCCGGAAACAGCCGCCTTTGTCCAGATCGAGGATCACCGTCCCGACCAGCCGCCCCGGCGCATCTTTTCCGGCTGGATGTACGGTTCCAGCCCCGGCCTGAATGCGGTCGAGCATCCGCTCTATGACGTGTGGGTGATCAGCTGCAACAACAACGCCGCCACCGTCGCGGCCAATGCCGCCAACACCGTCGTCAAGGTCAAGGCGCCGGATTCGTCCGACAAGGAAGGCGTAGAGGCCCTGCCCGAAGGCGCGGGGCAGTGAGAGGCCGCGGCGCGCGTAGCGCGTGAGCCAGTCCTGTGGACTGGCGAAAGAGGCCGAGCGCCGCGAGCTTGGGCGAGCGGCGGCGCGGAAACCGGCTCATGCTAGAAAAACGGCCAGAGGGCCTGGCGGTTCAGCGCCTCATGCAGCAGCGCCAGGTAGCGCAAGCGCGGTATCTCGACAGCCCCCAGGCTGGCGAGATGGCCGGTGAGGAACTGGGTGTCCAAAAGGCTGAAGCCGCCGCGCCGCAGCGCGTCAACCAGATGGACCAGCGCCACCTTGCTGGCGTCGCGGGCGCGGGAAAACATGCTTTCGCCAAAAAAGGCAGCGCCCAGGCGCACGCCATACAGTCCGCCCACAAGCTCTCCATCCCGCCAGCATTCGATGGAATGGGCATGGCCGCCGGCATGCAGCGCGGTGTAGAGGCGCAATATCTCGTCGTTGATCCAGCTTTCCTCGCGTCCGGGCGCCGGCGCGGCGCAAGCCCGCATCACATCGGCAAAGCAGTGATCGGCGGTGACCGTGAATTTTCCCGCGCGCATGGTGCGCGCCAGGCGGCGCGGGACATGGAAGGCGTCCAGCGGGATGATGCCGCGCTTGTCGGGCGACATCCAGTAGAGGGTGGTATCGCCGCGCCGTTCCGCCATGGGAAACAACCCCTCGGCATATGCGCGCAACAGGATTTCCGGCGTGAGTTTGGACGTGCCGTGCATCGCAAAAGAATAACGCGCGGCGGCAGGGCCGTCGCGCGCTTTCTTGACCGCAAAACGATCTACTTGCTGTTGACCGCGAAGCTGCCGGGGCCGGCGGCGGCCAGATACAGGAAGGTAAAGCAGAACAGGATTGCGGCGTCGCCCTGGTTGAGGGCCGGATAGAAGCTGGTCTTGGCATGGACCAGGAAATAGGCCACCGCCATCTCGCCTGAACAGATGAAGGCGGCGATGCGGCTGAACAGGCCCAGGCCCACCAGGATGCCGCCTGCCACCTTGATGACGCCGGCCGCCAGCATCAAGGGCGGCAGGGATCCCGTGCCCATCGGCGCCGGAAAGCCGACCAGCTTCATCAGGCCATGCTCCATGAACAACAGGGCCGCAACGATGCGCGTGATGCCCAGAATCTGCGAGGAATATTTCGACAGGAAACCCATGCACGTCCCTCCCCATGTGATTGATGCGGCAGACTAGCGGGTAAAGGGCGCAGCGGCTACCGGGCCTTCAGATCGTGCTGCAGTGCCGCGACGCCATCGGGGGCCAGGAAAATCTGCGCCTCGGTGCCGGGATTGACCAGCACGCCATAGCCGGGCGGCAGGCGGCGAAAGAAATGCGCACCCAGCGCCTGCATCAGATAGGGCGCCATACCATCGGCGCGCGATTGCGCGGTAAAGGCGGCAGCAAAGCAGAGGCCGTTCTGCTGTTCCAGCAACACCGGCAGAAAGCCGCTGCCGTCGGTCTGGACCGGGCGCGTGCTGGGAATGAAAAGGTCGGCGGCGGCAATCTCGCCCATCAAGGCATCAGGGGGCAATTGGCCTGCCTGTGCCATGACGATGCGGCGCTCGATGCCGTTCTGAGGCACGAATGCTTGCAGCGTCATCAATGACCAAGGCTGGCGAGGTATTTTTCCAGCCAATGGATCGAATAGTCGCCGTTGATGATGTCGGGCTCGCGCACCAGCTTCTGGAACAGCGGGATGGTGGTCTCGATGCCGCCCACCACCAGCTCGTCCAGGGCGCGGCGCAGGCGCAGCAGGCATTCGTTGCGGTTCTTGGCATGGACGATCAGCTTGCCCGCCAGGCTGTCGTAATAAGGCGGTATGCGGTAGCCGGCATAGATCGCGCTATCGAAGCGCACGCCCAGCCCGCCGGGGGTGTGGAACTGGGTGATCTGGCCGGGCGAAGGGCGGAAGGTGAAGGGATTTTCCGCATTGATGCGGCATTCGATGGCATGGCCTTCGAACACGATGTCCTTCTGGGTGAAACCCAGCGGCGCACCCGAAGCGATGCGGATCTGCTCGCGCACGATGTCTATGCCGGTAATGGCCTCGGTGACGGGATGCTCCACCTGCAGGCGGGTGTTCATCTCGATGAAGTAGAAGTGCCCGTCCTCGTAGAGGAATTCGATGGTGCCGGCGCCAAGATAGCCCAGTTTCTTGAGCGCCTTGGTGACGATACCGCCGATCTCGTCGCGTTCCCGGGCGTTCAGGGCGGGGCTGCCGGCTTCCTCCCAAACCTTCTGGTGGCGGCGCTGCAGCGAACAGTCGCGCTCGCCCAGATGCACGACATGGCCATGGCTGTCGGCCAGGATCTGGATTTCGATGTGACGCGGCTTCTGGAGATACTTCTCCATATAGACGGTGTCGTTGCCGAAGGCGGCCTTGGCCTCGGTGCGGGCCTGGGAGAGGGCGAAGCTGAGCTCGCCTGCATCCTTGGCCACTTTCATGCCGCGGCCGCCGCCGCCGGCGGTCGCCTTGATCAGGACGGGATAACCGATTTGCCCGGCCGCGCGCGCCGCGTCGGCGTCGCTGACTGCGCCGTCCGATCCCGGCACGGTGGGGATGCCCAGTTCCTTGACCGTCTGCTTGGCGGTGATCTTGTCGCCCATCATGCGGATATGTTCGGGCGTCGGGCCAATGAAAGTCAGGCCGTGTTCCTTGATGATGTCGGCGAACTTGGCATTCTCCGACAGGAAGCCATAGCCGGGATGGATGGCTTCCGCGCCGGTGATCTCGCAGGCGGCGATGATGGCGGGAATGTTGAGATAGGACTGGGCGGCGGCGGGCGGCCCGACGCAGACGCTTTCGTCGGCCAATCGCACATGCATGGCGTCGCTGTCGGCGGTGGAATGAATCGCCACGGTGGAGATTCCCATTTCCTTGCAGGCGCGGATGACGCGAAGCGCGATTTCGCCGCGATTGGCGATGAGAATCTTGTCGAACATCAGGCGATGACGGCCAGCGTCTGGCCGAACTCGACCGGGTCGCCGTCGCTGACGCAGATTTCCTTCACCGTGCCGCCCTTGGGCGCAGTGATGGCGTTCATGGTCTTCATCGCCTCGACGATGAACAGCGTGTCGCCTTCCTTCACGGTCTCGCCGACGCTGAGGAAGGGCGGCCGGCCGGGTTCGGGCGACAGATAGACGGTGCCGACCATGGGAGAGGGCACTGCGCCGGCGGCCGGGCCTGACGCCGGCGCGGCGGCGGCGGGGGCAGGGGCGGCGGAAGGGGCGAGCGTTGCGGCGGGCGCGGCCATGGCGACGCCGCCACGGCTGACGCGGATGCGCGCGCCGTCATGCTCGATCTCGATTTCGGTGAGGCCGGTTTCCTTCAGCAGCTTGGCCAGCTCGCGTACCGCATCGGCGTCGGCGTTGCTCTTTTTCGCCGGGGCGGGAGCAGGCGTCCTGGCGGGCGCCTTCTTCTTGGAACTCATTTCTTCACCGTGAGGATATTGGCCACGGCATCGATGGCGCGCAGATAACCTTGCGCGCCCAGGCCCATGATGATGCCGGTGGCGCCCTTGGAGACATAGGACAGGTGGCGATAGGGCTCGCGCCTGTGCAGGTTGGACAGATGCACTTCGAGTACCGGGATGGTCAGGGCCTGTATGGTGTCCAGGATGGCGATGGAGGTGTGGCCATAGCCGGCCGGATTGATGATGACGGCGCAGCCGCTGGTGCGCGCTTCCTGCAATGCATCGACGATCTCGCCTTCATGGTTGGACTGGCGGAAGACGATGGAAAGCCCGTGGGAAGCCGCCTGGGCGGCGCACATCTTCTCGATCTCGGCCAGTGTGGCCCTGCCATAAACTTCCGGCTCGCGCTGGCCCAGCAGATTGAGGTTGGGACCATTGAGGATGAATATGGGTAAGATCTTGGATTGTTTGGTATTTTTTGCCATAGAGTTTCCGTGAGCGGGATCGATTCAAGCCTTATAATCTCTCCCGGCGGGATACGGAAATGCTTAAGGTCGAGAAGGTCATGGCACTGAACATCACATTGAATGGCGAGGCCCGCGCGCTGGCACAGCCTGCGTCCCTGCGCGCCCTGCTGGAGACGCTGGGGCTGGACCCGGCCAAGATCGCGGTGGAGCGTAATCTCCAGATCGTGCCGCGCTCGAGCTATGACCAGGTGCAGGTAAGTGACGGCGACCGGCTGGAGATCGTGCATTTCATCGGCGGCGGCAATGCGCCCATTGAACTTCCTCGTGAGGACAAGCCGCTGGTGATCGCGGGCAAGACCTTCAAGTCACGCCTGATCATCGGCACCGGCAAGTACAAGGATTACGCCATGAACGCCGCCGCACTGGAAGCCAGCGGCGCGGAGATCGTCACCGTGGCGGTGCGCCGGGTGAACCTGACCGACAAGAGCCAGCCCATGCTGGTGGATTTCATCGATCCCCAAAAAGTGACCTATCTGCCCAACACGGCGGGCTGCTTCACCGGCGAGGAAGCGGTGCGCACCCTGCGGCTGGCGCGCGAGGCCGGCGGCTGGTCGCTGGTCAAGCTGGAAGTGCTGGGCGAAAAGAAACTGCTTTATCCCGACATGATCGAAACCCTGCGCGCCACCGAGATGCTGGCCAAGGACGGCTTCCAGGTGATGGTCTATTGCAGCGACGATCCCCTGATGGCCAAGCGGCTGGAAGATGTCGGGGCGGTGGCGATCATGCCGCTGGCCGCCCCCATCGGCTCCGGCATGGGGATGCAGGCGACGGTCAACATCCGCATGATCATCGAGGATGCACGCGTGCCGGTGGTGGTGGATGCCGGCATCGGCACCGCCTCCGACGCGGCGGTGGCGATGGAACTCGGCTGCGACGCGGTGCTGACCAACACCGCCATCGCCCATGCCCGCGATCCGGTGAAGATGGCGGGGGCGATGAAGCTGGCGGTGCAGGCCGGGCGCCAAGCCTGGCTGGCGGGGCGGATGCCCAAAAAGGCGTATGCCGATCCGTCCAGTCCGCTGACGGGCCTTATCTAGGCGCTAGCTCTTCATCTCATCGGCCAGCGACGCATCGTCCACCATGCCCGGCTTCAGCTTGCCGTTCATGATGAAGGTGGGCGTGCCGTCGATGCCGGTCCTGTGCGCCAGCGCGATCGAGTCCGCCAGCGCCTTGTCAATGGCAGGATCGGCCATGTCGGTCTTCAGCTTAGCCACGTCCAGCCCCGCCTTGGCGGCATCGGCAGTGATGATTGGCTCGGTGATGGCGTCCTGTTCGCCCAGCAACAGGAAGTGGAAATCCATCCAATGCTCCGGCTGGCGGCGCGCCGCCAGCGACGCCTTGGCCGCCAGCACCGCGCCGGGGCCGTGCAGTTGCTGGATGGGAAATTCGATGAAGGAAAAGCGCGTGTCGTTCTTGTGCGCCTGGTAATATTTCTTCATCGCCGGCAGCGAGGCGCGGCAATAGGGACAGTCATAGTCGAAGAATTCCACCAGGGTCTGCTTGGCGTCGGCGGGACCGGTGACAAAGGCGATGGCGGGATCGAAGAAGGCGGCCTGGCCGACCTTGCTGAGGGCGGCCTGCTGTGCCGCCTGCTGTTTCATGTCTTCCATCTGCTGGTGGCGGCCCATCATTGCCGCCGCCAGTTCGGGATGCAGCATCAGATAGGTCTGCATCTGGCGGTCATTGATCGGCATATAGCCGCGCTGGGCCAGGGTGAAGATGATTGCCACGGCCAGCGCCGCGCCGCCCAGGGCACCCGCCAGGGTGATTATGAATGCTCGCATCTCACCCCCGCTGTTCCTTCGCCATCGGCCCTGCCGCTCCCAATATGTCGTTGGCGCGCTGCCAGTCCGGGCCGCCCTGGGGCAGCTTGGCGCGCGCGCGCGTGGCGAACACCATGGCCTTGCGCATGTCGCCGACATTGTACCACAGTTCGGCGGTCGACAGGTTCGCCATCGGCTCATTGTCCAGCATCGAATAGGCCTGGGCGGTCTGGTACCAGGTGGAGATGTCGTCATCCTCCACCAGCGTCGCCGCCTTGAGGTTCTTCAGCGCGTCCGCCGCCAGCGCCTTGTTCTCGGTGGCGAGCTGGGCGGTGGCCAGCGCCAGTCGCAGCTGCGGCGCCTGGGGCCGCATGGCAACGGCTTTCTGATAGTCGGGGATCGCCTGGGACGGCTTGGCCATGCTCATGTAAAGCTGGCCGCGCACTTCATAGAAATAGGGATTGCCGGGCTCTTCGGTGATCAGGCCGCTGGCGGTGGCGAGTGCCTTCTGGAAGTTGGGCTGGCGCATATAGATCATGGTGCGGGCATAGCGCGCCGGTTCGGACTGGTCGGATTCCGGATAGCGGTCCAGCGCCTCCTTCACCGGCAGCACATAGCCTGCCAGCTTGGCCTGTACCATCTGGAACGTGTGCAGACTTTCCGGCGAATCCTGCACCTCGCGATAGGGCGAGGCCTCCACCATGTCGTTGAGATCGAAGACGCGGTCCTGGCCGCTGGGATGGTCAACCGCGAACTTGTCGATCTTGTAGGCGCTCATCGCCTCTTCGTTGGCCAGGCGCTGGAAGGTCTGGTACATGCCCATGGGCGACTGGTGGGTGGCGAGCAGCAGCTTGGCGGCGATCTGGTCGGCGGTCGATTCCTGCACCCGGGTGAAGGCGGCGAACTGGCCCATGGCATAGGCCTGGCCGATGCCCATGATCGCCAAGCCTGCTTCGCCGGCGCCCGCGATCATCGCGCCGACCCCCAGCACCATCGACAGCAGCATGGGGATCGTCGCCTGCTGCATGCCATACTCGCCGCGCGACAGATGGCCCGCGGCAATGTGGCCGGTTTCGTGCGCCATCACGCCGATCAGCTCATTGGGCTTTCTCAGCCACAACAGGATGCCGGAGAAGATGAAGATGTTTTCGCCGCCATCGCCATAGGAGGCGAAGGCGTTGATCTCATTGTTGCCCACCAGCCAGACCCGCGGCACCGGGTTAAGTCCCGCGGCGCGCCCCAGCGGCGTCTCGTAGCTCCTGAGCATCTCTTCGGTTTCGGTGTCGCGCAGAATGGAGATGCCCTGGGCCAGCGCCGGGGTTATGCCGCCGATGCCGCAAGCCAGCAGCATGCCCGCGAATCCGGCGGCGAAAGTCAGCTTGCGCAGGGTGTTTTTTTCGGGTTTCAGCGACACACGGATACTCCTGATGCCCCGAATTTCCCCGCCGGGACCGTAGGGAAGGCGCCCCAAAACGTCAATTAAGGCGCGTCTTTCTTAATGGGGGCGGCTGGGGCATAAAGGCGTCCGCAAACCCCCACCAGGATGAAATCCGGTTCATGCCGTTCAAGCGAATTTCCATGTTCCTCGCCTTGCCCCTGCTGGCGCTGGGTGGCTGCCAGACGGTGGAGTCGCTGGGTGACCACACCGCCGCCCTGGTCGGACTGGGTGACGATTCGCCGAATGCCTACGCATCCAGCTCGGTGTCCGAGGTGCAGCATACCGGCATCGCGGTCGCCGACGAACCGCTGGCGGCGCGCGCCGGCGCCGCCGTGCTGGGCTCGGGCGGCAGCGCGGCGGATGCGGCGGCCGCCATGTTCTTCGCCATGACCGCGACCTATCCGGTGGCGGCGGGGCTGGGCGGCGGCGGCATCTGCCTGGTGCGCGATGCGTCCGGCCAGGTCACCGAGTTCGATTTTCTGACCCGCGCGCCCGCGCGTCAGGGCGCCTATGCGGTGCCCGGCGCGGTGCGCGGCTTCGCCGACATGCAAAAGCAGTTCGGCCAGCTTCCCTGGCAGCGCGTGGTGGCGCCGGGCGAGGCCCTGGCCGCCACCGGCTTTCCCATTTCCGAAGCGCTGTCGGTGCGGTTGGCATCGGCCCAGAATATCGTCCGGCTGGACGCGGGGCTGGCGGCGGAATTCCTGGACGAATCCGGCCAGCCGCGCGCGACCGGCAGCGAGGCCCGGAACCTGGCGCTTAGCCAGACGCTGGGCCAGATCCGCCTGTCGGGCGCCGATGGCTTCTACAAGGGCATGATCGCGGCAAAGCTGGAGGCCTATTCCAACGCCCAGGGCGGCGCGGTGACCCTGGATGAGTTGGCGGCAGTGAAAACCCAGTCCGGCGCGGCGCGGGCGCGCGGCGTGGGCGAATTCACCGTCTATATGCCCGGCGGGCGCACCGGGGCGGGGGTCTTCACCGCCTCGCTGCTGGACAATCTCTCCCGCCAGCGCGGCAATGTCGCGGGCGCGGCCAGCCAGGCGCTGGCGGCGTTCGGTGTGGCCAACCTGCCGCAGGATCTGGGCTCGACCGGCTTTGCCGCCGTGGATGCGGGTGGCCAGGCCGCTTCCTGCGCGGTGACCCTGAACGGGCCGTTCGGCTCTGGCCGCACCGCCGGCGATACCGGCGTGCAACTGGCTGCATCGCCCGCCGGGGGCCATGGCCTGGCCAGCGCCTTCCTCGCGCCGCTGATCGTGGCCGGCGGCAACGGCCTGGCGCTGGCGGCGGCCGGCGCGGGCGGACCCAAGGGCGCCGCCGCGGCGCTGAATGCGGTGCTGGATGTCGCGGGGGGCCGCCCGCTGGGCAGGCGCGGCGATCTGCGCGGCACCGGCAACGCGCCTTTCGACACGGTGAATGTGATTTCCTGCGATGGCGAGACCTGCGTGGCGCTGTCGGACCCCGGCGCCCATGGCGCGGGCGCGGTGGCGGAGACCGCCAGCAACTAGCTCCAGCGGCAATGGGAAAAGAAAAAGGCCGGGATCATTCCCGGCCTTTTTGTTGATGTGGCGAACGCTATTCGCCGCCAAAGGCTTTCTGCCACCACCCCTTTTTGGGCTTGTCGTCCTTGGGGGTGGTGTCGAGTTCGTCATCCTTCAGCGACCAGACGGGCGCGGAAGGCGCACCCGGCGCACCCGGCCCGCTGTTGCGGGGCGTGGTGTCGATCTCGTCCGGCACCGGGCCGAAGCGGTCGGCCTCGGCGGCGAAGCCGGTCTGGTGATGCTCCATGCCTTCCGGCTCGGGGCTTTCGCCACGGTCGCGGCCGCCCCGGCGGCCCCGGCGACGGCGGCGCTTGCGGCGCGCCTCGCCGGTCTCGCCCGTATCGCCCAAGGCAGGCTGGCCGTTCTGCAGCACGCCCGCATCAGGGGCGGCGGCGATTTCAGCCCCTTCGGCGGGTTCGGCGACCTGGTGCGGCTGGGGCGCGGCGCCCTCCGGACGCTCTGCGCGGTCGCGGTTGCGGCCACGGCCGCCGCGGCGGCGGCGCTTGCGGCCCCCGTCGCGCTCGCCGGTGGAGCGTTCGCCGCCGGGGCGTTCGGCCTCTGGGCGCCGCTCCTCGCCATCGTCTTCGGCATCGTCCGGGGCCCCGGCATCGACGAATTCTTCTTCCTCGACGTCTTCCACATAGTCCGGCTCCGGCTCGCCGGTGGTGACAAACCCCGCCTCGATGCTGATGGCCGAATTGCTGCGCGGGCGTTCGCCCGGTTCGCGGCTCCTGGTGCGCTCGATCTCGAAGGCGCCGCCATACATGCCGGGGCGGGGATCAAACGTGATTTCCATGCCGTGCTCGGCCTCGATGCGTGACAGTTCATGGCGCTTCTGATTGAGGATATAAAGCGCCACGTCATTGTCGATCTTGACCGTGACGGCGGCGGCGCGGTTCTTCTCGCCTTCCTCTTCCAACCCGCGCAGCACGCGCAGGGCCGAGGATTCGGTGGAGCGCAGCAGGCCGGTGCCGGCGCAGTGCGGGCAGGTAACGGTGGAACCGGCGATGACGCCCGCGCGCAGGCGCTGGCGCGACATTTCCATGAGGCCGAATTGCGAGATCTTGCCGATCTGCACCCGGGCGCGGTCGTTCTTCACCGCATCGCGCAGCCGCTTCTCGACCTCGCGGTCGTTGCGGCTTTCTTCCATGTCGATGAAGTCGATCACGATCAGCCCGGCCAGGTCGCGCAGGCGCAGTTGGCGGCCCACTTCGCTGGCGGCTTCCAGGTTGGTCTTGCGCGCGGTCTCCTCGATGGAGTGTTCGCGGGTGGCGCGGCCGGAATTGACGTCGATCGAGACCAGCGCCTCGGTCTGGTTGATGACGATATAGCCGCCGGACTTCAGGGTCACGGTAGGCGAGAACATTGAATCCAGCTGGGCCTCGATGTGCATGCGCTGGTAGAGCGGCACACTGTCCTTGTACTGGTGGACGAACTTGGCATGGCTGGGCATCAGCATGCGCATGAAGTCCTTGGCGTTGCGGTAGCCTTCCTCGCCTTCCACCACCACGTCCTGCACATCCTTGGTGTAGAGGTCGCGGATGACGCGCTTGATCAGGTCGCCTTCCTCATAGACGCAGGCCGGGGCGTTGGAGGACAGGGTCTTTTCGCGGATCGTGTCCCACAGGCGCAGCAGATAGTCATAGTCGCGCCGGATCTCGATCCGGGTGCGGTTCTCGCCGGCGGTACGGATGATCAGGCCCATGCCTTCGGGCAGTTCCAGCCCCTGGGCGGCGCTTTTCAGGCGCTTCCTGTCAGCGGCGTTGGTGATCTTGCGGGAGATGCCGCCGCCGCGCGGGGTGTTCGGCATCAGGACGCAATAGCGGCCGGCCAGGGACAGATAGGTGGTGAGGGCCGCGCCCTTGTTGCCACGCTCCTCCTTGACCACCTGGACCAGGATGATCTGGCGGCGCTTGATGACTTCCTGGATCTTGTAGTGCTTCTTGCGCACCCAGCGCTGGGAGGGCTTTCCGGCCTGCAGCGCCTGGGCGTCGGCGCTTTCGCTGTCGGCGCCATCGGCGCCTTCCGCCAGCGGCAGGATCTCGCCGTCCATGATCTGGTTGTGGCCTTCATGGTCATGGACGCTGACTGGCTCGATCTCGCCTTCATTCTCTTCGGCGGCCTCGGCCCCGGCCACGGACTCGGCATCGCCGTGATAGTCGTCCAGATCCTGGGCGGCGGCTTCCGCCTTGGTTTCGGGGACGTCGTCCTCGTCGTCCTGTTCGGCCTCCGCGCCGCCATGGTTGACGAACACTTCGTCATTGTCGTCTTCGCCGGTTTCCTCGTCGGACGGCTCATCGGCCTCGGCGGCGGTGTCCAGCGGCACCAGCGGCGCCATTGGGGCGGTTTCGTCGCCGCTGTCATCCTCGGCCTCGGTTTCTTCCTCGGCTTCGGCGTCCGCCTCGCTGGCCGCCTTGGGGCCGGTGATTTCGAAGGACTCGATATCGTCTTCGGAGCGACGGCGGGCCTCGGCCTCCTGTTCGGCGATCAGGGCCTGCCGGTCGGCGACCGGGATCTGGTAATAGTCGGGATGGATTTCGGCGAAGGCCAGGAAGCCCTGGCGGTTGCCGCCATATTCGACAAAGGCGGCCTGCAGCGACGGCTCAACGCGCGTCACCTTGGCAAGATAGATGTTTCCCTTGAGGGGCCGCTTGGAAGCGGCCTCGAAATCAAATTCCTCGACCTTGTTCCCGTCGAGAATGACCACGCGGGTTTCTTCCGGGTGGTTGGCGTCGATAAGCATGCGCTTGGTCATGAAAGTCTCCGTTGCGCGCGCGAATGTAGCCGGCGGCACAGGGTGCGGCGGGCGCGGGGCGGCGCGTTGTGTGGGTGGAAGGGAAGCGCGCGAACCCATCCGTCGAAACGGTCACTTCATTTCTGAAGTCGGGAACCGGGACAGCGTCGGAGGGGAGCGCAAATTTGACAGTCATTGTCACTTCAAGGCCGGTGGCCAGCAGAATGTCCTGAATGGCCGTTGTGCTCGCGTGGACCGCGTGGCGTGCCGGGCTGGTCAGGGCGTCCGGGCCTCGCGCGAATCGCGAAGGGTCTGCCGGACAGGTTTTTGTAGGGTGCCTGCAAGGTTTCAACAAGCGATTAATCCGGCCGCCAAGGCTGCGGAGCCCGACCGGCCGGAATTGTCCAATAGAATCAGTGGCTTGGTTATCCACAAAAGCAGAAGGGCCGCGGATTTCTCCGCGGCCCCTGTTTTTGCAACCCCGGTCAGGCGATCAGAGTTGACCGTGAAGCGGGGTGTAGGAGTAACGACCCATCTCGTCCTGCGG
Source organism: Rhizomicrobium sp. (assembly GCA_035549455.1). Classification (GTDB taxonomy): domain Bacteria; phylum Pseudomonadota; class Alphaproteobacteria; order Micropepsales; family Micropepsaceae; genus Rhizomicrobium. Next base: position 36,936 of record DASZQW010000012.1, on the reverse strand, counting down.
ACCGCTGATGGTGTTGTTCTTGCCAACGCCATCTTCGACGGTGAAGGGCGGACTCTTGTCCATCAGGTTATTGACGCCGAACGAGATCATTGAACCCTTTGCCGGGCCCATTCCGGCATCACATAACCCACGCTGATGTTGTGATGGCTCATGTCCGGCAGGGCGGGCACGCCCAACAGCAACGCAATGCCAATTTTCTTCGACATGATCATCTTCCGGTCCAAAAGCCTGAGGCGGTTATTGCCCACCCCGCCGCGGTTCCATCTCGATGGGGTTGAGAAAACTTTTCATTTCCAGAAACATGTACGGAGGTCTTCCCGTGTAAGATCGGCAAAAGCGGGCCTGCGAAACAAACGCCGTGCTACGCTTGAACCTTACAGATTCGGATACTGCCTGTGCGCACCACAGTCCTGATTGTTGCCGCCGCCGTCCTGTCGCTGGCCGTCCCCCTTGCCCTGGCCGACGATGCCATCACCCGGCTGCTGCGCAACCAGGAAGACGCCGCCCGCGATCTGCCCTCGGCCCCGCCCCGGCCGGTGCCGCAGCCCGGCGCCGGACCCACGATCGGGTCCAGGCCACAAGGGCCGTTGCCCGTGGTGATGAGCGCGCGCATCGGCGAACATGAAGACCGCACAAGGCTGGTGATCGAGCTGTCCGATCCGGTGAATTTGCGCGCCTTTGTGCTGTCCAATCCCGACCGCGTGGTGATCGACATGCCGGAAGTGTCGTGGCGGCTGGGCGCGCCGCCGCGCCCCAGCGGCTTCGGCAGCATCAAGTCCTACCGCTACGGGACCTTCCGGGCGGGCAATTCGCGCATGGTGATCGACCTGAATGCGCCGGTGTCGGTGTCGGACGCGCTGGTGTTGCCGCCTTCCGCCGGCTTCGGCTATCGCGTGGTGATCGACCTGTTCCCCACCACGCGGCCCAAATTCGATGCCCAGGCGGGCTGGCCCGCCGACCTCAAGAAGCGCGAAAGCGATGCCGAAAAGCTGGCGGCGCTGATCGCGGCGCAGCAATCACCCCGCCCGGGCGTCGGCAGAAAGGTCATCGTGCTGGATCCAGGCCATGGTGGCCTGGATTCCGGCACGGTGGGCGTCAACGGGTTGATGGAGAAGGACTTGGCGCTGGCCGAAGGGCTGAAGCTGCGGCGCGAATTGCAGGCCCGGGGCTATACGGTCTTCATGACCCGCGACAGCGACACCTTCATTCCCCTGCGCCAGCGCGTCGCGATCGGCCGGGCCGACAGGGCCGACCTGTTCATCGCCCTGCATGCCGATTCCAATCCCGATCCCGCCACCACCGGCACCTCGATCTACACCCTCAATGACGGCCGCTCCGACCGCGAAGCCTCGGCGCTGGCCCGGCGCGAAAACCAGTCCGACGTGATCGCGGGCGTCGACCTGTCGGGCGACAACAATCCGGTGGCGCCCATCCTGATCAACCTGGCCCAGCGCGACACCCGCAACAAGTCGAGCGAATTCGCCACCGCTGCGCTGAAGCAACTGGGGCAGGTGACCGACCTTTTGGCGCGCTCGCCCCACCGTTCCGCCTCGCTGGCGGTGCTGGTGGCGCCCGATGTTCCCGCGGTGCTGATCGAGCTGGGCTATCTGTCCAATGCCGGCGACGCCCGCCAGATGAACACCGATGCCTGGCGCGGCCGGGTCGCAACCGCCATTGCCAATGCCGTGGATGCCCAGTTTGGGTCAAAATAGGCGCCGGTTTCACTTTCCAAGCCCCTGACTTGGCTTTATAAATTCGCCCACCCGATGCAGAATTTCCTACCCCGGTTTTTGAGATGGCTTGGCCTGGCCGCCGCGGCGCTTGCCGTGGTGTTGATCGGCTTTGCCGGCTTCTGGCTGTACACGCTGACGCGCGATCTGCCGACGGTCGACACGCTGCAGGATTACGAGCCGCCTGTCACCACCCGCGTCTATGCCGGCAACGGCACGGTGCTGGGCGAATATGCCCATGAGCGGCGCATCTTCGTGCCCGCCAGCTTCATTCCCAAGCTGGTGAAGGAGGCTTTCACCAGCGCCGAGGACCGCAACTTCTACAACCATCCCGGCATCGATCCGAGCGGAATCCTGCGCGCCGCGATCAAGGATGTCGGGCTGGTGCTGGAAGGCCGCCGCCCCCAGGGCGCCTCCACCATCACCCAGCAGGTGGCGCGCGGCTTCCTGCTCAATTCCGACCTCAAGATGGCGCGCAAGGTGCGCGAGGCGATCCTGGCGGTGCGCATCGACGCGACCTATCCCAAGGAGAAGATACTCGAACTGTATCTGAACGAGATCAATCTGGGCCAGAACAGCTATGGCGTGGGGGCGGCGTCGCTCAACTATTTCGGCAAGTCGCTGGACGAGCTGACCATCCCCGAAGTCGCCTTCCTGGCGGCCCTGCCCAAGTCGCCCAGCCATTATGATCCGCGCTTCCATCACGAGGCGGCGGTGGATCGCCGCAACTGGGTGATCGCCCAGATGGCCGACAATGGCTACATCACCGACGCCCAGGCGGCCCAGGCCAAGGCGACGCCGCTGGTGACCCAGACGCGCGCTTTGGGCAGCCAGGCCGCCGACGTCGATTACTATGTCGAGGAAGTGCGCCGCCAGCTGATCGCCAAGTACAAGGCCAAGGGCCTGTATGACAGCGGCCTTCAGGTGCGCGCCTCGCTGGACACCACCTTGCAGAATTATGCCGTCAGCGCGCTGCGTTCCGGGCTGGTGCGCTATGACCGCCGCCATGGCTGGCGCGGCGCCAAGATGCATATCGACATAGCGGGCGACTGGCAGACGCCGTTGAAGAAGTTGGCGGGCGATCCCAACCACCAGTCGGGCATCGAGACCTGGCGCATCGCCGTGGCCCTGGACTATGCCGGCAAGGGCGTGCGCATCGGCCTGGCCGACGGCACCACGGCGCTGATGCCCTATGACGGCTACAAATGGGCGCGGCCCCAGCTGCCCGGCGCGGTGTGGGGGCCGGCGCCCGCCAGGCCGCAGGATGTTGTCAAGCCCGGCGACGCCTTTTTCGTCGAGCAGCTCGCACCGCCCGCCCAGGCGGGCGAATACGGCCTGCGCCAGGTGCCGGAGATCAATGGCGCCATCGTGGTGATGGACCCGCATACCGGGCGCGTGCTGGCGCTGTCGGGCGGATTTTCCTATGCTTCGTCGCAGTTCGACCGCGCCATGCAGGCCGAACGCCAGCCCGGCTCGTCCTTCAAGCCCTTCGTCTATGCCACGGCGCTGGACGATGGTTACACGCCCGCCAGCAAGGTGCTAGATGCGCCCTTCGAGCTGGACCAGGGGCCGGGCCTGGGAATCTGGCGGCCGGAGAATTTCGAAAAGGGCGATTTCCTGGGCGACACCACCCTGCGCCGCGGTCTCGAACTGTCGCGCAATGTGATGACGGTGCGGCTGGCGCACGACATCGGCATGAACCAGGTGGTCAAGCTGCCGCTGCGCATGGGCGTCTATGACCGGCTGCCGCCGCTGCTGGCCAACTCGCTGGGCGCATATGAGACGACGCTGCTGCGCCTGGTTACCGGCTATTCGGAATTCGTCAATGGTGGCAAGAAGATTTCGCCGTCCTTGATCGACCGCGTCCAGGATCGCAACGGCCGCACGATCTGGCGCCATGACGAACGCAAGTGCGAGGGCTGCAATGACGCCTCCTGGCATGGCCAGGAGGAGCCGCTGCTGGCCGATACGCGCGAGCAGGTTCTCGATCCGCGCACCGCCTTCCAGATCGTCTCCATGCTGCAGGGCGTGGTCCAGCGCGGCACGGCCGCCTATTCCGTCGGCGCGCAGATCAACAAGCCGCTGGCGGGCAAGACCGGCACATCCTCCGACGCCAAGGACACCTGGTTCATCGGCTTCTCGCCCGATCTGGTGTGCGGCGTGTTTGTGGGCTTCGACGCGCCCCGCACCCTGGGGCCCAAGGAACAGGGCGCCACGGTGGCGGCGCCGATCTTCCGCGACTTCATGAAGGAAGCTCTGGAAGACGCGCCGCCCACGCCGTTCCGCATCGCGCCCGGCATCGAGGAAGTGCCGATCGACTGGAAGAGCGGCAATCCGGTCCCCCCCGGCACGCCCGGCGCCATCATGGAAGCCTTCAAGGCCGGCACCGCGCCGGGTGAGGCCAATGCCCCGATCCCCGGCGAGGGTCAGCAGGATGCGACCGACGCGCCCGTGCGGCCCCCGGGCGAGCAGCCCGCGCCCACAGTCAGCGAAGGCACCGGCGGAATCTATTAGTTGGGCCGTGGCGCGCGAAGCCGCAACGCCAGTATTGATTTTTGAACTTTGAGGCTTATACCGCCCGCATGCGCCCGGAAATTGAACGCACCGCCCAGGAAATCGAGCAGGCCCTCGCCCTGCTGAGGAGGCATCTTTGACTGGGATGCCGCCAGCCGCCGCCTGGACGAACTGAACGCCAAGGCCGAAGACCCCTCGCTATGGAACGACCCCGCCAACGCGCAGAAACTGATGCGCGAGCGCCAGAAGCTGGACGGCGCTCTGTCCAGCGTCACCCGGCTCAGCAATGAACTGGCCGATGCCAAGGGCCTGATCGAGATGGCGGAAGGCGAAGGCGACGCCGCCATGGTGGCCGATGCCGAAAACGCGCTGCTGGCGCTGGCCCGCCGCGCCGAGCAGATGCGGCTGGAATCCATGCTGTCGGGGGAAGCCGATAGCAATGACAGCTACATCGAAATTCATGCCGGCGCGGGCGGCACCGAAAGCCAGGACTGGGCTAGCATGCTGCTGCGCATGTATACGCGCTGGGCCGAGCGCCACGATTACAAGCTGCAGCTGATCGAGGAGTCCGAAGGCGAGGGCGCGGGCATCAAGTCCACCACCCTGCTGGTCAAGGGTGAGAATGCCTATGGCTGGCTGAAGAGCGAAGCGGGCGTCCACCGGCTGGTGCGCATCTCGCCCTTCGATTCCAATGCCCGGCGCCACACCTCATTTTCGAGCGTGACGGTTTATCCCGTGATCGACCAGTCCATCACTATCGACATTCCCGAAAAGGATGTCCGCATCGACGTCTACCGCGCCTCGGGCGCGGGCGGCCAGCATGTCAACAAGACCGAGAGCGCGGTGCGCATCACCCATCTGCCCACCGGCATTGCGGTGGCCTCGCAGAGCGAGCGCAGCCAGCATCAAAATCGTGCCATCTGCTGGGACATGCTGAAGTCCAAGCTCTATGAGATCGAGCTGGAAAGGAAGAAGGCCGAAACCGGCGCCTTTGTCGGCGAAAAGTCCGACATCGGCTGGGGCCACCAGATCCGCTCCTACGTTCTGCAGCCCTACCAGCTGGTCAAGGACCTGCGCACGGGGGTGGAAAGCCGCACGCCATCGGATGTGCTGGACGGAGACCTTGATGCCTTCATGGCCGCCGCGCTGGCGCAGGCGGTGGGCGGCAAGCCCAAGGAAAAAATCGACGATCTGGAATAGCTATTCGGCGGCGCGAAGGCTTTGCAGGCCGCCTGGCGACGGCGGCACCTCTGCGAGGGGATCGGCGGCGTGGCGCAAGCGCGCATGGATGAGCGCTCCGGTTCGCACCACCAGCGTGCGGTGCGCGATGTCGCCGGCAACGCGCGCGGTGGCGGCCAGCACCAGGGTCCGGGCGCGGATACTGCCCTCGACCCGGCCATGCACGGTCACCGTTTCGGCCTCGATCCCGCCCAGGATGACGCCGCTTTCGCCCACCACCAGGGCAGCGCACCGCACCCAGCCGTCGATGCGGCCCTCGATGCGGATGCCGCCCGCCGATTGCAGCTCGCCTTTGACCGCCATGTCGCCCCGGATGACCGAGGGCGCGTCGCCCGGCTGGCCCGGATCGGTCCTGCAAGGATTGGCGGAAAACATGGACATACCCTGGTGCCGGTTCGCGTCGCGCGCATGACAGCATCCACGGCGTTAAGACCGCTTTACGTCTTTGTGTCGCTTTGTGCGGAGTGTCAGCCTGTGACGGGGCTGAGAGCGGCGAACACCACCGCCGGCTTGTCCGGCTCGAAGGTGGCGGACGGGCGTTCCTCGCCCAGGGGATTGTCGCTGTGGCGGCAATTGCCTTCAAAGAAGGCGCCGGATTCCACGGCAAAGGCTTCATGCAGGATGTCGCCTTCGACATGGCTGGTCGAGGCCAGCAGCACCTTGCGGGCGCGGATGCGGCCCAACACCTTGCCGCGGACGGTGACGTCGTCGGCATAGATTTCGCCATGGATCTCGGCATTCTCGCCGATCACCAGTCCGGCGCTGCGCACGTCACCCTCGACGCGGCCATCGATCTGGATGTCGCCGGCCGAGGTCACGGTGCCGTTGATCACCATGTCGGCGCTGATGATGGAGGGGGCCGAAAGCGGACGTGCGCGCTTGGCCTGCGGGGGCGGGGCGGGCACCGGGGGCGCCGCGGCGGGCCCAGTGTCCTTGGGCTTGCTAGAGAACATGACGGCCCGCCTCGATGAAGCTGTTCGGGTTCTTCACCACGTCATCATACCACACTTCGTAATGAACATGTGGTCCTGTTGACCGGCCGGTGGAACCGACACGGCCCAGGGTTCCGCCCTTCTGGATGACGCTTCCAACCCGCACGCTGATCGACGACAGATGGCCGTAGCGCGTGCGAATACCGTAACCATGATCGATTTCCACCATGTTGCCGTAACCGCCGCGGTAACCGGCGAAGACCACCTTGCCCGGCGCGGTGGCATGCACGGCCGAGCCCCAGGGGCCGGCGAAATCGATACCGGGATGGAAGGCATAGCGGCCGGTGAAGGGATCGATGCGCACCCCGAAGCTTGAAGACTTGTCAAAGCTGGCGGCGTTCACCGGCATGGAGAGCGGCACATGATCCATCGCCGATGACAGGCCGTTGAGCTGGTTGAGCACCGCCGCCGCCGAAAGATAGGCATGGGTGAACTGGGGATCGGTGATGCCCTCGATCCGCACCTGGTCCAGCGGAATGTCGGGACCGCCAACGCCCTCGCTTGTCGCCAGCTTGCGGGCGAACTGGTCGGGATTGATGCCAGTGCGGCGTATCAGGTCGCGCAGGTCGCCAACGCCCCGATCCAGCGCGCCTTCGGTCTTCGCCATCAGCATGTTCTCGTCATGGCCGATGGCCGCCACCCGCGTCGTCTGCTCCGTCAAAGCGCGCAGGGCGGGATGCTGGGCATAGGTGGCGGGAATTTCGCGGGCCCGGGCCTGCGCCACTTGCAGCGGCGCGGTGGCGCGGCGCAGCAGGGCGGCCAGTTTCTTCCACCCGTCGGCCAGGAAGGAGGATTTCACCGGGCGGGCCATGCGCGGCTGCGGCGCGGCGGGGCCGGGCATCACCATGAGCTGGGAGGAAGCGCCGCCGTCGCCGCTGAAATCGGCGGGTGCCTCGACATCCAGATTTTGCGTGGGCTGCGCGCCCTGCTGCGCCAGCGGCGCCGGGGCGGCGCTGCCGCGGATCCCGGCGGCGGCCTGCACCTGGTTGGCGCGGTTGAGGAAACCGGTAATGGCGTTCTGCTTGGCGCTGAGGGCGTCGGCGGTGGCCTTGAAACGGTCTTCCGCCGAGACCAGCGCGCCGTTCAGCTCGTCATAGGACAGTTGCAGGTCGGAAACGCGGTTCTCATAGGCCGCCTGCATCTGCTGATAGCGGTGATCCTTGGCGGCGATGATGCGGTCCTTGAAAATCACATTGACGGTGGCGAACGCCACCCAGCCCAGGAAGATCAGGGTCAGTCCCGCCAAGGTCGCCTGCAGCGACGGCCCGAAGGTGAAGAACTGCACGCGCCCGTCGCTGCGGATATAGATCTGGCGCTCGGGGAAGGTCTGATGAATCCAGGCCCATACCCGTTCCAGGAAAGACGGCTTTTTATCGGATGTCATGAAAAGACCTGCCCCGCCGGCCAGCGGCATATCATCCTGTTGGTCGCGGCCGGACAACCGCCTGTGCCAGAAAAGCGGCCGTGAGGTTAATTTGCGCGGTACGCTGCGATGGAAGGGGGTCTTCATGATGCGCCCGCCGCCTCCAGCACCGCCTCGACATGGCCGGGTATCTTGACCTTGTGCCAGGCCTTTTCGATCAGGCCCTTGGCGCTGACCAGGAAGGTGGCCCGCTCCAGGCCCATATACTTGCGGCCATACAGTGTCTTCTCGACCCATACCCCCCAGGACTGCGCCATCTTGAGCTCGGGGTCGGCGCCCAGCGCCACTTTCAGTTTGTGTTTCTTGCGGAACTTGGCGTGGCTCTCCAGGCTGTCTTTGGAGACGCCCAGAACCGCGATGTCCAGCTTCTTGAATTTGGGCAGGGCGGCGGAAAAGGCGACCGCCTCCTTGGTGCAGCCCGAGGTGTCGTCCTTGGGATAGAAATAGACGACATAGCGCGCGCCCTTGAGCCCGGACGACGAAAAGGTGTCGCCCGCGTCGGTCTCGATCCGGAATTTCGGGGCCCTATCGCCCGCGTCCAGCCCCATAAAGTTCCCAATGCAACAGCAGCCGGGGGGATTTAAGCAAAATAGGAGGGGGCAGCGCAATCGCAGCCTGGGTTCAAGAGGCTGGAACATTTGCCCTTTTTAAGCCTAACAGGCGTAATAGACGGGCATTCCGGCTGGGCCGGACCTGAAATTCCCCGAGAATCCCCGAGAATCCGCAAGAGACCGCAATTTGAAACTGCCTTTTTCCAATTACATAAAGGCTCACCATATCAGCCATGCCGCCCTGACGGCGGGGGCGCTGGTGGCGGCCATCCTGTTCTTCGTGGTCGGTGCGGGGCTCAGGCTGTTGTGGGGACCGGTATCGCTGGGTCCCCTGCACGGCACTCTGGCCGGAGCCATCCATGACGCCTTGCCGGGCATCGCGCTGGATTATGATACCGCCGCCGTGGAATGGACCCGCGACCAGAACCGCGTGAACCTGGTGGTGCTGGGCGCGCGCATCCTGGATTCCCACGGCAAGATGGTGGCCCGTGCTCCCAAGGCGGCGATCGACCTGGCGGCGGCGCCCTTCCTGCACGGCCAGTTCGTGGTCAAGCGCATCACGCTGGTGGGCGTGGAGCTGGCGCTGGTGCACATGAAGAACGGCCACATCCGGCTGGGCAGCGAAACCGACAGCGACGACGACGACATCATCCGCCGCATCAGGGATGTGATCGACGCGCGGGGCAGCCAATCCTCGTCGTTACAAAGCTTCGCCGTGCGCAATGCCCGGCTGGCCATCTATGACGAGGTTACCGGACTTCATGTGACTTCGCCGCGCGCCAGCATCGCCATCCGCGCCGGAGGCCAGGCCACCGTCGCCAGCTTTGACGCCGACATCCTGATGTCGGGCCGCAAGAGCCATGTCACCGCGGAGCTGACAATGCCGCAGAAGCGCGGCCCGATTCCCGGCACGGTACGCGTCACCGGGCTGGATCTGCGCGGCCTGGGCGGGGCGGCGAAAATGTTCGCCGGCATGAAGAATGTCCCCCTGGCCGCCGATGCCGCGATCACCTTCACCGTGGCGCCGGACGGCACCCTGGCCGCGGCCGGTTTCGACATAACGGCGGCCGGTGAAATTCCCCTGGCGCAATTGAAGGACAAGGCGCTGCACATCCGCGCGCTCACGCTGGTCGGGGCCTATGAGGGCAAGAGTCGCCGGCTGACCTTGTCCAGCGCCAGCCTCGATGCCCGGGAGGCGCGCGCCGTACTGAAGGGCACGGGCGATTTTGTGATGAATGCGGCAGGTAGCCTGGAGCGCGTCCATGCCCGGCTGTGGGGCGACAATATCGCCTTGAACATGCCCGGCATGTTCAAGGAGGCGGTCAGCTATCAGCGCCTGGCCGCCACGGCGGATTATCTCCCCGCCAGCCGCCAGTTTGACATTACCAGGCTGACGTTGACGGCCCCCGGTTTTTCGCTGGACGCCAGCGCCACCGTCACCCTGAACGACCAGGGCGCGCCGGGGCTGGTGTCGAAGGTGAGAATTGCCGCGCTGCCGATTCGCACCCTGCTGCATTACTGGCCGCTGCTGGTGGCGCCGGGCGCGCGCGATTGGATCGACGCCAATATCTTCGCCGGAACCATCGGCCCGCTGGACGCCGAGACCAACTTCACGCCCGGCCTGCTGGACCAGGCGATCCTGCCCGAGGACAGCCTGAAACTGACCTTCGCCATGTCGGGCATCAAGGGCAGTTACATCAAGGGCCTGACGCCCGCCACCGGCGTCGGCGGCGACGCCGTCATGACCGGCGACACCTTCAAGGCGAGCTTCGGCGGCGGCCGTATCGGCAACCTGGTGGCTTCCAGGGGCAGCGCGCTGATCCCCAACCTGCACCAGGTGGGGACGGTGGGCGTGTTCAGCGTCCATATCGATGGGGCGATGAACGATGTCATGACCCTGATCGACATGAAGCCGCTGAATTACGCCACCAAGTTTGGCATTGATCCCCGGCAGACCGGCGGCACCGCCAGCGCCGATCTGAGCTTCAAGGTGCCGATGCTGGCGGACCTGCCGGTGGACGATGTTGCGATCTCGGTGAAGGCGGATGTGAAGGACTTCGCCGTCACCCTGGGAGCGCATACCCGCATCACCAACGGCGCGGTCAACTTCGATATCGACAATGCGCACCTGCACCAGGTTGGCGTTGTGAACCTGGCGGATTCCCGCCTGAACGTGGACTGGACGGAGGATTTCCGCACCAAGGGCCCGGTGACGACGCGGTTGGCAGTCAAGGGCGTCATGACCGAGGGCGGCCGCCAGGCGCTGAACATCGGGCTGATGCGCTATTTCCGCGGCGCGGTGCCGGTCACCGCCGACATTACCGGCCATCGCGGCGGCCTGCTGAAAGCCGATGTGCAGGTCGATTTCACCCCCGCGCTGCTCAACGTGCCAATCGTCAACCTGGAAAAGACGCCGGGCCAGGCGGCCAGCGGCCATGTGGTGGTGAACTTCGCGCCGGGCGACATTCCCACCGACGAAACCATCCGCATCACCGGCCCGGTCCTGAACGCCAGCGGCAGCGCCACCTTCAACCGCGACGGGTCGCTGAATGTGCTGAGCTTCCCCTCGGTCAAGATGGGCGCGCTGAACGACCTGTCCTTCCAGCTAACCCGCACCGCCCACAGCAATGACTATGTGCTGCGCGGCCATTCGCTTGACGGCTCCAAGATTGGCCGCAACGGCACCAACGAGGCGCCGGGCGGCGCCAACGCCACGGTGGAGGCGCAGGACGACACGCCTGATGGCCACTTCCGCATCAGCGCGAAGCTGGACCGGCTGGCGATGCGCGACAATGTCGCCATCGCCCCCTTCAACCTGGACCTGGCGGGCAATGGCAGCCGGCTGTCGGGCCTGACCCTGAATGGCGATCTGACGCTGGCCGGCAAAAGCGCGCCCATCGCCGCCGACCTTGAGACCAGCGCCGCCGGTCGCAAGGTGACGCTGACCGCCGGCGACACGGGGATGCTGGCGCGCGGCCTGTTCGCGTTTCAATCCCTGCGCGGCGGCCAGATGACAGCGGTGGTCAACCTGCCGGGCCAGGCCGGCGACATCGTCAATCCCGCGGCGTTGCAGGCCGATTTCAGCGGCACGCTGACGGTCAGGAACTTCACCATCATCAACCAGCCCTTTCTGGCGCGGCTGTTTTCGGCCGGGTCGCTGACCGGGCTGGGCGACCTGATGGGCGGCGACGGCATGACGATGGACGAGCTGAACATTCCCTTCACTTCCAAGAACAATGTCATCAGCATCAATAATGCCCGCGCGGTGGGGCGCGCCATCGGCGCCAGCGCCGATGGCTATATCGACCGACCCAAGGGCATGCTGGCGCTGAAGGGCTCGCTGATCCCCGCCTATGGCGTGAACTCGCTGATCAGCAATGTGCCGCTGCTGGGCGACCTGCTGGCGTCGAGAAAGGGCGAGGGGATTTTCGGCATCACCTATTCGGCCACCGGCAATTCCGAGCAGCCCACCATCAGCACAAATGTGCTGTCCATGCTGACGCCCGGCATCCTGCGCCGGATCTTCGAAGGCCATATCCCGACCAAGGCCGATGCGCCTTCAAATTTGGTCGCTCCGCCTCACGGCGACGCTCCGGCCAACCCGCCGCCGCCCGCCAAGCCGCAAAATTAGGCGGGCTTCACAAGGACGTGCTTCTTTTTGCCGGACGACAATTTCAGCACGCCGTCGTTGTTCAGCGCCGAGGTATCCACCGTCAATTTTGGATCGGACACCGTCGCGTCGTTGAGTTTCAGGCCGTTGTTGGCGATCAGCTTGCGTGCCTCGGAGTTGGACGAGGCCAGTCCCGCCGCAACCGCCAGGTTCAGGATGCCGTCGGGCAGCCTGGCGCTGATGGTGGGCAGGCCCGCCGCCGAGGCGCCGTCTTCAAAGGCGCTGCGGGAGGTCTCTTCCGCGCCCGTTGCCGCGGCGCGGCCATGCAGAATGGCGGTGGCCTCGGTCGCCAGCACTTTCTTGGCGTCGTTCAATTCCGCGCCTTCCAGTTTTTCCAGCCGCGCGATCTCGGCTTCCGGCAGGTCGGTGAACAGGCGCAGGAAGCGGCCGACATCGCGGTCCTCGGTGTTGCGCCAGAACTGCCAATAGTCATAGGGCGAGACGCGCGCCGCATTCAGCCATACCGCCCCCACTACGGTCTTGCCCATTTTGGCGCCCGACGCGGTGGTGATCAGGGGCGTGGTCAGTCCGAACAGTTGCGTCTGTTCCATGCGGCGGCCCAGTTCGATCCCCGACACGACATTGCCCCACTGGTCCGAGCCGCTGGATTGCAGCTTGCAGCCATAGCGTTTGTAGAGCTCGACAAAGTCATAGGCCTGCATGATGGAATAATTGAATTCCAGGAAGGACAGTGGCTGCTCGCGGTCCAGCCGCAGCTTCACGCTCTCCATGGTCAGCATGCGGTTGACCGAGAAATGGCGGCCGACATCGCGCAGGAAGGGGATATAGTCGAGCTTGTCGAGCCATTCGGCATTGTCGACCAGGATGGCGTCGGACGGCCCGTCGCCGAATTGCAACAGGTGGCTGATGCCCGACAGGATCGACTGCTTGTTGGCCTCGATCTGCTCGCCGGTGAGAAGCTGGCGCGTCTCGTCCTTGCCGCTGGGGTCGCCCGCCTTGGTGGTGCCGCCGCCCATCAGTAGGATCGGCTTGTGACCCGCCTGCTGCAGGCGGCGCAGGGTCATCAACTGAACCAGGCTGCCGACATGCAGGCTGTCGGCGGTGCAGTCGAATCCGATATAGGCGGTGACGCGCTCGCTGGCGAACAGCCGGTCCAGTTCTTCCGGCGCGGAACAATCATAATAAGCGCCGCGCGCCGCGAAGGTGCGCAGGAAATCGGACTTGAAGGACGGCGCGGCGGGCATGATACAAACTCTGGCTTTCTTCCCCTGCCGGGCGTAGCCCTGGCGGGGGAAGATGTCGCAGCGAGGTGTCGGCGAAGCCGACCCGAGCTGCGACAGATGGGGGTCGAGAGAAGGCGGCATAGCACAAATGTCAGAAATCTTGAAAGTCATCGGCCTGATGAGCGGCACTTCGCTGGACGGCATCGACGCCGCTGTGCTGGAAACCGACGGCCAGGATGTCATCCGCCCCGGCGCCGCCCTGACCCTGCCATACGACAGCCAGACCCGCGCCTTGCTGCGCGACGCCATCGACACCGCAAGGCAAGTGGCGCAAGGCGCGCCGGTGCCGCAGGCCATCCGCGAGGCCGAGCGCCATTTGACCGAGGCGCATGCCCGGGTGGTGGCGGCGCTGCTGGACAAGAGCGGGGTTCGGGACGTGGCGCTGATCGGCTTTCACGGCCAGACCATCCTGCACCGGCCCGAACGGCGCTGGACCTGGCAGATCGGCGACGGCGCCCTTTTGGCGCGGCTGACCGGCATCGGTGTGGTCAATGATTTCCGCAGCGCCGATATGAAGGCAGGCGGGCAGGGGGCACCGCTGATCCCGCTATACCACGCCGCCCTGGCGCGGCAGTCGCGCCTGGCCCAGCCCATCGCCATCGTCAATATCGGCGGCGTCGGCAATGTCACTTATATAGACGGCGATACCGTGCTGGCTTTCGATACCGGCCCCGGCAACGCGCCCATCGATGACTGGATGCATCGGCATAGTGGAACGCCGGTGGACGAGGGCGGCGCCCTGGCCCGCAGCGGCCGGATCAAGAGCGAGGCGCTGGACGCCATGCTGGCCCATGCCTATTTCACGCGCCTGCCGCCCAAGTCGCTGGACCGGATGGATTTCGGCACCGAGGCGGTGGCCGTCTTGTCGCCGGCCGATGGCGCCGCCACGCTGACGGCTTTCACCGCCGCCAGCATCGCGCAGGCCCGGGCGCATTTCCCGCAAGCCCCCGAGACCTGGGTGGTGACGGGCGGCGGACGGCACAACAAATTCCTGATGGATCAGTTGCGGGCGCGGGTGAATGTGCCGGTGCTGGCGACCGAAGATGTCGGCTGGGACGGCGATGCGCTGGAAGCGCAAGGCTTCGCCTATCTGGCGGTCCGCAGCCTGCGCGGCCTGCCGCTATCGCTGCCCACCACGACGGGCGTCAGGCAGCCGATAACGGGCGGAAAGTTCTACGCCGTCTAATTTTATGGTCGCACGGCCTGACGCCGCCGCTTCGCGGTGCTGGGCCGACGCTCTTAGCGGCCTTCGCGCGGCTTGGACATCATGGTGTGGACATAGTCCTTCACCGTATCGACCACTTCGGCTTCATGCTTGTCGAAGAAATGGTTGGCGCCGTCGATCTTGTCATAGGTGATCTTGATGCCCTTCTGGGCCGTCAGCCGGTCGACCAGCTTCTGCACATCGGGTTCTGGAACCACATTGTCCTTGGTGCCATGAACGATCAGGCCGGACGCGGGGCAGGGCGCCAGGAAGGCGAAGTCGTACATGCTGGCTGGCGGGGCGATGGAGACGAAGCCGGTGATCTCCGGCCGGCGCATCAAAAGCTGCATGCCGATCCAGGCGCCGAAGCTGATGCCGCAGACCCAGACATTGGAGGGGTTGGGATAGAGCGTGTTCATCCAGTCCAGCACGGCGGCGGCGTCGGAAAGCTCCCCAGCGCCATTGTCGAACGAGCCCTGGCTCCTGCCCACGCCGCGGAAATTGAAGCGCACGGTGGTGCAGCCCAGGCCGTGGAACATGTGGAAGAGGTCATAGACCAGCGGGTTGTTCATGGTGCCGCCGAACTGGGGATGGGGGTGCAGCACCAGCGCCATCGGCGCGCCGGGAGTCTTCTGGCGCTGATAGCGCGCCTCGATACGGCCCGCCGAGCCCGGGAGAATGATGTCAGGCATGGAATCTTGTTTTCCCAATCGGCCATCTGGCATCAGAAAAGTCAGGCTTTCAGCGGAGAACCGCCTTTAAAACAACCTGACATTTCAGATACTTGCAGAGGTGGCCACCTATGCGTGTCGAATACTTGACCAATCTACTCGGGAACTCTATATCCCGACCATCGGCGTGCCCGACGGCTTGAAGCCCTCTCTACACCGGCAGGGGGGGCAAAAAGCAAGGAAAAACGCCCTTTTACACCGGCGAAGCCGGCAAGCGGAGAGATCCACCATGCGGCTCAGCACCAAGGGACGATATGCGGTGATGGCGATGGCCGACCTGGCGGGCAATGCCAGCGGCGAACGGGCGCAATCGCGCCCCGTGGCCCTGGCCGACATCGCCGCCCGTCAGGACATTTCCCTTTCCTATCTGGAGCAATTGTTCGCCAAGCTGCGCCGCGGCGGGCTTGTGACCAGCGTGCGCGGTCCCGGCGGGGGCTATCGCCTGTCGCGCGCCAGCACCGACCTGCGCATCGCCGACATCATCCTGGCGGTGGATGAACCCATCGCCGCCACCCGCTGCAAGACCGGCAGCACCAAGGGCTGCACCAAGACCGGGGCGCGCTGCGTCACCCACGACCTGTGGGAAGAGCTGGGCCAGCAGATCCATGTCTTCCTGTCGTCGGTCTCGCTGGCCGATGTGGTGGAACGCCGCGTGCTGGGCCGTGCGCGCCCCTGCAACGATGTCGGCGTGGGCGGCGAAGCCGGGGCGGACGCCGGCGAAACCGTCGCGGCGGAATAGTTTTAGAGCAACAGCATGCATTACCTGGATCACAACGCCACCTCCCCGCTGCGCCCGGAATCGCTGTCCGCGGTCACCCATGCGCTGGCGGCGGGCGGCAATCCCTCTTCCATCCATGGCGCGGGCCGCGCCGCGCGCGCCATCATCGAGGATGCCCGCGACAAGGTCGCGGCCCTGGTGGGCGCCAAGGATGCGGCGGTGATCTTCACCAGCGGCGCCACCGAATCCTGCCATCTGGCGCTGTTCGGCGCCGCCGAAGGCTCGCTGGAAGGCGAGCAAAGCCGCATCACCCGTATTTTCGTCTCTGCCATCGAGCACAAGGCCGTCATCGCCAGCGCCAATCGCCTGGCCGAACGCTTTCCCTGGATTCATGTCACGGAGATCCCGGTGACGCTGGAGGGCGTGCTGGATACCGAGGCACTGCGGGTGGCGCTGCGCGAAGGCAAGGGCCGCACCTTGGTGGCGGTGATGGCGGCCAACAACGAGACCGGCGTGGTGCAGCCCATCGCGGACGTCTCTCGCCTGGTGCGCGAGGCCGGCGCGCTGCTGCTGGTCGACGCCGTGCCGGCCGCGGGCAAGATCGAACTGGATTTTGGGCTGTGCGACTACATGGTGCTGTCGGGCCACAAGCTGGGCGGCCCGATGGGGGCCGGGGCGCTGCTGGTGCGCGCCAATGCCGATGAGTCGAGCGTACCGCTGCAGCCGCAGCTTGCGGGCGGCGGCCAGCAAAAGGGCCTGCGTGCCGGCAGCGAGAACCTGTCCGGCATCGCCGGCTTCGCGGCCGCCGCGCACAGTCTTCGGGGCGGTGAAGGCGAACGCGCCCGCATCGTTCACCTGCGCGACCATTTTGAAGCGGCACTGAAACAGGCCGCGCCCGATGTCGTGATCTTCGGCGCCCGCGCCGAGCGGCTGTGCAGCACCAGCAACTTCGCCATCCCCGGCCTGGCCGCCGAGACGGCGCTGATGGGCCTGGATCTGGACGGGGTGATGATGAGTTCCGGGTCCACCTGTTCGTCGGGCAAGGTCGCGGTGTCCCATGTGCTGACGGCGATGGGCGTGGATACGGGGCTGGCGGCCTGCGCCCTGCGCGCCAGCTTCGGCTGGTCCTCGACCATGGAAGACGTCACCGCCGCGCTGGCCTCGCTGGCCAAGCTGCGGGAAAGAAAGGTGGCCGCATGAGCATCGCCGCCGAAACCAAGAGCCAGGTCGCCGAGATCGGCGAGAAGTACAAATACGGCTTCATCACCGACATCGAGATGGACATGGCGCCCAAGGGCCTGTCCGAGGACACCGTCCGCTTCATCTCGGCCAAGAAAAGCGAGCCGGACTGGATGCTGGAATGGCGGCTGGGCGCGTTTCGCCGATGGCTGACCATGACCGAGCCGAAATGGGCGCGGGTGCACTATCCCAAGATCGACTACCAGGCGGCTTATTATTATGCGGCGCCCAAAAACACGCCCCTGAAGCAGTCGCTGGACGAGGTCGATCCCAAGCTGCTGGAGACCTACAACAAGCTGGGCATTCCGCTGCATGAGCAGATGGCGCTGGCCGGGGTGGCTGTGGACGCGGTGTTCGACAGCGTCTCGGTGGCGACCACCTTCAAGGAAAAGCTGAACGAGGCGGGCGTGATCTTCTGCCCGATCAGCGAAGCGATCCGCGACCATCCCGAGCTGGTGAAGACGTATCTGGGCAGCGTCGTGCCGGTGACGGACAATTTCTTCGCCACCCTGAACGCGGCGGTGTTCAGTGACGGCACCTTTGTCTATGTGCCCAAGGGCGTGCGCTGCCCGATGGAGCTTTCCACCTATTTTCGCATCAACGCGTCGGAGACCGGCCAGTTCGAGCGCACTTTGATAATCGCCGACGAAGGCAGCTATGTCTCCTATCTGGAAGGCTGCACCGCGCCCAAGCGCGACGAGAACCAGCTGCATGCCGCGGTGGTGGAGCTGATCGCGCTGGACAATGCGGAGATCAAATATTCCACGGTGCAGAACTGGTATCCCGGCGACGAGAACGGGCTGGGCGGCATCTTCAACTTTGTCACCAAGCGCGGCGACTGCCGGGGCCGCAGGTCCAAGATTTCCTGGACCCAGGTCGAGACCGGCTCGGCCATCACCTGGAAATACCCGTCCTGCATCTTGCGCGGCGACGACAGCGTGGGCGAATTCTATTCCATCGCCATCGCCAACAATTTCCAGCAGGCCGACACCGGCACCAAGATGATCCATCTGGGCGCCAATACCCGCAGCCGCATCATCTCCAAGGGCATTTCGGCGGGCAAGGCGCAGAACACCTATCGCGGCCTGGTTTCGGTTTACGGCAAGGCGAAGAACGCCCGCAACTATACCCAGTGCGACTCGCTCCTGATCGGCGGCGACTGCGGCGCCCATACCGTGCCCTATATCGAAAGCCGCAATCCGACCGCGCGCATAGAGCATGAAGCGACCACCTCCAAGATCGCGGAGGATCAGCTCTTTTATTGCCTGGCCCGCGGCATCCCGCAGGACGAGGCGGTGTCGCTGATCGTCAACGGCTTCTGCCGCGAAGTGCTGCAGCAATTGCCGATGGAATTCGCCGTCGAGGCGCAGAAGCTGGTCGGCATCAGTTTGGAAGGGTCCGTGGGCTAATGCTTGAGATCAAGAATCTGCACGTCTCGGTCGGCGACAAGCCGATCCTCAAGGGGCTGACACTGTCGATCCAGGCCGGCCAGGTGCATGCCATCATGGGCCCCAACGGTTCGGGCAAGTCCACGCTCTCGTATGTTTTGGCGGGCCGCGCCGGCTATGACATCACCGAAGGCTCAATCACCTATGACGGCCAGGACCTGACGGCGCTGGCGCCGGAAGAACGCGCCGCCAAGGGCGTGTTCCTGGCGATGCAGTATCCGGTGGAAATTCCCGGCGTCACCACCATGACCTTCCTCAAGACGGCGCTGAACTCCCAGCGCCGCGCGCGCGGCGAAAGCGATCTGGACGCGCTGGGGGTACTGAAGCTGGTGCGCGCCAAGGCCAAGACGCTGAACGTGTCGGAAGAGATGCTGAAGCGCGCGCTCAATGTGGGCTTTTCGGGCGGCGAGAAGAAGCGGCTGGAAATCCTGCAGATGGCTATTTTCGAGCCCAAGCTGGCGATCCTGGACGAGACCGACTCCGGCCTGGACATTGATGCCCTGCGCCTGGTGGCGGAAGGCGTCAACACCCTGCGCTCGCCAGCGCGCGCCATGCTGGTCATCACCCATTACCAGCGCCTGCTGGATTACATCGTGCCCGACCGCATCCATGTGCTGGCGGGGGGGCGCATCGTGGCCGAAGGCGGCAAGGAACTGGCGCTGGAGCTGGAAGCCAAGGGCTATGAGCATATCGTGAAGGAGCCCGCATAGTGGCGGCCATCGTGCTTGGCGTTCCTGAACCCCGCCGCAACGAAGCGGCGGCCCTGTTCCGCGCCCGTGGCGTGCCGCATCGCCGGGTCGAGGCGTGGAAATATTCCGACCTCAAATCGGCGCTGGGCGAACGTGGCGTCGGCGCGATTGTCGCCGAATGGCTGGTGCAAAACCTGCCGCCGGGCGTCGAACTGTTCGACCTGGCGCAGCCGAACCCGCCCGATTGGGTGCGCGAGCATTTTGCCGGCGCGACCGACAACACCATGAGTGCCGCGTCTCTGGCCCTGTCTGCGGGCGGCGTCGCATTCCGTGTGCCTGAAGGCGCGGCAATCGAAGGCCCGCTGAAGCTGGATTTTGCCGGCCCGGGCCATGTCCGCGCCCTGCTGGTGCTGGAAGAGGGCGCCAGCCTGACCCTGGTGGAACGGGCGGCTGCATCTGAGTTCCGCAATGTCGGATTCGAGATCCTGGTCGGCGAAGGCGCCGGGCTGGATCATGTGCGGCTGTCGCCCGCCGACGCCGACGCCGTACTGGTGGAGGAAGTCCATGTCCGCGTCGCGGCGCGGGGCCGCTATCGCGCGCATTTCGCGTCCTTCGGCAGCAAGCTCTCGCGCATGGAAGTGGAGATTGCGCTGGCCGGCGAGGGCGCGAGCGCCGAGCTGTCCGGCGTTACGGTGCTGGACGCCAAGCGCCACAGCGACGTCACCACCCATGTCACCCATGCCAGCGGCAACACCGCCAGCACCCAGCTTTTCCGCAATGTCGCGGCGGGCAATTCCCGCGCCATCTATCAGGGCAAGGTGACGGTGACCAAGGGCGCCAATGGCAGCGATTCAAACCAGTCCGCCAAGGCCCTGCTGCTGGGCGAGAATGCCGAGGCCGACCTCAAGCCCGAGCTGGAAATATTTGCCGACGATGTCAAATGCGCCCATGGCGCGGCGGTGGGCGACCTGGATGCGGAATCGCTGTTCTATCTGCGCTCGCGCGGCGTCGCCGAAGCCGAGGCGCGGGGCCTGTTGCTGCAGGCTTTCCTGGAAGACGCGGTGGCCGGGATCTCGGGCACCGACCAGCGCGAACTGGTGCGGACCGAACTGTTGTCCGCGCTGAAGGCCATCGCATGACGGCGCAGACAAAAATCTCTGTATCCTTCGATGCTGAAAAAGCCCGCACGGACTTCCCGATCCTGTCGCGCAGCGTCTATGGCAAGAAGCTGGTCTATCTCGACAGCGGCGCCTCGGCCCAGAAGCCGCGCGTGGTGCTGGACACGATGCGCGACTTCGCCCAGAGCGACTATGCCAATGTCCATCGCGGCGTACATTACCTGAGCGCCGCCGCCACCGACCGCCATGAGGCGGCGCGGCGCACCGTCCAGAAATTCCTGAACGCGGCCCATGAGGACGAGATCGTCTTCACCAAGGGCGGCACGGAAGCCATGAACCTGGTGTCCTATTCCTATCTCGCACCCATGATCCAGCCGGGCGATGAGATTGTTCTGACCGTGATGGAGCATCATTCCAACATCGTGCCGTGGCACTTCCTGCGCGAACGCCAGGGCGCGGTGCTGAAATGGGTCGATGTGCGCGACGATGGCAGCCTGGATGTCGAGGCGCTGGACGCCGCGATCACCGGGAAAACCAGACTGGTTGCCGTCACCCACATGTCGAACGTGCTGGGCACGGTGACGCCGCTGAAGGAGATTGCCGCCCGCGCCCATGCCCAGGGCGTGCCGGTCCTGGCCGATGGCTGCCAGGGCGCGGTGCACCAGCCGGTCGATGTGCAGGCGCTGGATATCGACTTCTATGCCATCACCGGGCACAAGCTCTATGGCCCCACCGGCATCGGTGCGCTCTATGCCAAGCGGGCGCATCTGAAGTCCATGCGGCCCTTCAATGGCGGCGGCGAGATGATCCGCGAAGTGTCGATGGACCGCATCAGCTATGCCGACCCGCCGGCGCGCTTCGAGGCCGGCACCCCGCCGATCATCGAAAGCGTCGGGCTGGCGGCGGCGCTGGATTACATGACGGGATTCGACCGGGTGGCGGTCGCGGCGCATGAACATGACCTTCTGGCCTATGCGCGCGAACAGGTCGGCGAGTTGGGCTGGCTGCGGGTGATCGGCGATGCGCCGGGCAAGGGCGCGATCCTGTCCTTCGAGGCCGACGGCATGCATGCCCATGATGTGGCCACCATCCTGGACCGCGAAGGCGTGGCGGTGCGCGCCGGCCATCATTGCGCCCAGCCGCTGATGCAGCGCTTCGGCGTCGCCTCGACCAGCCGCGCCAGCTTCGCGCTCTACAACACCCGCGCCGATGTCGATGCGCTGGTCGCCGGGCTGAAAAAGGCGCGCGAGGTCCTGCATGGATGACGCGCTGCGCGAGCTGTATCAGGACGTGATCCTGGACCATTCCCGCCACCCCCGCCATTACGGGACGCTGGATGATGCCAGTCACAAGGCGGAAGGCTATAATCCGCTGTGCGGCGACAAGGTCACCGTTACTCTCAGGCTGGATGCGGATGGCCGCGTCGCCGACATCGCCTTTGAAGGCAAGGGCTGTGCCATCAGCCAGGCATCCGCCTCCATGATGGTGGAAATGCTCAAGGGCCGCAGCCGGGCCGAAGCCGAAAAGCTGATGACCGGCTTCCTGCACCTGGTGAAGGGCGAGGACGCCCGCGACCTTTCCGAGGATGATCGTGAACGCCTGGAAGTGATGGGCGGCATCAGCGAATTTCCCATGCGGGTGAAATGCGCGACCCTGGCTTGGCACACCTATAAAAACGCGGTCGAGGAGGGCGCGACATGAGCGAGGCGCAGCAATCCTCCGCCCTCAGCCCGCTGGAGCTGGACGCCTTTACCAGCAAGCTGGTGACGGCGCTGAAGACCGTTTATGACCCCGAGATACCGGTTGATATCTACGAGCTCGGCCTTATCTACAAGGTGGATGTCGCGGACAACAAGGATGTCGCGGTGGACATGACCCTGACGGCGCCCAATTGCCCGGTGGCGGGCGAGATGCCCGGCATGGTCAAGGCGGCGCTGCAACTGGTGGACGGCATCGGCGAGGTCACGGTCAGCATGACCTTCGATCCGCCCTGGACGCCGGAGCGCATGAGCGAAGAAGCCAAGCTCGAACTGAACATGTTCTGAGGCAATATGGAAAACGCAGAACCCCGCCGCGCCAAAATTCCAAGACAGAGGCCCAAGCCGGTCAAGCTCAGCGACGCCGCCGCGGCGCGTATCCGTGAGATCATGACAGGCGCGCCCGGCCAGTATCAGGGCGTCCGGGTGGGCGTGACCAATGGCGGCTGTGCCGGCATGAGCTACACCATGGACTATGCCGCCGAGGTCAAGCCGTTCGAGGAAGTGATGGAGGACAAGGGCGTCAAAGTCTTCATTGACCCCAAGGCGATCCTGTTTCTGATCGGCACCGAACTGGATTTTGTGCGGGAAAAGCTGGGCGCACGCTTCGTATTCAACAATCCGAATCAAACATCGGCCTGCGGCTGCGGCGAATCGGTCCAGATCACGCCCGCCAAGGGCTAGGCGGCGGATGTTTCGAGAGCAGCCATCCGGGCATCATTCTGGTTGATCACCATGTTGCGGCCGCTGTGCTTGGCGCCGTACAGACAGGCATCGGCGCGGCGCACCACCGTTTCCACCGTTTCGCCGGGTGCGAAGTTGGCGACGCCGATGGAGATGGTGATGGTGCCCAGCACATCGCCGGTGGATCGCTTGATCAGCTTCTTGGTCTCGACCGTCTCGCGGATCTGGTCGGCGACACGGGTGGCCGCGTCCAGGCCGACGCCGCGCAGCACCACCGCGAATTCCTCGCCGCCATAGCGGGCGGCGGTGTCGCGGCCCTTGACGTTCTCCGACAGGCACGACGCGACGAGGCGCAGCACCTGGTCGCCGGTCTGGTGGCCCCAGCTGTCATTGAACTTCTTGAAATGGTCGATGTCGCAGAGCAGCAGGGTGACATCCTCGCCGTCCGCCGCCACCGCTTCCATGGCCTGCTTCGCCGCTGCGTCCAGCGCCTTGCGGTTGGCGATGCCGGTCAGGGGATCGGTCATGCTTTCCTTGCGCACATCGTCCAGCTTGTGCTTCAGGTCGCTGACCTGGGCCGAGGACGCCTGCAATTCACCTTCCAGCGACCGGGCGCGCTGTTCCATGGCGCGGGTGGCGGCCAGCAGCCCGTCCACCAGCTTGCGCAGATCGGCGGGGGTCTGCCCCCCTTCCGAAGGGTCGGCGCCCAGTTCGCCGGTCGCCGCGCTCAATGTGCTGTGATAGGTGGCGGTGTCGCGCGCCGAGGCTTCCAGCTTGCCCAGCACGTCATCGATCACCTGGCCGATATTGCCGCCCAGCGATTCCATCGCCTGGGCGGCGCGTGCGCCCGACAGGCAGCGCAGCCGAAGGTCGGCGAGCAGTTCCGGCGTGAAGGGCTTCTTGGCATGGATCAGCGCCGCCATCACCTGGCCGACGGCGGGATGTTCGCCCGAGCAATAGGCGTAGAAGAGTTCGAAATTGTCGGGTGTGGACAGGACCCGGCACTCGCCCATCAAGGCGAGGGCTGCCTTGGCAAAGCCCTGTTCGCGATCCTGACTGAACACGTCGTCCCCGCACAACCCCCGGGATAAGGCCCGGCCATCGCGCCACTGTGCCCGGAACTTGCGTAAAAAGCGTTAAAAACTGCGGTTTTTCGAGGCTGAAATTTCAGCAAAAGCCGCATGGCGGGCGCTTTTTTAAGCACCAGCAACATTGTGTCCGTGACGGACGATCGGTCAGCGCCGCAATGACGCAGTGGCTATTCCTGGGGTTCGGGTTTTTTCACCGGCACCGGACGGAACAGGAAGGCGGGAAGTTGGCTCTTGTCCACCGCTTCCGGCTTGGCCGCCTGTTCGTTGTGATGGCGCTGGCTGCCGCGCTCGCGCTTGTCGCGCGGTTCGCGATTTTCAGGCCGCGGCTGCTCGCCGCGCGGACGCTGTTCCTGACGGGGCTGGCGGGGTTTGTCGGGACGCGGCGCGCGCTGGTCCTGCGGCTGAGGCGCTTGGGCCTGCACGTCGGTCCGCGCCTCGGTCAGCCCATCGCTCCGCACGGGGGCGTCGCTGACGGCGACCGGCTCCATGCTGGCGACATGCTCGTGGAACTTGCCGTCCGGCGGGCGGCGGTCGCGGCTCTTGCCGTCACGGCCACGCTTGCTGTCGCGGCCACGGCCGCCCTCGCGTCCGCCCTTGCGGTCGCCGTCCCGGCGCGGGCGCGCGTCTTCGCGCACCTCGATATCCATCATTTCGCGGCGGTCCAGCTTCTGGCCGGTGACCTTTTCGATCGCCTCGATATATTTGCCGTCGCGATGGTTGGCCAGCATGAAGGTGGCGCCGCTGCGCCCGGCACGCCCGGTGCGGCCGACGCGGTGGACATAGTCGTCGGCATGGATCGGCACGTCGAAATTGAAGACATGGCTGACGGCGGGCACATCCAGGCCGCGGGCAGCGACGTCGGAGGCAACCAGGATTTTCAGTTCGCCGGCGCGAAAACGGTCCAGGGTCCGGGTGCGCAGGGACTGGTCGAGGTCACCATGGATCGGGGCGGCGTCGAAGCCGTGCTTGACCAGCGACTTGGCGACAACGTCGACGTCGCGCTTGCGGTTGCAGAAGACGATGGCGTTGTTCAGCGTCGGTTCTGCCTCGCGGATCAGGCGGCGCAGCGCCTCGCGCTTGGCCCAGTCATTGGCGGGAATTTCCACGATCTGCTGGACGATGTTGGCGGCGGTGGTGGCGGGGCGCGACACTTCGATCCGCATCGGATTGTGCAGGAACTGGTCGGTCAGCCGCTGGATTTCCGGCGGCATGGTGGCCGAATAGAACAGGGTCTGGCGGGTGAAGGGCAGCTTCCTGCAGATCTCCTCCACGTCGGGGATGAAGCCCATGTCCAGCATGCGGTCGGCTTCGTCGATCACCAGGATATTGACCTGGCTGAGCAGGATGCGGCCGCGACCAAAATGGTCCATCAACCGGCCGGGCGTGGCGATCAGCACATCGACGCCCCGGTCCAGCTTCTTGATCTGTTCGTCCATCGCGGTGCCGCCGATCAGCAGCGCATGGGTGAGCTTGGAATATTTGCTGTACTTGTTGAAGCTTTCCGACACCTGGTCGGCCAGTTCGCGGGTGGGTTCCAGCACCAGGGCGCGGGGCATGCGCGCCTTGGCGCGGCCCTTGGACAGCATCTCGATCATCGGCAGGGTGAAGCTGGCAGTCTTGCCGGTGCCGGTCTGGGCGATCCCGATCACATCGCGGCCCTGCAGGGCGATCGGGATGGTCTGGGCCTGGATGGGCGTCGGGGTGGTGTAGCCCGAATCGGTCACCGCCTTGAGCACGTCGGGCGAGAGGCCAAGAGCCTCAAAACCGGGCTGGGCCGCGGGGGGATTTGCAGGGGTTTCGGTTGCCGAAGTCTGAACGGTATCAATGACTTCGTCTAGTCCGGCTTCCGCGCCGGAGATCGTCACACTGGTCGTAGCACGCTCCTGAGAAAGGGGCGCGACGTGTGGCACCCATGGCCGCAGGCCCGGATGGCGTGCGACTCTTATCCGCCCGATACATAGGGATATTCCCTGGAATTGCAAGATATGGCTGTATCGGGTTGGGCTGTGGGAATTTGAGCATGGTTCGGATCTGGCTTTGCGGTCTGATCGCCATCGGCGTCTGGTGGCTGTCGCTGCATGCCCGCGCCCAGCCCGAACCGCTGGGGATGGACGCGCCCGCCATCCAGTTCTCCGCCGCCCGCGCCGACGCCACCCTGGGACGGCTGCTGGACGGACAGCATCCTCACCCCGTCGGATCGGCCGAAGACCGCGCGGTGCATGCCCGCCTGCTGAAGGAGCTTCAGTCGCTGGGCATTGCGGCGCGCACCCAGACCCAGATGAGCTGCTTTACAGAACCGCGCTGGGGGGCGGTGGAATGCGGCACGATCACCAACATCGTGGCGCCGCTGTCCCCGGGCGAGGGCAAGAGCGTGCTGCTGATGGCGCATATGGACTCCGTGGCCGCGGGGCCGGGCGCCGCCGATGACGGTTCCGGCGTCGCCACCATCCTGGAAACCGCGCGCGCGCTCAAGGCGCGGGGCCTGAGCGGAAACCATCCGGTCACGCTGCTGTTCACCGATGGCGAGGAGGCCGGCATGCTGGGCGCCGCCGCCTATGCGCGCAACGCCCGGGCCGGGATCGGCATGGTCGTCAACATGGAAGCGCGGGGCAACCAGGGAAGCAGCCTGCTGTTCCAGACCAGCCCCGGCAATGGCCGGCTCATCGATCTGTATGCGCGCAGCCTGCCGCATTACGCGGCCTCGTCGCTGTATGGCGAAATCTACAAGTATCTTCCCAACGATACCGACCTGTCGCCCATGCTGCAGGCCGGCCTGCCGGGCCTCAACTTCGCCTTTGTCGGCGATGTCGCGCAGTATCACACCGCCCTGGACCGCCGCGAGAACCTCGCCCCGGCCAGCTTGCAAAGCCATGGCGAGAATGCCCTGGAAAGCGTCGATGCGCTGTCCCATGCCGACTTTTCGGCCTTGAAGGGCGAGGACGCGATCTATCTGGACATCATGGGCCGCTGGCTGCCGCGCCTGAGGGTTTCGCTGGCGCTGCCGCTGTCGCTGGCCGCCTTGCTGGCCATTGTGCTGGCAGGTCTGCTGACCCGGCGCGAGCGGCGCGAGATCCTGCGGCCCTATACCTCCTTCCTGATGCCGCCCCTGCTGCTGGCGCTGGCGGTGGGGATGGGCTTTGTGCTGCATGGCCTGGCGGCGTGGATTTCCGGCAATGCCGATCCGTCCTTCGCCCATCCGGTGTGGCTGCGGCTGTCGCTGGCCTTCGGCGTCTTCGCGGCGGCGCTGCTGGCGGCGCGGGGCGCGGGCCCCATCGCGGGATGGCTGTGGCTCTCCGGCCTGGCGGTCGCCTGCGCCTGGAAGGCGCCGGGCGTGACGCCCTATTTCCTGTATCCCGCTTTGGTGGCGGCACCCCTGCTGCTGGCGACAATTCGCGGTGGGCGCACCGTTGCGCTGTGGGGCGCGGCGGCGGCGGGGCTGGTGGTGTGGCTGGGCCTGACAGCGCGCGCCGAGGACATTATGGGGCTGAAGCTGCATGAACTGTTCACGGTCTCGGCGGGGTTCGGACTTGTCGCCCTGCTGCCCTTGCTGGCGCGGGCGCGCGGCGGGGCGCTGGCGCTCTGCTTCGCGGCCTCGCTGCTGCTTGCTGTGGCCTTGGCGGTGACGGCGGGGCTGCAGCCGGCCTTCAGCGCCGCGGCGCCCCAGCGCCTG
Organism: Rhizomicrobium sp.; assembly: GCA_035549455.1. Lineage (GTDB taxonomy): Bacteria > Pseudomonadota > Alphaproteobacteria > Micropepsales > Micropepsaceae > Rhizomicrobium. Next base: position 9,224 of record DASZQW010000012.1, on the reverse strand, counting down.
AACATCCTGTATGTCCAGCAGGATGGTCGCGCCTGGTGGCTGGCCGATCCGGTGGCCAGGCTGCCGGACAGCTTGCGCGCCGTTGCCAACTTTTCTGCCCAGCCGCAAAAGCTGGTGGATACCGGTTATGTCGCGCCCGCGGGTGACGCCCGGCTTGCGGTTCCAGCCGCCAGCGTATCGCGCGAGGGCGATGTGGTGACCCTGGATGTGGAGGCGCCGGGCGCGGACGGCATCGAAGTGCGGGTGCCGCAAGCGGCGGCGCTGCAGTCGGTGTCCCTGGGCGGCGTCCTGTCACAGGCGCCGCGCGGCAAGCCTGTGTCGATCACCTGCGTCACGCCGGACTGCGGCAAAGCCCAACTCGTGCTGAGCCTGGCTACGCCCGGGCCTGTGAGTCTTGAATTGCTGGCGGTGCGGCGCGGCCTGCCGCCCGGCGGCGCGAAACTGCAAAAGGCGCGGCCCGGCTGGACGGTGACGTCGCAGGAAGGCGATGTCTCGCTGTCGGCAATCCAGATTGAAATTCCGGCGCCCTAGTTGTCCACCACTTCTCGGGTGAATTCCGCAGGAGCGAAGCCGGAAGGCGGAGCGACCCAATGAAAGCGGCGACGGGCGCGGTGGTCAGATGTCGACCACTTCTCGGGCGAACTCCGCAGGAGCGAAGCCGGAAGGCGGAGCGACCCAATGGAAGCGGCGACGGGCGCGGTGGTCAGATGTCGACCACTTCTCGGGCGAACTCCGCATTCTCCTGGATGAACTGGAAGCGCAGCTCCGGCTTCTTGCCCATCAGCCGCTCGAACATGTTGTCCGTCGACTTGGTGTCGCCGTCGGGAATGTGAACCCGCAACAAGGTGCGGTGGCCCGGTCGCATGGTGGTTTCTTTCAGCTGCGCCGGCATCATCTCGCCCAGGCCCTTGAAGCGCGACACATCCACCTTGGCGCCGGCGCGGAATTCCTTTGTCAGGATTTTCTCCCGGTCGGCATCGTCCTTGGCATAGATGGTCTTGCCGCCCTGGGTCAGGCGATAGAGCGGCGGCATGGCCAGGAACAGGCGCTGGTCGGCGATCAGGCCCGGCATCTCGCGATAGAAGAAGGTCAGCAGCAGCGAGGCGATATGCGCGCCGTCGACATCGGCGTCGGTCATGATGATGACCCGCTCATAGCGCAGCGCGGCGGCATCGTATTTGGCGCCGGTGCCACAGCCCAGCGCCTGCACCAGGTCATTCAGTTCCTGGTTCATTTGCAGTTTGCCCGCCGCGGCGCTGGCCACATTCAGAATCTTGCCGCGCAGGGGCAAGATGGCCTGGGTGGCGCGGTCGCGCGCCTGCTTGGCGCTGCCGCCGGCGCTGTCGCCTTCCACCAGGAATATCTCGGTGCCTTCGGCCGCGTCGCGCGTGCAGTCGGCCAGCTTGCCGGGCAGGCGCAGCTTGCGGGTGGCGGATTTGCGCTGGGTCTCTTTTTCCTGGCGCTTCTTCAGCCGGTCCTCGGCGCAGTCGATCACGAAATCCAGCAGGCGGCCCGCTTCCACCGGGCTTTCCGCCAGCCAGTGGTCGAAGTGATCGCGCACGATATTTTCCACCAGCCGCTGGGCGTCGGGCGAGGACAATTTGTCCTTGGTCTGGCCCTGGAATTCCGGCTCGCGGATGAAGACCGACAGCACGGCGCAGGCGGCGTCCATCACATCGTCGGCGGTGATGAGGGCCGTCTTGCGGTTGCTGGCGCGTTCGCCATGGGCGCGCAGCGCCTTGGTCAGGGCGTTGCGCAGGCCCTGTTCATGGGTGCCGCCCATCGGGGTGGGGATGGTGTTGCAATAGGATCGGGTGAAGGGATCGCGCGACGGCGCCCAGGCCACGGCCCATTCCACCGCCCCGCGGCTGCCTTCCTTCTTGTTCTCGGTGCGGCCGGCGAATTCGCGGGGCGTGACGGTGGTCGCCTTGCCGATTTCGCCCTTGAGGAAGTCCAGCAACCCGCCGGGGAATTTCAGCACATCCTCGGGCGGTGTGTCGTCCGTGATCAGTGCGGGATCGCAGGACCAGCGGATTTCCACGCCCCGGAACAGATAGGCCTTGGATTTGGCGATGCGGTGCAGCCGCGCCGGGGAAAACGTGATATCGCCGAAGATCTTGATGTCGGGCTTGAACGACACGATGGTGCCGCGCCAGTTGACCGTCCCCAGATCCTTCAGCTTGCCCACGGCGTGGCCGCGCTCGAAGCGCATGCGGTGGCCGCGCCTGTCGCGCGCGACATCGACTTCCATCCATTCCGACAGCGCATTGACCACGCTGGCGCCCACGCCGTGCAGGCCGCCGGACGTCTCATAGGCCTTGCCGTCGAATTTTCCGCCGGCATGCAGCGTCGTCATGATGACTTCCAGCGCCGACTTGTTCTTGAACTTGGGATGCGGGTCGACCGGAATGGAGCGGCCATTGTCGCGCACCATCAGAATGTTGCCGGGTTTCAGTTCCAGCGCGATGTGGGTGGCGTGACCCGCCACCGCTTCATCCATCGCGTTGTCGATGATTTCCGCCGCCAGGTGATGCAGCGCATTGGCGTCGGTGCCGCCGATATACATGCCGGGGCGGCGGCGCACCGGCTCTAGCCCCTCCAGGACCTCGATGTCCTTGGCGGTATAGCCCTTGGAGGCGGAGGGGGCATTTTCGAAAAGGTCGGGTGTGATCTTGGCCATGGCATATCAATAAGCATGTTTACGGACAAAGCGGCGAATCGCGGCCACTGGGCCATTTTTACGTTTTATCAACCCTCAAAAGCGAGGCAAAAGGCGAGGGGCGGGGGCGCGTGACTTAGCAAATATGAAAGGCGCACGGGGCAATACTGTCGGCATTGGGAATTCGAGCCGGGAAAACACCGCGTGTCTTTTGGGCGTTCTGACAAAACGGTGCGGGAATGCGAGCCGCGTATCCTGAAGGCGCAGCTGGCGCTGGCGGCGCGTTCGGCGCGCGAAACCCGCTACACCTCGCCGATCTGGGCGCTGCTGGTGGCGGTGCTCTGCTCCGACCTGGTGACCCCGTTCGGCCGCGTCCCCTTCGCGCACACCATACTGCTGCCCCTGGCGGTGACGGTGGCGGTGGGCGCCATGGCGCTGATGGCGTCGGCCTATGAGCGCTACAGCGAATCCGATGGCGAGATCGAATCCTGGTTTCACTGCTTCGTCGTTCTGCAGTCGGCCGTCAGCGCCGCCTGGGGCCTGCTCGCCTGGCTGTGCTGGGCGCCCGGCAGCGCCCTGAACCATATGTTCATCGCCGCCGGCGCGATGGCCGTGGTGGCCGCCCTGGTGGTTTCCCGTGGCAGCAACATGGCCATGTATGTCGCCAGCCTGGCGCCGGTGTCGCTGATGACGGCGGCGCGCTTCCTGCTGGGCGGCAGTACCACCGACATCGGCATCGGGATGCTGGCACCCTTCATCGCCCTGCAGCTATGGCGCACCGGGCGTCCGCTGGTGCTGCGCATGGAGGAGGATTCCCGTTTGCGCTTCAAGGTCGAGGACCTGGCGCGCGAACTGGAAGAGACCCGGGATGAGGCCCTGAAGAAGCGCTTCGAAGCGGAAACCGCCAACGCCTCCAAGACCGCGTTCCTGGCCAATATGAGCCATGAACTGCGCACGCCGCTGAACGCCATTCTGGGCTTTTCGGAAATCATCGCCCAGGAATGTTTCGGCCCGGTCGGCAGCGACCGCTACCGCGACTATGCCGGCGACATCCATTCCTCCGGCGCGCATCTGCTGTCGTTGATCAATGACCTGCTGGATGTCGCCAAGATCGAGGCGGGCCGCATGGACATCGCTCCCCATCCGCTGGATGGCGCCCGCATTTTCGACATCGCGCTGAAGCTGATCGGCTCCAAGGCCCGCGAAAAGGGCCAGGCCCTGGTCATCGCCGTGAATGAGTCGGCCCCCGAACTGTGGGCCGACGAGCGCGCGGTGAAGCAGATCCTGATCAACCTGGTCTCCAACGCCGTCAAGTTCACGCCCAAGGGCGGGCGCATCGATGTGATCGCAGAGCGCGCCGCCAACGGCGATTTCCAGATCCAGGTGCGCGACAATGGTCCCGGCATCCCGCGCGACAAGCTGGATAACATCTTCTCGCCCTTCAACCAGGTGGACAACCGCTTTGACCGCCAGGCGGGCGGCACCGGGCTGGGGCTGGCGCTGGTGCGCGGGCTGGCCGAGCTGCATGGCGGCCGCGCCTGGATGGAAAGCGAGTTCGGCAAGGGCTGCAGCGTGTTCGTCACCCTTCCGGTGAAGCGTGCCGTGGCGGCGGTAGCGGCTGCCTGAACGAAAAATGCCGGGCTTGCGCCCGGCATTTTCCTTTTGCGTCGATCTTTCAATCAGACCGAATAGTACATCTTGAACTCGATCGGATGAGGCGAGTGCTCGAAGGCGTACACGTCTTCATACTTGAGGTCGATATAGGACTCGATGAACTCCTTGTCGAACACGCCGCCTTTCAGCAGGAAGCCATGGTCGGCCTTCAGGCTGTCCAGGGCTTCGCGCAAGGAACCGCACACCTGCGGCACCTTGGCCAGTTCTTCCGGCGGCAGGGCATAGAGGTCCTTGTCCATCGGGCCGCCCGGATGGATCTTGTTCTCGATCCCGTCCAGGCCCGCCATCAGCATCGCCGCATAGGCCAGATAGGGGTTCGCGCCCGGATCGGGGAAGCGAACCTCGACGCGCTTGCCGTTGGGCGAGGAGGAGTGCGGGATGCGGCAGGAGGCCGAACGGTTGCGGGACGAATAGGCCAGCAGCACCGGGGCTTCGAAGCCGGGGATCAGGCGCTTGTAGCTGTTGGTGAGCGGGTTGGTGAAGGCGTTCAGCGCCTTGGCGTGCTTGATGATGCCACCGATATAGAACAGGCACAGGTCCGACAGGTCGGCATAGCCCGAACCGGCGAACAGCGGCTTGCCGCCCTTCCAAATCGACTGATGGACATGCATGCCAGAGCCATTGTCGCCCTTGATCGGCTTGGGCATGAAGGTCGCCGTCTTGCCATAGGCCTGGGCGACCTGGTGGATGACATACTTGTAGATCTGCATGTAATCGCCGCACTTGGTCAGCGTGTTGAACTTGAAGCCAAGTTCATGCTGGGCGGTGGCGACTTCGTGATGGTGCTTTTCCGGCTGGATGCCCATGTCGCGCATGACCGCCAGCATTTCGCCGCGCATGTCCTGTTCGCTGTCCACCGGCGGGACGGGGAAATAGCCGCCCTTGACCGCGGGGCGATGGCCCAGATTGCCTTCCGGATATTCCGTGCCGGTGTTGTAGGCGCCTTCCTTGGAGTCGACATAATAGAAGGCCTTGTTCATGCCGACGTCGAAGCGCACATCGTCGAAGATGAAGAACTCCGCTTCCGGGCCGAAATAGGTGGTGTCGCCGACACCCGAGGAATTGACATAGGCTTCGGCCGCCTTGGCGATGGAGCGCGGGCAGCGGCTGTAATTCTGGCCCGTCAGAGGCTCGACCACATCGCAGATCAGGATCAGCGTGGTCTGGGCGAAGAAGGGGTCGATTACCGCGGTTTCGAGATCCGGCTTCAGCATCATGTCGGACTCGTTGATGGCCTTCCAGCCCGCGATCGAGGAGCCGTCGAACATGGTGCCTTCGTTCAGGAAATCGTCATCGACCATCATCAGGTCGAAGGTGACGTGCTGCCACTTGCCCTTGGGATCGGTGAAACGGACGTCAACATATTTGACTTCCTTTTCCTTGATCAGCTTGTGGATGTCGGCGGCGGTAGTCGGTTTCTTGTCGGCCATAATGCAGTCTTCCCTTCGTTGATGCGTGGCCGCCCCACCAGAGCGGATTTGAATTGTCTGTCAGATGGCGTCCGCGCCGGTCTCGCCGGTGCGGATGCGGATGGCTTCCTCGACATTGAGGACGAAAATCTTGCCGTCGCCGATGCGGCCCGTGCGCGCAGCCTTCTGGATGGCCTCCACGCTGGCGTCCACCCGGTCTTCATTGATGACGATTTCGATTTTCACCTTGGGCAGGAAATCGACCACATATTCGGCCCCCCGATAGAGTTCGGTATGGCCTTTCTGGCGGCCAAAGCCCTTGGCTTCGGTCACGGTGATGCCCTGGACGCCCACTTCCTGCAGGGCTTCCTTCACTTCGTCGAGCTTGAACGGTTTGATGATGGCTTCGATTTTCTTCATGCTGCTCCTCCGCGCGGGCTATCGCCCGCGTCGCTTGCGTTAACCGGTTAGCAGGACTTATGCCGGTTTTTGGCTAAAAAAAGCGCAGAAAATTCAGTATGTTATCGAACCGGCAGTTCAGGAGAGGCCAAAATAGCCTAAAAATTATGCGAAATGCACTCTTTATAGGCAACTTTTCGGCTGTCTCGGCCTGATGCCCAATCCGGTTTTTGCGCGGCTTCCCATTTCCATCTTCCAGTACATGACCGGGCTGGCGGTGAAGCACGACGCCATCAATCTGGGGCAGGGCTTTCCCGACCAGGACGGGCCTGCGGGCCTGCGGGACGTGGCGGCCCGGTCGCTGCTGGAAGGCCCCAACCAGTATCCGCCCTCCAAGGGCCTGGCGGTGCTGCGCCAGGCGGTCAGCGCTCACGACCGCAAATTCTATGCGCTTGAGAATGACCCGGAAGACGAGGTGGTGATTACCTCCGGCGGCACCGAGGCGCTGGCGGCCTGCATCCTGGGCTTTGCCCAGGCGGGCGAGGAATTCGTGCTGGTCGAACCCAGCTATGATTCCTACCGTCCCATCGTGGAAGCGGCAGGCGCGGTGGTGAAGACCGTGACGCTGGCCCCGCCGGACTGGCAACTCACCGAAGAGGCGCTGCGCGCCGCCATCGGGCCGGGCACCCGCGCCGTGCTGATCAACTCACCTCACAATCCGGCGGGCCGGGTTTTCAGCCGCGAGGAAATGGAGGCGCTGGCGAGCGTCGTGGCGCCAACCGAGGCCGTGGTGATCTGCGACGAGGTCTATGAGCATCTGGTCTATGACGGGCGCCCGCATATCCCGCTGGCGAGTTTGCCGGGGATGCGCGAACGCTGCCTGCGCATCGCCTCTGCGGGCAAGATATTCTCCCTTACCGGCTGGAAGGTGGGCTGGGTGACGGGGCCGCGCCAACTGGTCAGCGTGGTGACCAAGGCGCACCAGTTTCTCACTTTCACCACGCCCCCGGCGCTGCAGCTGGGCGTGGCGCACGGCCTGGCGCAGGAGATGGATTTTCCGCTGCAGCTGACGGCGCGGCTGCAGAAGAACCGCGATATTCTGGCGGCGGGGCTGACCCGGCTGGGCTTTGCGGTCCAGCCCTGCGAAGGTACCTACTTCCTGACGGCGGGGATCGCGCAACTGACCAATGATAAGGACCTGGCATTTTGCGAAAGGCTGGTGCGCGAGGCCGGCGTGGCGCTGATCCCGCTGTCGGCCTTCTTTGAGTCCGGAACGCCCGACACCTATGTGCGTTTTGCCTTCTGCAAGCAGCAGGCATTGATCGAAGAGTCGCTGGCGCGGCTGGAAAGCTATTTCGCGACCGCATGAGCCACGAGATTCTCACCACTGCGGAAATGGCGGGGGCCGACGCCTATGCGGTGGCGCACGGCACCGCGTCGCTGGTGCTGATGGAGAATGCCGGACGCGCGGTGGCCGAGGCCATCACGGCGCGGTTCAAGCCATGCGCCGTCACCGTGCTGTGTGGTCCCGGCAACAATGGCGGCGACGGTTTTGTCGTGGCGCGGCTGCTGGACGAGGAAGGCTTCAGCGTCCGTGTCGCCAGCGATGGCGGCCACAAGGGGGACGCGGACATCATGTCCGCCCGCTGGAGCGGCGAGACCGAGGCGCTGACGCCGGACGCCCTGCGCGGCGCCAGGCTGGCGGTGGACGGATTGTTCGGCGCGGGGCTTTCCCGGCCGCTCGAAGGCGCATATGCGCAGATGGTCGAAGCCTTGAACGGTCGAGCGGTCGTCGCCATCGACATACCCAGCGGTGTCGCGGGCGACAGCGGCCAGCCGCTGGGCGCGGTCTATGTGACGGCGGCGCTGACCGTGACCTTCTTCCGCAAGAAGCCCGGACATTTGCTGCAGCCGGGGCGCGAACTGTGCGGCGAGATCGTGGTGGCCGACATCGCCATTCCCGCTGAGGCCGCGAGCACGAAATTGCACGAGAACACGCCCGCGCTGTGGCGCTACCCGTTCCCCAAGGCGAGCGGGTACAAATATGACCGGGGCGATGCCTTGGTCGTCAGCGGCGGTCCCCACGCCACCGGCGCCGCCCGGCTGGCGGCGCGGGGCGCGTTGCGGGTCGGTGCGGGCCTGGTGTCGGTCGCCTCGCTGCCGGATGCGCTGGCGGTCAACGCCGCCCATCTCACTGCCATCATGCTCAAGCCCTTTGATGGCGCTGATGGGCTGGCGAAACTCCTGGAAGACAAGCGCCTCAACGCCGTGGCGCTGGGGCCGGGGCTGGGGGTGGGCGGCGAAACCCGCGCCCTGGTCGATGTCGCCCTGAAGAGCGGGGCGGCAGTCGTGCTGGACGCCGACGCGCTGAGTTCCTTCAAGGATGATCCCGAAGCCCTGTTCAATCGCCTTCACGACCGCTGCGTGCTGACGCCCCATGACGGCGAGTTCGCGCGGATTTTTCCCGGCCTGCTGGAGGCTGCGCCCAGCAAGGTGGAGGCGGCGCGGACGGCCGCCGCCCGGGCGGGATGCATCGTTATCCTCAAAGGCAGCGACACGGTGATCGCGCAGCCATCGGGCAAATGCGCCATCAACGCCAACGCACCCGCCTTCCTGGCCACGGCGGGGGCTGGCGATGTGCTGACCGGGTTTGTCACAGGCCTGCTGGCGCAGAAAATGACGGCCTTCGACGCCGCCGCCTGCGCGGTGTGGCTGCATGGCGCGGCCGCCGCCGCTTTCGGTCCCGGCCTGATTGCCGAAGACCTGCCCGAAGCGCTTCCTGCGGTGCTGGCGGAGCTGGCGCATGGCTGAGTGCCGCCGGGTGCAGCCGGGCGACCTGGCGGCGCTCACTGCCATCTACAATCATTATGTGCGCGAGACGGCGATCACCCTGGACACCGAGGAACGAGACCCTGCCTCCAGCCAGGCCTGGCTGGACGGCTTCGCGACCACCGGTCGCTACCAGTGCCTTGTCGCTGTCCGTGAGGGTGTGGTCGCCGGCTGGGCCAGCAGCCAGCGCTACAATGTCCGCGCCGGCTATGACGCCACGGTCTCGGCCAGCATCTATCTGTCGCCGGACGCGG
>DASZQW010000011.1:0-95149 GCA_035549455.1 Rhizomicrobium sp. | reverse complement strand
CTCGCAGGCAAACCTCACGCCGGTCACGACCGACACCGCCGCCGCCGATCTGGCCGCCGCCCGCCGGGTGCTGACCAGCGCCGCCCAGGCGCTGACGGCGCTGGCCTCGTCGCTGGACGGCCAGTTCACCCAGGCCATCGGTCTGATGCTGGCCGCGAAAGGACGCATCATCGTCAGCGGCATGGGCAAGTCCGGGCATGTGGGGCGCAAGATCGCCGCCACTTTGTCCTCCACCGGCTCGCCGGCCCATTTCGTCCATCCCGCCGAGGCCAGCCATGGCGATATGGGCGCCATCGCCCGCAACGACGTGCTGCTGCTCTTGTCCAAGGGCGGCGAGACGGCGGAGATGGGCGACCTGATCACCTATGCCAAGCGCTTCCGCATTCCCATCATTGCCGTTGCCTGCAATGCGGACTCCACCCTGGCCAAGGCCGCCGACGTGGCGCTGGTCCTGCCCGATGCGCCGGAAGCCTGCGCCATCGGCATGGCCCCCACCACCTCGACCACCATGATGCTGTCGCTGGGCGACGCGCTGGCGGTGGCGCTGATGGAGCGCAGGAATTTCTCCCCCGACCAGTATCGCGACCTGCATCCCGGCGGCAGTCTGGGCAGGGCCCTGATCCGGGTCGCCGACCTGATGCATGCGGGCAGCGAGATTCCCCTGGCGCGCGAGAATGCGCCGATGGCCGAGCTGCTGCTGACCATGGCCTCGGGGCGGCTGGGCTGCGTCGGCATTGTCGACGCCAAGGGCGGTCTGGCCGGCATCGTCACCGATGGTGACATCCGCCGCCATGCGCTGGACGGCGAAAGCGGCGGCATTGAAACGCGCAAGGCCGCCGATGTGATGACCCATGGCCCCCAGGTCGCCCGTCCTGGCCAGCTGGCGGCGGAGGCCCTGGCCCTGATGACCGAAAAGAAGATCACCCAGCTTTTCGTGCTGGAAGACGGCTCGGCCACGCCCCTGGGCGTGATCCATATCCATGACTGCCTGCGGGCGGGCCTGGCATGAAAACCGGCATGAAAACCGGCATGAAAAAAGGTCCGGTATGATGGCGGCCGGACAACGGCAACCGGGCTATGACTGGTCGGCGCGCATCCGCACCACGGCCGGCGAGGCGCTGCGCTATTCCAAATTCGTCACCCTGATAAAGAAGATCCTGTCGGCGGGTGCCGCCCTGATCATTTTCGCGGTGCTGGCCTTTTTCTTCATCCAGCGCCAGCCGCGCGGGCTGCAGCTGGCCTATGAGCGGCTGGGCCATGTCCAGAACGACCTCGCCATGATGAAACCGCGCCTGACCGGCACCGACAACAAGGGCAATCCCTTCGTCATCACCGCCGACACGGCTGTGCAGGACGCCCACAATGTCAAGAAAGTGACGCTGAAGAATCTGGAAGCCGACCTGTCGCTGGACAAGGACAACTGGATCAATGCCAGCGCCCATTCCGGCTTTGTCGATATGGCCAGCGGCCGGTTGGAGCTGGACGGCGGCATCGATGTCTATACCGGCTCCGGCTATGAGCTGCACAGCAAGAGCGCCAGCGCCAACATCAAGCAGAGTATGATCCACGGCCATGAAACCGTGACAGGGCAGGGGCCGAATGGTTCCCTGCGGGCCGACGGCTTTCATGCCGACCGCACCACCAACCTTCTCACCCTCAGCGGTCATGTGCAGATGACCGCCATCGGAAGCGCCAAATGAAGAGCCTGATTTCCGCCATCCTCCTTCTGGCCGCCGCCGCGCCTGATGCGGCCTGGGCTGCCCCCGCCGGCAATGCGGCCATGTCCAAAAAGGACAATAGCGCGCCCATCAATATCTCGTCCGACAGTTTCCAGGCCGATCTCAACGGCAAGACCGGCACCTGGCAGGGCAATGTCGTGGTGGTGCAGGGCGACATGAAGCTGCGCGCCAATTCGGTGCGCATGACCACCGTCGAAGGCAAGGCCGACAAGGTGCTGGCCAACGGCAATGTGGTGGTGGATTCGCCCAAGTCCGGCACCGCCACCGGCGATAGCGGCGTCTACAATGTCGGCCCGCGCACCGTGGTGTTGGCGGGCAATGTGGTGCTGAAGAAGGGCAAGGATGTGATGCGCGGCGCGCAGCTCACCGTCAACCTGATCAGCGGCCAGGCGGTACTGGGCGGCGGCGTGAAGGGCAGCGCACAGAATGGCGGGCGGGTGCAGGCCGTATTCACGCCCAATTCCCAATGACGGGCGGGACTTTCATCGTTCCTTAAACACAAACAGGCATGGTTTTTGCCAATGAGCATGGACAGCACAGAAAACGAGCAAAACGGCCTGCAACTTGTCGAAGGCGGCAAGGGGCTGGTGGTGACGCGCATCGGCAAGAGCTTCAACAAGCGCCCCGTGGTGCGTTCGGTTAGCCTTTCGTTAAAGCGCGGCGAGGCGGTGGGCCTGCTGGGTCCCAACGGCGCGGGCAAGACCACCTGCTTCTACATGATCACCGGGCTGATTCCCGCCGATACCGGCACGATCGAGGTCGATGGCCATGACGTGACGCGGCTGCCCATGTACCGCCGCGCCCGGCTGGGCATCGGCTATCTGCCGCAGGAAGCCTCGATCTTCCGCGGCCTGACCGCCGAACAGAATATCCGTGCCACCGCCGAATTGCTGGAGCCCGACGGCGCCCGCCTGGAAGCGATGGTGGAATCGCTGCTGGCCGAGTTCGGCATCACCCATATCCGCAACACGCCCTCGGTGGCGCTGTCGGGCGGCGAACGCCGCCGCGTCGAGATTGCGCGCTGCCTGGCGACCCATCCCTCCTACATCCTGCTGGACGAACCCTTTGCCGGCATCGACCCAATCGCGGTGGGCGAAATCCGCGACCTGGTCAAGCATCTCAAGGACCGGGGCATCGGCGTCCTGATCACCGACCACAATGTGCGCGACGCGCTGGATGTGATCGACCGCGCCTATATTCTCCATGACGGCCAGGTGCTGAAGGAAGGCACCCCGACCGAGATTGTCGCCGACCGCGATGTGCGGCGCGTCTATCTCGGGGAAAAATTCTCTTTGTAGGGCATCATGGCGGGGGTCGGTCAAAGATTGGAAATGCGTCAGGGCCAGTCGCTGGTCATGACGCCGCAATTGCAGCAGGCCATCAAGCTGCTGCAACTGTCCAATGTCGAATTGGCCGAATATTGCGAAGCCGAGCTGGAAAAGAACCCGCTGCTGGAACGCGACGACCGCGAGGCCCAGGCGATGTCCGAGGCTGCTGACAGCGCCGTGGAAGGCGTTGCGGGCGAACGCGCCGACGAGGCGCTGTCGCGGGATGATTTCTCCAAGGCCTCCGACATGGACGAGGCCGCCCATGACAATATGTATGACGGCGACATCCCCACCCAGCGCAGCCCCGAGGGTCCGCAGTCCGGTTCGCTGACCGACTGGACCACCGTCAAGTCCGGCAACGCCTTTGAAGGCGAAGACGGCCTGGAATCCGCGATCGCCGCCGAGGCCTCGCTCAAGGGTCATCTGGAAGCCCAGCTTTCCATCGCCGCCCTGCTGCCCGAGGATCGCATGATCCTGCTGGCGCTGATCGACGCGGTGGACGAGGCCGGCTATCTGCGCGCCGACCTGCTGGAAGTCGCCAACCGCCTGGGCACCGACCTGGAAGATGTACAGGCCGTGCTGGGGGTGCTGCAGGGCTTCGATCCGGTGGGCGTGGGGGCGCGGGACCTGGCGGAATGCCTGGCGCTGCAGCTTGCGGCCAAGGACCGCCTCGATCCCGCCATGGAGGCGCTGCTGACGCGCCTCGACCTGGTGGCGCGGCGCGACATGGGCCAGTTGACGGCGCTTTGCGGCGTGGACAGCGAAGACATTGGCGACATGATCTCCGAGATCCGCACCCTCAATCCCAAGCCCGGCCTGGCCTTTGGCTGCGAACCGGTGACGCCGGTGGTGCCCGACGTCTTTGTGCGCGTCGGCCCCGATGGCGGCTGGCTGATCGAGCTGAATTCCGACACCCTGCCGCGCCTGCTGGTCAACAATCGCTATTACGGCACCGTCTCAAAGGGCGCCCGCGACAAGGACAGCAAGAATTATCTCGCCGACTGCCTCAACAATGCCAACTGGCTGGTCAAGAGCCTGGATCAGCGCGCCCGCACCATCATGAAGGTGGCCAGCGAAATCGTGCGCCACCAGGACGCCTTCCTCACCCATGGCGTGCGCCACCTGCGGCCGCTGAACCTGCGCATCATCGCCGACGCCATCTCGATGCATGAATCCACCGTCAGCCGCGTGACCTCGAACAAGTACATCTCCACCCCGCGCGGCTTGTTCGAGCTGAAATATTTCTTCACCGCCTCGATCCAGGCGCTGAACGGGGCCGAATCGCACAGCGCCGAAGCGGTGCGCGACCGCATCCGGGAAATGATCGAGAATGAGGCGCCGGGGGAGATATTGTCCGACGACCGCATCGTCTCGCTGCTCACCGCCGATGGTGTGAATATCGCGCGCCGCACCGTCGCCAAGTACCGCGAAGCGCTGCGGATACCATCGTCCGTGGAGCGCCGCCGACTCAAGGCCGGCGACGTTTCCCAGGCCGCGCATTATCGTTGAATCCGGACCTGTTTACCGGCTCCGGAGTCAAGAATTGACATTGCCGGGAGCCGGGCCTATGAACCCGCCGCTTTCGGGCTGACGCCTTCTTTATTGCAGGCCATGTCATTTTCCGCGCGGGCTTATCACGCAGGCGGAACTCACCGGGATTGTGAATGAACATCGCCGATCTTCTTGCGCCCGATGCCGTTGTTCCGGCGCTCAAGGCACAGTCCAAGAAACAGTTGCTGCAGGAACTGGCGTCCCGCGCCCACAGCGTCACGCGCATCTCCGAACGCCGCATTTTCGAGACCCTGGTGGAGCGCGAAAGGCTGGGCACCACCGGCGTGGGCAGCGGCATCGCCATTCCCCATGGCCGCATCGCCGAGGCCAAGACCATCAGCGGCGTCTTCGCCCGGCTGGAAAACCCGATCGACTATGACGCGGTGGACAGCCAGCCCGTCGACCTGGTGTTCCTGCTGCTGGCGCCGGAAAATGCCGGGGCCGACCACCTCAAGGCGCTGGCAAAGGTCTCGCGGCTGCTGCGCGACAAGCAGGTTGTCGAGAAGCTGCGCACCGCCACCACGGCGGAAGCGATCTATGCGATCCTGACGGGCGAAAAGAACAACGCCGTCACTTCAGCAGCGTAACTTTCTTCACCACAATCGGCGTCACCGGCGCCTGGCCGGGCATCGGACCATTATCGCCGGTCGGCACGGCGCCAATGGCGTCCACCACCTCCATCCCCGCCGCCACCTGGCCGAACACGGCATAGCCGCTGGCGGGATCGGCGGCATCGCGGTCCAGCCCGGGATTGTCGGCCAGGTTGATGAAGAATTCCGCCGTGGCGCTGTCCAGGGATTCGCCGCGCGCCATCGCCACCGTGCCGCGCAGGTTGCGCAGGCCATTATCGCCCTCGAACGCCATCGGGCCGGGATGGATGCCGCGGCCCTTGCCGCCGGCGTCGAAGCTGCCCATCTGGATCACGAAGCCATGGGCGACGCGATAGAAGGCGGTGCCGTCGAAATGTTTTTCGCGGACATAGCGCAGGATGTTGGCGACACTTTTGGGGGCGCGGGCGCTGTCGAGCTGCAGTGTGATGTCCCCCATCGAGGTGGCGATCAGGATTTTTGGCCCCGTCATGGGGGGATTGACCGGCGCCGGCGTCACCGCCTGCGCGTCCACCGGCGGCGGCGGCGCCTGCTGGGCCAGGGCGGGGGCCGTCAGCAACAGGGCGGCGAGGATGAGATGGCGCATGATGTTCTCCGGGATGGCACTCTAGCCGCCAAACGAAAAAGCCGGAAGCGTTCGCCTCCGGCTTTCGCGGATCACTTTGCGGGCCGCGCCCTAGTGCAGGCTGACGGGGGTGAAGGCATTCTGCACCGCCGCGCCATAGGCGCTGGCATAGCCGTCGGTAAAGCCCAGCACGCTGCCATCCTCGGCATGCAGCACATACAGCTTCACCCCGGCGGGCAGGTCGATATTTTCGGGCAGCAGGCCCAGGCGGTGCGCCTCGGCGCTGCCGGTGGGCTTGATGTAAGCGATGCCGCGGGCGGCAAAGCCGCCATCTTCCAGGTCTTCGCTTTCAAATCTGTCCGTCATGATACGTCTCCAGTCTTGCCATACGATCCGCCGCGGCGGACGGATCGCTTTTCGAGCCAAATCGGTCATCGGCACGCCATTTTTCAACGCGGCAGCCAAAACTTCGATGCCGCCATGCGCCAATCCAGGCCCGGAATAAATGCCCCGGCCCGCCTGCCTGTTGAAGGAACGAAATGCCTCCGGCCTTCTGCTGATGCCCGTCCTTATCTGATATGGTGCCGCTTCGTTCTGGTTCAAGGCGGCGGAAACCCGGTCAATGCTGGTAATCCTGGATCATGGTGCCCGCAGGGTCTTTCGCGCGCCGCTGGAGATCATCGCCGCTGATGCGGCGGACGAGGTGCCGGGCGCTCTGGCGAGGGTCATTGGAGCCCTCAAACAGGGCCGCTTTGTGGCGGGCTGGCTGGGCTATGAGCTGGGCCACGCGCTGGAGCCGCGGCTGGCGCCAAACGCCGGCCAGGCCCCGTTGCTGCGACTGGGTGTGTTCGACGCGCCCGCCGACGCGCCGCCTGTGGCGGGCCGCGCCTGGGCGGGACGGCTGTCGCCGGAATGGGACGCGGCCGCCTATGCCGCGCGCTTTGACCGCGTGAAGGCGTATATCGCGGCGGGCGACATCTATCAGGCCAATCTCAGCTTCCGCGCCCGCTTTCCCATGCTGGGCGATCCGCGCGCTTTGTACGAAGAGTTGCGCACGACAAGCGGCGCGGGCCATTGCGGCTATGTCGAGTTTTTTGATGGGGGGGGCGAGCACCAGATTCTCAGCCTGTCACCCGAACTGTTCTTCGACCTGTCCGCCGACGGCGCGATCACCATGCGCCCGATGAAAGGCACCGCGCCCCGCAATGGGGACGAGCCGGGCGAACGCGCCCGCCTGTCGGCCTCGGCCAAGGACCGCGCCGAGAATCTGATGATCGTGGATCTGATCCGCAACGATCTCAGCCGCATCGCGTCCCATGTCGCGGTCGACGGCCTGTTCGCGGTCGAAACCTATCCGACCCTGCATGCCATGGTCTCCACCGTCACGGCGCGGCTGCGCGATGGCGTGGGGGTGGCGGAACTGCTGCGCGCGCTGTTTCCCTGCGGCTCGGTGACCGGGGCGCCCAAGATCCGCGCCATGGAGATCCTGCAGGCGCTGGAATCCTCGCCGCGCGGCGCCTATTGCGGTGCGCTGGGCTGTTTTTCGCCGGACGGTTCGGCGCGCTTCAACGTCGCCATCCGCACCTTGACGATTCAGGGCGGCCCGTCTTCGGAACGAAGAACAGGGATGCTGGGCCTGGGCGGCGGCGTGGTGCAGGATTCCCGCGCCGATGCCGAATATGCCGAATGTCTGCTCAAGGCCCGCTTCCTGGAATGCGCGCCGCTGAAGCTCATCGAGACCCTGCGCTGGGACGGCGTCTTCACCCGGCTGGAACGCCATCTGGACCGGCTGGAGGCATCGGCGCGGGTTTTCGGCTTCGGCTATGCCACCCAGGCGGCGCGGCTGGCCCTGGATGCCGGCGTCGCCGGCCGCAACGGGCCGCAGCGCGTCCGCCTGACCCTGGACGAGAGCGGCATCCACGAAGCCAGCGCCCAGGCGCTGGAGCCCGATCCGCCGCACTGGCGCTGGGCGCTGTCGCCCCAGCATAGCTGCAGCACCGACGTCCTGCTGCGCCACAAGACCAGCCGCCGGGAACTCTATGACGCGCCGCATCCGGGGCTGGACGAAATGGTGTTTTGCAACGAGCGCGGCGAGGTCACCGAAGGCGCGCGCAGCAACATCTTCGTCAAGCGGGACGGCGTCCTTCTGACGCCGCCGCTGGCTGCGGGGGTGCTGCCGGGGGTCCTGCGGGCCGAACTGATCGCCCAGGGCCAGGCGCGCGAGGCGGCGCTGACGCCGGGCGACCTGGAGGGCGAGATGTATTTCGGCAATTCGCTGCGCGGCCTGGTCCGCGCCGTCAAGCCATGACCTTCTAGGTCCGGGCGGCCAGCGCCGCCAGCAGCGCCAGCGATTGCGGCAGCAGCCAGCCATCGACCTCGACCAGCCGGCCGGCACGGGTCTCGGCCTCGAGCGCCGGACGCAGGCCGCCCGCCAGCGTCTTGCGCAGCCGCGCCGCCAGCAGGCGCGGCGCGCCCGCATCCGTGACATGCGCGCCCAGCCTCGCCGCTTCCTCGCGGTCGACCAGCCTGGCCAGCACATCGTCATAGGGCGTGGGCGGGTAATGCTTCACGATCAGGTCGGTGAAGCGGTACAGGCCCGCCGCCACCGCGGCGCCTGCCGCCGCCACGCCTGCCAGCAAGCTTCTGCGCCTCATGCCAGCACCGTCTTCAGATGGTCGGCCAGGCGCAAGGTCAACGCCACCAGGTTCAGGGTGGGGTTGGAGGCGCTGTAGCTGGGAAACAGGCTCGATCCGGCGATGTGCAGGTTGCCCACGCCATGCACCTTGCCGTCGGGATCGGTGACGCCGGTCCTGGGATCGGCGCTCATGCGGGTGGTGCCCAGATGGTGATGGCCCCAGTCCATGTTGGCCAGCCAGTCGGCGCGGCTGTGGCAGTTGATCCTGAGCATGCCGGCGCGCGAGACCAGAAGCTGGCGTCCCAGTTCCACCAGGGTCCGGCGGAAGCGCGCGAAATCGGCATCGGCGATGTGCATCGCCAGCTTCAGGCGCGGCATGCCCAGCGCGTCCTTGTCCTGTGTCAGCGTCAGCCGCCGGTCGGGATCGGGCGCCAGCTCCATGCCGCAGCCCAGCGAATAGGCCCTGGCGTTGGAGGCATCAATGCCCAGCGCGATGGCGGTGGTGATCACCGCCGCCTTGCCGGTCTGGTCCAGGTCCACCGGCTGTTCCACCGTGCTCAGCGACCCCGTCACGTGATGCGCTGTGCGAAACACCGCCTTGGGCGCAAAGGTGGCGCGCATGATGGCGCCATCGTCCATCACCTGGTTGCTGCCATAAAAAGGCGCCAGCGGCCCGGCAAAGGACACCAGCGTGGCGACATCGCGCGGGATGGGATTGTCGGCGAAGTAGCGGCCGACAAGGTCGTTCTGGTTGCCGATGCCCGTCGTCATCACGTCGTTGGAGGCCAGCAGCAGACGCGCATTCTCCATGCCGCCACAGGCCAGCACAACATGGCGCGGCGTCACTGTGAGGTGTTTGCCCGGCGCGCCCGGCCGGGGCAGGGTGGCAACATCAAGCCTGTCGACGCCTGTGCCATTTTT
Source organism: Rhizomicrobium sp. (assembly GCA_035549455.1). GTDB lineage: Bacteria > Pseudomonadota > Alphaproteobacteria > Micropepsales > Micropepsaceae > Rhizomicrobium. Next base: position 85,802 of record DASZQW010000011.1, on the reverse strand, counting down.
CGCCAGCCGGATGGCGGTGACATTGGCGTTCAGCAGCAGCTTGAGATTGGCGGCGCGCCGCAGATCGTCGGCATAGCGGTGGCCGAACTGGGTCGGCAACACATCGCCGCGCGTCTTGGAGAACTGGAACCAGCTGGTATAGACGCCGCCATCCTTCAGCGGCAGCATCGCGCCCTTGTCGGCGGACTCCACATCGCCCTTGCTGTCATAAATCCAGGGTCCCGCCTCCACCAGCGCCTGCGCCCGTGCGAAATAGGGCTCCAGCGCCGCGCGCCCGAACGGCCAGCCGGAATGGGGCAGCCAGTCCTGGGCGGCAAAATCCAGTTCGTCCATCGGGCGGCACCAGCCGCCCCAATGATTGGTGCTGCCGCCCAGGTAGCGCAGGCGGCCTGCATCCAGCGCGGCATAGCGGGTGCCGCTCTCGCGGCCCGCATACAGGTGCTGGACAGTGGAATCGAAATCCATGCCGCCGGATTCCAGCAGCAGGATGTTCCATTTGCGCCCCGCCAGCGCCAGCGCCAGTGCGATGCCGGCGGGACCGCCGCCGATGATCGCCAGGTCGCAGGACAGTGCCGTGCCGGTGGGAAGTGTGCGGGCGTCGATCGCTGCGCTCAATGCGGGATATCCGGGAGAAAAGACCAGTCTAGGGCGGAGACACCGCGTCTGTCTTGTCGCAATTGGCCCGGAACTGCAAGGGCTTAGACGTCTTGGGCGTGTCCGATATTGAAGCCGCTATCGGCGGTGATGCAGGGAGGTTGACGGTGGTGACGGGCGGGTCTGGGGCCAGGCGCCCTCAAATCGAACCGGAAAAATGGCTTAAACAGGCCTGATTTTGAGGGGGCGCTTTCCGAGCTGGCCCCGCTCATTCTTTCACGCTGGGAAATCACCCATTGGCAGGCTGAATCGCAATGCCATATGCTCGCGCCCGCAGTCCGCCATGGGAGACAGGCACATGACAAAGACATGTTTGGCGAGCCGGAAAATCGCTGCCCGCAATATTCCAGGCCTTGCCGCCGGCGCGGCCGCGTTCGCGCTGCTGACGGCAGGCAGCGCCCAGGCGGCGCCGGCCTGCGAACCCGGCAACGGCGGCATTACCTTGCCCAGCGGCTTTTGCGCGTTGGTGGCGGCCGACAATATCGGCACCGCGCGCCAGGCCGTGGTGGCGGCCAACGGCGATCTGTATGTGGCGCGCCAGGGCACCCATGGCGGGGTGATGGCGCTGCGCGATACCAATGGCGACGGCAAGTTCGACACGCGCCAACAGTTCGGCGACGGCAGCGGCACCGGCATCGGCTTTCACGATGGTTATCTGTATGTCGCCCAGACCGACCGGCTGGTGCGCTGGAAAATGACGCCGGGCCAGCTTCAGCCCAGCGGGCCGATGCAGGTGGTGGTGGACGGCATGACCGCGTCCGACGAGCATCATGACAAGGGCCTGGCGTTCGACACCAAGGGCGCGGTCTATATCAATGTCGGACCGCCTTCCAACGCCTGCCAGGTCGAGGACCGCAAGAAGGGCTCGCCCGGCCAAGACCCGTGTCCGATCCTGGAGATGCATGGCGGGGTGTGGAAATTCGACGCCAACCGGCTGAACCAGAAGCAAAGCGACGGCACCCGCATGGCCACCGGCCTGCGCCAGGCGGTGGCGGTGACCTATCATGACGGCACGCCCTGGGTGGTGATGAACAATCGCGACCAGCTCGACACGCTCGATCCGCAATATTTCACCACCGCCGATAATAATGACCGCCCCGCCGAGGTGATGTACCGCATCACACCGGACAGCAATTTCGGTTGGCCCTATTGTTTCTATGACTATCAGCAGAAGAAGCTGGTGCTGAACCCGGAATATGGCGGCGACGGAAAGAAGGTCGGCCGTTGCAGCATGTTCGGCCTGCCGGCGGCGGCCTTTCCCGCCCACTGGGCGCCTGAATCGGTGCTGTTCTATGAAGGCACCCAGTTCCCCGCCAAGTATCGCGGCGGCGCCTTCATCGCTTTCCATGGCTCCTGGAACAGAAGCCCCGACCAGCGGCCCAGCGCGGTGGTCTTCCAGCCCTTCAACGGCGCCAAGGCAGAGGGCGCTTTCGAGGTCTTCGCCAGCGGTTTTGCCGGCAAACCCACCATCACCAGCCAGGCCCAGGCCGCGGCGCGTGCCGACGGACTGGCCGTGGCCAATGATGGCTCGCTCTACATCACCGACAGCAACAAGGGCAAAATCTGGCGGGTGCTCTACCAGCACTGAGAAGCGCCAGCGGCGGTGAGGCCGGGAGGTTGACGGTGGTGACGGGCGGGTCCGGGGCCAGGCACCCTCAAATCGAACCGGAAAAATGGCTTAAACAGGCCTGATTTTGAGGGGGTGCTTCCCGAGCTGGCCCCGCTCATTCTTTCACGCTGGGAAATCAGCCATTGGCAGGCTGAATCGCAATGCCATATGCTCGCGCCCGCAGTCAGCCATCGGAGACAGGCACATGACAAAGACATGTTTGGCGAGCCGGAAAATTCTAGGCCTTGCCGCCGGCGCGGCCGCGTTCGCGCTGCTGACGGCAGGCAGCGCCCAGGCGGCGCCTGCCTGCGAACCCGGCAATGGCGGCATTACCTTACCCCACGGCTTTTGCGCCCTGGTGGTGGCCGACAATCTGGGGCCCGCGCGGCACGCTTGGGCGGCGCCCAATGGCGATCTCTATGTCGCGCTGCGAAAAACGGGTCAGGGCTCAGGTGGCGTGGTTGCCCTGCATGATTCCACAGGCGACGGACATTTCGACGTAAAGGTCAATTTCGGGGAGGGAAGCGCCACCGGCATCGGCTTTTACAACGGCTATCTCTATGTCGCCCGCACCGACTCGATCGTGCGCTACAAGATGACGCCGGGCCAGCTCAAGCCCGCGGGCGATCCACAAACCGTGGTTGGCGGCTTCGACATGGCGCGGGGACACAATGACAAAGCCCTGGCGTTTGACGGCAAGGGCTTTCTTTATGTGAATATCGGCAGCCCTTCCAACTCCTGCCAACTCAATCAGGGCAAAATAGGCGGCCCCGGTCAGGATCCTTGCCCTGTGCTGGATCACCATAGCGGCATATGGAAATTCGACGCCAACAAAATGAACCAGACCGTCGCCGACGGCACCAAGCTGGTGACGGGAATGCGCCAGGAACCTGACCTGGCCTGGGCCTATGGCGCGCCCTATGCCGTGATGAACAATCGCGACGAGATCGATGTTCTGTTTCCGCAGTATTTTACGTCGGAAGACAACAATGAAGGCCCGGCCGAAGGCATGTATCGCATTGATGCGGGCCTCAATTTCGGCTGGCCTTATTGTTTCTTCGATTACCGCCAGAAAAAGCTGCTGCTCAATCCGGAATATGGCGGTGACGGCAAGACACAGGGCCGCTGCACGAACTTCTCCCCGCCCATCGTCGCCTTCCCGGCCCATTGGGCGCCGGTTGACCTCACTTTCTATGAGGGCAAGCAGTTTCCGGCAAAATATCGCGGTGGCGCGCTGATCGCCTTCCACGGCTCATGGAACAGGAAGCCCGAGGAGCGCCCCGGCGCGATCGTGTTCCAGCCCTTCGTCAACGGCAAGCCCTCCGGCAAGTTCGAGGTTTTCGCGGACGGATTTTCCGTTACCCCGGTGACCGATATGTCAAAATATACCGGCAGGCCTGACGGCGTGGCGGAGGCCCCCGACGGGTCGCTCTACATCACGGACAGCGTGAAAGGCAAAGTCTGGAGGGTATTTTACAGGCCCTGACCAAGCTGCCGGCGCGGCGCGCATGATGTCCGGCAGCAGGGCGGCCGCGGCGGAGCCCTTGCCTGCAGCCCAAACAGTGAAAGGACAAGATCATGAGAAAATCACCGATGTTCAAAACCGCCCTGGCGGCGGGAATATCGCTTTGCGCTCTCTGTGTCCTTCCCGCGCGCGCCGCGCCAAGCGAAATCACTGTAAACGATACGGGAATTTTCCCGGAAAGCATCACCTCCACGCCTGAGGGGGCGGTGATTTTCGGCAGCTCTGCCAAGCCTGTCATCTATCGCGCTGCGCCCGGCGCCGCGACGGCCGAGCCCTGGATTCACCTCAGCGGCAATGGCATGGCCGCGACCAATGGCGTTCTGGCTGACCCGGCGTCAAAGACGCTGTGGGCCTGTATCCGCGAACCGGTTGCGTCACCGGTCCCGGCGCCGGCGCAGGCCCCGGGAGCACCTCCCGCAATGCCGCCGCAGCATTCCTTCTTGCGTGGATTTGATCTCACCACGGGCGCGGTCAAGGTGAACTATCCCCTTGTCGGCGCCACCAATGGCTGCAACGACATCAGCATCGCGCCTGACCGCGCCATTTTCGTCACCGACTCCGCCAATGCCAGGTTGCAGCGGCTTGCCCCCGGCGGCAAGGCGCTGGAAGTCTGGCTCCAGGACAAGCAGGATCTCGACGGCGTGGACGGCGTCGACTTCATGGATGGCAAGCTTTATGTGAATAACGTCAGAACCGGCCACATCTACCGCATTCCGGTGACCTCAGACGGCAAGCCGGGCACGCCCGTGGATATTCCGCTCTCTCAGCCATTGTCCGGACCCGATGGCATGCGCTCCGCCGACGGCCACATGTATGTTGCCGAAAATCGCGGCGGCCGGGTCTCGGAACTGATCTTCACGGGCGACACGGCAAGCGTCAGGGTGCTGAAAACGGGTTATCAGTCGCCCACCGCGGTGGCACCGACGGGTGACACGCTGTGGATCGGAGAATCGAAATTCAATTATCGGCGCGATCCGGCCCTGGGCGATCCCAATCCTTTCAAGGCCTATGCCATTGCGTTGAAGCCCTGATCCCGGAATCCAGAAATCCGCGTTCGTTGACTGGGTACTGGAACCAAACGACTTGGCCCGAGGCGCGTGTCGCGGCCCGGCTATGGGGATGCTAGGGAGATTGCACATGGCCTGCGCCTGCCGCCGACGCTGCGGAACCGTCCACCAATCATCATTGAAATTGTGGGCAATTATTCGCTTTCAAAATGAACCCCCACACATACCGCGCAATGGGATTGATCCGCTTTTTTAGCGAGCGAGAATTAGAGGAAAGCACACTTCGACATTATCATCGTCGTCCGACGCGCGGGATTGCAGGGAGCTATGCGGTTTCGCACAGCACGATTTCGCGGTTGTCGGCGAGCGCCCTGTAGCGCGCTCATGCCAAGAGGGGGCAAGGGGGCATTGCTTCAAATGTTTTTTCCAAGATGAAACGCGAACTATCAGCCTATCTCGACCTCTTACGCATATTAGCAGCGTTTGCGGTTTTCGTAAGTCATCTATCATGGCGCAAGTTGACTGGCGGATTCCTTTGGCAGCTCCAGTCCCTTGGGCACCCCGCCGTGGTGGTTTTTTTCGTGCTGTCTGGATTCGTCATTCAATATGTTGCATCGACGAAAGAGGCGACGATAGAATCTTACACTGTGGCGCGTTTTGCGCGGCTATATTCCGTCGTACTCCCGGCACTCGCGCTTACCTTTGCATGCGACACGTTCGGAATGAGCCACAATGCATCAGTGTATATTCTGGATCACGAAACCTTCCCTGTTGAACGCCTGACGGCCGCCGCCTTGTTCCTCAACCAAAGCTGGAAATTGCACCTGAGCCCGTTGTCGAACAGTGCGTTCTGGTCGCTTCCTTATGAATTCTGGTATTACCAGATATTTGCAGCAGCAATCTTCTTTGCTGGAAAAACTCGCTTCGCACTGATCATTGGCGTCATGTTAATCACTGGCCCTGCGATCTTGCTACTGCTTCCAGTCTGGCTCCTAGGCGTGGCGGCGTATCGTGTAAGCGTTAGAATTAGGATTGGAAAGATTCCGGGGGCTCTTCTTTGGCTTGGCGGAGTCGCTGGAATCATCGCAAGCGTCATGCTTCGCAACGCGGGCGTCTTTCACATCTATGCCAACGTGGATTTCGTACCTCCAGAATTTTCGCTGGCCGACTATTTTCTAGGCGTCTCTGTCGCTGGGAGCATAGTCGGTGCGGCTTATCTCGATCTACCTCTCGCACGCTTCGCCAAACCCCTCGCGGCTGTGGCTGGCATCACATTCGCCCTCTACCTGTTCCATCTGCCGTTGTTGCACTTGGCGGCGGCGTACATTCCCACACATTGGCCGGTTGCAGCGCGTGGGATTGCAGCGGCATTGTTCACGCTGGGGGTCGTGCTCGCGTTGTCCTTTCTAACGGAGCGCCGTAAACGGGAATGGCGCACGGTGTTTCGTTGGCTTTATGCGCGGGTCGTTGCAGTGAATTCCATGAAATAGTCGGCCCTGTTCAGCCAAAATAGCGGAGTTGTGATTTTGTGTGCGCGGCGCGCGCCCCTCGGCCGCCTCAAGCCGCTACGCGCCCCGCGCGCCGCGCGCGGCCTTGATGGCGGCGCACGACGCTGGCGCTAGCGCCGCCCAAGGCCGCTAGATTGCGCGGCGCAGGCGGGGCCGCTTGGCTCCACCAATTTTCGCCATCATCGGTTTTTCCGGAAATTCACCGCCCGCGAAGGGCGAAAATTGGTGGAGCCAAGCGGGATCGAACCGCTGACCTCCTGCATGCCATGCAGGCGCTCTCCCAGCTGAGCTATGGCCCCGAACCAAGGGAGCGGTCTGGTATCCGATCCCATATCGCATTGCCAGGAAAAGTGCAGTTACGGTTTTCCGTCCGGCAATGCGACCAACAAACAAGTAGAACTCTAGAGGAAAATCAGGCTTCGTCCTTGGCAATGCCCGGATCGATGATGCCGGAGACATCGTCTTCCTCGTCCTCGACTTCGCCCAGCAGGTCGTTGTCTTCCTCGTCCTCGTCGTCCTCGACTTCGATGTCCTCGATGCCTTCGGCTTCGTCGGCATCGACCACCGACATGCCCGATTCCGCCTCGGCTTCTTCTTCCTCGGCTTCCTCGTCCTCGTCCTCGCCGGTGGCCGCGACCTTCAGCGGCGCCTCGACAACGGCCTCGGCTTCCTCTTCTTCCTCGGCTTCGGACTCATTGTCCTCGTCCTCATCGTCCTCTTCCTCGTCCTCGCTCTCGGCGGCGACAGGGGCCACGGCGGCGGCGGGCTCGACGGCGCGGGCGCGGCGCTGCTTGAACAGCGCTTCGGGTTCATAGCTGAAACCGCACTTCGGGCACTCGATCGGACGCTTCGTAAGGTCGTAAAACCGCGAAGCGCAGCTCGGGCACTGCCGTTTGGTTCCAAGATCTGCCTTGACCAAGATGTATCTTCCCGTGAAGAAGGGTTGCCAGACGGGCGCGTTTGCCACTTCCCGGCCCCCCTGTAAAGGTCTTTCGAAGCCCCTGATGGACAACGCCAATCCCGCCCCGCTGACCGCCCGCCGGTCCGGCCCCCTGACGGGCCAGGCCCAGGTGCCGGGCGATAAATCCATTTCCCAGCGGGCGCTTATCCTGGGCGCCCTGGCGCAGGGCCGGACCCGCATCACCGGCCTGCTGGAATCCGGCGACGTCCATTCCACCGCCAATGCCCTGCGCGGCTTCGGCGCCAGCCTGGCCCAGGACGGCCCCGGCCGCTGGACCGTGACCGGGACCGGGGTGGGAAACTGGAAAAGCCCCGCTTTGCCGCTGGATTTCGGCAATTCCGGCACCGGCTCGCGGCTGGTCATGGGGGCGATGGCGACCACGCCCATCACCGCCACCTTCACCGGCGATGCCTCTTTAAGGTCGCGGCCCATGGCGCGGGTGGTCGAGCCGCTGCTGGCCTTCGGCGTCACTTATGAAGGGCAGGGGCCCAAGGCGCTGATGCCGCTGACCCTGCATGGCAAAGGCGGCGCCCAGGGCGTCATCGCCCATGTCGCCACCGCCAGCGCCCAGGTGAAGTCGGCGCTGCTGCTGGCGGCGCTCAATGCCCAGGGCACCAGCCGCATCCGCCAGGACAGGCTGACCCGCGACCATAGTGAGAAGATGCTCAAGGCCTTTGGCGCGCACATCCATGTCACCCCCTGCAGCGATGGCGGCGAGGTCATCACCCTGGACGGCCCGGCGCAATTGACCGGCTGCGCCGTGGAAGTGCCGCGCGATCCGTCCAGCGCGGCCTTCCCGCTGGTGGCGGCGCTGATCGTGCCGGGCTCATGCGTCGAGCTGCCCGCCATCCTGCTCAATCCCCGCCGCACCGGGCTGATCGAGACCCTGCTGGAGATGGGCGCCGACATCAGCGTCAAGAACCGGCGCAGCAGCGGCGGCGAGGAGATCGGCGACCTGGTGGTGCATCATTCCACCCTGCGCGGCGTCACCGTTGCGGCCGGCCGCGCGCCTTCCATGATCGACGAATATCCTGTGCTGGCGGTGGCGGCGGCCTTTGCCACGGGTACGACCATCATGCGCGGGCTGGACGAATTGCGGGTCAAGGAAAGCGACCGGCTGGCGGCAATCGCCGCGGGCCTGGCCGCCAATGGCGTGCGCCACGCCATCGAAGGCGATGACTTGATCGTGGAGGGCGGCGAGGTGCCCGGCGGCGGCAGCGTCACCACCCACATGGATCACCGCATCGCCATGGCCTTCCTCACCATGGGTCTGGCCAGCCAAAAGCCCGTCACGGTCGATGACGCCGGCATGATCGCCACCAGCTTCCCCGACTATCAGGACTTGATGCGCGGTCTCGGCGCTTCTATGCAAGCGCCATGAGCCCCACTTTCCCTTCTATCGTCATCGCCGTTGACGGTACCGCCGCATCCGGCAAGGGCACCCTGGCCAAGAAGCTGGCGGCGCATTTCGGCTTCGCCCATCTCGACAGCGGCGCGCTGTACCGCCTGGCGGCGCTCAGTGTGCTGGAGACCGGCGGCGATCCCGCCAGCGAGGCGGACGCGCTCAAGGGCGCCCAGACCATGGATTTCAACCGCGCCGGCGATCCCAAGATCCGCACCGACATTGTCGGCAAGGCCGCCAGCCAGGTCGCCGCAATTCGCGCCGTGCGCGAGGCGCTGCTGGATTTCCAGCGCAACTTCCTCGCCCATCCCCCCGGCGGCAGCCCCGGCGCGGTGATGGACGGGCGCGATATCGGCACCGTCATCTGCCCCACCGCCGCCGCCAAGCTCTATATCGATGCCGGGCTGGAGGTGCGGGCCCGCCGCCGCTGGGCGGAACTCAAGGCCATGGGCATCCGCCGGGCCGAGCAGGATGTGGTCCAGGAATTGGCCTCCCGCGACCAGGCCGACAAGAACCGCCCGGTTTCGCCCCTGAAGCAGGCCCCGGACGCGGACTTGCTGGATACCACCGATTTGGGTATAGACGCGGCGTTCGCGGCAGCTCTGGCCCTGGTTTCTCCCAGGATCGAGAGCGCGCTCAAGGACCGCCAGAGGGGCTAAGGAGGCCCGGCGGCTTCGGGCATCCCGCTTACCCATCCAACCAAACCCGCCCCTGCATCCGCAGGGGAAGACCGCCGCGGCACGGCCGTGGTCGGCATTGTGACTGTCAGGACTGACCATATGGCTCGCGCCGCAACCAAAGACCGCCCCACCGAATCCATGGCCGCCCCGTCGCGAGAAGACTTCGCCGCGATGCTGGAGCAGAGCTTCGAGACCCAGTCGCCCCAGGAAGGCCAGGTCATCAAGGGCACCATCGTCGCCATCGAGAATGACTTCGCCATGGTCGATGTCGGCCTCAAGACCGAAGGCCGCATCAGCCTGAAGGAATTCGCCATGCCGGGCGTCCCCGCCGACATCAAGGTGGGCGACACGGTGGAAGTCTATCTGGAGCGTGTCGAGAACGCCCTGGGCGAAGCCGTGCTGAGCCGCGACAAGGCCCGCCGCGAGGAAAGCTGGATCAAGCTGGAAAAGGCCTTCACCGATGTGACCCGCGTCACCGGCGTGATCTTCGGCCGCGTCAAGGGCGGCTTCACCGTCGATCTGGACGGGGCGGTGGCCTTCCTGCCCGGTTCGCAGGTTGACGTGCGCCCGATGCGCGATGTCGGCCCGCTGATGAACCAGCCCCAGCTGTTCCAGATCCTCAAGATGGATCGCCGCCGCGGCAATATCGTGGTGTCGCGCCGCGCCGTTCTGGAAGAACGCCGCGCCGAGGAACGCACCTCGCTGGTCGCCTCCCTGCAGGAAAAGCAGATCGTCGAAGGCGTGGTCAAGAACATCACCGACTATGGCGCCTTTGTGGACCTGGGCGGCGTCGATGGCCTCTTGCATGTCACCGACATTGCCTGGCGCCGCGTCTCCCACCCGACCGAAGTCCTGGCGGTGGGCCAGACCGTCACCGTGCAGATCATCAAGATCAACCACGAGACCCAGCGCATCAGCCTGGGCATGAAGCAGCTGCAGACCGATCCCTGGGAAGGCGTCGCCGCCAAGTATCCGGTGGGCGTCCAGTTCAAGGGCAAGGTCACCAACGTCACCGATTACGGCGCCTTTGTGGAGCTGGAGCCGGGTGTCGAAGGCCTGGTCCATGTCAGCGAGATGTCATGGGTCAAGAAGAACATGGCCCCCTCCAAGCTGGTCACACCCGGCACCGAAGTCGATGTCGCCGTGCTGGAAGTCGATTCCAACAAGCGCCGCATCAGCCTGGGCCTGAAGCAGACCCAGGAAAATCCCTGGAACAGCTTCACCGCCAACCATCCGGCGGGCACTATCATCGAGGGCGAGATCAAGTCGATCACCGAATTCGGCCTGTTCATCGGCCTGGATTCCGACATTGACGGCATGGTCCATCTGTCGGACCTCAGCTGGTCCAAGGCGGGCGACGAAGCCATCAAGGACTATGCCAAGGGCCAGGTCGTGAAGGCCAAGGTGCTGGACATCGATGTCGAAAAGGAGCGCGTCAGCCTCGGCATCAAGCAGCTCGACAAAGACCCGATCGAGAAGGCCGGCCCCTCGGGCGGCGCCTTGCGGAAGAACTCGGTCGTCACCGGCACGGTCACCGAAGTCAATGACGGCGGCATCGAGGTCGAACTGGATGGCGGCGTGCGCGCCTTCATCCGCCGCGCCGACCTGGCACGCGACCGGGCCGACCAGCGCCCGGAACGCTTCGGCAAGGGCGACAAGGTCGATGCCCTGGTCACCAGCGTCGACAAGGCGACCCGCAAGGTCTCGCTGTCCATCAAGGCCCGCGAAATCTCGGAAGAGAAGGAAGCGGTGGCGCAGTTCGGGTCTTCGGACTCCGGCGCCAGCCTGGGCGACATTCTGGGCGCCGCGCTCAAGAAGAAGCCCTCCAAGAAGAAGGGCGAGGACGAGTAGTCTGCCGTCCCCTATCGAACGAATAAGGCGCGGGCGACCCCCGCGCCTTTTTTGTTCCTTAAGAGAATCGTTCTAGGAACGTGCATCAACGTTGATACGAGGAGTTGAGTCATGGCGAAGAAGAAGAGCAAGCTGGCCAAGCGCGCCGCTGAACTGGAAGCCGCGGTTGCGGGCCTGTTCACCGGTGGTCCGGCCAGGAAGAAGACCAAGAAGCGCAAGGCCCAGAAGGCCAAGGTCGTGAAGAAGGCCAAGAAGGCGGTGAAGAAGACTGGCAAGAAGGCCAGGAAGAAGGCCAAGAAGCGCTAAGTCGCGCTGCACTGCAAAATGAAAGGGGCGCTGTCTGAATTGGGCGGCGCCCCATTCTTTTGCGCAGCCGAGCGCTAGAGTTCCCCAACGACATCCGCAAGGCGCCGCGGCGGCAAGCAGGTTCCCAATGGCCCCTGCCGCTTCACTTTTGGGCCTGGCTTCAGGGCGCGTGCAGGAACAGCCCCACGGTCAGGGCCACGCCGATGGCGACAGCGGCGCCGCGCAGCAGCTTTTCGTTCACCCGCCTGATCAGCATGGCGCCGATCAGTCCGCCGACCGCTGCACCCACGGCCGCGATCGCCGCCTGCCGCCACTGCACCTGCGGCGAGAAGGCGAAGATCAGCACCGCGCTGGCATTCATCGCGCCGGCCAGCACATTCTTGGTCGCCCCGGCATTGCGGATCGCCAGCCCCGCCGCGGTCAGGGCCGCCAGCATCAGAAAGCCGATGCCGCCGCCGAAATAGCCGCCATAGATGGCGATGCAGAATTGCGCGATACCCGCGCCGCCGGCGTTCAGCGCGTGACCGGCCCGGGCGCGGCGCTTGGGGCCGAAGCTGCCATAGGCAAAGACGGCGGTGGCGAACAGCACCAGCCAGGGCACCATTCTTGCGAAGATGGTCGAGGGTGTCACCAGCAGCAGGATGGCACCCACCACGCCGCCCGCCAGAGAAATCACCACCAGCGCCTTGAAGGACAGTTGGCCCACCCCGGTGACATGGCCGCGCCCGCCCCAGGCCGACGTGATCTGGCCGGGAAACAGCGCGATGGTCGAGGTGATGTTGGCCGACAGCGCGTTCATGCCCGTCAACATCAGGGCGGGCAAAGTGAGAAATGTGCCGCCGCCCGCCAGGGTGTTCTGGATGCCCGCCCACAGGGCGGCGGCGAACAGGATGGCGATGGATGTCACGGTCATGGCGGCATTTCCCTCCCCGGGGCCATGCCACGGCCTCAGCCGAAGGTAAAGGCGAAGGCCTGCACACCCGCATCCAGGAAGGTGATGGTGAAGGTATAATCGCCCGGCGCGGTCAGGCGGATCAGCTGGTACAGCCGCTGTTCCGTCACCGTGCCGCTGCCGTCGGGCGCGACATCGACGCCCGCGCCCTTGCCGGGCGGCAGGCCGTTCAGCGTCACCTTGAAGCGCACCGGCTTTGCGCCCGCTTTGCGGTTCATCGGCGGCCCCAGCACCAGATGCAGGTCGCGGGCGTGAAAGCGGAAGGTGATCTTCGCTCCCGCCGCATCCGCCGTCGCGGCCTGTTCGCCCACCGTCCAGGACCCGGTCAAGCCCCACCGGTTGGGCGCCAGCGCAAAGGGCGTCTGGTAGCGGGCGCGGTTCTCCATCGCCATGTCGCCGGAGGCGAAATTGGCGGCGCGGCCATAGCCGATATAGGTTTCCGGCGAGGTGGCGTCGTCCATTATTGCCGCGGCCTGCGCCCCCGTGGCATGGGGATCGACGATGCCGCCGGGCGGGGTGCGGCCCGCCTCGCGCAGCAGTTTCTGGATCACCTTTTCGCTTTCGTCATATTCGCCTTCGCCGAAATGGTGATGGCGGATGCGGCCCTGGCCGTCGATGAAATAATGCGCCGGCCAATACTGGTTGTTGAAGGCCTGCCAGATGGTCAGATTGTTATCCAGCGCCACCGGATAGGTGATGCCCAGCGCACGCACCGCCTTCTTCACATTGGCCGGATCCTTCTCGAAGGCGAATTCCGGCGCATGCACGCCGATCACCACCAACCCGCTGGCGGCATACTTCTTCGCCCAGGCCTCGACATAGGGCAGGGTGCGCAGACAGTTGATGCAGCTGTAAGTCCAGAAATCGACCAGCACCACCTTGCCCTTGAGCTGGGCGCGGGTCAGCGGCGGCGCGTTCAGCCATTGCACCGCGCCGGTCAGTTCGGGCATCCGGCCTTCGACAGGAAGATCGCTGCCGGACACCGCGATGTTTTGCGTCTTGCGCCCCAGCCCGACCTTTTCCAGCAGCGTCTGTTCGACCCCGTTGGTGCGGGTCTGCGACAATCGGGTCAGAAGGCCGGTATCCAGTCCCAGCGCGATGACGACGACGCCCGCCAGCACCAGCGCGCCCAGCACGCGGCGGATCCATTCGCCCGCGCCGAGTGAGGATTTCATGGCCGCGAAGACGCGCCCGCCAATCACCAGCGCCGCCGCCAGCGCGGTCGCCGCGCCCAGCGCATAGGCCAGCAGCAGCAAGGTGGTCGAGGCGCTGGCGCCGTTGATCGCCGCCCCCGTCAGTATCAATCCCAGGATCGGCCCGGCGCAGGGCGCCCACAGCAATCCGGTGGCGACGCCCAGCAGCAGCGACGAGACAATGCCGCCCTGGCCCCGCGCATCGCCCGCCAGCCGCGAGCCCAGCGCCACCAGCGGCCGCGTCAGCCGGTCGGCCAGCGACGGCAGCAGCAAGGTCAGCCCGAACAGCGCCAGCAGCACCAGCGCCGCGATGCGGCCCCACTGATTGGCATGCACCGCCCAGCTTCCGCCCAATGTGGCGATGGAGGCGATGGCCGCGAAGCTCGCCGCCATGCCCAGGAGCAGCGGCAGGCCCGACTTGACGAAGGGCCGGTCGGCACGCGCAAAGACAAAGGGCAGCACCGGCAGGATGCAGGGGCTGAGGATGGTCAGCACCCCGCCCAGATAGGACAGCAGCAACAAGATCATGACGCTCTTTCTAGCACATCCGAAGGCCAGTTCGTGGCGCGCGCGCGGGGGTTACATCCGGGCCGCGCTTGCGCCGCACCGGGACCTTCATTGCCTCGCGCCCATGCGCGCGGCCGCGCAAAGCGCCGGTGACGACCATTTCATATGATCGGCAAGGATGTCTTTGTCCGCCAGGGCGCCAGACTCAGGCGCCGGTTTCAAGCGTTGGCGCGCACCTGATCGGCGATAGCGGCAGCCCCGGCGACCGCCGGATCGCTGGCGTCCACCGCGCCGTTGCCGACCCTGTGGGCGGCGGTTTTCCCAACCCGGCCTTGCGCGCGGCGGGACGTCTCGGCGGGTTCCGGCTTATTTTCCATTGGCTTGTCTGATGGTTTGCGTGTCATGGCGTGGGAACGCCTGGCGCGGCGATAGGTGCCGGGAATTCTCCCCCGCCCGGTTCGCGCCATGATAGCATCGCGCATGGTCGATGCCCGCAAGACCCCGGTCAGCCGCCTCGATGCCCGCACCGCGTCGGACATGCGCACCAAGCTGGTCAAGGATCTGATGGCGAGCGAGAGCGCCGCCGCCGACGCCAAGACCGCGCGGCTGAAGGCGTTGCGCCTGGCGCGGGAGGCCGAGGAAAAGACCGTCCGCGAGGCCGCGCCGCCGCCGCCGTCCAAGCCGCGCAAGCGCAGCATCCGCGCTTCCTGATCGTCCTATTTCAGGCACCAAGCCCCAGCCCCCAGCCGGTTGTCCTTGTTCCTGGCTTGGACCTGGGCGGCCGCACCCGTCCCCAGAATCAGGGCCGCCGCGATACCGAAATGACGGATTTTCATGCCCGCTTCCCGGCGTGCCTTTGTTCTTGGCGCCAGCTTCCCGCAGGCCAGCAAACCGCGCCGGCGGGCCGGGAAGCGCCAATAGCGGCAAAAAAACACCGCCCGCGGACCAAAATCGCCCCAATAATCCAAAAAAGTCTGACTTTTCAGATGCTTCCCGTTGACGATTTGGCAGTTCCCTGACAGGTTTAAGCCAGCCACGGGGACGGCTTTGTCCCCAAGGGGCTTGGGGATGATCAAGTCAGAACTGGTTGCGCGCCTTACCGCTCGCTATCCGCACCTGTACCACCGCGATGTGGAACGCATTGTCACCACCGTGCTGGATTCCATCAGCAAGGCGCTGGCGGACGGCCATCGCGTCGAACTGCGCGGTTTCGGCGCCTTCTCCGTCAAGGTCCGCCCCAGCCGCATGGGCCGCAATCCGCGCACCGGCGAGCCGGTCTCGGTCGGCCAGAAGCGCGCGCCCTTTTTCCGGACCGGCAAGGAATTGCGCGAGCGGCTGAATGGCGGTAACCCGGACGCGTGACAGCGAATCCGGCCCCTCTTCTGAATCCCGTCTTCGTAGCTCTTGATACCACCGATCTCGACTATGCCCGCGAACTGGCGGAGCGTCTTCGCGGCTCTGTCGGCGGGCTGAAGCTGGGGCTGGAATTCTTCAATGCGCATGGTCCGGCCGGGGTGACGCCGTTCCTGGACATGGGCCTGCCGGTCTTTCTGGACCTGAAATATCACGACATTCCCAATACGGTGGCCGGTGCGGCGCGTGCCGCCGCCTCGCTTGGCGTCTCGATCCTGAATGTCCACGCCCAGGGCGGCGCGGCGATGATGAAGGCGGCGCTGGAGGCGGTGAAGAGCGTCTCGCCGGCCACCCGCCTGATTGCCGTCACCATGCTGACCAGCATCGGCGACGAGGATCTGCCCGGTCTGGGCCTGACGCCGCCGGTGGGCGACCAAGTGCTCAGGCTGGCCAGCCTGGCGCAGCGAAGCGGGTTGGACGGTGTGGTGTGTTCGGCGCATGAGATCGCCCGGCTGCGCCAGGAGCTTGGCCCCGACTTTTTGCTGGTGGTGCCGGGCATCCGCCCCGTCGGCAGCGACATGGGCGACCAGAAGCGCGTCATGGATCCGGCGCAGGCGCGTGACGCCGGGGCCTCGATCCTGGTGATCGGCCGCCCGATCACGGGCGCCGCGGACCCCGCCGGCGCGGCGCGGGCCATTGCGGAAAGTCTAGGTTTTTGAGGGTGTTAACCGCATTTGCTTGATTTTAGGGCTGGCGCAGCCCATACACCCCAACCCATGACTTCCACCAGGCCCATCGCCGTCAAAATCTGCGGTATTACCAGCATCGAGGCCGTTGAGGCCGCGGTGGCGGCGGGCGCGCAATATGGCGGGCTGGTGTTCCATCCCGCCTCGCCGCGCAACATCGAGATCGTGCGGGCCGCCCAACTCGCCGAGCGGATGCGCGGGAGGCTGAAGGTGGTGGCGCTGGTGGCGGACGCCACCGACATGGACCTGACGGTGATCGCCTCGCAGGTCAAACCCGATTTCTTCCAGCTCCATGGCGGCGAAACGCCCGCACGCGTGGCGGAAATTCGCGGCAAGTTCGGCGTCGCCGTCATCAAGGCGCTGCCGATCGCGCAAGCCTCCGACTTTGACGGCGTGGCCGACTATGAAGACGCCGCCGACATGCTGCTGTTCGACGCGCGTCCGCCGACAGGCGCGAACCGGGCCGGCGGCCATGGCGCGGCCTTTGACTGGTCGCTGCTCAAGGACCGCACTTTCGCCAGGCCGTGGTTCCTGGCGGGCGGGCTGACCCCCGACAATGTCGGACGGGCCGCCGTGCTGGCCGAAGCGCGCATGGTGGATGTCTCGTCGGGCGTGGAAAGCGCGCCCGGCGTCAAGGATGCCGGGCGCATCGCCGCTTTTCTCAACGCCACAAAGATATCATGAGCCAGCTTCCCAACTCCCTGCGCGGCGGCCCGGATTCGCGGGGCCATTTTGGCGCCTATGGCGGGCGCTATGTCGCCGAAACCCTGATGCCGCTGGTGCTGTCGCTGGAACAGGCCTATGAGGCCGCCCGCAAGGACCCGTCCTTTCAGGCCGAGCTGTCGGGCCTGCTCAAGCATTATGTCGGGCGCGAAAGCCCGCTCTATTTTGCCGAGCGCCTGACCGATCACCTGGGCGGCGCCAAGATCTATCTCAAGCGCGAAGACCTCAATCATACCGGCGCCCACAAGATCAACAATTGCCTGGGCCAGATCCTGCTGGCGCGGCGCATGGGCAAGACCCGCATCATCGCCGAGACCGGCGCCGGCCAGCATGGCGTCGCCACCGCCACCGTGGCGGCGCGCTTCGGCCTGCCTTGCACCATCTATATGGGCGAGGTGGACATGGAGCGCCAGAAGCCGAACGTCTTTCGCATGCGCCTCTTGGGTGCGGAGGTCAAAGGTGTGTCGTCCGGCTCGCGCACCCTGAAAGACGCCATGAACGAGGCGCTGCGCGACTGGGTCGCCAATGTCCACGACACCTTCTACATCATCGGCTCGGCGGCGGGGCCGCATCCCTATCCCGCCATGGTGCGCGACTTTCAGACCGTGATCGGCAATGAGAGCCGCGCCCAGATGCTGGAGCGCGAACAGCGGCTGCCCGACCTGGTGGTGGCCTGTGTCGGCGGCGGCTCCAACGCCATCGGCATGTTCCATCCCTTTATCGACGACGCCAGCGTGAAAATCCACGGTGTCGAGGCGGCGGGCGATGGCGTCGATACCCCCCGTCATGCGGCGACCATCTCGAAAGGCACGCCCGGCGTGCTGCATGGCGCGCGCAGCTATCTGCTGCAGGACAGCGACGGCCAGATCATGGAGGCCCATTCCATCTCGGCCGGTCTGGACTATCCCGGCGTCGGCCCGGAGCATAGCTGGCTGAAGGATATCGGGCGGGTGAAATATTTCTCGGTGACGGACAAAGAGGCGCTGGACGCCTTCATGCTGCTCTCCAAGCTGGAAGGCATCATCCCGGCGCTGGAATCCGCCCATGCCATCGCCCATGTCGGCAAGATTGCAGGCCAGATGAACAAGGACCAGATCATCGCCATCTGCCTGTCGGGCCGCGGCGACAAGGATGTCTTCTCGGTCGCCGCCGCGCTTGGAGAAAAACTGTGAGCCGCCTCGATAGCGCCTTTGCCCGCCTGAAGAAGGAAGGCCGCGCCGCCTTCGTGCCCTTCATCACCGCCGGCGATCCCGACATGGAAACCAGCTTCGCCATCCTGGAAAAGCTGCCGGGCGCCGGCGCCGATGTGATCGAACTGGGGATGCCCTTCACCGATCCCATGGCCGACGGCCCGGCGGTGCAGGCCTCCTCGGTGCGCGCGCTCAAGGCGGGCGCCACCATGGCCAAGCTGCTCAAGCTGGTGGAACGCTTCCGCAAGACCGACAAGTCCACGCCCATCGTGCTGATGGGCTATTACAATCCCATCCATGCCCATGGCACGGCGCGCTTCGCCAAGGATGTCGCCGCCGCGGGGGTGGACGGCCTGATCGTGGTCGACCTGCCGATCGAGGAAGACGAAGTGCTGCGCGTCCCGGCCAGGTCCCATGGCGTCGATCTGATCCGCTTCGTCACCCCGACCACCGGCGAGGACCGGCTGAAGCACATCGTCGCCGAGGCCTCGGGCTATCTTTATTATGTCTCGGTGGCGGGGGTCACCGGCACCAAAGCCGTTCCCCAAGACGAAGTCCGCGCCGCGATGGCGCGCATCCGCGCCGCCACCGGCCTGCCCGTCACGGTCGGCTTCGGCATTCGCAGCCCCGAACAGGCCGCCGCAATCGCCCGTCTGGCCGATGGCGTGGTGGTGGGATCGGCCATTGTCGGCCGCATCGCCGACAATCCGGGCGCGGGCCGGGACAAACTCGTGGCCGAAGTTGTGGAACTGACCCGCTCGCTGGCGGGTTCCACCCACGCGGCCCGCCATGATAAGGTCTGCGAAGAGGTGAAGTCATGAACTGGATCACCGATATTGTGCGGCCCCGCATCAAGGGGCTGGTGGGCGGCAAGGGCCGCAGCGGCACCGACACGCCGGACAATCTGTGGAAGAAATGCCCCAGCTGCGGCGAGATGATCTTCCACCGCGACCTGGTGACCAACCTGAATGTCTGCCCCAATTGCGGCCATCACCTGCGCATCGGCCCGGCGGAGCGTTTTGCCTATAGCTTCGATGCCGGCAGCTTCAGCGAGTTGACGCCGCCCTCGGTGCCGTCCGATCCGCTGCGCTTCAGGGGCGAGAAGAAATACACCGACGAGATCAAGGTGGCCCGTGCCAAGACCGGCCGCCCCGAAGCCTTCACCGCCGCGCGCGGCACGCTGGACGGCTTGCCGGTGATGATCGGCGTCCAGCCTTTTGACTTTCTGGGCGGTTCGCTGGGCATGGGGGTGGGCGAGGCGCTGGTGGAGTCCATGCAGGTGGCGCTGAAGGAAAAGCGGCCCTATGTGCTCTATGTCGCCTCGGGCGGGGCGCGCATGCAGGAAGGCATCCTGTCCCTGATGCAGATGCCGCGCGCCACCATCCTGGTCGACATGCTGCGCGAGGCGGGGCTGCCCTATGTGGTGGTGCTGACCGACCCGACCTTCGGCGGCGTTTCGGCCTCCTACGCCATGCTGGGCGATATCCATATCGCCGAGCCGGGGGCGCAGATCGGCTTCACCGGGGCGCGCGTCATCGCCCAGACGATTCGCGAAAAGCTGCCCGAAGGCTTCCAGCGCGCCGAATATCTGCTGGAACATGGCATGCTGGACATGGTGGTGCACCGCAAGGAATTGCGCGCCGCTTTGTCGCGGGTGCTGCATCTGCTGATGAGGCAGGAAAAGCCCCGCAGCAAGGTGCTGCCGATGACGCGGCGTGGCGGCGGCGCGCAGGCGGCCGTGTGATCGCGCCCAATCCCGCCACCAGCACCACCCGCAGCGACGCCGTCCTCAAGCGCCTTCTGGCGCTGCATCCCAGGAAGATCGACCTGGCGCTGGACCGCATATTGCGGCTGCTGACCGAGCTGGGAAATCCGCAACTGAAACTGCCGCCGGTGATCCATGTCGCGGGCACCAACGGCAAGGGCTCGGCCTGCGCCTTTGCCCGCGCCATGCTGGAAGCCCAGGGGCTGAAGGTTCACACCCACACCTCGCCCCATCTGGTACGCTTCCATGAACGCATCCGCATCGCCGGCAAGCTGATCGGCGAAGAAGCGCTGGTCTCGTTGCTGGAGGAAGTGGAAGAGGTCAATCGCGGCCGCGCCATCACCTTCTTCGAGATCACCGCCGCTGCCATGTTCCTGGCCTTTGCGCGCCATCCTGCCGATGCCTGCATCCTGGAAGTGGGGCTGGGCGGCACCTATGACGCCACCAATGTGGTGCCCCATCCGGCCATGACCGTGATCCAGCCGGTCGGGCTGGATCATCGCGAATTCCTCGGCGACGAGCTGGCGGGCATTGCCGCCGAGAAGGCGGGCATCATCAAGAAGGGCGCCCCCCTGGTGGTGGGGCCGCAAAGCGACATCGCGCGCGAGGTCATCCTGGCCCGTGCCGACCGCATGGGCGTGCCGGTGTTCGAGTTCGGACAGGATTTCGCCAGCCGCCAGGAACATGGCCGCATGGTCTATGAAGACCAGGATGGCTTGCTGGATCTGCCGCTGCCCAGGCTGGTCGGCCGCCACCAGGTGGAAAATGCCGGCGTCGCCATCGCCGCCCTGCGCCATGCGCGGCCGGGCGGGGCAAAGCGCTGGGGCGAGGATGCGGCGGTCGAGCGCGGCCTGGCCACGGTGGACTGGCCGGCGCGGCTGCAGCGCCTGCATCACGGCCCGCTGGTGGAAACCGCGCCCCGGGGCGCCGAGGTCTGGCTGGATGGCGGCCACAATCCCCATGGCGCCGAGGCGGTGTCGCGCGCCATGGCCGACCTGGAAGAACATGGCGAGCGCCCGCTCTATCTGATCTGCGGCATGCTGGCGAACAAGGATGCCTTTTCCTTCCTGCAGGCCTTTAACGGGTTGGCGCGCCAGGTGGCGACGGTGGCGATTCCCGGCGAGCCGGCCAGCATGGGCGCGGGCGCGCTGTACGACATTGCGCGGCGCGCCGGGCTGGACGCCGCCCCGGCCGAAGACCTGGACGACGCCATGCTGCAGGTGATGGCCTGGTCGCGGCTGGACGGCGACGAGGCGCCGCCGCGCATCCTGATTTGCGGCTCTCTATACTTGGCGGGAAAAGTGCTCGCCGAAAATTCCTAGATTGAGCTCTCGATCCATTCCTTGATCTTCGACTTGGGCAGGGCGCCAACCTTGGTCGCCGCCACCTGGCCCTGGGAGAAGATCATCATGGGTGAGGAGCGGTTGCCGCAGGCAACGAAATGGTCCAGGGGACCATTTCGAGCGACGAACGCACGAGCGTAAGCGAGGGCCGGGGGCGACAGCCGACTAAATCGAGCTCTCTATCCATTCCTTGATCTTCGACTTGGGCAGGGCACCAACCTTGGTCGCCGCCACCTGGCCCTGGGAAAAGATCATCATTGTGGGAATGCCGCGCACGCCATACTTGGTCGGCACATGCGGGTTCTCGTCGATGTTCAGCTTGGCGATGGTGACCTTGTCGCCCAGTTCGGCTGACAATTCGTCCAGCGCCGGGGCGATCATGCGGCACGGCCCGCACCATTCGGCCCAGAAATCCACCAGCACGGGCTTCTTGGCGTCCAGGACATCGGCCTGGAACGAGGCGTCGGAGATTTTCAGGGGCATGGGGTCAATCCTGGGGGAAAACTATCGCGGACCCATATCTAGGAACGCCCCCCCTTGGGGTCAAGACGCAGTGCAATATCGGCCATTTGCGCCTCCAGCACCGTATCGGACAGCCGCAGCAGCCGCGGCCCGTCGGTGAAAACCAGCCCGCAGACGATTCGCCGACCGGGGAAAATCTTTGCCGCGGCGGCGCGGTAGAGCGCCATCTGGGCCAGATAGACCTGGGGCGTATCGGCTTGGCTTTGCGGCGCGGGGCGGTTGGTCTTGTAGTCCAGGATCAGCACCGCGTCCGGCGTCACCGCCAGCCGGTCGATGCGGCCATTGACCCGCGCCCCTGTTCCCAGTTCCGGCAAGTCTGCCGCCAGCCCGGCTTCCGCCTGGCTGCCCGGCCCGAAGGCGGCCGCGAACAGTGGGTCGTCCAGCACCGCCAGGGTCTCGGCCACCAGCGCCTCGGCATCGCGCGCGCCGCTGGCTTGCGCGAAGGTCAGCGCGATGGCGCGGCGGCGCTCCGGCGCTACGTCCGGCAGCCGCGCCAGCAGGGCATGAACCACCAGCCCACGCTTGAAACGCGCCCCGCCGCGCGGCGAGAGGGCGGCGGGCTCGCCCACGGCATCGGACGGCCGGATCAGGCGCGGCAGCGCCGGTTCTTGGGGCGCGGGCGCGCCCGCCCAGGCGGGCAGGGCGGTTTCGCGCGCGATGACCGCCGCCGCGCCACCCGTTTCATCCGCAACGGTGCCATAGGTGGTGATCTCGCCATCGCCGCGCGTGACTTTCACGCCCAGCTTTTCGGCGGCGGCCTGGAGCAAGGCATACCAGGACTGGGGATGGGGCCCCTTCCTGCCCTCGAAGCCGCAGACATAGAGCCTGTCGCGGGCGCGCGTCAGCGCCACATAAAGAAGCCGGCGATGTTCGTTCAGCGCCTCCTCGTCATTTGCCGCCTTGGCATCGCTCACCAGGTTGGGCGCGTCCTCTTTCTTCAGCGGGAAGAAGACGGCGTCGCCATGGAACAGCAGGCCTTCATGGCGGCTGAGGCCGCTGGGCTGGGCTGTGGTATCCGGCAGGATCACGATATCGGCTTCCAGCCCCTTGGCGCCATGCACCGTCATCACCCGCACTTCGTCGCGGCCGCGCTCCATGTCGCGCTTGATCTCGGTGCCGCCATGCGCCACCCAGTCCAGAAAGGCTTCCAGCGACGGCGAATGGCCGCGCTCATGGGTCAGGGTGAGGGAGAGGAATTCCTCGATCACATCGGCGGATTCCGCCCCCAGCCGCGCCAGCAGCTTCTCGCGTCCGCCCAATGTCACCAGCGCATGGGCATAGAATTCGAAGGGTGGGGCATAATCGGCGCGCTCCAGCATCGCCGACAGGAAATCATGGGCGGCGGCAAAGCTCGGCGCTTCGCCGCGCCGCGCCGCCAGCGCCCGCCACAGGTCGGTCTTGCGGTCATGCGCCAGCGCGAATAATTCTTCTTCCGACAGGCCGCAGAGCGGCGAGCGCAGCAGCGCCGCCAGGGTCAGTTCATCCTCGCGCTGCAGGACAAAGCGCCCCAGCGCCATCAGGTCCATGGCCGCGATCTGCTGCGTCAGCCGCACCCGGTCGGCGCCCGCCACCGGCACGCCGCGCAGCTTTAGCTGGCGGATCACCTCGCTGCCAAAGGGTTCGCGGCGCGGCAGCAGGATCATGATGTCTTTCGGGCGGATCGCCTCGGCATGATCGGGCAGCCGCGCGCCGGTCGACAGCCAGCGGGCGATGCGGTCGGCGACCTGGCGCGCCAGCCGCGCCGCCGGGCTGTCGGCCTGCACACCGTCCACCGGCGCCCAGGGATCGATCTCCTCCTTGTCCAGCGGCTTCAACGCCGGCCAGAACTCCACCCCGCCACGGGCCTTGTCGCGGTGCGCCGCATGGGCGATGGGTGCGCCGCTATAGGTCAGTCCGGCGCGCGCCGCTTGCGGCGCGAACACGGTATCGACGAAGGACAGCACGTCCGGCGCCGAGCGCCGCGAGGTGATCAGGGGCTGGTCGATGAAGGGCGCGCCCGCGCCCCGCGCCGCTTGCGCGAAATGCTGGCGGTTGCGGCCAAACTGGCTGGGATCGGCGCCCTGGAAGCTGAAGATGGACTGTTTCTCGTCGCCCACCGCGAAGATGGTGCGCGGCGGTCTTTGTTGCGCGCCTCGCGGCGCGTGGCGCTCGCTGCCTTCCCCGGCAAAGAATTCCTCCGTCAGCTTCTTCACGATGTCCCATTGCTCGGGGCTGGTGTCCTGCGCCTCATCGATCAGGACATGGTCGATGCCGCCATCCAGCTTGTAGAGCACCCATTGGGCGGCATTGCCCTCGCTGAGCAGCGCCCTGGTTTCCAGGATCAGGTCGTCATAGTCCAGCACGCCGCGCAGCCGCTTGGCGTCGCGGTACTCGCCGCGCACCGCCTCGATCACCGTCAGGGCCGCCAGCGCCAGGTCGGCGGCGCGGGCGCGGGCCCGCCGTTCCGCGACCTGGCAGAATTGCGCCTGCAGCTCTTCCAGGAAGGCCAGCAGGTCCGGGCGTTTCTTGCCCAGCCCGGCGGTGGCCAGGCGGTCACGGGGCTTGCCCTTGGTCAGGAAGAAGGATTCCAGCGCCCCAAAATTCTCCTGGGTGACGGATGCCACCAGCCGCGCCAGCCGCGCCGCCGATTTGAGGTCATTGGCGCTGCCGCCGCTCAGCCAGGTCTGCGCCTCTTTCAGCCTTTCGATCTCGCGCCTCAAGGCGCCGCAATAATCGCCGACGACGCCGTGCGCGGTTTCGCCGTCCATCACGCCATGGGCGGCGCGCACCGTGGCGGCAAGGTCGCCCGAGGAATTGCCGCCGGCCCCGAAGAAGCGGTCCAGCTTGCGCCGGTCGCCGCCCAGGGCCGCGTCCAGCAACTGGGTCAGGCGAAATTCGCTGGTCTCGGTCACCAGATGCGCCACCGCCGCCGCCAGCCTGGCCTCGCCCGATCCGGCGCGTTCCAGCACCGTGCTGCGCGCCTGGGCGATCATTTCCCGGCCTGACGGGTCGTCCAGAACTTCGAAGGCGGGCGGGATGCCCGCCTCGATGGGAAAGCGCGACAGCACCACCTGGCAAAAGGCGTGCAGGGTGAGAATCTTCAGCCCGCCGGGCGTTTCCAGCGCCGCCGCGAACAGCCGCCGCGCCTTGGCCAGCGGCGCATGGGCGTCGCCGCCGATGGTGATGATGCGGCTGCGCAACTCTTCATCGGGCAGCATCGCCCATTCGCCCAGCTGGTGGAACAGGCGGTCCTGCATCTCCGCCGCCGCCGCCTTGGTGAAGGTCAGGCACAGGATTTTTTCCGGCCTTGCGTCCGCCAGCAGCAGCCGCGCCACCCGGTTGGCCAGGGTATAGGTCTTGCCTGCCCCGGCATGGGCGGCGACCCAGGCGGAAACCTCCGGGTCCGAGGCCGTCATGGAAGCATCGCGCGTCATGCCTCCTCCGTCGTCGCCAACCATTCGCGCACCCGCGCCAGATGGTCGTAATCGCCTTCACTGCCGGTGCGAAACGGCAGCACGCGGGGATGATAGGCGGTTTGCAGATCGTCGAAGCGCGCCACCCGGCCTTTCAGCCGCGCCAGGGCCTCCTCGCCCAGCGCGGCGCCGTCTTCGATGATGGTGGGATGGCGCGCCGTGCGCCCGTCGGCCAGGCTGACATAGATCAGCGTCCGCGCCACAAGGCGGCCGATGCCGAAGCCGTCCTGGGCCAGCATCGCCGCTTCCAGCGGCAGTTGCGGCGACAGCATGGTCTCGACCTGCTTTGTGGTGGGCGGCTTGCCGCTCTTATAGTCCAGGATCACCGCTGTGCCGTCCGTCAGCACATCGATGCGGTCGGCGCGGCCCGTCAGGGTGAAGGTCCCGCCCGGCGCGCCGAAACTCAGACAGCCGCTTTTTTCCACATGCGGCGTGGCGATATCCACCCGCCGCTCGCGCTCGATTTCGACAAAGCCCTTCGCCGCATCGAGAAAACGCGGCTTCCAGATCGCCAGCGCGGATTTGGCAATCCCCGCTTGCTCGAAGATGGCGTCGGCCAGGCCGGCCAGCCGCTCCACCGCATCATCGGGCAAAGCGGCGGGATAGCGCCGCACGAATTCCTCCACCACCGCATGCAGGGCGTTGCCGCGCTCCAGCGGGCCGACCTCCTCGTTCAGCGGCGCCAGCGGGCGCAGCCCCAGCACATGCTTGGCATAGATGGCATAGGGATCGCGCAGCCAGGTCTCGATCTCGGTCACCGACAAGTGACGCGGCCGTGCTTCCACCGGCGGGCGCGGCGCGGGGCGGGCCAGGCGTTCGCCCGGCGTCACCGCCAGCATCGCCGCCGCCAGACCGGCAAAGGGCGGATCGGGCGGGATGATCGCCTCCAGCCGCCTGTGTTCCTGCGCCAGGCCCGGATTGAGGCCCAGCACCAGTTGTTCCAGCCGCTGCAGCCAGCGCGAGGCGATGGTGGGGGCGCCGTCCGCCTTCAGTGCGCGGGTCAGCAGCACACCGGGTCCGGCCGCCAGCATGGCGAAGTCGTGCGCCGACAGGCCGATGCTGCGTTCGGGCTGTTCCAGGCCCAGCGTGGCGCGCATCGGGCGCGAGAACCAGGGATCGCTGCCCGCGCCGCGCGGCCAGCTGCCTTCGTTCAGCCCGCCCAGGATGGTGAGGTCATAACGCTGAAGCCGCGCTTCCAGCGGGCCCAGTATGGCCAGGCGCGGATGCCGCCCGAAGGCGGTGCGCACCGGCACCCGCATGGCCAGGCTGCGAAACAGCGGCGCATAGGAGCCGGGCTCGATGGGCGGCAGGCCGCGCGCATCCTCCTGCAGGCTGGCCATCAGGGCCTGCGCCGCCTCGCCATCGCGATTGCGCCACAGCTTGCAATCGGCGCTGTTGATGCAGGCCAGATCTTCCGCCGCCGCGACATGGGCCTGCGCCAGCGCCTCCAGCGCCGCTTCTTTTTTGGCGAACAGTTTTTCCAGGGGCGCGAGAATCTCCGCCACGCCCTGCCACCACAGCGCCAGCTCGGCCAGCCCTTTGGCGGGCGGCGGGCGATGGGCATGGGCCGCCTTGGCGATGGCGCGGCTGATACCCGCCAGCCCCGGATCGGGGCGCGGCCCGCGCAGGCACCAGCGGTCCAGCTCGCGCGCATGGGCGCGAAACACCGCGCTGTCCTGGCCCAGGGTGGCAAACGGATGCTTGAGCAGCGCCAGCAGCGGCACCGTGGCGAATTTTGCCTGCGCCGCTTCCGCCACCAGGCACAGGAACGCGCCGGCCGCAGTATGCGCCAGCGGCCGGCCGGCGGAATCGTCGATTGCCACGCCCCAGCGCTTCATCTCGGCGGCGACGCGGCGCGCCAGGTTGCGGTCGGGCGTCACCAGCGCAGCGGTGCGGCCCGGTATTTCCAGCGCCTGGCGCAGCGCCAGGGCGATGGCCAGCGCCTCCTGCGCGGGATCGGCGCAGGCCGCCAGCGCCATGTCCTTCAAACCATCGCTGATCGCGCCTGCGCCCTGTTTGGCCAGCGCCCGCCAGACGTCTGTGGTCGGGGCCGGGCGCAATGTCTCGCGCAGCAAGACTTCGCGCGCGCCATTGACCGGCGCGTCATGCCAGTCCCGCACATCGGCGCGGTCGCAGCCCATCGCCGCCAGCACCTGTTTCAGGCCGAACTGGGGATGGCCTTCCTGCAATTCGCTCCAGCTTTGCGCATCCAGTTCGCGGTCCAGCCCCGGCAGCACCACCGCGCCGCCCGGCAGCCGGGCGATGACCGCCAGAAGCGCGGCGGTGGCGGGGATCGAGCCGGTGGAGCCAGCCGCGATCACCATGCCCGGTGGTGGAGATTTCTCCAGCCGCTGCGCCAGCGCCCTGAGCGCCTGGCTGCGCCGCGCCGCCGGGTTCATCTTTTTTTCTTCCGCCAGGATCGCGGGCCATTCGCCGCGCAGCACGTCCAGGAAGCGGGTGACGCCTTCCCAATGGGCGGCGAGGTCGGCGGGCGCCAGGTCTTTCAACTGTCCCAGGTCGCAGCCCTGCGTCTCCACTTCGTCCATCACCTTGGCCAGGCTGTCGGCCAAGGCGGCGGCCTGGGCGAAGGACAAGGCGCCATCGCGGTGGCGGTCCCAGCGGCGGATCAACTGCGCCAGCAACAATTGGCGGCGCAGCGGCGCGATGGCGGGCAGCAGCTCCAGCCCGTCCGCGGCGGCATCGAACAGAAGATCGTCTTCGTCGCTTTCGCCTAACGCCTTGAATTGCGGCAGCAGCGCCGCGCCGCCCAGTTCGGCGGCGAAGGCGTCGCCGAAGCCGCGCGCCGCGCGCTGGGTGGGCAGGTAGATGGTGGCGGCCGCCAGCGCCAGTGGATCGCCGCCGCCGCGCGCCAGCAGGCCGCGCGCCAGGGTGGGCGCGAAATCCGCGCTGGCGGCGATGGTGAAGACGCGGGGCGTTTTCACGCGGGTGAAACGGCGCGCAGATAGCGGTCCGCGTCATCGCGCGCTTGCGGCGTGCCGACATGCAGCCAGACCCCCTCCAGCACCGTGCCATAAAGACGGTCCTGGGCGATGGCGCGGTCCCACATCAGGTTGGTGGAAAAAGCGCCCTTCGGCGCGCCCGCGAACAGGCGGGGATGGACGATCTGCACGCCGGGATAGGCGTAAGGCGGCTCGCTGCGATTTTTCGCCCGCGCCACGCGGCCATCGGCCAGGCGCACGAAATCGCCCGTGCCGTCATAGCCTTTTGCCGTCGCCATGTCGGCCAGCAGCAGCAGCCCGTCCATCGCCTGCCCATTCCAGCGCGCCTGCATCGCGTCCAGCACCGGCGCGCCTTGTTCCACCCAGATGGAATCGGAATTCAGGATGAAGAAAGGCTCGTCCGCGAAATGCGGCATCGCCTTTACCACCCCGCCGCCGGTGTCCAGCAGCTGCTCCGTCTCGTCGGAATAAAGGATCGCCACGTCGCGGCGGCTGCCCAGATGGGCGCGCAGCATCGCCGCCTTGTAATGCAGGTTGACGACGATGCGCCGAACGCCTGCCGCCACCAGCCGGTCGATGGAATGGTCGATCAGGCTGCGCCCGCCCACCATGACCAGCGGCTTGGGCCGGTCGTCGGTCAGGGGGCGCATCCGGCTGCCCAGGCCCGCGCCCATGATCATGGCGGCGGTGACGGTCACAGCGTCACCGCCCGTTTGTCCGCCGGGATCACCCCGTCGTACCAGGCGCTGAGGTCCCCCAGGGCGGGATGCTGCAGGTCGCGTTCCAGATAGCCCCATACCCGCGGCAGCAGGTTGAGGTAGCGCGCCTTGCCGTCGCGTTTATACAGCCGCGCGAAGATGCCCACGATCTTGGCGTTGCGCTGGGCGGCCATCACCGCCATCTCCTTGTGGAAAGCGGCTTCGTCCAGGGGCGTTCCCTGCGCCCGCATCGCCGCCAGGTAATGGGCGGTGGCGTCCGCGGCCAGCGTAGGCGAGACGTCGCGGCGCGCATCCTCGGTCAGCGAGATCAGGTCATAGGCGGCGCTGCCCGCCACCGCGTCCTGAAAGTCGATCAGCCCGACCCGCGCCACGCCGTCGCGCTCGGGCAGCCATAACAGGTTCTGGGCATGATAGTCGCGATGCACGAAAACCCGGCGGCTGGCGCCGGTCCCGGCCAGCGCCGCCGCCCATAGTCGGCGATGCTCGCTCACTTCGGCCTTGGTCGCCGTCCGTCCCAGCGCCAGGGGCAGGAACCATTCGGTCAACAGGTCGGTCTCGGCGATCAGCGCCACGGCGTCATATTCGAAGAGCGGAAAACGCAGATCCGCCTCTCCCGCGCGCCTGGCGCCGGAGGGAGACGGAGGGGGTAAATGCAAAGGCGCGTCATGGAGATGGATGGCCGCCAGCACTTCAACCGCGGCGCGGTACAGCGCGCGCTCGTCGCCGCCGCTTGCCAGCACATTGGCGAACAGGTCGTCGCCCAGGTCTTCCAGGATGACAAAGCCCTGCGCGTGATCGGCGGCATGGATTTGGGGCGCCGCCAGTCCCTGGCCGCGCAGCCAGGCGGCGGCGGCGGCGAAGCGGGCGCAGTCCGCGCCGGCCAGCCGCGCCACGGCATTGTATCCCAGGCTGGCGCGCTGCTCGGGGCTGGCGCCGGGCGGCGCGATGGGTGCTTCCGCGCCCTGGGGCTGGTCCATCAACATCGCCTTGCGCGCCCCGTCGCTGAGGCGGGCATAGCGCCGGCTCGAAGCGTCGCCGGGCAACGGCGTCACCACCGCATCGCCCCAGCCGCTGCGCGCCAGAAAGTCTTTCATCCGTGCATCGCGTTCGCCCTGAAGCTGGCTCATGGCGTCACGTCTTGCCAGCGCGATGGCCCGGTCAGCCGCGCCAGCCGCCCGTCCTGCGCCAGCGACAGCCGCACATGCAGCGTGTCGGCGGGCAACCGCTCGGGCGCGCGCTCGGGCCATTCCACCAGCACCGCGCCTTGCGCCAGCGCATCGTCCAGTCCCAGCTCGTCCAGCTCGCGCGCCTGCCGGATGCGATAAAGATCGAAATGCGCCACCGCCAGCCCCGGCGTGTCATAGGCCTGGACGATGGTGAAGGTGGGGCTGGGCACATCCTCCTCCACGCCCAGCGCCTGCAGGATGGCGCGCGCCAGGGTGGTTTTGCCGGCCCCCAGATCGCCCCATAGCGCCACCGCGTCGCCCGCCCGCAGGCCGGCGGCGATGCCCGCGCCCAGACGCGCTGTGGCGCCCAGGTCGGGCAGGGGGCAGGTCCCGCGGAATGTCTGTTGATTTTCGGCCATATCCATCGGTTTTAGCGCGCGATTCCGCTGCAAGGGAAGCATTGGTTGCGCCCCCCGCGCCCGGCATGTTAGCCCCGCGCCCGGAACCCGCAAAAGCAGCGAAAATGTCGGAAAAGATCGTCATCATCGGCGCCGGCCAGGCCGCCAGTCAGGCCGTCCAGTCGCTGCGCGCCGAAGGCTTTGACGGTCCCATCACCCTGGTGGGCGACGAGGCCTATCCGCCCTATCAGCGCCCGCCTCTGTCCAAGGCCTATCTGCTGGGCAGCTTCGCGCGCGAGCGGCTGTTCCTGAAGGCCGACGACTATTATGCGCAAGCCGGGTGCGAACTGATGCTGGGCGCCACCGCCCGGGCGATCCACCGCGACACGCGCCAGGTTGAACTTGAGGACGGGCGCAGGCTTTCCTATGACAAGCTGCTGCTGGCCACCGGCGCCAAGGTAAGAAAGCTGCGCTGCCCCGGCCATGATCTGCCGGGCATCCATTATCTCAAGACCATCGCCGATGTGGACGGGCTGCAGGCCGTCTTCACGCCGGGTACGCGCATCGCGGTGGTGGGCGGCGGCTATATCGGGCTGGAGGTCGCCGCCGTCGGCGCCAAGCGCGGTCTCAAGGTCACGGTGTTCGAGGCGATGGACCGGCTGATGGCCCGCGCCGTGTCGCCGCAACTGTCGGCCTTCTATGCCGGCGAACATGAAAAGGCCGGCGTCACGCTCAAGCTCCATACCGGGGTGGAGGCGATCGGCGGCCAAAGCAAGGTGGAATGGGTCAAGGCGGGCGGCCAGACCCATGCGTGCGACATCGTGCTGGTGGGGATCGGCGTGATCGCGCGCGACGAACTGGCGGTTGCCGCCGGGCTGGCGTCGGACGACGGTATCGTGGTCGATCAGAATGCCCGCACCGGCGATCCCCATATCTGGGCGGCGGGTGACTGCACCCGCCATGTCGGGCGCGAGGGCCACGCCATCCGGCTGGAATGTGTGCAGAACGCCATCGACCAGGCCAGGCATGCGGCGCTGGCCATGGTCGGCAAGCCCAGGATCTATTCCGAAGTGCCGTGGTTCTGGTCCGACCAGTATGACCTCAAGCTGCAGATTGCGGGCCTGGCCCGTCCCACCGATACGCTGGTGGCGCGCGGCGATCCCGCCAACCGCAAGTTCGCCGTCTTTCACTTGCGCGACGGCAAGCTGGCCGCGGTGGAGGCGGTGAACGCCGCCCCGGAATACATGATCGGCAAGAGGCTGATCGCCGACGGCAAGCCGGTGGAGGCCGCCAGGCTGGCCGACCTCTCCATCCCCATGAAGACGCTGGCTTGATGGCCGGCAAATACCGCGTCACCTATATCGAGGACGGCGGCAAGGCGCACACCGTCGAGGTGGCCGAAGGCTGGTCGCTGATGGAAGGCGCGGTCAAGCATCTGGTCCCCGGCATCGACGCCGATTGCGGCGGCGCCTGCGCCTGCGCCACCTGCCAGGTCTATGTCGCGCCGGACTGGATGGCGAAACTGCCGCCCAAAAGCGAGATGGAAGAAACCATGCTGGATTTCGCCCCCGCTGTGACCAGCGAAAGCCGCCTGTCCTGCCAGCTGCGGATGACGGCGGCGCTGGACGGGATTGTGCTGAAGCTGCCGAAGAGTCAGCACTGACCAACTTCACCATGGGCGTTCGCACACTGTCATTACGAACCCCGCCCATCCAACTTTTCCCGCATGAGACGCAAGTTGGATGGCCAGCGCGGAGGCCGGCCATGGAGGGTTCCTAAAGATACGCGGTCTTGCGGTCGCTGGAATGTTCCGGATGCGGTGCGTCGTCATGGACGCGTCGCGGCAGGTGGCACCGCACAAGCGTGCCCCCGCCCCCGTTCCCATGAGACGGGCCGCTTTCGATCTCCACCCAGCCGTCATGCAGTTCCAGGAAGCGGTTGACCAGCGCCAGGCCCAGGCCGGCGCCGGCGCGCTGGCCCGAGCGGCCCTTGGCCGAGAAACGCTCGAACACATTGGCCTTGACCTCGGGCGACAGGCCGGGGCCGTTGTCGGCCACCGCAATCTGCACATCCTCGCCGATGATCTTCGCCGACAACAGGATGTCGCCGCCGCGCGGCGTGAATTTGAAGGCGTTGGACAGCAGGTTGAAGATGATCTGGCGCAGCCGCCGTCCGTCCGCCAGGAAGGTGCCGGCGTTCTGGGCGACATCGACCTGCAATGTCAGCCCGACCTTCGACGCCCATTCGCGCGCATGCGCCGCGACTTCATGGATCAGCGCATACAGGTCGATGCGCTCCAGCTCCAGCCGCAGCGCGCCGGATTCCACCAGCGCCAGGTCGAGAATGTCGTTGACCAGGCTCTTCAGCGTGTTGCCGCCCGCCACGATGGCTTGGACATATTCGTCCTGCTGCGGGTTCAGCGGGCCGGGCGCGCCCGAGGCCAGGTGTTCGGAGAAGCCCAGGATGGTGTTCAGCGGGGTGCGCAGCTCATACGAGACATGCTTGATGAAGTCCGACTTCAGCCGGTCGGCCGCTTCCAGCCCCTCATTGCGGTCGCGCAGCGCGGTCTCGATGCGGAAACGATCCGTGACGTCGGTGAAGGTGACAAGCGTCGCGCCATCGGGCAGCGGCGCGGTGGACAGCGACAGGATGGAGCGGTCGGAACGCTCCACCTCGCCCATCTCCTGGGCGCGCAGGCCCGACACGATGGTGCCGATCAGTTCGTCCCACAGCCGGGCGTCGCCGAACTTGTCGCGCGACAAAGCGGCGATGGTGCGCAGATGCGGCTCGCCTTTCAGGTCGTCGGGCTCCAATTCCCAGATGCGGGCGAAGGCGGCATTGTGCAGCTTGAGCTTGCCGTCCGGCCCGAACACCGCCACGCCCTCGCTCAACGTGTCCAGCGTCGCCGACTGCACCTTCATCAGCGTGTTGTAGTCGCTTTCCAGCGTCAGCCTTGCGGTGACGTCCTCATACAGGAAGGTCAACCCGCCAAAGGGATGGGGCTGGGCGGCAACCCGGATGGTCTGGCCGCCGGGCAGGTGCCAGGTCTCCTCGCCGGGATGCTCGCGCTGTCCGTCCTGATACAGCGCCAGCCGCCCGCGCTTCCAGGCCTGGTAGTCGCGCTGCTCGGGCAGGCGGCGGGCCTCGCGCAGCCGGTCCAGAATATCGCCTTCGCCGGGATGGCGGTCCAGAAAGGTTTCGGGCAGCGCCCACAGCTTCACAAAGGCCTTGTTGTAGAAGGTCAGCTTCTGGTCGCGGCCGAAGATGGCCACCGCCGTCTGCAGCGTGTCCAGGGTGGCGGCATGGGCATCGGCATGCTGCTGCAGGTGTGCTTCCGCCGCCGCCGTGTCGGTGACATCGACGCTGACGCCGATCACCCCGGCATCGCCCAGCGGGATCTCGGTGAAGTTCAGCGCCCGGCGCTGGCCGCCCACCACCGAGAAGCGGCGGGATTCCTGAATGGCATTTTCGGCGCGGGCGCTGGCGGCCAGCTCGCGCTCGCTCTTGTCCAGCGCCACCTGCTCGCGCCGGGCGCTGTCCAGGTCGGCCGCGCCCGCGCCTTTCAGAAAGGCATGATTGCCCCAGCTCAGCGCCAGGCCCTTGTCGCGCAGCCAGACCGGGATGGGCAGCGCGTCCAGGATGGCGCGATAGTCGGCGCCCGCCACCTGGGTCGCCGGTTCGTCGATCCACACCGCCGCCATGCCGCCCACGGCGCGGCCCCGCGCCAGCAGGGCGCGGCCATGGCTGTCATGCACCGCCAGCTGGAAGGCGGCGCCGCGTTCAGACAGCCCGTCGATGGCCGAGGACAGGGCCAGCGCCTCGGCGCCCTTCAGGCAGGACTGCAGCGTGTCGTCGCCGCCGCCATAGGAGAAAGGCCCGGCCCCGTCGCGGCCCCACACCACCAGCGCCTCGCGGCCCGCGCCCAGCAGCGCCTCGCGCTCGCCGATGGCGGCCTTGGATTTGGCGCCCACGCTGCGCAGCGAGCGGCGCAGGCGGCGCGCCGTGCGCTGCTCGGCGAGCGCCCACAGTCCCGCTGCGATGGCCAGCGCCACGCCGCCGCAGGCCAGGGCCGACAGGACGACGGCATTGCCGGACTGCAGGGTCATGGCGCCAAGGGGGGCGCCAAGCGGGGCACCAAGGGGAGCGCCAAGCTGTTGGGGGTCTGCGGCCAGGGCGGGGAGGGGCAGAAGAGCGACAGACGCGGTGGCGAGCAGGAACCTCTGCCCCCACCCTGGCCGTCTGCCCTGTCCCGAAATGGGACGCATGCCGTCAGCCCCCGTTAAACCCTCGCCCGTGCGGCGAATCACTTTGGAATCAACAAGATAGCTTCGGAGGGCGAGTCCGCCTAGGTATTGTGGTTAATAAATTCCTAAAAACTAAACCCGCCTAACAGGCCCAGATTTTGTGGCTGTGGACAAAATGCGAGTCAATTCAAAAAGTTAATGAGTCCTTACCGGCGCGGCCCCTCGACCGGCGTCGCGGGTGCGAAAAAGGCGCGCTGCGGTGCAGCGCGCCTTTTCAGGACGGTCAGACGTCCCGGTATAGGTCTCCGGCTGTAGGAGCCGCCCTTCAAATGGCGAAGCCCGGCCTACTGACTAGTAGCGATAGGTCTCCGGCTTGTACGGACCCTGTTTCGGGATCGAGATGTAGTCCGACTGCTTGGTCGAAAGTTCGGTCAGCTGCGCGCCGACCTTGCCCAGATGCAGGCGGGCGACCTTCTCGTCCAGCACCTTGGGAAGGACATAGACCTTCTTCTCGTATTTGCCGGTGTTCTGCCACAGCTCGATCTGCGCCAGGGTCTGGTTGGTGAAGCTGGCCGACATCACGAAGCTGGGATGGCCCATGGCGTTGCCCAGATTCACCAGGCGGCCTTCCGACAGCATGATGATGCGCTTGCCGTCGGGGAATTCAATCTCGTCCACCTGCGGCTTGATGTTGTGCCACTTCAGGTTCTTGGTGGCGGCGATCTGGATCTCGCTGTCGAAGTGGCCGATGTTGCAGACAATGGCGCGGTCCTTCATGGCCCGCATATGCTCCAGGGTGATGACATCGACATTGCCGGTGGCGGTGACGAAAATGTCGGCCTTGGGGGCCGCCGTCTCCATGGTCACGACCTCATAGCCTTCCATCGCGGCCTGCAGGGCGCAGATTGGATCGATCTCCGACACCATCACGCGGCAACCGGCCTGGCGCAGCGAGGCGGCCGAGCCCTTGCCGACATCGCCGAAGCCCGCAACCATGGCGAGCTTGCCCGACATCATCACATCGGTGCCGCGGCGGATGCCGTCGACGAGGCTCTCGCGGCAGCCATACAGATTGTCGAACTTCGACTTGGTGACGCTGTCATTGACGTTGATGGCGGGGAACAGCAGCTTGCCATCCTTTTCCATCAGGTACAGGCGGTGCACGCCGGTGGTGGTTTCCTCCGACACGCCCTTGATGCTGGCGGCGATCTCGGCGAACCAGCCCTTGGGCTTTTCCTTCAAGAGGCGCTTGATGAGGGCATAGAAGACTTCTTCCTCTTCATTCTCCGGCTTTTCCAGGAAGGCGGTGTCGCCCTTTTCGGCGCGCAAGCCGTGATGCACCAGCATGGTGGCGTCGCCGCCATCGTCCAGGATCATGTTGGGCGTGCCGCCGCCATGCCATTCGAACAGCTTGGCGGTATAGTCCCAATAATCCTTCAGGCTCTCGCCCTTGACGGCGAAGACCGGGATGCCGGCGGCGGCGATGGCGGCGGCGGCGTGATCCTGGGTCGAATAGATGTTGCACGACACCCAGCGGATGTCGGCGCCCAGCGCCTTCAGGGTTTCGATCAGCACGGCGGTCTGGATGGTCATGTGCAGCGAACCGGCGATGCGCGCGCCCTTCAGAGGCTGGCTCTTGCCGTATTCGGCGCGGGTCGCCATCAGGCCGGGCATCTCGATCTCGGCGATATTGAGTTCCTTGCGGCCCCATTCGGCGAGGGAGATATCCTTGACGATATAATCGTTGAACGCGGCCATGAGACGAATCCTTGGGTTTTCGCGGCCCGCTCATAGCAGCGGGCCGGACGAGGGGCAAGTAGGATATAAAGATTTATGCATATGTTTTGCCACGGGGCGAAATTCCCCAGTTTAGGCAATGGATTGGGCGTATATGTATTTTGCAAATAACCCCCTAGATCGGGTTGGTTTGCTGTTTCTTGAACCTCTGCCGAGAGCCGGGTAAAATCTCCGCGCTTTTTTTCACTATTCCGTAGCGGAAGAGTTTTAATGAAAAAATTCGCGGCCGATTTGGCGGATTTTCTCCGCCGTCATTACCCGGACGCCAGCCATGATGGCTGGTATCGGTTTTCAGCCGATATACAAATCAGGGATGGCGAAGTGAACGTGGAAGTCCCTATTCTAACACGAATGCCGGACGGTAAATTGGACGTTTGCGACAAACATTCCATCAAATCTGATCCGGTTCTGGGCTTGCCGCGCGCCGGCGCCTAGCAGCCTATTTGGCTGTTGGCTTCGGCTTGGCCTTCCCGATTTTCTTTGGGGCTTTGTCGAATACGGCTTCGGAATGGATTGGCGGCTTGCCGCGCGCCGCCCCATCACGGCCCTTCCACCTTATATCCCGCCTGGCGCAGCAAAGCGGGCAGGCCCTTCGCGCCGGTCAGGTGGCCCGCACCGACGGTGATGAAAAACACGTGTCTCTGGCGCAGCATCGCCTGGATCTGCGGCAGCCAGCGCGCGTTGCGGTCGTCCAGCAGCGCCTTGCGGGCGGCGGGCGAGTCGTTCAGGTCGCCATTGACCAGCGTGTCGAGTGTCTTCTGGTCGCCTGCGCTCCAGGCCGCGACCAGCGGCTGGATTCCCGCCGACACGTCTTTCAGGTCGTCCAGGCCGGATTCGAATTCTTCCAGTTCCAGCCCGGGGTCGTCCGGCGCCAGAACCGCGAGCTGCTGGTCAATGGTTTCCAGATAGCGCAGCGGCTTGTGGCGCTGGTGTGCCTGCGCCATCAAGGCCACGTCCACCCCGCTGGCGGGATCGAAACTCTGCCGGGACGCCTGCGCCATCAGCATCACCAGTCCCGCCAGCCAGGGCCGGTCGTGCGCCACCGCTTCCTCCGGCACGCCCGAGGCCTTCAACGCGGCGTCGAAATTGGCGCGCTTGCCGGGTGCGATCAGCGCGCGCAGGGTCTGGCCTTGGGGCAGGGCGCCGCGCGCCGCGACCAGGCTCTTCAGCCGGTCCATGCTCCGGGCATCTTCGGAAACCTCGAACACAAAGACATCGGCGCGCTTGAGCGCCGCGGCGATGGCGGGCGAGCGCCATGCGACGTCCGGCGGCAGCATGTGGATCGAACCCAGCAGATAGACTTCGCTTTTGCCGGACTTGATGTGCCACAGCGACGGATTGGCGATGGTGTCGGCATGGCCGGGGGAGGCGAAAAGAAGACACAGAAGTGCGAGGAAACGGGCCATGTCCTTATCCTTCTGCCTGCCGCGCCCGGCTGAAGACGCGCGGCCATACGCTGTCGCTAGGCCGCTGCGGCCGGGCTTGGCGTGATTTGAAGCCGCAAGATTCTTGCGGCTTCAAATCACTCTTCCCCGAACTTGGCCTCGACCAAGGCAAGAATGGCCTTCATCGCCTCGGCGGCGTCGGGGCCGCAGGCGGTGACCTCGACCTCCGAGCCGATCGAGGCCGCCAGCATCATCAGTCCCATGATCGAGCGGCCATTCACCGCATTGCCGTCCTTGACGACGTGAATTTCGGACTGGAAGCGCGCGCTCGCCTCCACGATCTTGGCGCTGGCGCGGGCATGCAGGCCGCGCTTGTTGGGTATGATGACACGCGCGCGCAGTGTCTCGGCCATTACAGGTCCGCGCTGCCGGCGCGCATGTATTTGCGCCCCGCCTCGATGGAGTCCTTGACCGCCTGTTCCAGCGGCACCTTGTTGCGGATGTCGATCAGCTTGATCAGCGATGGCAGGTTGGCGCCCGCCAGCACCTCGATCTTGCCGCGTTCCAGCAGGGTCAGCGCCAGGTTGCAGGGCGTACCGCCGAACATGTCGGTGCCGATGATCACGCCATCGCCCATGTCAACCGACTTGGCGGCGGCCGCGATCTCGCGCTGGCGGCGCTCGATATCGTCTTCCGGGCCGATGCAGACGGCGCGCAGATGCGTCTGGGGACCCACCATATGCTCCATCGCGGAAATGAATTCCTGCGCCAGGCGGCCGTGGGTAACGAGGACAATGCCGATCATGAAACCTTGAAACCTGAGGGGGCATGGGAACGGCGCGGACAGTAGCAAAAGCACTTGCCGGGGAAAGGGTTATTTGGGGTCTCGTATCGCTATTTCAAGGCAAAAGTGTCGCGGAACAGGCCCCCGCAATGGGCGCGCAAGGCGGCGCGAATCCGGGCCGCGGTCGAGGCGATCTTCCCGTCCAGCGCGATCTGCGGAACTTGCACCCCCAGCGCGCGAAAGAAAGCGGGGCGCGGCAGGCGCGGGCCTTCGCTTCCCAGCCGCACGGCCAGCGCAATCTTCACCTGGCTGCGCACCGGCATCTGTACGATACCGACGCCGCGAATCTCGATCAGCCCCTTGATGGTGGCGGGCGCCCTGGCATGCAGCGCGCCGTTCCTTGCAAACAGGATGGTGCGGTCGTCGGCCACCAGCGCCGCGCCGCCATCGATCAGCTGCAGCGCGATGTCGGACTTGCCCGCGCCGCTGCTTCCCAGCAGCAGCACGCCGCGATTGCCGATGGCGACGCAACCGGCATGGACATTCTTCTCGATGGAAGCTGGCTTCTCAGACATGCAGCACCAAGGGAAGCTCGACGATCAGCCGCGCCCCGCCGCTCGTTTGACCCGAGGAGGGCGCGCGATTCTCGGCATAGATGCGCCCGCCCGCGCCTTCGATGATCTGGCGCGCGATGGAAAGCCCCAGGCCGGAATTGCGCCCGAAATTCTCCCCCGGCCGCTCGGTATAGAAACGCTCGAAGACGGATTCCAGATTGTCGGGCGGAATGCCCGGGCCTTCATCCTCCACCGTCACCCGGGCGCACAGATCGTGCTTGCCGGCTGTGACCGTCACCGTGCCGCTATCGGGACTGAAGGACACCGCATTGTCGATCAGGTTGCGGAACACCTGGCCCAGCCTTTCGTCGCGGCCGCGCACGATGGCGCCGGGCGGTAGATCATCCTTCAGCGCATAGACCACCCGCCGGGCGCTGTCCGTCATCCGATAGACCTCGATGATGGTGGCCAGCAGCCTGGACAGCGTTACCGCCTGGGGCGCCTCGCGCGACAGTTCCGCGTCCAGCCGCGAGGCGTCGGAAATGTCGGTGATCAGGCGGTCGATGCGCTTGACGTCGCCGCGCACGATCTCCAGCAGGCGCGCCCGGCTGTCCTCGTCCTTGGTGCGGGAGAACATCTCCACCGCGCTGGCCAGCGAAGTCAGCGGATTCTTCAGCTCATGCGCCACGTCGGCGGCGAAGCTTTCAATGGCGTCGATGCGGTCATAGAGATTGGCGGTCATCGCGCGAAGGCTGTCCGCCAGGTCGCCGATCTCATCGTCGCGCTCCGGGAAGTTGGGAATGTCGCCGCGCCCGCCGATGCCGGACCGCACCAGGTCGGCGGCGGCGGCCAGCCGCTTGACCGGCTCGGCAATGGTGCCGGCCAGATAGAGCGAGGTCAGCAGCATCACCAGGAAGGCGACGGCGAAGACCTCGATCAGCTGGGCGCGTTCGGCGCGCAGAATGACGTCAATGTCGCCGCCTTCGGTGGAGAGCAGCAGCACGCCATAGATGGTGCGGAAGGGCTTTTGCTGGATGGGCGTCGCCACCGACAGCACCAGGCGGTTGCGGTCATCGACGCGTTCGGCGGCAGCCGTCTCGCCGGTCAGTGCCGCCCCGACCTCGCGGTAAACCCGCCCATCCTGGCCGCCTTCGTAATAGGGTTGCAGCCGCGCAAAGGGCCGCACGCCCATGATGCCGTCATACAGCCGCTTGAACCATTCGCGGGTGCGGGTGACGGGATCCAGCGGCGGCAGGTCTTGGGTCTGCACCACGTTGCGGGCCAGAAGATTGCGCGTGTCCGAGGCCAGCCGTCCGCTGGGCAGGTACAGCCGCGCCCTGAGCCGGGTCGGCGCGATCAGCTGGCGCAGCAAGGGCTCGGCCTGCTCGACCCGCAAGGTGTGGTTCTCATTGTCGCTGGCATATTCCGCCAGGGTGCCCGCCACGATGGCGGCCTGTTCCTGGATCGAGGTCAGGCGTTCCTCGACCAGGCCGCGCCCCGAGGCCTGCACCAGGATGACGCCGCTGGTCAGCACGATCAGCGCCAGCGCGTTGAAGAGCAGGATGCGCCAGGTGAGGGCGGAGAAATGTGGCACTATTCTCTGTAGCGATAGCCGACGCCATAAAGCGTCTCGATGGCGTCGAAATCATCCGACACCGCCTTGAACTTCTTGCGCAGCCGCTTGATATGGCTGTCGATGGTGCGGTCATCGACATAGACCTGGTCGTCATAGGCCGCGTCCATCAGGCTGTCGCGGCTTTTGACAAAGCCCGGCCGCTGCGCCAGCGCCTGCAGGATCAAAAATTCGGTCACCGTCAGGCGCACCGGCTTGCCGTCCCAGGTGCATTCGTGGCGCTGCGGGTCCAGCGCCAGCTTGCCGCGCACCAGCGCTTCCTTGTTGGCGGCCTCCGCGCCGGCGGCGCCGGGCGCCGCATTCTTGCCCTCGGCGCGGCGCAGCACGGCGCGCACCCGCTCCAGCAGCAGGCGCTGGGAGAAGGGCTTCCTGATATAGTCATCGGCCCCGGCATTCAGGCCCATCAGCTCGTCGATCTCCTCATCCTTGGAGGTGAGGAAGATGACGGGCAGATCGGGCGTCACTTGCTTGAGGCGGCGCAGCAGCTCCAGCCCGTCCATGCGCGGCATCTTGATGTCCAGGATGGCCAGGTCGGGCGGGGCGCTGCTCAGCGCCGTCAGCGCCGCGGCGGGGTCGGAAAAGCTGCGCACGTGATAGCCTTCCTGCTCCATCAGCATGCTAACGGAAGCAAGGATATTCTTGTCGTCATCGACCAGCGCGATATTCGCCATGCAGACCATTCAAAATAAGGCAGGGTCAGTATAAGCCCATGATCAACAAAGCAAAGTCCAAAAGGTTCCCGGTATGACGGCTTCCACGGGGTTCGGCCTCTTCGCCAGCAATGTGGCCTATTACGAGCGCTATCGTCTGGGCTATCCGGACCGCCTGCTGCGGCGGGTGGTGGCGCTGGCGGGCCTGAAACCCGGCGATTCCGTGCTGGACCTGGGTACCGGCACCGGGATGCTGGCGATTCCCTTTGCGCGCATGGGCATGGCGGTGACGGCGCTGGACCCCGAGCCGGCCATGCTGGCGGCGGCAAAAGCCGCCGCGGCGGCGAACCGCGTGCAAGTGGATTTTCGCGCCGGCGGCTCCGGCGACCTGACGGCCGGCATGGGACCGTTCCAACTCGCCGCGATGGGGCGCAGCTTTCACTGGATGGACCGCGCCGCGACGCTGGACATGCTGGACAAGATCGTTGTGCCGGAGGGCAGCATTGCCCTGTTCCACGATGCGCATCCGCCGGTAGAGGAGAATCGCTGGTTCAAGACCCTGTATGACGTGGCCCGGAAATTCGGCCGCGACGAGAACGAACACATCAAGGAGCGCAATGGCGGCCATCGCCGCTATGAGCCGTTCCTGTTCGCATCCGCCTTCAGCCAGTTGGACTGGCTGTCTGTCACCATGCGCCTGACCGTGAGCGTGGACGATATCATCGGCCGGGCCTTTTCCATGTCGGCCTGCGCGCCGGACGTCTTGGGCGACCGGCGCGAGGCCTTTGCCCAGGCGCTGGCCACGGCCTTGCGGGAATTGTCGCCGGATGGGACATTCACCGAAGTGGCGGAACTGGTGGCGCTGGTGGCGCGCCGGCCGCAATAAGAATTTCGGGGAGAATAATGCTATCGCAGATCCTGGCGGGCCAGACCCGCAACTTCGCGCTGCTGCTGGGGGGCGTGATGGTCTTCCTCTATCTGCTGCCTGCGATCATGGCCTTTGTGAAGGCGCAGCACCGCTTCTATGCCATTGTGGCGCTGAACCTGCCGCTGGCGCTGGTGCAGGGCTTCATCCTGGTCAAGCTGTCGCCCCATTTGATCAGCGTCGATACCACGCCGCACGCGCTGCGCACCGCGCTGCTGGTGGATTTCGGGCCGGGCTGGCTGGCGCTGCTGGCCTGGACCTTCGCGCCGGCCGCGCCCGATCCCCGGCTGGTGGCGGCGCGCGCCACCAAGACTTTTGATGCCATCGCCGCTTTGCCCCTGGTCCTGTGGTTCGCCTATGGCATGTTGCAATTGCGCCCCTCGCTGATGTTCGACATCAACCTGATCGGGTCGGGCAAGGCGCCGCTGTTCAACTATGTGCGGCTGTTCGCGCTGGTCTGCGCCGCCGCCTTCGATCTGCTGCTGATCTGGACGCTGCTGGTGCGCGACCGGGCCGTCGCCAAGTCCCAGGGTGTGCTGCCGCGGGTGTGCGGCTTTGTCGGCACCTTCCTGGGGGTCGGCATCATCCAGTTGCCGCCGGCGCCGCTGGGCCTGGGCCTTCAGATTCTCGCCGCCCTGCTGATCGGGTTGGGCAATCTGGGCTCGATCCTGGTGCTGTGGCGGCTGGGCAAGTCCTTCTCCATCCTGCCCGAGGCGCGCAGGCTGGTGACCAGCGGGCCTTACGCCCATGCCCGCCATCCGCTCTATTCGGTGGAGATGATCACCATTACCGGCACCGCGCTCCAGTTCATCCAGCCCTGGGCGTCGCTGATCGCCCTTGCCGTGGGGGCGCTGCTGGTGATCCGCAGCGTCTATGAGGAGCGGGTGCTGGGCGCGGCCTTCCCGGACTATGCGGCGTACCGCGCGAGGACGGCGCGGTTCATTCCCGGCGTGATCTGGCGCCGGCCGCCTATTTGAACTCGACCTTGACGATCTCGTAGGAGCGCGCGCCGCCGGGCGCCGCCACTTCCACCGTGTCGCCCTTGGATTTGCCGATCAGGGCGCGGGCAATGGGGGACGACAGCGAGATGCGGCCATGCTTGGCGTCGGATTCGACGTCGCCGACGATCTGGTATTTGCGCTCCTCGTCGGTGTCCTCGTCAACAAGCGTGACGGTGGCGCCGAACTTGATGCTGGTGCCCGACAGCTTGGAAATGTCGATCACATCGGCGCGGCCGATCTGGTCTTCCAGCTCCATGACGCGGCCCTCGATGAAGCTCTGCTTCTCCTTGGCGGCGTGATACTCGGCATTCTCCGACAGGTCGCCATGGGCGCGCGCTTCTGAGATCGCCGCGATGATCGCATGGCGCTCGATATTCTTCAGGCGGTTCAGCTCCTCTTCCAGGCTCTTGAAGCCTGAAGCGGTCATCGGAATCTTTTCCATCGTCTCGTTCCGTCCGGCAAAAAAGCTCTCGGGCCCCCGGGGATAGCCGGGCACCGGGCCTTGGATTTGTTAAGGCACTGAAATCGCTGCTAAAGTCCTGACAGGGCGCAGCGGTGCGTCACAAAGAGTAGGACTGGAGGGGGGCGACTTCAAGGCTCCCCGCCCGCAGCGCCTGGATCGCCTCCACCGCAGCCATCGCCCCGGCCATGGTGGTGTAATAGGGCACTTTCAGGGTCAGCGCCGCGCGCCGGATGGAGGAACTGTCGGCCAGCGCCTGGGCGCCGTCGGTGGTGTTGAACACCAGGTGGATCTCGCCATTCTTCAGCGCGTCCACC
This sequence comes from Rhizomicrobium sp., assembly GCA_035549455.1. Taxonomy (GTDB): domain Bacteria; phylum Pseudomonadota; class Alphaproteobacteria; order Micropepsales; family Micropepsaceae; genus Rhizomicrobium. Next base: position 41,560 of record DASZQW010000011.1, on the reverse strand, counting down.
ACATGGGGCCGGCCTTCCAGCACCTTGTTGATGGTGGCGACCTTCAGCCCCCTGGCTTCCAGCGTGCGCGCCGTGCCGCGGGTGGCGATCAGCGAAAAGCCCATCGCGATCAGGGCCCGCGCCGGGGCCTCGATCAGGTCCTTGTCGCTTTCCTTGACCGAGATGAACACGGTGCCGGTGGTGGGAAGCCGTGTGCCCGCGCCGATCTGGCTTTTGGCGAAGGCGCGGCCGAAATTCACATCGATGCCCATGACCTCGCCGGTGGAGCGCATTTCCGGCCCCAGCACGGTGTCGACGCCGGGGAAGCGGGCGAAAGGCAGCACCGCCTCCTTGACGCTGATATGGCCGCCTTCCCGGAACAGGTGGCTGGGCTGTTTCAGCTGCATCGACTTGAGCGTTTCGCCCGCCATGACGCGGCTGGCGATGGCCGCCACCGGCAGGCCGATGGCCTTGGCGACAAAGGGCACGGTGCGGCTGGCGCGGGGATTGACCTCCAGCACATAAATCTCGCCGCCCTGGATGGCGTATTGCACATTCATCAGGCCCTGGACCTTCAGGGCCCGTGCCATGGCGATGGTCTGACGCTCGATCTCGGCGATGATCGCGGGCGACAGCGAGCGCGGCGGCAGCGAACAGGCGCTGTCGCCCGAATGCACGCCGGCTTCCTCGATATGCTCCATGATGCCGGCGATGAAGACCTCGCCATCCTTGTCGCAGATCGCGTCCACATCCACCTCGGTGGCGCGGTTGAGGAAGCCGTCAATCAGCACCGGATTGTCGCCCGAGATGCGGAACAGTTCGCCGGACTCGACCTGCTTCTTGAGTTCGCTTTCGTCCGCCACCACCACCATGCCGCGCCCGCCCAGAACATAGGACGGACGCAGAATCACCGGAAAGCCGATCTCCTCCGCCGCTTTGATGGTTTCCGCCGCCGTCATGGCGGTGGCGTTGCGCGGCTGCTTGAGCTTCAGCTCTTCCAGCAGTTTCTGGAAGCGCTTGCGGTCCTCGGCCAGGTCAATGGCGTCGGCGCTGGTGCCAAGGATCGGCACGCCCGCATCGCGCAAGCCATTGGCCAGCTTCAGCGGCGTCTGGCCGCCGAACTGCACGATCACGCCCGCCAGGGTTCCCTTTTGCTGTTCCTTGGCGATGATCTCCAGCACGTCTTCCAGCGTCAGTGGCTCGAAATAAAGCCGGTCTGAGGTGTCATAATCGGTCGAGACGGTTTCCGGGTTGCAGTTGACCATGATGGTCTCAAAGCCCTGCTTCGACAGGGAATAGGCGGCATGGCAGCAGCAATAATCGAACTCGATGCCCTGGCCGATGCGGTTGGGACCGCCGCCCAGGATGATGATCTTTTTGGCGTCGGTGGGATTTGATTCGCACACCGTGGCGCCGCCAATCGGTGCCTCATAGGTCGAATACATGTAAGGCGTCAGGGCGGCGAATTCCGCGGCGCAGGTGTCAATGCGCTTGAAGCAGGGGCGAATGTCCAACGCGTGGCGGGCCTTGCGCACCTGCGCTTCCTTCGTGGCCGTAAGTGTGGCCAGCCGGGCGTCGGAGAAGCCCATGCTTTTGAGGCGGCGCAGGCCCTGGGCGTCGGCCGGCAGGCCGTCCTTCGCAATACGTTGCTCGGTGCGGATGATGGTTTCGATCTCGCCCAGGAACCAGGGGTCATAGCCGGTGATGCGCTGGATTTCGTCCAGCGGAAAGTCAAAGCGCATCGCCTGGGCCGCCAGCCGCAGCCGGTCTGGGGTGGCGCGCGACAAGGCGGCGCGGATGGCGGTGACGTCATTGTCCAGCGCGATCTCGTCAAAGCCGGTCAGCCCGGTCTCCAGCGAACGCAGCGCCTTCTGCAGCGACTCCGCGAAGGTCCGGCCGATGGCCATGGCTTCGCCCACCGACTTCATCGAGGTGGTGAGCAGCGGCTCGGCGCCGGGGAATTTCTCGAAGGCGAAGCGCGGAATCTTGGTGACCACATAGTCAATCGTCGGCTCGAAGCTGGCCGGCGTCACCTTGGTGATGTCGTTCTTGAGTTCGTCCAGCGTGTAGCCGATGGCCAGCTTGGCGGCGATCTTGGCGATGGGAAATCCGGTGGCCTTGGAGGCCAGCGCCGAGGAGCGCGACACCCGCGGATTCATCTCGATAATGACCATGCGGCCATCCTTGGGGTTGACCGCCCATTGCACGTTGGAGCCGCCGGTCTCCACCCCGATCTCGCGCAGCACCGCGATGCTGGCGCTGCGCATGCGCTGATATTCCTTGTCGGTCAGGGTCAGGATCGGCGCGATGGTGATGGAATCGCCGGTATGCACGCCCATCGCGTCTATGTTCTCGATCGAGCAGATGATGATGGCGTTGTCGGCATGATCGCGCACCACCTCCATCTCGAACTCTTTCCAGCCCAGCACCGATTCCTCGATCAGCACCTCGTTGGTGGGGCTGGCGTCCAGCCCGCCTTCGACGATGGCGAAGAACTCCTCGCGGTTATAGGCGATGCCGCCGCCGGTGCCGCCCATGGTGAAGCTGGGGCGGATCACGGTGGGCAGGCCCACTTCGTCCAGCACCGCCAGCGCCTTGGACAGCGTCTCCGGCGCAAGTTCCGTCACCGGGTTGTTGTTGCCGTCATAGATCGGGTTGCCGGTGGAATCCTTCTTCTGCCGGAGCTGGCCTTTCAGCGTGTAGCCCTTGGGCACGTCCAGGCCGATGGACAGCATCGCCTGTTTGAAGCGCTCGCGGTCCTCGGCCTTGTCGATGGCGTCCGCGGTGGCGCCGATCAGCTCGACATTGTGGCGCTCCAGCGCGCCGATCTTACGCAAGCTCAGCGCGGTGTTCAGCGCCGTCTGCCCGCCCATGGTCGGCAGCAAAGCGAACACCATGCCATCGGGCACATGGGGCCGCTCGCGGGCGATGATCTTCTCCACGAATTCCGGCGTGATGGGTTCGATATAGGTGGCGTCCGCCATGTCCGGGTCGGTCATGATCGTGGCCGGGTTCGAATTGACCAGGACGACGCGATAGCCTTCCTCGCGCAGCGCCTTGCAGGCCTGGGCGCCGGAATAGTCGAATTCGCAGGCCTGACCGATGACGATGGGTCCCGCGCCGATGATCAGGACCGTGTGAATATCAGTGCGTTTCGGCATGGCGTATTTGTTTCTTTGGTCGCGCGCGCGGACGGTCCAGCGCGGATGCGCTTCGGGCCGGCCAGGATGTAGGTTAAGGGGACCGTTTAGAGCGGTGCGAAGGGGACCGCAACCCCCAAATTCACGACCGCCAGCGCAGCACGCGTTCCTGCACAGGATTGGCGAATTCCGTGCCGCTTTCGACCGATTCCGCCCAGGCTTTTTTGATCCGGTGGTACCAGATGGCGGGCTGGTCGCTGTCCTGGATCAGCATCAGCTTGGGATCGAATTTCAGCCCCTCGCGCTGCAATTCCACGATTCTGCGGTCATCGGCGATGAAGGTGGGGCCCAGCGTCCAGAACAGGGGATAGAGGAAGTTCATCCAGCCCGGCCACCAGAAGACCTGGATGATGTCGGTATGGTCCGCATCGCGCGGGGTGCAGACCGTCATCCCCACCAGCTTGAATTTCCGTCCCAGCAGGTTGCCCTCCAGGGTTTCAAACCGGGTGGAGGGAAGTTCAAAGGTGATCTCGGTGGTGACATCGCCCAAAAGCGCATAGGCGGGCTTGGAGGGCTTGTGCCGCGTCATCACAAAGCCGGTGGGCAGCGGCGCGTAATGCTTTTCCTTCAGCTTGGGCGTGCGCTTCCACCACCAATGGTCATGGACGTAAGCCGCATGCACCGGGTCCATCAGCCCGATCACGGCATGGTCGATGCCGCAGGCAAACATCTGTGTCTCGGTCCAGCGTGTCTTGTGCCTCACGCCGGGGCGTGGCGGTGCAGTCTTCGGCGCCGTGCCCGGCACCGCCGCCATATAGACCCAGATCAGCCCGTCCTGCTCCTTCACCGGATAGGTGCGGACCTTGATCTTTTCCGGTTCGAAATCCTGGCCATTATTTTGAGAGGGTACCAGCGACGGAATCGCGCTGCACACCCCGTCCGTCCTGAAGCGCCAGCCGTGATAGGGGCATTCCACCGTCTGGTCGGGCTTGATCCGCCCGGCCGACAGCGGCACGCCGCGATGGGGACAGATGTCGCGCAGGGCGAAGACCTGGCCCTGATGATCCCGGCCCAGCAGCACCGGCTCGCCCAGCAGCATCTCGCGGCGCATGGCGCCCTTGCCAAGACTCGACGCCAGCGCCGGCATGTACCACAGGTCGCGCAGGAACTGGTCCGGTGTCATGGCAAGCGTGTCGGCCATGCGGAACTTGTTAGAGAAATCGGCTTTTCCCTGCAAGCAGAGGGGAAAATTGCGCTAGGCTTGGCGCCATGAAAGGCGCCGTCAAAGCCCTGGTCGATTCGCGCATCCTGGGCCGGGCCCTGGTCACCGGGGTGGCGCTGGAGGCGGCTTTCGTGGCGGTGGGGCATTACCATACGCTGCTGGACACTGATTTCGGCCTGTTCGCCTGCATGATGATCGCGGGCACCGCGGCGCTGCTCTATGCCCGCGACCTGGCGCGCGGCTATGTCATGGGCGCGTTGGGCGGCCTGGTGATCGGGGCGGCCTGCGGCATCGCCGCGGTGGGGGTGGCCAACCTGCTGGGCGACCATCCCGACGTTTTTCTTCCCTATGGCGTGATGATCTGCGCCCTGGTCGGCGCCATCGGCGGGATGTTCGGCCAGTATGCCGCCTGGATACGCGAATTCATTTCCTCGCTGAGGAATGGCCGCTTCTGATTTTCTGGGGGGGAAGGTGTCGGTTGGCGCGAAGCCGACCCGGAAAGGGGCTGGGGGGCTTGTTAATCCGAACCGACCCACAGCCAACCGACCATCCCAAGATGGTCCGCGAAAACGGCGCCGGATTGGCCCAATCGTGACCATTTCAGGGCAGGTTCCGCGCTGAAATTTTATACAGAATCAGACATTTCGCCGCTTGCGGGCCATAAGGTCCCGCCCCATCATCGCTTTCGGATGGTGGAAGAACCGATATCCCTGCACCGCGCCGTTCAGGCACAGAGTTTGTCCCCGGCGCCCGCTTCTCATAAAAGCGTGCCGCAAATCGTCTTCGACCGCCCCGAACTCAACCGGATTCTTGCTTTGTATGGCCGCATGGTCGCGGCCGGGGAATGGCGCGACTATGCGCTGGATTTTCTGGAAGATGTGGCGGTGTTCTCCATCTTTCGCCGCGCCAGCGAAGTGCCGCTGCTGCGCATCGAAAAGCAGCCGCGCTTGCGCGCCCGTCAGGGCCAGTACAGCGTCATCGCCCATGGCGGCGCGATCCTCAAGCGCGGCCATGACCTGGCCCAGGTGCTCAAGGTCTTCGACAGGAAGCTGTTGAAGGCGCTGGCCGGGGAATAAAGCCCCGGCATCGGGGCCTGGATGTGTTGGCGATGATTCCACTCGAAGAAATCGAAACCGAATTCGGCACCATCCATGTCTCCCGGACCGCCGCCACGGGGGCGCTGGTCTATGAGGTCGCAGGGCGCCAGCAGGCGGCGGCGGACAGCAACGGCACCAGCCTGGCCTATTACATCCATGCGATTTTCGGCCTTCTGAGCCAGGCCGGGGCGCAGGACATCCTGATGATCGGCGGCGCCGGTTGCACCCTTGGCACCATGCTGGCGCGGGAGGGCCGCCAGGTGACCATCGTCGATGTGAATCCGGCGGCCTTCGACATGGCGCGGCGGCATTTTGGCCTTGCCGAGTCCGTCATCTGTCATGTCGCGGAGGGCGAACAGTTCCTGCGCGGCGAGACCGGGCGCCATGACGCGATTGTGATCGATGCGTTTCATGGCGACCACATCCCGCCACACCTCCAGTCCCCGGAATTTTTTGCCCTGGTGCGCCAACGCCTGGCGCCGGGAGGCGCGGTGTTTGCGAATGTCCTGGTCAAGCATGATTTTGACGACAGTGCCGACCGCCTCGCCAAAAGCATGAGGAGCGCCTGGCCGGATGTCCGCATGCTGGATACCGTGGGGGCGTGCGACCGCAATGCCATCGTGATGGCAGGCCAGGTCTCGCAGCTGCGCCGGCCCGATCTGCTGCTGCGGCCGCAAACGGGTGCCCAGGGGATCGCCGAGGAACTGCGGCGGCTGCATTTTCGTCCCTGGAAGATGTCGCGCTGGGATTTCGGCGCTTAAAAAAAGAGCCGGTGTCGCCACCGGCTCCTGGTCTTGTGCTCTGTCCCTTGCCTTAGCGGCGATTGCCCATGAAGCGCAGCAGGAACAGGAAGATGTTGAGGAAGTCCAGATACAGGCTCAAGGCGCCCATGATGGCGGCCTTGCCGGCCACGGCGGTGTTGCCGCCGATCTGGTAATAGGTGTTCTTGATCTTCTGGGTGTCCCAGGCGGTCAGGCCGGTGAAGATCACCACGCCCAGCACGCTGATGACGAAGTTCATCGCCCCCGACTTGAAGAACATGTTCGCCACCATCGCGATCAGGATTCCGATCAGGCCCATGAACAGGAAATGGCCCATCCCCGTCAGGTCGCGCTTGGTGGTGTAACCCCACAGGCTCATGGTGCCGAAGGTGGCGGCGGTGACGAAGAAGGTCATCGCCACGCTGGCGCCGGTATAGACGATCAGGATCGAGGCCAGCGAGGCGCCGACCAGCGCGGCGTAGATCCAGAAGGTGGCCTGCGCCGTCGCCTCGCTCATCTGCATGATGCGGAACGACAGGAAGAACACCAGCGCGATGGGCGACAGCATCACCACCCAGCCCAGCATGGTGGGCTGCAGCGCGACGCCGCCGCTGGTCATCACCGTATGGTACATCAGGTTCAGCAGCGCGGGGGTGTTGGCGACGCCATAGGCGACCGCGCCGGTCAGGGCCAGCGCGCCGACCATGTAGTTATAGACCCGCAGCATGTGGGCGCGCAGGCCCGCATCCATGGTGTCGGTGACGGCGGCCTGGCCGCGCATAAGGCGATTGTCGAAGTCAGCCATTGCATACTCCAGTGAATCCCCACAGCCGGGGACAGTCCTAATATCGGGCTTTGCTGTGGCGGTATCAAGGCTGAGGCCGGATTTAGCAAAAGGTCCGGGGGACATTTTGCCCGGCCGAAGGCCGCAGCGGCGCGCGTCCAAGCGCGCCGCGAGGCTGGGCGCGGCCCGGGCCGAAACCGTTAACCGACTGTCACACAGCCCTAAGCCGCCTGGCCGGGCGGGCGGACAGCGCCGCCAGCGATCCCAGAAGCCCGAACAGCAGGGTGGCCGCCCCACCGCCCGCCACCGTCAGCAGCACGGCCTGGGCGTCGAAGGCGAACGGCACCTCCAGGAAGAATTTGGCGATCACCCAGGCCGCCAAACTGCCTGCCGCAAGTGCGATAAGGCCGGTGGCCGCGCCCAGCACGCCATATTCCACCAGATAGACCAGGGCGATGCGCGCCCGCGTCGCCCCCAGCACCTTGAGGATGGTGGCGTCATAGGCCCGCGCCCGCGACCCGGCCGAGATCGCGCCCGCCAGCACCAAAAGCCCGGCCAATATCGTCACCAGGCTGGCGGCGCTGACGCCTTGCGCCAGCGAGGCCAGCAGGCCCTGCACTTGCCCGATGGCGTCGCGCACCCGCACGGCGGAGATGTTGGGGAACCTGTCGGTCACCGCCATGTACATGGCGTTTTCCTGGTCGCCCGCCACCCGCACCGTGGCGAGAAAGGCGTGCGGCGCCTTGTCTATCAGACCCGGCGACAGCACCAGGATGAAATTCTGTCCGCCGGTGGTGAAATCCACCTTGCGCAGGTTGGCGATGCGGCCCTGAAATTCCCGCCCCAGCACATTCAGCGTCATGGTGTCGCCGATCTTCAGGCCGGTGCCTTTGGCGATGGCCTGGTCCAGCGAGATCAGGGTCGGCCCCTTGTAATCGGCGGGCCACCAGTCGCCCTGGGTGAGGACGGTGCCTTCGGGCGGGCTGGCGGCATAGGTGATGCCGCGGTCGCCGCTCAAGGCCCATTTGGCGTCGGGCGCGACGGCGGCTTTCGCGGACGGCACGCCGTTCAGCGCCGTGATGCGGCCGCGGATCATCGGTGTGCGCTTGTAATCGGTGGCGGTGGAAAATCCCGTCACCACACGATCAAAGGCGGCGGCTTCATCCGGCTGGATATCGACAAAGAAGAAGCTGGGGGCGCGCGCCGGCAGCGCGGCGGCGACCTGGGCATTGATGGTGGCGTTCAGAAGCGTGACGGTGGCCAGCAAGGTCAGCCCCAGCCCCAGGGCGGTGACGACGCCGCCAGTGGCCGCGCCCGGCCTTGTCAGGTTGGCGAAGGCCAGGCGGATCAGCGGCGAGCCGGGGCGCGGCAATGCCGCCAGCCCGCGCCGCAAGCCTTCTGCCAGCAGCCGCAGCAGCGCCAGCGCCGCCACCGCGCCGGTCAAAAACTCCGCCGCGAACACCGGCGAAGGCGCCGCTGCCCAGGTCAGCAGCACCACGCCCAGCGCCGCCGCGCCGGAAATGGCGCGATAGAGATTTTGCCCTTCCACGCGCGCCGGCGCGACGGTATCGCGGAACAGACTGGCGGGCGGCACGGCGCGGGCGCGGCTGAGCGGCGGCACCGCGAAAGCCACCGCCGACAACAGCCCGAAGGCCAGCGCCAGCAGCAGCGGCACGGGATAGATACCGAAGGCGGGCGGCACCGGCAGGGCATCGCCATAGACCCATGTGACGCAAAAGGGCAGCAGCGCCCCCAGCGCCGCGCCCAGCAGGGTCGCGGCCAGCGCCACCGCCATCACCTGCAGGAAGAAGACAAGAAATACGAAGCCGCCCGAGGCGCCGACCGATTTGAGGATGGCGATGTCGGCGCGCTTGCGGTCCAGGAAGGCCCGGATGGACTGGGCCGCGCCCACCCCGCCCACGCCCAGCGCCACCAGCCCCACCAGGGTCAGGAACATGGTCAGCTGCTCGACAAAGCGCTTGATGCCCGGTGCGGCATCGCCGCGGTCGCGGATATTCCAGCCCGCTTCCGGGAAACGTCTGTCGGCGGCGTCCTTGAAGCGGGCGATGGCGGCGCCCGCCTGGGCCGGATCGCCGCTATTGCCCCTGAACGCCACGCGATAAGTGTAGTTGATCAGGCTTTCGCGCGTGACAAGCCCGGTGGCGGGCAGCGCCCGGGACGACACCAGCAGCCGCGGACCCAGCGAGAAGCCGGTGGAGATGCGGTCCGGCTCGCTGTCCAGCACCGCCATGATGCGCAAGGTGGCGTCGCCGACCCGGATCAGGTCGCCGCGCTTCACATGAAGCCGGTCCAGCAAACTCTGCTCGGCCGCCGCGCCGCAGACGCCGTCGTCTTCACAGGCCAGCACATCGCGTATGGATTGCGCGGGCGTGAATTTCGCGGCGCCGAACAGCGGCCAGCGCCCGTCCACGCCCTTCAGTTCGACAAGCTGGCGATTGCGGTTGTCCCTCGCATAGGCCATGGCCCGCATCGACAGTGCGTCCGACACCGTGCCGCTGGCCTTCAGGAAGGCGCGCTCGGCGGCGCTGGCGGGGCGATGCACAAGCCGGACCGAGACATCGCCGCCCAGCAGCACCTGGCCCTGATCCTTGAGGCCGGTGAGGAAGGCGTCGCCCAGCGACTCCACGCCGGAAATGGCCGCCGCCCCCAGCACCAGGCACAGGAAAAAGACGCGAAACCCCGCCAGCCCGCCGCGCAGCTCGCGGCGGGCCAGGCGCAGGGCAAGCCGCGGGCTAGCCATCGGCCAGTTTGCCGTCCGCCATGCGCAGCACCCGGCCGCAGCGTTTCGCCAGCGACTCTTCATGCGTCACCAGGAACAGCGTCGCGCCGCTCTGCGCATTCAGCGTGAACATCATCTCGGCAATGCCCTCGCCGGTTGCGCTGTCCAGATTGCCGGTGGGTTCATCGGCGAACAGGATGCGCGGCCCCGGCGCCAAAGCGCGGGCCAGCGCCACGCGCTGCTGCTCGCCGCCCGACAATTGGCCGGGATAATGATCGGTGCGCAAAATCAGCCCGACGCGGCGCAATTGGGCCTCGGCGCGGTCGAAGGCGTCAGGCGCCCCCGCCAGCTCCAGCGGCACGGCGACATTCTCCAGCGCCGTCATGGTGGGGATCAGGTGGAAGCTCTGGAATACGATGCCCACCCGCCCCAGCCGGAAACGGGCCAGCGCGTCCTCGCTCAGGCCGGTAATGTCGGTGCCGGTGACCGTGACCTTGCCCGATGTGGGCTTTTCCAGTCCGGCCGCCACCATCAAAAGCGACGACTTGCCCGAGCCCGACGGCCCGGTCAGCGCCACGGTCTCGCCCGCCGCCACCTGGAGCGAGACGCCGGACAATATGTCCACCGGCCCCGCCAGGCTTTTCAGCGTCAGCCTTATATCTTGCAGGCAGAGGGCATCTTGCGGCGAAAGGGCGGGTGGGTTCATGGGGACTCAAGTGGGGGGACTCGGATAAAAGGACGATCATGCGCGATTTCAAGACCTTCACCGTCGGCCTGCCGGCCATGCTTATCATGCTGATGCTTGTGGCGGGAGCAGGGCAGGCAATCGCCAAGCCGGTGAAAATACTCGCTTTGGGCACCAGCCTGACCCAGGGCTATGGCCTGCCGCCCGGCACCGAATTCACCGTCCAGCTCCAGGCGGCGCTGAAGCAGGACGGCATCGACGCCATTGTCACCAATGCCGGCGTCTCGGGCGACACCAGCGCGGGCGGGCTGGCGCGGCTGGACTGGTCGCTGGCCGACCATCCCGATGCGGTGATTCTGGAGCTGGGCTCCAACGACATGTTGCGCGGCCTGCCGCCGGCCCAGACCGAAAAGAATCTGCGTGCCATCCTGGACAGGCTGAAGGCCGCGCATGTGAAGGTGCTGCTGACCGGCATGCATGCCCAGCGCAACCTGGGGACGGACTATGTCCGCCAGTTCGATCCCATCTATCCGCGGCTGGCCCATGCGTACAATGTGCTATTCTATCCCTTCATTCTGGACGGCGTGGCGCTCGATCCCACACTCAACCAGGCGGACGGCATGCATCCCAATCCGGCGGGCGTGAAGGTGGTCGTGGCCCGCATCCTGCCTTACGTGAAAAAGCTGCTCCAACAGGGGAGCAAAACCCGCTGATGTTCAAAAAGCTGCTCTCGGTCGGCGGATTCACGCTGCTGTCGCGCATCACCGGCTTTGCCCGCGACGCGCTCCTGGCCTGGACCCTGGGGGCGGGGCTGATGTCCGACGCTTTTTTCGTCGCGTTTCTCTTTCCCAATTATTTCCGCGCCATCTTCGGCGAGGGCACCATCAATCCGGCCTTCCTGCCGCGCTATGCCGCGCTGCATGCCAAGGGCGAGCATGCCGCCGCCGCCCGCTTCGCCAATGCCGTGTTCGCCTGGCAGATGGCGGCCCAGGTCGTGCTGCTGGTGCTGGCGACGGCCTTCATGCCGGTCCTCATCCACCTGCTGGCGCCGGGCTGGAGCGGCGAGCAGTTCACGCTCACCGTCAGCCTGGCGCGGGTCACCTTTCCCTACCTGATCATGACCCTGGTGGCGGTGCAGCTGTCGGCCATGCTGAACGCCATCGACCGTTTCTGGGCCGGGGCCTTCTGGTCCAACCTGCAGAATCTGGCGATGATCGCCACGGTTCTGCTGTGGCGCTGGTTTCCCAACGCCGCCTATGCGGCGGCCTGGGGCGTCTTTGCGGGCGGCGTGGCGCAGCTGGTCTTCATCGTCTGGGCCGGGGCACGCGACGGCTTGTGGCTGAAAGTGACATGGCCGCGCTGGACGCCCCAGATGAAGGAGTTCTTTGTCGCCTTCGGCGCCGTCACCTTCGGCGCGGCCTCCATCGTGATCGCGCCCTTCATCGACACCGTGCTGGCGAGCTGGCTGCCCACCGGCAGCCGCACCGCGCTCTATTATGCCGACCGCATCAACCAGCTGCCGCTGGGCGTGTTGGGCATCGCGCTGGGCACGGTGCTGTTGCCGCACATGTCGTCGCTGCTGGCAAAAGGCGATACCGCCGGCGCGCACGCCACCCAGAACCGCAGCGCCGCCATGAGCCTGCTGCTCACTTTGCCGTTCATGATCACCTTCCTGGTGATCCCCGGCCTCATCATCCGGGCGGTGTTCCTGCATGGCGCCTTTAATGCGCAGGCGGCGCAGCAGGCGGGCTGGGCGCTGATGGCTTATGGCGCGGGCCTTCCGGCCATGGCGATGCTGCGCATTGTTCAAGCCACCTTCTATGCCCGGCACGACACACTGACGCCCGCGCGCTCGACCGTCATCGCGCTGGTCAGCAACATCGCCCTCAAGGTGATCTTTGTCTGGGGTATGCACCTGGGCGTGGCGGGGCTGGCGCTGGGCACGGCGCTGGGCGCCTGGACCAATGTCGCGGTCCTGACCTGGACGGGCCGCAGCCGCGCGCTGCTGGCCATCGAAAGCCAGTTCCTGCGGGCGCTTCCCGCTTCGCTGCTGGCGGCGCTGGCCTGCGGCGCGGGCGCCTGGGGCGGTGCGGCGCTGCTGCATGGCCATGGCGATGTCGCGGCGCTGGCGGCGGCGATGGCCGGCGCGGCGCTGTGTTATGGCGGCGCGGTGCTGGCCCTGCGCGCGCGCCTGCCGCTCAAAAGGGCGTAGGATGAGACTGTTTGTGGCGCTCGCTATCCCCGACCCTGTGGCCCAGCGCCTGATGCTGCTGCAGGGCGGGGTGCCCGGCGCGCGCTGGCAAAGCCGAGAGCAACTGCACCTGACCCTGCGCTTCATCGGCGAGGTTGAAGGGCCGGATGTGAGCGCGATCGACGACGCGCTGGCCGGGATCGTGGCGCCGGACTTCAGCCTGCAGCTTCACGGTGTCGGCCAGTTCGGCAATCAGCAGCCGCACAGCCTGTTGGCGCTGGCGCAGCCCAACCCGGCGCTGGATCACCTGCAGCGCAAGGTGGACAATGCCATCCGCCGAGTCGGCGTCGCCGCCGACACGCACAAATTCACGCCGCATGTGACCCTGGCGCGTCTGCGCCATCCCGATCCCGACAAGGTGATCGAATGGCTGCGCTACCACGCGCTCCATACCAGCGCCGAGTTCGAGGTCGGCGCGTTTCACCTCTATTCCAGCAAGCTGACCAGCGATGGCAGCATCTACCGCCTGGAAGAGGATTATCCGCTGGGAGGCCATGATGACGAAGATTGGGAAACTGGCGATTGACGAGCTGAAGCAGGCGCTGAAGCGGCTGCCTGACTGGACACTGGCGAACGAGCGCGAGGCGATCACCCGCAGCTTCACCTTCGTGGATTTCGACGCCGCCTTCGCCTTCATGACGCGCACGGCGCTCTTGGCGGCGAAGATGGATCACCATCCCGAATGGTTCAATGTCTACAACAAGGTCGATGTGACGCTGGCCACCCATGACGCGGGCGGGGTGACGCAGAAAGACATTGACCTCGCCACCGCTATGGATGGGTTTGCCGCGCTTTCATCCGGTGGAACAGGAAAAAGCTGAAGAAACGGTCTCGCGCTACGCTGGCGCTGGCGAGGGACCGTTTCGCGCGGCAAACGCCGCGATGTCCGGCGGAACGTGATTGGCCGTGGCCCGGACTTAATATCCAAGTCGGGCGCGGATCATCAGCGCCACGCTGGCGCCCAGCGGCGTCAGCATCAGCGCCAGCGCGAACCAGACGCCGGCATTGCGGCCTTCCAGCCGCGCCCAATAGGCGACGCCCATCGCCGCCAGGATATAGAGGAAGGCCAGCATCTCACGTCTCAGCTTCGCGCGCTTCGGGGCAGAGATGTGCCGGAAGCCTGGGTCTGAGACAAGGGCTGAGACAAGGTCTGGGATGAGGGCGGCGAGCCGCAGCGCACCAACAGCGCCCGCAGGTCGTTGATCGCCGGAAAGACTTCTTGGTTCCAGTCGGCGCCCTGCTGGTCGTGCGCCCGCTGCTCGGCCTCCACGATCACCTTGTCTTCCTTGAAGATGCGTTCGGTGAACCAGGCGATGAACGGCCAGGCCAGGGCGGTGAGGCCGGGAATGCGCGAGGTCTTCACCGACAGGAAACCGAAGGTGCGGTTGCGGCGCTGGTCGGCGTCCAGCGGCGTATAGCAGAGCCAGACATCCAGCGCCGGTTCGCCCGCTTCGCCCACCCACACCTTCAGATGCTGATAGGGATATTCGGTGCGGATGGTCATCAGGTCGCGGAACTTGCGCCCGTCGCCGGGGCGCATGGCCGACAGGATCGCCGCTTCGCCGACCGACTGGCGGCCCTCGGTGCGGCTGAAGGTATAATCCACCTCGCACCAGCTTTCGCCATTGCGGCGCCCCAGGCAGCGCGCCTTGATCGAGCCCATATTCTTGCGGTGCAGGAACTGGTGGTTCATGTCGAACAGGTTTTCGTGCAGGAAGCTGTAATGGCAGGCGACCTCGCGGTTCAGCCGCCGGGTGCGGTAGGCCGGGTTCGCCGCCTGGCCCGGAAAAGCGGGCAGCCGCGCCTCCGCCAGATGCGGCGCGCCCGGAAAGACCAGCACCATGCCGCTGATTTCCCGCACCGGATAGCTTTTGACGCCGTTGGGCAGGCGGCTCTCGCCCAGATAGGGCACGTCGACGCAGGCGCCGCCGGAATTATAGCTCCAGCCGTGATAGCCGCATTTCAGGGTGTCGCCGCAGACCACACCCAGATGCAGCGGCACCTGGCGATGGGCGCAGCGGTCTTCCAGCGCCGACAGCACGCCGTCCGCGCTGCGAAACAGCGCGATTGGCTGGCCGGCGAACTGCCGCCCGATAACCTTGCCGGGTTTGATCTCGTCGCTCCAGGCCAGCGGGTACCAGTGATCGGGATGGGAGCCCACCGTCCGGATGTCATAACGCATGCTGTCTCCCGGACACCGCGCCAGTGCGGCTTCGCCCCTTAGCGAACGCGCGAAGGGCCAAAAAGGCACATCGCGGCGGATCGATTCGGCAGGGAGATTTACTTGTGCGCGTTCCTGACCAGATCCTCGACCACCGACGGATCGGCCAGGGTGGAGGTGTCGCCCAGGCTTGAGGTGTCGCCTTCGGCGATCTTGCGCAGAATGCGGCGCATGATCTTGCCGCTGCGGGTCTTGGGCAGGCCGGGCGCGAACTGGATGATGTCGGGCCGGGCGATGGGGCTGATCTCGTCGGCGACGAACTTCTTCAGCTCCGCCGCCAGCGCGTCGGACGGCGTCACGCCCGCCTTCAGGGTGACATAGGCATAGATGCCCTGGCCCTTGATGTCGTGGGGATAGCCGACCACGGCGGCTTCCGCCACCTTGGTGTCGGCCACCAGCGCGCTTTCGATCTCGGCGGTGCCCAGCCGGTGGCCTGACACGTTGATCACATCGTCCACCCGGCCGGTGATCCAGTAATAGCCGTCCTCGTCGCGGCGGCAGCCATCGCCGGTGAAATACTTGCCGGGATAGGTCTTGAAATAGGTCTCGATGAAACGCTGATGGTCGCCATAGACGCTGCGCATCTGGCCGGGCCAGCTGTCGGCGATGCACAGATTGCCGGTGACCGCGCCGGTCAGCACCTTGCCGTCGGAATCCACGATCTGGGGAATGATGCCGGGCAAAGGCAGGGTGGCCGAGCCGGGCTTCAGATCGGTGGCGCCGGGCAGGGGCGTGATCAGGTGGCCGCCGGTCTCGGTCTGCCACCAGGTATCGACAATGGGGCAGCGGCTGTCGCCGATGACGCGGTGATACCACAGCCAGGCTTCGGGATTGATCGGCTCGCCCACCGTCCCCAGCAGGCGCAGGGACTCGCGGCTGGTCTTTTTCACCGGCGCGTCGCCATCGCGCATCAAGGCGCGGATGGCGGTGGGTGCGGTATAGAAGATATTGACCTTGTGCTTGTCGATCACCTGCCAGAAGCGCGAGGCGTCGGGATAGTTCGGCACGCCTTCGAACATCAGGGTCGTGGCGCCATTGGCCAGCGGGCCATAGACGATATAGGAGTGGCCGGTGACCCAGCCGACATCGGCGGTGCACCAATAGACTTCGCCTTCGTGGTAATCGAAGACGTAATGATGCGTCCAGGCCGCCCACAGCAGGTAGCCGCCGCTGGTGTGCAGCACGCCCTTGGGCTTTCCGGTCGAGCCGCTGGTATAGAGAATGAACAGCGGGTCTTCCGCGCCCATCGCTTCGGCCGGGCAGTCGGCGGAAACCTTGGCCGCCTCCTCATGATACCAGACGTCGCGGTTGGGGGTCATGGCGACATCGCCGCCGGTGCGCCGGACCACGATGACATGCTCCACCATCGGGCACTGGTCGACGGCCAGGTCGGCATTCTTCTTCAGCGGGATCGCCTTGCCGCCGCGCAGGCCTTCATCGGCGGTGATGACAAGCTTGGAATTGCAGTCGGTGATGCGCCCCGCCAGGCTGTCGGGCGAGAAGCCGCCGAACACCACCGAATGCACCGCCCCGATGCGGGCGCAGGCCAGCATGGCATAGGCCGCTTCCGGGATCATGGGCATGTACAAGGTCACGCGGTCGCCCTTCACCACGCCCCGGCGTTTCAGCACATTGGCGAAGCGGCAGACTTCTTCATGCAGTTCGCGATAGCTGATATGCCTGCTGACCGACGGGTCGTCGCCTTCCCAGATGATGGCGGTCTGGTCGCCCCGCGTCGCCAAATGGCGGTCGATGCAGTTGGCCGCGACATTCAGCGCCCCATCCTCGAACCACTTGATGTGCAGGTCGGCGGCGTCGAAGCTGGTATTCTTCACTTTGGTGAAGGGCGTCATCCAGTCCAGCCGCGCCGCTTCCCGGCCCCAATAGCCATCGGGGTCCGCGATCGAGGCCTTGTAGGCGGCGTCATACGCCTTCTTGTCCATGAAGGCGCGTGCCCTCCATTCCTGCGGCACCGGGAACAGGTTGTCGGACATCGGTCATTCTCTTTTTGCGTCGCCCAATGGTGCTATGATCGCGCCTCAACATCAAGGCGCAGTCACAGGACCGATGCAGCTTCGTCTTTCGACCTGGCCCGAAATCGAGGCCTATCTGGCCCGCTCCCGGGCCATCCTGATCCCCATCGGCTCCACCGAACAGCATGGCCCCAACGGCCTGCTCGGCACCGACGCTTTGTGCCCGGAGATCATCGGCAAGCGCGCCGGCGACGAGGCCGGCATCCTGGTCGGCCCCACCTTCAATGTCGGCCAGGCCCAGCACCATATGGGCTTTGCCGGCACCATTACCCTGCGGCCCTCCACCATGATCGCGGCGATGATCGACTGGACGCAGAGCCTGACCCGCCACGGTTTCGAGCGCATCTATTGGCTGAACGGCCATGGCGGCAACATTGCCACCATCACCGCCGCCTTCAGCGAAATCTATCATGGCGTGACGTTTGACAGGTCCGGCTCCAACCATCCCCCCCTGCGCTGCAGCCTGCGCAACTGGTGGGAACTGCCGGGGGTGATGGATCAGTGCCGCCAGCTTTTCCCGGTGGGCGAGGGCAGCCACGCCACCCCCTCGGAAGTCTCGGTGACCTGGTTCGGCTATCCCCAGGCGGTGAAATCCGTCGCCATGACCCCGCGCATCGCCCCCAATGGCCCGATTCTGGACGCCGACGACTATCGCCGCCGCTTCCCGGACGGCCGCATCGGCTCCGACCCCAGCCAGGCCAGCATCGAAGCCGGGGAAAAGATCGTCACCGCCGCCGTGCGGGCGGTGATTTCGGAGTTCAAAACCTTCGCGGCGTCCTAGCGGAGGGCCCGCCCAGGCGCTACTATGCCTCTTCCCAGGGGTGCCCGGCGATGCCGGGCTGAGACCGCAATGGTGCGGATCCCTTAGAACCTGATCCCGTTTGCACGGGCGTAGGGAGAGGTCACAGATGAACAAGCCCATTCTCGACAAGTCGCTTTCTGGAAGTTCGTTGGCCATCACCCGCGGCGCGCTGCCCGGCTCCAGCAAGCTGATGCTGGGCGGTGTTCCGTTCCGGGAAGTGAAGCTGTCGGGCGGCGAGGCGCCGGTGCTTTTGTACGACACATCTGGTCCGTACACAGACGATACCGCCGCCATCGACATCGAAAAGGGTCTTGTGGCCCGCCGCCGCGACTGGATTCTGGCGCGCGGCGATGTGGGGGAATATGAAGGCCGCGCCCGCAAGCCCGAAGACGACGGCCTGAAGCCGGGCGAAAAGCTGTCGGTGCAGCAGTTCAACCGTGACGGCATCAAATTGCTGCGCGCCAAGCCGGGCCGCAATGTCACGCAAATCCATTACGCGCGTCAGGGCATCATCACCGAGGAGATGAAATTCATCGCCGCCCGCGAAAATCTGGGCCGCAGCGCCGGCCCACGCGATGGCAACAGCTTCGGTGCCTCCATCCCCGACGAAATCACGCCGGAATTCGTGCGGTCGGAAATCGCCCGCGGCCGCGCCATCATCCCCTCCAACATCAATCATCCCGAAACCGAGCCGATGATCATCGGCCGCAACTTTCTTACCAAGGTCAACGCCAATATCGGCAACAGCGCCGTGACATCGGGCGTCGCCGACGAGGTCGACAAGCTGGTCTGGGCCATCCGCTGGGGCGCCGACAATGTGATGGACCTGTCCACCGGCCGCCACATCCACACCATCCGCGAATGGATCATCCGCAATTCGCCGGTGCCGATCGGCACCGTGCCGATCTATCAGGCGCTGGAAAAGGTCGGCGGCGTGGCGGAGGACCTCACCTGGGAGATCTATCGCGACACCCTGATCGAACAGTGCGAGCAGGGGGTGGACTATTTCACCGTCCATGCGGGGGTGCGGCTGGCCCATATCCCGCTGACGGCGGAGCGCGTCACCGGCATCGTCAGCCGCGGCGGCTCGATCCTGGCCAAATGGTGTCTCGCCCATCACAAGGAAAATTTCCTCTACACCCACTTTGAAGACATTTGCGAGCTGCTGAAACAATATGACGTGTCGTTCAGCCTGGGCGATGGCTTGCGTCCCGGCTCGACCGCCGACGCCAATGACGCGGCGCAGTTCGCCGAACTCGACACCCTGGGCGAACTCAACAAGATCGCCCAGCGCCATGATGTCCAGGTGATGATCGAAGGCCCCGGCCATGTGCCGATGCACAAGATCAAGGAAAACATGGACCGCCAGTTGGCGGTCTGCGACGAGGCGCCTTTCTATACTCTGGGGCCGCTGACCACCGATGTGGCGCCGGGCTATGACCACATCACCTCGGCCATCGGCGCGGCGATGATCGGCTGGTTCGGCACCGCCATGCTCTGCTATGTCACGCCCAAGGAGCATCTGGGCCTGCCCGACCGCGACGATGTCAAGCAGGGCGTCATCGCCTATCGCATCGCCGCCCATGCCAGCGACCTGGCCAAGGGCCACCCCGCCGCGCGCATCTGGGACGATGCGATGTCAAAGGCGCGCTTTGAATTTCGCTGGCGCGACCAGTTCGCGCTCGCGCTCGATCCCGAAACCGCGCAGCTTTATCATGACGAAACGCTGCCCGCCGACGGCGCCAAGGTGGCGCATTTCTGCTCCATGTGCGGGCCGAAATTCTGCTCGATGAAAATCTCGCAGGAAGTCCGCGACGCCGCCAAGGGCCAGAACGACACGTTGTCGTCGGCCGAAATCCGCGCCGCCATGGCGAAAAAATCGGAAGAGTTCAAAAGCCAGGGCGGCGAGATTTACCTGCACAAACCTGCGGCGGAATAAGCGTCAGCGCGCGGTATAGCCGCCGTCTATCACCAGTTCCGAGCCGGTGACGAACTTGGCTTCGTCGCTGGCCAGGTACACCGCACCCCAGGCGATATCGTCCGGCTCGCCCATATGGCCCAGCGGATGGGCCGCCGCCGTCGCCTTGCGTGCGGCGGCCGGGTCGGCCATCGCGCCGGTAAAGCCCTCCACCATCGGCGTCCAGATGAAGCCGGGATGGATGGAATTCACCCGGATGTTGTCGGCGGCATAGATCAGCGCGTCATTCTTGCTCATCAACCGCACCGCCCCCTTGGAGGCGTGATAGGGCGGCACGTCGCCCGCGCCCACCAGGCCATAGATCGACGACAGGTTGATGATGCTGCCGCCGCCCGCCTGCTTCAGGGCGGGAATGGCGTGTTTGGTGCAGAAGAACACCCCTTTGACATTCACCGCCTGCACGGCGTCCCATTCGGCTTCCGTCAATTCGTGGGTGGGCTTGTTGGCCCCGGCGATGCCGGCATTGTTGACCAGGATGGTGAGGGTCTTGAATTTGGCGACGATAGCGGCGATCACCGCGGCGACTTCGGCCTCGCGCGTGACGTCGCAATGCCAATAGGCGGCGGTGAGGCCGCGCCCGTTCAATTCCTCGGCCAGGGCTTCGCCTTCCTTGTCGTGTATGTCCAGGATGGCGACCTTGGCGCCTTCCTCGGCCATGCGTATGGCGGTCGCCTTGCCAAGTCCAAGCGCGGCGCCGGTGATGATGGCAACCTTGCCAGCCAGTCTGTTCATCGCAAAAATCCCTGAAATAGGATGCAATCCTGCGGTGAAGCCCCGATGGCCGCCTTGATCAGGCGCAATCGCGCATGGCGCAGGTTCCTGCGGCGCGGGAACATTAACTCCGCTTCATCCGTTTACTGCCCACAACACCTGTGGAGAGTCGGCAATGAAGAAAATTCTGCTTGGAATGGCGGCCGCATCCGCTTTGCTTCTGGCCGGCTGCGGCACTGATCGCGGTGACCGCGCGGCCTCCGGCGCGCTGATCGGCGCGGCGGGCGGTGCGGTGATCGGCGCGGCGGCAGGCAATCCCGGGCTGGGCGCGGCCGCCGGCGCGGTCGCCGGCGGCGTGGTCGGCGCGGCCACCGACCCCTGCGATCTCAACCTGGGCGATCCGGTCTGGCGCGACCATGGCGGCAGCCGCGAATATGAACGCCGCTGCGGCCACTCCTATCGCGGGCGTTAACGGGATCAAGCCTGATGCCACCGGCAACCGCCGGTGGCATATTGGCGTTCCCCCTGCAGGGAGGTCCGCCATGAAGCGTCCTGTCCGTCTTGAAATGCTGGTGGCCTTGCTGCTGTCCGCCGCGCCCGCGCGAGGCCGGTACCGCTAGCGCCCCCTCGCTAACGCCGGTGCAGCCTAACGCCGGTGCAGCGCGTTCCAGATCGCCAGCACCAGGACGGCGCCGATCACCGCCACCAGGCTTGAGACGATCAAGCCGTGCTGGTCGTAGCTGAAATTGCCGCCGGTCAGTGCCTGAAAGATGAAGCCGCCCAAGAGCGCCCCCACCAGCCCCAGCGCGATATTGACCAGGCAGCCCTGCTGTGGCTTGGGCATGAAGAAACCGGCCAGCCAGCCGATGAAGGCGCCGAAGAAAATCCAGCTTATGACGGCCATTTTTCCCCCAATTCACCATGGGCGGGTCAAGCCCGCCCATGGAGCCTAATTCAGGCTGACATATATCATGGTCACCGCCGCCGCCGCCATCACGGCGGTGGAGATCCAGCCCAGGGTGCCCAGCACCGGCCCCACGCGGAATTTTCCCATTTTCTTGCGGCTGCCGGCCACCACCATCAACGCCGCCATCATCGGCACGGCGATGACGCCGTTCAGCACCGCGCTCCAGTACAGCGCCCTGATCGGATCCAGCCCGGAATAATCGATGCCCAGTCCCAGCACCACCGCCGCCCCGATCACGGCATAGAAGCCGCGCGCCTGCCAGGGCATGTTGTCCAGGCCGGTCTTCCAGCCCTGGGATTCGGCGATGGCATAGCCCGCCGATCCGGCCAGCACCGGAACCGCCAGGAGGCCGGTGCCGATGATGCCGATGGAGAACAGCGCGAAGGCGAAGCGCCCGGCGATGGGCTTCAGCGCGCTGGCCGCCTCGGCGGCGGTGTTGATGTTGGTGACGCCATGGGCGTGCAGGGTGGCTGCGGTGGCGATCATGATCGCCAGGGCGATCAGGTTGGACATCAGCATGCCCGAAATGGTGTCCATGCGGATGCGGCTCAGGGCCTCGGGCGCCTCCAGCGGGCGGTCGATCAGGGCATGTTCATCGGCATGATGGTCAACCTCCTCGACCTCCTGGGCGCTCTGCCAGAAGAACAGATAGGGGCTGATGGTGGTGCCGAAGATGGCGACGATGGTGGTGGCGGCGCCTTCGGTCAGGTTGGGGTGCAGCCCGATCAGCCCTGCGCCGATCGCCTTCCAGTCCAGCGGCAGCAGGAACAGAATGGCGACATAGGCCAGCAGGCTGAAGGTCAGCACCGTCAGGAAGCGCGCATATTTCCGGTAGGGGATGAACAGTTGCAGCCCCAGTGACAACAAAGCGAAGAAGATGGTGAAACCGTGGGGGCCGCCCAGCCCGAGCACCAGCCGGGCGGCTTCGCCCATGGCGGCCAGGTCGGCGCCAACATTGATGGTGTTGGCGATGAACAGCAGCGCCAACAGCACATGCACCACCCGGCGCGGCAGGACCTGGCCCATATTGTGCGCCAGCCCGCGGCCCGTGACGCGCCCGATCTGGGCGCTGACCATCTGGATGGCGACCATCAGCGGGAAGGTCAGCGCCATGGTCCAGAGCAGGTTGAAGCCGAACTGCGCCCCGCCCTGGGAATAGGTGGCGATGCCGCTGGGATCGTCGTCGGCCGCGCCGGTGATCAGGCCGGGGCCCAGCTTCTTGTACAAAGGATGGTGCAGGCGCGATTTCAGGCCGGACGGGGGCATGGCGGTGTCTCGAGGGATCCAAGGGGGGCGCTAAGGCGTATTATCATGGCAGCAATGGAAAAAGACCATGGAACATCGTCTTCTGCTCACCCTCGCGCTTTTGTCCTGTACCGCACCGGCCTTCGCCCAGCCCCAGCCCCAGCCCCAGCCCCTGTCCAAGCCCGAGCCGGCCTGCCTGCGCCAGATCGATGTCTACAGCTTCGAACCCGTTGCCGGGAACCGCGCCCTGATCGTCACCGACCGCCGCCATAACCGTTACCGGGTCCGCTTCTTGGGTATCTGCAATGATCTGCAGTTCAACATGGGCCTGGCCTTCAAGACCCATGGCGCCGGCAGCCTGTCCTGCATTGGGCAGGGCGATTCGGTGATCCACCGCGATCCCGCCGGTTCGCCGCAATGCCTCATCGCGGGCGTGGACTGGCAGACCCCGGCGATGGACAAGGCCGATGCGCAGGCCGCTGCCGCCCGGCATCGCTAGTTGGCGCTGCTGCGAGACTCGGCTACTAGCCGGGCATGCGCGGCTATTTCGGTGTCGGGATCGAGGGTGTGTCCAAGCCGATGAACCTGGGCAACCTGGTGCGCATCGCCCATGCCTTCGACGCGGATTTCTTCTTCTCCATCGCGCCCAGGCTGAAACTGTCGGACGGCAAGAGCGACACATCGGCCGCCCACACCGCGCTGCCCTTCTACGATTTCGCCCATCCCGACGATTTCCGCCTGCCCATCGGCTGCCGCCTGGTGGGGGTGGAGATCACCGACGAGGCGGTGGAACTGCCGCGCTTCCGCCATCCCCACCGCGCCGCCTATGTCTTCGGGGCCGAGCGCTATTCCCTGTCGCCCCAGATGCTGAGCTTGTGCGAATTCGTGGTGAAAATTCCCACCCGCTTTTCCATCAATGTCGGGATGGCGGGGGCCATCGTGCTGTATGACAGGTTGATGAGCCAGAGCGGCTATGCCCGCCCCGTCACCCCCAGCGGCGGCGACCCCGTGCCGCCGGCCCATAGCTGGGGCGCGCCCCTGTCGCGCCCGCGCGACTACTGAATAAGTCTCGTCCCAGAGACTGGTAGAGGTTGGAAAACCGCCGCGCCGTCCCTATAAAGCCTCCATGCCCACGCCCGCGCTGAAAATCACCGATCTCCGCAAGGTTTATCGAAGCGGCAATGTCGCTGTGGACGGCCTGTCCCTGACGGTGGCGGAGGGCGACTTTTTCGGCTTTCTGGGCCCCAACGGCGCGGGCAAGTCCACCACCATCCATTGCGTCACCGGCATCGCCGAACCCAGCGGCGGCACCATCGAGATCTTTGGCGTCGATGCGGTGAAGAACTACCGCGAGGCCCGCCGCCTGGTCGGGCTCTGCACCCAGGAATTCAATGTCGATCCCTTTGCCACGCCGCGCCAGATCGTTGACTGGATGGGCGGCTATTTCGGCATGGGCGCGGCCGAACGCAAGTCGCGCATCGATTACCTGATGGAGCGCTTCGAGCTCGGCCCCCACGAAAAGAAAGCTTTTCGCGAATTGTCCGGCGGGCTGAAGCGCCGCGTCGTGCTGGCGCGCGCCCTGGTCAACGATCCCAAGCTGCTGATCCTGGACGAGCCCACCGCCGGCGTCGATGTCGAGCTGCGCCGCGTCCTGTGGCGCTATCTGCGGGAGATCAATAGCGACGGCCGCACCATCCTGCTCACCTCGCATTACCTGGAAGAAGTGGAGCGGCTGTGCCGCAACATCGCCATCGTCGCCAAGGGCAAGATCGTGCGCCAGGGCACCAAGGACGAGATCGCCGGCGCCCCCGGCGGGCTGGAAAACGCCTATCTTGCGGCGACCGGCGCCGAGCCTGATCACGTGGCGGGCCAATAATGCAGGACACCACCAAGCCGCTGGGCATCAACTGGATCGGTCTGGGCACAATCGTGCGCCGCGAGGTTTCGCGCATGATGCGCGTGCCGATCCAGGCCTTTGTCGCGCCGTGGATTTCGGCGCTGCTATTCATCTTCATTTTCGGCTTCATCGTCGGCGGCCGCATGCCCATGATCGGCGGCCACAAATACATCCAGTTCGTGCTGCCGGGCGTCTTGATGCTCAACATCGTCAATGCCAGCTTCCTGCAATCCTCGTCGGCGATCTATTTCTCCCGCTTTCTGCGCTTCATCGAGGAGACTTTGGTCTCGCCCATGTCCTATGTTGAGATGATCGCCGGTTCGCTGGCGGTCGTGGTGGTGCGCTCCACCGTCACCGCCATCGGCATCCTGGTCATCGGCATCGCCTTCGGCGCCACCAAGATCTATTCCATTCCGGAGTTCCTGTTCTGGGTGGTGGCGGTGTCGGCGATCTTCGGCCTTTTGGGGATCGTCATCGGCTTGTGGGCCAAGAGCTTCGAGCAGCTCAACATGCTCACGGTGTTCTTCATCACGCCGCTTTCGATGGTGGGCGGGGTGTTCAACACCATCGCGATGCTGCCGCCCTGGATGCGCTGGATGGCCTATGGCAATCCTTTCTTCTACTTCATCAACGGCATCCGCCATTCCATGCTCGGCTATTCGGAGGTCTCCCAAACGCTGGGCTATGGCCTGACCATCACCGCTTTGGTGGTGATGTTCCTCTGGGTGCTGCGGCTGTACGCCAAGGGCTACGGGTTGCGCGAGTAGCGCCGGTCTTTTGCGCCGTGCGTTCGTCGCGGGGTCGCTCATGGGCTGTATGCCCACATCGCTCCCCGCTCCTGCTCACGCCACAAAATCCCTGGCGCTACGAACGGCTTGCGATATTGGTGCGCCGACCGCTATTGTCCGCCCGATCACACAAACGCCCGATTCCCGTGCGATCAGCGCGGTGTATCCGCCGGAGTTCCCTGATGAAAAAACTGCTTGGGATTTTCACCGTCCTCGCGCTGTCCGCATTGCCCGCCGCCGCCGATCCGGCCAACCTGCTGGGTGTGTTCGGCAACTGGACGGCCTATTCGTCGGGTTCCGGTTCCGGCCTGACCTGCTTTGCCACCTCCAAGCCGCGCGCCACCCGCCCGGTGGGCGCCAAGCGCGGCGACATCTACCTGATGGTGTCGGACTGGCCGGGGCGCAAGGTGAAGGCGGAGCCGCAGATCGTCTATGGCTATCCGGCCAGGGAAGGCGGCGCCGCTGCGTTGGGCATCGGCCCCGACAAATTCACTTTCTTCATGCGCAACACCGGCAAGGAGGGATCGGGCTGGCTGCAGGCGTTGAACGACAATCCGCGCCTGATCGCCGCCATGCAGGGCGGCGTCTCGGCGGTGGCCAGCGGCATCAGCCAGCGCGGCACCAAGACCGTCGATACCTATTCCCTGTCGGGGTTCAACGACGCGCTGACCAAGATCCACGCCGTCTGCGGCATGTAGATGGACAGCAAGGCTTCCCTGATCGGACTTGACCGGGACGCCCTGAAGACCGCGCTGGCGGCCGCGGGCGTGCCGCAAAAGTCGCTTTCCATGCGCGTCAGCCAGTTGTGGAACTGGATCTATGTCCATGGCGCGAAGGATTTCGACGCCATGACCAACCTGGCGGGCGATTTCCGCAAGGTCCTGGAAAACAGCTTCACTTTGGCGCGGCCGCAAATCGTCACCGAGCAGGTGTCGCAGGACGGCACCCGCAAATGGCTGCTCAAGACCGGGCCGGGCATCGAATACGAGACCGTCTATATCCCCGACAAGGACCGCGGCACGCTGTGTGTCTCGTCCCAGGTCGGCTGCACCCTGACCTGCCGCTTCTGCCGCACCGGCACCCAGAAGCTGGTGCGCAACCTCACCCCGGCCGAAATACTGGGCCAGCTTCTGGTCGCCAAGGACGCGCTGGAAGACTGGTCCGCACCGCGCCGGGACGCCGGAGCGTCGGCGGGAGCCGGAGCGACCAAAAGAAAAGTCACCAATATCGTGATGATGGGGATGGGCGAGCCGCTTTACAATTTCGACAATGTGAAGGCGGCGCTGGCCATCGCCATGGACGGCGACGCCATCGCTTTGTCCAAGCGCCGCGTGACGCTTTCGACGGCGGGGGTGGTGCCGATGATCCCGCGCGCCGGAAGCGAGATCGGCTCGTCGCTGGCCATCTCGCTGCACGCCGTGACGGATGAAATCCGGGACGTCATCGTGCCGATCAACAGGAAGTATCCGCTGAAGGAGCTGATCGCGGCCTGCCGCAGCTATCCCGGCGCCTCCAACGCCCGGCGCATCACCTTTGAATATGTGATGCTCAAGGGCGTCAATGACAGCGTCGCCGACGCCCGCGCCTTGGTGAAGCTGGTGGCGGGCATCCCGGCCAAGATCAACCTGATCCCCTTCAATGCCTGGCCCGGCGCGCCCTATGAATGTTCGGACTGGGCGAGAATCGAGAAATTCGCCGAGATCGTCAACACGGCCGGCTATGCCAGCCCCGTGCGCACCCCGCGCGGCCGCGATATCATGGCGGCGTGTGGCCAGCTCAAATCGGAGTCGGTCAAGGAACGCGCTTCGGCGCGCCTCGCCGCCGAAAATCTGGCTGATGTGCAATCCGGTCAGCTCTCCCGGATGCCGCACTAGCACGCCCGCCTGCGACCGTCCGGCTTCATGAACGGCCGCCCAATCCTCCTTGACCTTTGCCGCCACGGCTTTATCAAGGCCCGCCGCCGGCCCTGTTGGGAACGGGGGCCGGGCCGGTGGGGGATAACCCCGGGGGGGCGGGAAAAATGGTCCCGAAACACCCCCGGAAATCCGGGAAATCGGCGGCGGAATGGAGTGGATAGTGGCGAAGGACATCAAGAAGGTGGTGCTGGCCTATTCGGGCGGGCTGGACACGTCTGTCATCCTCAAATGGCTGCAGACCGAATATGGCGCCGAGGTGGTGACCTTCACCGCCGATCTGGGCCAGGGCGAGGAGATTGAGCCCGCCCGCCAGAAAGCCCTGACCCTGGGCATCAAGCCGGAAAACATCTTCATCGAGGACCTGCGCGAGGAGTTCGTCCGCGACTATGTCTTCCCGATGTTCCGCGCCAATGCGCTGTATGAGGGGGTCTATCTGCTGGGCACCTCCATCGCCCGCCCCCTGATCGCCAAGAAGCAGATCGAGATCGCCCGGAAGGTCGGCGCCGACGCCGTCTGCCATGGCGCCACCGGCAAGGGCAACGACCAGGTGCGCTTCGAGCTGGGCTATTACGCGCTGGCCCCCGGCATCAAGGTGATCGCGCCCTGGCGCGAATGGGCCCTGACCAGCCGCACCAAATTGCTGGAATTCGCGCAAGCCAACCAGATTCCCATCGCCAAGGACAAGCGCGGCGAGGCGCCGTTCAGCGTCGACGCCAACCTGCTTCACTCCTCGTCCGAGGGCAAGGTGCTGGAAGACCCGTCCAAGGAGGCCGACAGCCTCGTCTATATGCGCACCATCGCGCCCGAGGATGCCCCCGACAAGCCGACCACTGTGGAAGTGGGTTTCGAAAAGGGCGACGCCGTCAGCATTGACGGCGAAAAGCTGTCGCCCGCCAGCCTGCTGACCCGGCTGAACGCGCTGGGCAAGGCCAACGGCATCGGCCGGCTCGATCTTGTCGAAAACCGTTTTGTCGGCATGAAGTCGCGCGGCGTCTACGAGACCCCCGGCGGCACCATCCTGCTATGCGCCCACAGAGGCATCGAGAGCATCACCCTGGACCGCGGCGCGGCCCATCTGAAGGACGATATCATGCCGCGCTATGCCGAGATGATCTATAACGGCTTCTGGTTCAGCCCCGAGCGCGAGATGCTGCAGGCCCTGATCGACAAATCCCAGGAATTCGTTACCGGCAGCGTGCGGCTGAAGCTCTATAAGGGCAATGTCGGTGTCGTGGGCCGGACCTCGCCCTATACGCTCTACAGCGAGAAGCTGGTGACCTTCGAGGACGACCAGGGCGCCTATGACCAGAAGGACGCCGCCGGCTTCATCAAGCTGAACGCCTTGCGGCTTCGCACCCTGGCACTGCGCAAGAGCAAGGCCGGAAAGTAGCGCCATGGCCGCCAACGAAGACCAGATCAAGTTCTGGAACGAGCAAGGGGGGCGCAACTGGGTCGAGCTCCAGACGCGCATGGACAGGAACCTGTCGCGCATCCATGCCGCGATCCTGGCGCTCGCCGCGCCCCAGCCGGGCGAGACGGTGCTGGATGTCGGCTGCGGCACCGGCACCACCAGCCTGGCGCTGGCCGACGCGGTGGGGCCTTCGGGCAGGGTCACGGGACTGGATGTCTCCCAGCCCATGCTGACCCTGGCCAAATCGCGCGGCATGGGCAGGGCAAATCTGGTGTTCGAACTGGCCGACGCCTCGGCGCATGTCTTTACGACCCAATATGACCTGCTGTTCTCGCGCTTCGGGGTGATGTTCTTCGACGATCCCGTTGGGGCCTTCGCCAACCTGCACCGTGCCGTCAAGCCGGGCGGCCGCCTGGCTTTTGCCTGCTGGCGCACGCCGGCGGAAAATCCCTGGGCCAGCGCGCCGCTGGCCGCAGCAAAGCCCTTCCTGCCGCCGCTGCCCGCCCCCGATCCCGATGCACCGGGCCCCTTCGCCTTTGCCGATCCCCAGCGCATCCTGTCGATCCTCAGCGATGTGGGATTTCACGATGTCGAAACCCGCAAATATGACGGCGTGATGCCCATGGGGCGCGATCTCGACCTCACCGCCGAGCAGACCCTGCAGATCGGGCCATTGTCTCGCGCCGTGGGCGAGGCCGACGCCGCCACCCGCAGTAAGATCGTGGACGCCGTCCGCACCGCCCTGGCGCAGTTCGTGGATGCGGGGGGCGATGTCACCTTGCCCACCGCCTGCTGGCTGGTGGCAGCGCGGGCCTAGCGCGGCGGCTCAGCGCCCAGCACCGAGGAGCGCATATAGCCGGTCAGATCGCTGTCGCGGACCTGTGCCCAGCCATCGCTTTGCGAGATCAATGTGACCTGCGCCCCCTTCGACTCTTTCTTTAACGACTCGGCGGAAGCCCTTGGTTCAGCACGCAGAACAGATCCGGCGCGATGGACATAGCGCAGGCCCGGCACGGCGGTGTTTACAGGGGCAGGAAAGGCGCCTTGCGACGCGGCTGCGGTGACAATCGCCGCCGCCTTCTCGACCTTGCCCATGTGCTGGAAGGCCCAGACGCCCAATCCGCCGACCAGGGCCAGCACGGCCAGCCAGGTCTTGCCGCCACCCGCCTTCTGGCGGTAGCTGAGGCCGGTGCCGGGAATGCCCGCATTGGTCGTCACCCCATGGGGGCCGATATTCACATCCGCCCCGCGCGGCCCCAGGCTGGCCGAAGCCCCCGACTTGGACAGGTTGATGCGCAGGCCCGGCAGGAGGGAGATGCGTTTCTGGAACCGCAGCCCCTTGAACATCAGATGTCCACCGCCGCATAGAGGGCATTGTCCTGGATGAATTCGCGCCGTGGTTCGACCACATCGCCCATCAGCTTGGCGAACAGGTCCCCGGCCTCGTCGGCATGCTGCACCTTCACCTGCAGCAGCGAGCGGGCATTCTCGTCCAGGGTGGTTTCCCACAGCTGCTCGGGGTTCATCTCGCCCAGCCCCTTGTAGCGCTGCAGGGTCAGCCCCTTGCGGCCCCATTCGAAGATGGCGTCCAGCAGTTCGGAGGGGCTGCGGATCTCCCGCGTCTCGTCCTTGCGCTTCAGGGTCCCGGCCTTGAGATAGGCCGCCTGCAGCTCCGCCGCCATCTTGTCCAGGCGGCGGGCGTCGGCGCTGGCGATCAGGGCGCCATCGATGGCCACCGCCTCGCGCACCCCGCGCACATCGCGCCAGAAGGCCAACCCGCCATCGCCGGTCGGCTCGCCATGCCAGCCGCGCTCATATTCCTCGCTCAAACTGTCCAGCCGGATGGCGATATACTTGGCGGCTTCGGCCGCCTTGGCGGGGTCGGACAGCATGTCGGGATTCATCGCCCCGGCGATGGCTGCCTGTTCCAGCACGAAGCGGGGATAGTGACGGGGAAAGCCCGCCAGCGCCGCCACCGCCACCCGGGCATGGGCGATCAGCTCGTCCAGATGCGCCCCGGAAATGGCCTCCCCGGTGTGCGACTCCAAAACCGCGCCGCTGGCGCCCTCGGCGATCAGATGATCCTGCAGCTCCGGCTCGTCCTTGAGATAGCGTTCCGACTTGCCGCGCGCCGCCTTATACAGCGGCGGCTGGGCGATGAAGATATGGCCGCGATCGATCAGCTCCGGCATCTGGCGGTAAAAGAACGTCAGCAGCAGGGTTCGGATATGGGCGCCATCGACATCGGCGTCGGTCATGATGATGATCTTGTGATAGCGCAATTTGTCGGCGTTGAATTCCTCGCGCCCGATGCCGGTGCCCAGCGCCGTGATCAGGTTCACGATCGCCTCGCTGGACAGCATCTTGTCGAAGCGGGCGCGCTCGATGTTCAGGATCTTGCCGCGCAGGGGCAGCACCGCCTGGTTGGCGCGGTTTCGGCCCTGCTTGGCGCTGCCGCCGGCGCTGTCGCCCTCGACGATGAAGAGCTCGCTCTTGGCGGGATCGCGCTCCTGGCAGTCGGCCAGCTTGCCGGGCAGGCTGGCGCCGTCCAGCGCCCCCTTGCGGCGGGTCAGTTCGCGCGCCTTGCGGGCGGCCTCGCGGGCGCTGGCGGCTTCCACCACCTTGCCGACGACGCTGCGGGCCTCGGCGGGATGCTGCTCAAACCATGCCCCCAATTGATCAATAAGCGCGCCTTCCACGATGGGGCGCACTTCCGACGACACCAGCTTGTCCTTGGTCTGGGACGAGAATTTGGGGTCCGGAACCTTGACCGACAGCACACAGGTCAGGCCTTCGCGGCAATCATCGCCGGTCAGGGCTACGGCCGCGCCCTTGCGCGCCGACGGCATGTCCTCGGCATATTTGGTCACCACCCGCGTCAACCCGGCGCGGAAGCCCGCGACATGGGTGCCGCCGTCGCGCTGGGGGATGTTGTTGGTGAAGGCCAGCGTCGATTCATGATAGCTGTCGTTCCAGGTCATGGCGATTTCCACCGTGACGCCGTCCTTCTCCGCCAGGATCATCACCGGGGCCGGGATCAGCTGCTGCTTGGCGCGGTCGAGATATTCCACGAAGGCCTTCAGCCCGCCTTCGTAATGCAGGGTGATTTCCTTGGGTTCGACGCCGCGCTTGTCGGCCAGGGTGATCGACACGCCGCTGTTGAGGAAAGCCAGTTCGCGCAGCCTGTGTTCCAGGGTGGCGAAATCGAACTCGGTCTTGGTGAAGGTGCCGGGCGAGGGCAGGAAGGTGACTTCCGTGCCCTTCTTGCCGCCCGCTTCGCCCACGACCTTCAGCGGCGCCACGGCATCACCATGGCGGAACTGCATGTAATGTTCCTTGCCCTCGCGCCAGATGCGCAGGTTGAGGGTCTCGCTCAGGGCATTGACCACCGACACGCCGACGCCGTGCAACCCGCCCGAGACCTTGTAGGCATTCTCGTCGAACTTACCGCCGGCATGAAGCTGGGTCATGATGACCTCGGCCGCCGAAACGCCTTCCTCGGAATGGATGCCGGTGGGAATGCCGCGGCCATTGTCGCGCACGGTGCAGGAGCCGTCGGGGTTCAGCACCACATCGATGCGGTCGGCATGGCCGGCCAGGGCCTCGTCCACCGCATTGTCCACCACCTCATAGACCATGTGGTGCAGGCCCGAGCCGTCATCGGTGTCGCCGATATACATGCCGGGGCGCTTGCGCACCGCATCCAGGCCCTTCAGGACCTTGATGCTGTCGGCATTATAGATGTTCATATTGGGTTCGGACATCTCAGCTCACCATGACTGCGGCGCCCGCACAGGCCATCACGGCACCGGCGCCCTTGTTGATGCGTGTGCGCGCCTTGCGGCTCGCAACGAATTTCTTGAGCCGCGCGGCCATCGCGGCATAACTCAGCGTGACAGTTGGGATGACGATCAGCGTCGCCAGCACCAGTTGCAGATAGGCGATTGGCGTCAGGGTGCGCGGATTGATCGCCAGCGGCAGCAGCGCCACGAAGAAGGTGATGGCCTTGGGATTGCCCAGGGTCAGCGCCCAATAGGCGAAAAATCCGCGCCGTCCCTCGCCGGCCTGGGGCGCGATTTCGACCGCCTCGGGCACCTGCGCCGTCCAGTATTTCCAGGCGAGATACAGCAGATACAATCCCCCGGCGATCTTCACGGCCAAGAACAGCGGACCCATCGCCTGCGCCATCAGCGCCAGGCCGAACACCGACAGGCTCATCAGGCACAGATCGCCCGCCACGATCCCCAGCGACGCGGGAAGTGTGGACCGGAAGCCCGTGGCCAGCGCCCGGGCGACGATGGAGATCATGCCCGGACCCGGCGTCGCCACCGCCAGGGCATAGATGCCGAAATAGATCAGGTAGCTGTGCAGCGGGATCATGCCGCCCTCTGCGGATGAAAGACGCCGCCCTTGACCTCGAAGACGTCGCAGCGCGCGCCGTCGAACAGCGACAGATCGGTGCCGGTCATCCAGGCCTGGGCCGACAGGGAATGTATTTCCTCGAACAGCGCGGCGCGGCGCACCGCGTCCAGATGGGCGGCGATCTCGTCCAGCAGCAGGATGGGCGCCAGCCCGGCGCGGGCGCGGGCCAGCTCGCGGGCATCGGCCAGCATGATGGAGATGAGCAGCGCCTTCTGCTCGCCGGTGGAGCAGTCGCGCGCCTCGGCCCGCTTGGCCGTGTGGCGAACATGAAGATCGGTGGTGTGCGGTCCCGCAAGGGTGCGGCCGGCTTCGGCATCGCGGATGCGCGAGGCGGCGAACTGCGCCCGCATCGCCCCGGCGCTGGACAGATGCAGTTCGTCGCTCAGCGTCAGCGAGGCGGCCGGGAAAGCCCCGTGTGCCGCACTGGCGTGCGTCACACCACCGCGTTCGGCCAGGGCGCGTGACAGCTTCTCGACCGTGGCGGCGCGGGCCTGGGCGATCAGCACGCCCGCCTCGGCCATTTCATTCTCCAGGCCTTCCAGCCAGGCCGGATCGCGCGGTCCGTATTTCAGCAGCCGCGCCCGTTCGCGCATCGCGGTTTCGTAGCGCGTGGCGGCGCGGGCATGGCCCGCATCAAAGCCCAGCACCAGCCGGTCCAGGAAGCGGCGGCGTCCGCCCGCGCTTTCGATGAACAGCCGGTCCATGGCCGGCGTCAGCCAGATCAGCTGCACGATGTCGCCCAGGTCGGCGCTCGACCCCGCCGCCACGCCGTTCAGCCGCACCTGCCGCGAGACACTGGCCTGCATCAGGCCGGTGCCGATCTCATAGTCGGTCTCGCCGCGTGACACGGTGGCCGCCACCGCCCACAATGTTTCTTCCGACATCCCGCCGCCCAGGAGGGACGGTCCCTTGCGGGTGTGTTCGGACAGCTTGGAGCCGCGCAGGCCCCGTCCCGGCGACAGCAGCGAGATGGCGTCCAGCACATTGGTTTTTCCTGCGCCGTTCGCCCCGGCCAGCACCACCGGCGCGCCCGAAACGGCGATCTCGCCCGCGGCATAGGAGCGGAAGTTGGTCAGGCTGAGCCGGGTCACGGCAAGCCGCGTCTGCGTCCGGCGGGACGAAGCAACCACACCAATGTCCGTCGCAGGCGTCAAATCAGACCCGGAGAGGCATGAGGACGTACAGCGTGCGCGTGTCCTCCGCGTCCTCGATGATGGCGGGCGAACCGGCATCCGACAGCAGGAAGCGCACTTCCTTGCCCTCGATCTGGCTGGTGATATCCAGCAGGTAGCGCGCATTGAAGCCGATCTCCAGCGGGGCGGCGGTGTAGGTGGCGCCCACATCCTCGGTGGCGGTGCCGCTTTCGGGGTTCACCACCGACAGCGTCACCTTGTCCTTGGTCAGGTTCAGCTTCACGGCGCGGGTCTTGTCGGCGCTGATGGTGGAGACGCGGTCGACCGACTGGGCGAACTCCTTGGCTTCCAGGGCCAGCGCCTTGTCGTTGCCCGCCGGGATCACCCGCTCATAGGGCGGGAAATTGCCGTCGATCAGCTTGCTGGTCAGTTCCACACCGTTAAAGCCGAACTGGATCTTGGTGTCGGACAGCGAAATATCGATGGCGCCGTCGGCATCGTCCAGCAGCTTCATCAGCTCGCCCACGGTCTTGCGCGGAATGATGACGCCGGGCATGTCGGCGGCGCCGTCCGGCAGTTCCAGCTCATAGCGGGCCAGGCGGTGGCCGTCGGTCGCCACGGCGCGCATCACCGGCGGCTTGGCGTCCTTGGCGGCATGAACGTAAATGCCGTTCAGATAATAGCGGGTCTCTTCGGTCGAGATGGCGAAGCGCGTCTTGGAAATAATGCGCTTCAAGTCATCGGCCGCCAGGCGGAACTTGTGGGGCAGGGCGCCCGCCGCCATCTGGGGGAAATCCTCGCGCGGCAGGCAGCTGAGTTCGAAGCGCGATGTGCCGGCCGACACCGCCAGCCGTCCGCCCTCACTCGACAGAAGCTCGACCTGCACCTGGGCGCCGTCCGGCAGCTTGCGCACAATGTCGTAGAGCATGTGGGCGGGCGCGGTGGCCGAGCCGTTGCGCAGCACATCGGCCGGCAGCGCCTCGACAATCTCGATGTCCAGGTCGGTGGCGGTGAGCTTGAGGCTGCCCTTGGCCGCCTCGATCAACACATTGGACAGGATCGGGATGGTGTTGCGGCGTTCCACAACGCTTTGCACATGGTTCAGCGCCTTGAGGAAGGCGCCGCGTTCGACGTTGATCTTCATGGTTCGCCTGGCCGCCTTGTTGCTGTCCGACACCCATTTTCGAAGCCGCCCCGCGCCTTCGAAAACACCCGATTTTCTTGTGTTTGGGAGAGCCTGAAAAAGCCCCAAGACTCAAGGGCTGAACCATAGCAGAAACCCGGCTTGGGAGCCAAAAAAAACACACGGAAAACCGGAGTTTCCCGCGTGTTTTCAGGGTCGGAAAAGCCCGGGTTCCGGGCCCTGGAAATGGGATCAGATTTCCGGCCGCCTTTGCAGCATCTGGCTGAGGAAATCCACCTCCTGGCGGAACAAAGCGTCTTCGGCCACCAGGGCCTCGATGCGGCGGCAGGCATGCAGCACCGTGGTGTGGTCGCGGCCCCCGAAGCGCCGCCCGATTTCGGGCAAAGAGCGGCTGGTCAGCTTGCGCGACAGGTACATGGCGACCTGGCGGGGACGGGCGACGCGGCGGGCGCGCTGGGGCGAATGGAAGTCCTTGACGTCCAGCTTGTAGAATTCCGCGGTCTTCCTCTGGATATCCTCGATCGAGGTCTTGACCCCCGGCCCGGCGCGCAGGCCCACCGCTTCCTCGGCCACTTCCAGGGTGACCGGCTTCTTGGTCAGATCGGCATAGGTGGCCAGCTTGGTGAAGACGCCGATCACTTCGCGCGGGGACGCATCCTCGACATCGGCGATGCGCTCCAGCACGGCGTCGGGCAGCGCCACATCGGGCTTGTGGCGGCTGAATTCGGCGGCGCGGGCCTTCAGGATGGCGAGGCGGGTGTTGCGGTCGGGCCTGTCCAGCCCCACCGTCAGGCCCCCGGCCAGCCGCGACTTGACGTCGGCGCCCAGCCCTTCCAGGCCCTGGGGCGGGCGGTCGGCGGCGATCACCACCCGGCGGCGCAGGTCGGCAAAGGCGTTGACGGTGTAGAGGAACTCCGACGCCGTGGCCGCCGAGCGGCAGATATGCTGCAGGTCGTCGATGATCAGCACCTCGGCGGTGCGCAGCTCTTCCTTGAAGGCCAGCGTGTCCTTGCGGTACAGCGCGCCCAGAAAGTGGCGCATGAAATCCTCGGCGCGCAGGAACAAAGTGCGCTTGCCGCGCTTGCGGAATTCCAGCGCCGCCGCGTTCAGCAGATGCGTCTTGCCATAGCCGAAGCCGCCATGGATGTAGAGCAGGGGAATGTCGGTCTGCGCCCCATCGGCGAAGCTGCGGGCCGCGCCATGACCAAAGGCATTGGCGTTGCCGGGAATGAAGCTGTCAAAGGTCTGCTGGGGATGCAGCATCCGGTTCCACAGCCCCCGGGAACTGTCTTCTTCGCCGCCGCGCGCCTCGCTGCGCGGCGAGATGTAGGACACGCTGGTGGGGCTGACATCCTGGTGCTGGGCTTCGCGCGGGATGGCCCCGCCCACCGCCGGCGCCGGGGTCGCCGAGATCACGATCACCAGCGAGGCGGGCGCGAAACCTTCCGCGACAAAAGCCTTTTCGATGCGGGTGACATAATGGTTGGCCACCCAGTTGCGCACGAACGGCTTGGCGGCGCCGATCTTCAGCTCATCGGCGTCAAAGGATTCCAGGTTCAACGGCCCGATCCAGGCGTCGAACACCGGATCGCCCAGTTCGCGGCGCATGCGCTCACGCACCGCCGCCCATGCCGCCCGCCAGTCCGGATGCGCCTCCGGCATCGATTGTCCCGTCACCTGCACCATCTCATTACCCACTTGTTCAAATTTGTTGTGTCTGATGCCGTCCGCCGCCGCGTCCGGTGTCCGGCGGGTATTCCCGTCCGGTTATGCCTGCTGCCCCGTCAGCCCTGCCTCCAGGGAAGGCCGGATGCCTTCCATCCATTGCTGTTGCCGCGATGGCCCTGGTCATCGGGATCGCCTTCGAAGCCGCCGGCCACATTGAACGCCTTCTCAAAGCCGGCCTTTGCCAGCGCGATGGCCGCGGCGCGCGAACGCGCCCCCGAGCGGCAGATCAGCAGCACGGCCTGCGCCTTGTCCGCACCCAAGGCCTGGCTGGCCTGGTCGACAAAGCCCGGATTGGGCGCACCGGAGGGAAAGCTCTGCCATTCCACGCAATGGACGCGGCGTCCCAGGGGGGCGAGGTCGGGGGTGCCGACGAAATTCCACTCCGCCACGGTGCGCACATCGACCATCTGCGCCTTGGGATCACTTTTCAGCCTGTCCCAGGCCTCGGCGGCGCTGATGTCGCCGGCATAGTCGAGAGCAGGGGAGGGGGCCATGAGATACCTTGAGAGACTATTCGAGGGCTGCCGGGGTCTTCGCCCAGCATAAAACTGTCGTAATGTCGGGAGATCAGGGGTGGCTATACTTAGTAATAGGAGAAATAGGCCACAAACTACTTCCGAATACTCTATTTTTACTTGCTATAGTCTTCAGCATATCCAGCGCCCGCCCCGTGCGATGGTTAAGATACGCCCGTGCGCGGTGGGCGAACAAGGGGACAAACTGCGAACACGCCCCCTGATTCGAAAATTTTTTCGCTTTTGTGACCGGTGCTAAATGGTTGTGACGTATACGGAAAATGCGGCTTTCCCATCAAGCTTTTTCAAATCAGTCACTTAGCGGCCAAATCGTCCGTGTTGCGCCGCAAAATATGGCGTTTTTTGGAAAGTCAGCCCACGGACAAATAAAAAAGGCCCGGATTTCACCCCGGACCCATTCTATTCTGTAATCCCAAAGGATTACATCGGATTCCTATTTCGACAGTTTTGCGACCCGCTTGGTCAGGCGTGACACTTTGCGGGCGCCGGTATTCTTGTGCAGCACGCCCTTGGAGACGCCGCGCATGATCTCGGGCTCGGCGGCCTTGAGGGCGGCCTGGGCGGCCTTGGGGTCACCGCCGGTGATGGCTTCCTCGACCTTGCGGATGAAGCCGCGAACCCGGGTCTTGCGCGCCGTATTGATGGCGGTGCGCTTGGCGGTGGTGCGGGTACGCTTCTTGGAGGAGGCGATATTCGGCATCGAAAATCCTTGGATTCTGCGTAAAAGAGGGGCGCGTATAGCGCCGCGCCGGGCGCAGGTCAACGAAAACCGGTTTTTGGCCCTATTCGTCTGTGAAATCGGGTTTGCGCTTCCCGGCAAAGGCCGCCATGCCCTCTTTCTGGTCGGCGGTGGCGAACATGGCCTGGAACAGCCGGCGCTCGAAATGCAGGCCCTCGGCCAGGCTGGTCTCAAATGCCCTGTTGACCGCCTCCTTGACCATCTGGGCAGCGGGGGAGGACTGGGCGGCGATCTTCTGGGCGGCTTTCAGGGCCTCGTCCATCAGCATGTCTGCCGGCACCACCCGCGCCGCCAGGCCGCTGGCCTCGGCTTCGGCCGCGTCCATGATCCGCCCCGTCAGGCACAGGTCCATGGCCTTGGACTTGCCCACCGCCCGCGTCAGCCGCTGGCTGCCGCCCAGCCCGGGCATGATGCCCAG
This sequence comes from Rhizomicrobium sp., assembly GCA_035549455.1. GTDB lineage: Bacteria > Pseudomonadota > Alphaproteobacteria > Micropepsales > Micropepsaceae > Rhizomicrobium. The sequence goes on along the minus strand of DASZQW010000011.1, from coordinate 2,812 downwards.
CGTGATCTCCGGCTGGCCGAATTTGGCGGTCTCGGCCGCGATGATGAAATCGCAGGCCAGCGCCAGCTCGCAGCCGCCGCCCAGGGCATGGCCGGCCACCGCCGCGATGATGGGCTTTTTGATGCGGGCGATGCGGTCCAGCTGGTCGCCGAACAGATTTTCGCGATACATCCGGGAATAGCTCTTGGGCGCCATCTCCTTGACGTCGGCGCCGGCGGCAAAGGCGCGCTCACTGCCCGTCACGATCATGCAGCGCACCGCGCTGCCGCGGTCCCAGGCTTCCAGCGCCTCGGCCAGTTCGTTCAGCAATTGGCTGTTCAGCGCGTTCAGCGCTTCGGGCCGGTTGAGGATGGCGACGCCGACCGAACCTTCAACCTTGGTGATAATGGCGCTCATGAATTCCTCACGTCTGGCATTTGGGACATCCTTATACCCCCATCCGTCACAACGCGGGTCGGCTCCGCCGACACCTTGTTGCGACACCTTCCCCCGCGCGATGCTGCACAGGCGGGGGAAGGAAGCTGGTGCTCTATGTCTGGCATTTGGGACAATAAAACGTCGAGCGGCCCGCCTGCACAATGCGCTTTACCGTCCCGGGGCAGTTCAACTTACAGGGCAAGCCTTCCCGGCCATAGACCAGGAACTGGTGCTGGAAATTGCCGGGATCGCCGGTGGCCTGGGCATGGTCGCGCAAGGTCGAGCCGCCGGCGGCGATGGCGTCCTTCAACACTTTCCTGATCGCGCTGACCAGCGGCCCCAGACGCGCGGCCGTGATCGAACCTGCCAGGCGCTTGGGCGAGATCCGGGCGCGAAACAGCGCTTCGCAGACATAGATGTTGCCCAGCCCCGCCACCAGCCGCTGGTCCAGCAGCGCCGACTTGATGGGCGTCCTTTTGCCGTCCAGCGCGGCGGCCAGGAATTTCGCGGTGAACCCACGCGACAGCGGCTCGATGCCGATGCCCCGGAACAGCCTGTCACCCTCCAGCGTCGCGGTCTCGACCAGGGTCATCAGACCGAAGCGGCGATGGTCGTTGAAGACGATGCGCGCGGGCGCGTCGGTGTCGAACACCACATGGTCATGCTTGCCGCTGCCCGTGCCGGGCGGCGCGGTGTCATAGACATAGTTGCCCAGCTTGCGCGGTTTTCCCTGCGCATAGACCGACATGCGGCCCGACATGCCCAGATGGATCACCAGCGTCTCGCCGCTGTCCAGCTCGGCCAGGATATACTTGGCCCGCCGCCAAAGCCGCCTCACCCTGCGGCCCTTGATGCGGGCGGCGAAGCCGCGCGGGAAAGGAATGCGCAGGTCGGGGCGCCGGACCTCGACCCCGGTCAGGACATGGCCCTGCATCGCGGGCAGAAGTCCCAGGCGGACGGTCTCGACTTCGGGAAGTTCGGGCATGCCTTCCTATAAATAGTCGCGGGGGCGAGCGGTAGCCTGGCAGGGGCGTTGCGGCTATGTTGCCGGCATGACAGACAAAACCGCCAGTTTCGGCTTCCGCCAGGTGCCGGAGGCCGACAAGGAAGGCCTGGTTGCGGAGGTCTTTTCGTCCGTGGCGGCGCGCTACGACCTGATGAATGACCTGATGAGCGCGGGCGTCCACCGCATCTGGAAGGATGCGATGGTGGAATGGCTCAACCCGCAGCCCGGCTGGACGGTGCTGGATGTGGCGGGCGGCACCGGCGACATTGCCTTTCGCATCGCCGATCTGGTCAGCTCGCGCGGCGGTGCGGCGCCCCAAAAAATCGATGTCACGGTTTGCGACATCAATGCCCAGATGCTGGGCGAAGGCGTGCGCCGGGCGGAAGAAAAAGGCGAGAGGGCCATCGAATGGGTGTGCGGCAATGCCGAAAGCCTGCCGTTCCCCGACAATCATTTCGACGCCTACACCATCGCCTTCGGCATCCGCAATGTCACCCATATTGATGTGGCACTGGCCGAGGCGCGGCGGGTGCTGAAGCCCGGCGGACGTTTTCTCTGCCTGGAATTCTCCAAGGTGGAAGTGCCGGGGCTGGACACTTTGTACGACGCCTATTCCTTCAAGCTGATGCCCAGGATCGGCGGCTGGGTGGCCAAGGACCAGGACAGCTATCGCTATCTCGCCGAAAGCATCCGCCGCTTCCCGCCCCAGGCCAAGTTTGCCCGGATGATTGCCGATGGCGGGCTGGAGCAGGTGAAGGTCCGCAACCTGTCGGGCGGCATCGCCGCCATGCATTCCGCCTGGAAGCTTTGATGGGCGCACTCGCCAGCAGCGTCCGGCTTGTCCATGCCGCGCGCCTGCTGGCCGGCCCGGTGCTGGCTTTCCGCGCCAAAAAACCCGATGCGGGCGCGCGGCTCAGCGCGGTGCTGGAAAGGCTCGGCCCTGCCTATATCAAGCTGGGCCAGATGCTGGCGACCCGGCCCGACATTGTCGGCGCCGGGATGGCGCGCGCGCTGGAACACCTTCAGGACCGCCTGCCGCCTTTTCCCGACGCTGCCGCTCGCGCCGAGATCACGCGCGCCTTTGGCAAGCCGGTGGAGGCGTTGTTCTCCAGCTTCGGGTCCGCGGTGGCGGCGGCTTCCATTGCCCAGGTGCATCGCGCCCAGACCAACGAAAAGACGACTGACACGCCGCCGGTGCGGGTGGCGGTCAAGATCCTGCGGCCCGGCGTGCGGGCGCAGTTCACCCGCGATCTGGAGGCGCTGGCGCTGTTCGCCGCCACCGCCGAGCGCTGGTCGGCGGAGGCGCGCCGCCTCAGGCTGGTGGCGCTGGTGGCGACCCTGGCCGACAGCGTGGCGCTGGAGCTGGACCTGCGCATGGAAGCCGCGGCG
>DASZQW010000010.1:0-40651 GCA_035549455.1 Rhizomicrobium sp. | reverse complement strand
AACGTCCAGCAACCAGGTCGGCAGCGGCAGGATCAGCACCACCAGGATCGCCATGATCCCGATCGCCAGTCCCAGATCGGACTTGCGGATGAATTCCAGGGCCTTGGCGGGCGTCAGGTTCAGCCCGGGCGCGGTGGTGCCGATGTCAGACATTCAGGTTACGCCACCCGCTGTTCGCCATGGCCGGGGACCGACAGGCCGGCGCCGGAATATTCCCGCAATTTATTGCGAAGCGTGCGGATCGAGATGCCCAGGATGTTGGCGGCATGGGTGCGGTTGCCCAGGCAATGGTCCAGCGTGTCCAGGATCAGGTCGCGCTCGACATCGCTTACCGTCCGGCCAACCAGCCCGCGGGTGACGGCGGTGGCGCTGTTGACGGCATTCTGCACCGCCGGATTCTGCGACAGGGTCATGGTCGCGGCGCCGACCTGGCTGCCGTCGGGCAGGCGGATGGCTTCCGGGCCGATATCGGGGCCCTGGGCCAGCAGCACGGCGCGGTGGATGGTGTTCTCCAGCTCGCGCACATTGCCTTTCCAGGCATGGCCCAGCAGCAGGCGCTCGGTGGGCGAGGAGATCGGGCGATAGGCGACGCCGTTGGCTTCGGCATATTTGCGCGCGAAATGGTGGGCCAAAGCGCGAATGTCCTTGGGCCGTTCGCGCAGCGGCGGGATGCGCAGATTGACCACGTTCAGGCGGTAGAGAAGGTCCTCGCGGAAGGTGCCGTGCTTGACGGCCTCCGCCAGGTCGCGGTTCGACGTGCCGATGATGCGGATGTCGACCTTGACCGGCTTGGTGCCGCCGACGCGGTCGATCTCGCGCTCCTGGATGGCGCGCAGCAGCTTGGCCTGCAGGCGCACATCCATCTCGCTGATTTCGTCCAGCAGCAGGGTGCCGCCATTGGCCTCTTCGAACTTGCCGATGCGCCGGGCGATGGCGCCGGTAAAGGCGCCCTTCTCATGGCCGAACAGTTCGGATTCCAGCAGGTTTTCGGGAATCGCGGCGCAGTTGACCGAGATGAAGGGCTTGTCGGCGCGGGCCGACTTCCTGTGGACATAGCGCGCCAGCACTTCCTTGCCGGTGCCGCTTTCGCCGGTCACCAGGATCGAGGCTTCGCTGCCGGCGATCTGGTCGGCCAGCGACAGGACCGCGCCCATGGCCTCGTCTTCATAGACCAGTTGATGGGATTCGTCGGCCACCGCGGCCAGCACGGCGGCGATCAGCTCGGCGTCGGCGGGCAGGGGCAGATATTCCTTGGCGCCGGCGCGAATAGCCGCGACGGCGCGGCTTGTATCGGTGCCGATGCCGCAGGCGACGACCGGGGTGCAGATGCGTTCGGCGGAAAGCCCGCGCACCAGGCCGGCAATGTCCAGCGACACGTCGCAGAACACCAGGTCGGCGCCGACGCCGCCGCGCAGGCTGGAAAGCGCCTGCTCGATATCCGCGGCATGGGTGACCTTGGCGCCCTTGTCCATGGCGATTTTGGTGGCGAGGCCGATCTGACCCTGCAGACTTCCGACGATGAGCAGACGCATGGCTACTTTTCCTTTGCAGACCGGCCGTTACGAGCCGGAACCGGCCTTGATGATTTCTGTCATGGTGATGCCCAGCCGGTCCTCGACCAGCACGACTTCGCCGCGTGCCACCAGCCGGTCATTGACATAGATGTCGATGGCTTCGCCGACCTTGCGGTCCAGCTCGACGATGGTGCCCTTGCCCAGCTTCAAGAGCTGGCTGACTTCCATGCCGCTCTTGCCCAGCACCGCCGAGACGGTGACGGGAACGTCGAACACCGCTTCCAGGTCGACGGCAGAGCGTTTGGGCGCGGCGTCGGCCGGGGCATCCATGTTCAGCAGCGCGCCCGCAGCATCGGCGGGCGCCTCGTGACTCAGATCGGGCAGATCGACATTGTCGCTCGCCATGGGGTTATCCTTTCAACTCGGAAGTGGGCAACTCGGAAGTGGGCATGTCGGTATGGGAAAAACGCTGCGCGAGGAGGGCTGCGAGCGCCTCTTCGACGGCCTGTTCGCTGCGCTCGGCGCCGCCGCCGCGCCATTCGATGCGGCAATCGCCGCCCGTCAGCCGCGGGTCGGCGGCGATCGCGACGCGGCCGTCATAGCCTTCTTCGCGGGCGATAGCCTGGATGCGCGGCTCCAGGGCCTGGGCCACGACCGGCGCGGCCATCAGGGTCAGGCGCGGTTCGCCGACCGCCAGATGCATCGCCTGGCGCAGCATGTTCTCGACTTCGCCGCTGGGCAGGGCGGCCAGCGCGGCGCCGGCAATCTTCCTGGCCATGGCCAGCGCCATCTCGGCGGCCTCATTGCGCAGGGCTTCCATCTTGTCGTCCAGGGTGGCGCGAATCTCATCGGTCAGGCCGGTGACGGCGCGTTCCAGCGCCTCGCTCGCACGCACCGCGGCGGTGGTCTCGCCTTCGTGGCGGGCCAGGGTCTGAAGGCCCTCCAGCTCGGCCACGGTCAGGGTCTGCCTCTGGCGCGCGCGGGCGGCGGGCGCCGGGCGGTCGCCCTCGGCGTGGAATTCGGTGTCGAAGGTGAATTTGTGCTGGGGCGTGGCGGTCATCAGTACACCAGCTCGTCTTCGGCGCTGCCGCCGGCGATCATGATTTCGCCCTTGTTGGCGAGGTCCTTGGCGACGTTGACCATGCGCATCTGGGCCTCGTCCACATCCTTCAGGCGCACCGGGCCCATCGATTCCATGTCGTCGCGCAGGATCTTGCCGGCGCGCTCGCTCATGTTGGTGAAGAAGACGTCGCGCAGGCTGTCGGTGGCACCCTTCAGCGCCAGGCCCAATTTGTCCTTCTCGACATTGCGCAGCAGGGTCTGGATCGAACCGGGGTCCAGCTTGCTGAGATCCTCGAAGGTGAACATCAGCGCCTTGATGCGCTCGGCGCTGTCGCGGCTGCGCTCTTCCAGGGCGGTGATGAAGCGGCTTTCGGTCTGGCGGTCGAAATTGTTGAAAATTTCGGCCATCTGTTCATGGGCGTCGCGCTTGGCGGTGCGCGCCAGGTTGGACATGAACTCGACGCGCAGCGTGTTTTCGACCTTGTCCAGTATGTCCTTCTGCACGCTTTCCATGCGCAACATGCGCTGCACCACTTCCAGGGCGAATTCCTCGGGCAGGGCACCCAGCACGCGCGCGGCATGTTCCGGCTTGATCTTGCTCAGCACCACCGAGACGGTCTGGGGATATTCATTCTTCAGATAGTTGGCCAGGACAGTCTCGTTCACATTGGCCAGCTTGTCCCACATAGTGCGGCCGGCGGGACCGCGGATTTCCTCCATGATGCCGCCGACCTTTTCGCCCGGCAACATGCGCGCCAGCAGGCGCTCGGTGGATTCATACGAACCCATGATCGAGCCGGTGCCTGACATCTGGCCGACGAAATCCACCAGCAGCTTTTCAATGACGCTGGACGAGACCGAACCCAGATTCGACATCACCTGCGAGACTTCCTTGATTTCCTCCTCGTCCATCATCCGCCAGATCTGCTCGGAATGCTCTTCCCCCAGCGACAGCATGATGACAGCAGCGCGCTCCGCGCCGCTCAGCGAGCGGACATCGTCCTTGACGGCGGTTTTTGCGGGCTTTGCCATGGTTATGCCGGTTGGTGCAGCCAGGTGCGGATGATCGCCAGCGCTTCTTCAGGATGCGCGGAAACCACTTCACCGACTTTCTTGATGGAATTGTCGCGGACCTGTCCGTCGATGCGGCTGAGATCCAGGGCGGGCGATTGCGGCGCGGCCAGTTGCGGCGTGCCTTCGGCCTGGGAAACGCCGGGCGGCGGTGCCAGCGCGCCCGCGACGGGCGAGGCGCTCCCCAGCGCGGTGCCGCCGCCAGCCAGGCCCTGGGCGGTAAAGACCCGGTTGATCAGGGGCTTGGCGACAAACAGGCCGATCAGCAGCGCGGTGAGGCACAGGATGGCCGCCTCGATGATCTTGAACCAATAGCCGGCATCCAGGCCCAGCAGCGGCTTGGGGGCCGGGGTGCCGTCCGCGGCATCGACGCGGGCGAAGGCCATGTTGGAAACCTGCACCTGGTCGCCGCGCGCCTGGTCGAAGCCCATTGCCGACTTCACCAAAGCGGTGATCTGGGCCATCTCGGCGGCGGTGCGCGGCTTGTAGGTGTCGCCGGTGGTCTGGCCGTCCACCACCACGGCCACCGACAGTTTTTTCACATCGCCGCCATCGACGGTGGAGGTGGTGACCTTTTTGGAGATTTCATAGTTGGTGGTTTCCTCGGTCGAGCCGGATGTGTCCTTGGCGGCATCGCCGCCGCCGCCGGCGGCGGCGCCGCCGGGCAGGGCGTTGGCCACCGACACGGCATTGCCGCCGCCCGCGCTGTTGCTGGCGTTGCGTTCCACCGTCTGGGTCGAGCGCACCACCTTGCCGTCGGGATCATAGGATTCCGAGGTGGTCTGGGTGTGGTTGTAGTTGATGTCGGCGGCAACCTGGACCTGGACATGGCCTGCGCCGACCACCGAGGTGACGATGGACTCGATGCGCTGGCGCAGTGAATTCTCGTAATTGGTGGTGTCGTCATCCTGGTTGCGGGCCAACGCGTCGGGGCCGGACTTGTCGTCGCCGCCCGCCAGAAGGTTGCCGCGGTCGTCAACGATGGCGACGCGGTCGGCCGACAGCGAGGCGACGGCGGCGGCCACCAGATGCTGGATGGCCTGGACCTGGCCGCGGTCCATGCGGCCGCGGGTCCGCAGGACGACCGAGGCGCTGGGCTGCTGGGCGTCGCGCGAAAAGATCTGCCGCTCGGGGATCACCAGATGGACGCGGCTGGACTGGATGCCGTCGATCGTGTTGATCGAGCGGGCCAGCTCGCCTTCCAGGGCGCGCAGCTGGTTGATGTTCTGCACGAAGGCGGTGGTGCCGAAGCTGTCGGACTTGTCGAAAATCTCATAGCCGACGCCGGCGGCGGGCAGATTGTCCTGGGCCAGCGCCATGCGCAGCTTGGTGACTTGATCGGCCGGGACCAGAATGGTGCCGCCGTCCTTGATGTCATACTTGACGGCCATGCCGTCCAGCTTGCCGGTGACGGCGGCGGCGTCGCGCGACTCCAGGCCGGAAAACAGGATGGTCTTGGGCGCTTCGGTGATGGCGCCCGCGATATAGAGGAAGAAGGCGGTCAGAACGGCGGCCACGCCGGCCATTACGCCGAACCGCGCCGCGCCAACCTGTTTGAAAAATTCCGGCACAATGTCCTCCTCAGTAGAGACGCGAGACCTTTCGCGCCGCTGCTAGGCAAACATTGCCGCCTGTACGGTAAAATTTGGCTTAAGGACAAAGGGCGAGTTGTCGTGACACGCTTCTTATTTTGCTTAACGCTCTGTTTACGACTTCACCGGAGCGTCAGTTGCGATACTGCTGGACTCTCGTCGCCCGCAAGCTTTGAATTTTTGTTGCGGGCCGACTTCGGGCCGCCACCGGTCCCTAATTGCGATACTGCTGGACTCTCGTCGCCCGCAACCCGGCAAGCCCGAAACGGTCAATGGCATGCTGCCAGGCGAGGAATTCCTCCACCGTCAGGGTATAGCGCTTGCAGGCATCGTCCAGGCTGAGCAGGCCGCCGCGCACGGCCGCCACCACCTCGGCCTTGCGCCGGATCACCCAGCGCCGCGTCGAGGGCGGCGGCAGATCGGCGAGCGTCAGCGGCGACCCATCGGGCCCGATGACGTAGCTCACGCGTCCTTTGCGCTCTTCCATCGGTAAAACTCCAACATTATCCACGCCCAAACTACGCGGCCCCGTGTTTAAAAAGGGCCAAGGGACGTGGTAAACGAACCCATAAAAAGCATCATTCGACTCGCCCGGCTGAGTGGCGGGAAAGCCCGGTTTCAAGGGCCTTCCCGCGCCTCATCAGTTCGAGGGCAACTGTTCCAGCTGCTGCAGCATCTGGTCGGCGGTGGTGATGATGCGCGCCGACGCGCTGTAGGCGCGCTGGGTGGTGATCAGGTTGGTGAACTCCGACGCCAGATCGACCGTCGAGGCTTCCAGCGAGTGGGCGGCAATACCGCCAGCCGAACCGGCATTGGCCTGGTTGATGTTGGCGGCGCCGCTGGCCTTGGTGGCGGCATAGGCATTGCCGTTGATCTGGGCCAGCCCGTCCGGATTGGCGAAGGTCGCCACCGGCACCTTGTAGACATCCTGCGCCAGGCCGTTGGAGAACTGTGCCGTCACGGTGCCGTCTTTCGAAATCGTCACGCCGGTGACATTGCCGAAGGACGAACCATCCAGCGTCGTGCCGTTCAGCGAGGAGGCGGTGTCGAACTGGGTGAGGCCCGAGGTCGAACCCACCGTGCCCAGGCTGACGGAAACCGTCTGGGCGGCCAGGCCCGTGCCGGCCGCCCAGGGGATCGTCAGGTCGAAGCTGCCGGTCGGCGTCGCCGCGCCATCGACATTCGCCAGTGAGCCGTCGGTGTTGAAGGAGACGGTGCCCGAATGGATCGGGTTGGCGCTGGAGAGGTTGGCGGACGAACCGGCATAAGCCGCTTCATAGGCCCATGTGTTGGCGCCGGTCTTGACGAAGGACATGGTGACCGGCTGGCTGCCGCCCTGGCTGTCATAGACGTTGACGGTGCGCTGGAAGTCCGGCGTCACCGCGCCCGACGTCAGCTGGCCTGCGGTATAGCCGGGCACCGTGGTCGAGGAGGATTGCAGGTTGGCCTGCAGCCCCAGCTTGGCGGTGGCGGCCGCCTTGCCCGTCAGGGCCGAGACATTGATCAGGCTGAGATCGCTGGTGTCGGTGGGGATGTTGCCGCTCGAGTCCAGCTTGTAGCCCATCAGGTACAGGCCGGCGGCATTCTTCAGGTTGCCGCTTTCGTCCGGGGTGAAGCTGCCGGCGCGGGTATATTCCTGGGTGGCGGTGGCGCTGGGATTGCTGGCGACCACGAAGAAGCCGTTGCCCGAGATCGACAGGTCGGTGGGCGACGAGGTGGCGGTGGGCAGCCCCTGGGTCGTCACATCCTGGCCGATGATCGAGGTCACGCCGGCCGAGGAACTGCCCGCGGCGCCCGACGTATTCAGGAAGGTCGAGAAGTTGACCGTCTGGTTCTTGTAGCCGACGGTGTTGACGTTGGCGATGTTGGACGAGGTGGCGGACAGCGCCTGGGCGTTGGCGGCCAGGCCGGCGACCCCGATATTCAAAGCTCCATAGAGACTCATTTTACTGTTCCTTCAGCGCGGGGGGTGGCGTTCGGCCGTATCCGCTTTCAGGTTTGGCGTCCGTTTCTCGGCGCCGTGTTTAGAAATCAAAAATCAGTTGGCGACCGCGGCGATGTCGCCCAGTCCCAGTTCCATGTTGCCCACGACCAGTTGCGGCGTGCTGCCGGTCATGTCGATCTGCGTGACGGTGCCCGCGCTGGCGACCGCGCTGGTGACGGCGGCGCCGGCCGAGTCGGCGGCAGTGACGGTGAGCTTGTAGCTGCCGTCGGCGAGCTGGTTGCCGTTATTGTCCTTGCCGTCCCAGTTGAAGGTGTGGTTGCCGGACGCGGTTTCGCCCGCGCCGACATAGACGACCTTGCCTGCGGCATTGGTGATGGTCAGGCCGCTGGTGGCGGCGGTGGTGCCCAGATTGTAGGTCCAGGCCGCCGCGCCGCCGGTCAGCGAGGACTGGCCGTTGGTGATCGAGACCTTCTTGCCCAGATACGAGGTCGCCATCGAGGAGGCGCTGCTGGTCCCCTGCGAGATCAGCGTCTTCAGATTGTCGTTGGACTGAATCTGCTGCTCGACCTGGCTGTACATCACCAGCTGCTGGGTGAACTGGTTGGAATCCATCGGGCTGGTCGGGTCCTGGTTCTTCAGCTGCGTCGTCAGCAGCGTCAGGAAGGTCGAGAAGTTGCCCGACAGTTGGCTCATCGCGCTGGACGAGCTGCTCGCGGCGGTGGATGCGGCGGCGGTGGTGGAACTGGTGGGTGTCACGGTCATGGTGTCTGGTCCTTAAACCTTGATGTCGAGACGCCCGTCGGCCGGGGCGCGATAGACGGCGCTGGCCTGGGTGGCATCGATGGACTTGACGGCGGTCAGCATCACGCCGCGCGATTGGCTGCGGCCGCCATTGCGGCCCGCGCCCGAATCCTGGGTCTGCTGGCGCAGCGAGAAATTCAGCCCGTTCTGCGACACATCCAGGCCCGCATCGCGCAGGGCGCGCGTCAGGTTGGTGGAATCCTTCTGCAGCAGATCCAGCGTCTGGGGCTGGTCGGCGGTGAGATGGGCGCTGGCCTTGCCGGCGGCGTCGATCGACAGGCGCACTTCCACCCGGCCCAGTTCGGGCGGGTCCAGGCGGATGTCGAACTGCTTGGCGCCGCCCTGCGACTTGGCGGCGATCTCCACCGCCAGCGCGGGCAGGTTGGGTGCGGGCTGCGCCGTCACCTGGACATGCTGGGTCAGGACCGGCGCGCTGGCGGCGGCGGCCTGCTGGGATTGCGGCGCGGTGATGACGCCGGTCGCCATGGTGGTGGCGGCATCGGCATGCGGCTGGGCGGTCTTGTCGGCGGCCGGCTGATCGGCGGCGGCCGGCTGCGGCCCGGCGGGCTTGGCGTCTGCCGGCTTGGCGTCACTGGATTTGGCGGCGTCGGCCTTGGCGGCGCGGGCGTCCGGTTTTGCCGTGGTCTTGCCCGGCGTGGCCTGGGCGCCATTGGCCTGGGCGGTGCTGGCGTCGGATGGCCCCGCCTGCTCGGCGGGCGCGGCGCTGCCGGCGTCCTGGGCCTTGGCGTCCTGAGTCTTGGCGGCCGGCGCGTTGGCGCCTGTGGCTTCGATTCCGGCCGCACCATCCTCGGCCGGCGCGGTGCTGGCGGCCAGGGCGATGGCGGCCGGCGGCGGCGCAGTCATGGCCTGCTGGCTGGCGATATCGGTCGGGGCCGCGTCCGGGGCAGCCGCCTGTGCGGCATCGTCCTTGCCGGCATTGGGCTTGGCCACATCCTTGGTATCTTTGGACGCGACGTCTTTGGACTGGGCCTTCGCCACATCGGCGGCGTCACCTGCGGAAGACTTGTTTGCCGAAGACTGGTTTGCCGAAGACTTGTTTGCCGAAGACTGGGCGGCCTTGTCGTCAGCCTGCTTGTCGTCCTGGGAGTCCCTTGTGTCTGCTTTATGTGTCTTGGGCGCGACCGAGGCGAGCAGCAGCGTGAAAGGCGAAGCCCCGTCCGCCTTGTTGGCGTTCGCCTGCGACGGCTGATGCGCCGCATGGGAAGTCCGGGATGCCGCTGACGTTCGCACGAATGGTAGTCCGATGATGTTCTCGCCAAAGCCCATCGCAATCGCCGTGCCGGATGAAGCGGCGCGGAATCGCTGGATTTTCGCGAGGCCCGCGCCCGCGCCCTGCACAAACAGGCAGGCAGAAGCTGCCGGTTCGGCAAAGCCTGCCGTCCGAACGCTGTTTTCCGAACAGTGTTAAAAGCCAGCAATTCCGGGAAAAACCGACCCCCCTATAATGGCATGGCGCTTGCGACAGGGCTTGCGTGAACAAAGGACTCCAGCCGTGAGCCTGAACGGAATCGCCGCCAGTGCCATCAGCGCGCTCAAGACCAACAGCGCGGCGCTGGGCGTTGTTTCCAACAACGTCTCCAACATCAACACGCCCGGCTATGCCCGCCGCGTCGTCAACCAGCAGACGCTGTCGGTGGGCGGCCAGCTGATGGGCGTGGACATCGCCAGCGTGCAGCGGGTGGCCAACCAGTTTCTCACCCAGGAATCCCTGTCGGCGGGCGGCGCGGCCTCCCAGTACGACACCATGGCCGGCCTCTTTTCGCAGCTGAATGGCCTGTTGGGTGGGCCGGGCGACAACCAGTCCCTGGCCACCGGGCTGACCAACCTGGCCGCCGCTTTCGCCACCGCCTCCCAGGCCCCCACCTCCAGCGCCAGCCGCACCGGGGTGATCAATGCGCTGAACGCGCTGGCCTCGAACGTCTCGGCCGCCTCCAGCACCATTTCCAGCCTGCAGAAGCAGATCGACCAGCAGGCGGTGAACGCGATCGGCTCCACCAACACCCTGATCAAGCAGATCTACGACCTCAACACCCAGGTGCGCACCGCCAATGCCGCGGGCGATACCGCCAGCGCCCTGCTCGACCAGCGCGACGTGGCGCTGAACAACCTGGCCCAGGTGATGGGGATCAAGACCAGCACCAATGCCGATGGCAGCGTCAATGTCTCGACCACCGACGGCATCAACCTGGTCTCCAACACCTATGCCCAGCTCTCCTATGCGGGCGGCGCCCAGAATGGCGCCTATGGCAACATCACCGTCCAGGACACCAATCCTCAGACCGGCCAGACGCTGGGCCAGCCCATGGCGCTGGACCCCCATCTGGATGGTGGTTCGCTGAAGGGGCTGATCGACATGCGCGACCAGGTGCTGGGCGGGCTGAACCAGACCCTGGGCAACATGGCGCAGCAGACCGCCAACGCCTTCAATGCCCAGGCCAACGCCAATGCCGCCTATCCGCCGCCTACGTCCCTGACCGGTCGCGACACCGGCCTGATCGGCACCGACGGGCTGAATTTCACGGGCAAGACCACCATCGCCGTCACCGATTCCAGCGGCAAGCTGGTGTCGCGCGTCGATGTGAACTTTTCCGCCGGCACCCTGTCGGTCAATGGCGGTGGCTCGGCCAGCATCGGCACCACGATGGCCAGCTTCGCCACCGCGCTGAACACCGCGCTGGGCGGCAATGGCAGCGCCAGCTTCGCGAACGGCCAGCTTTCCATCACCGCCACCGGCAGCAACGGCATCCTGGTGCAGGACGATGCTTCCACGCCCTCGGCGCGCGGCGGCGCGGGCTTTTCGCAATTCTTCGGCCTCAACGATGTCTTCCAGTCGCAGGTGCCTTCGATCACCGCCACCGGCCTCACGGGTTCCGATCCCAGCGGGCTGGCGGTGGGCGGCAAGATCAGCCTGTCGATGAAGGGGCCCGGCGGCGACATCGTCAAGAATGTCTCCATCACCACCACCGCCGGCCAGACCATCGGCGATGTGGTCACCGCGCTGAACACCGCTTTGGGCGGCGCCGCCACCTTCACCCTGAACAGCGATGGCTCGATCTCCACCGCCGCCAGCGCGCTTTATCCCGGCTATGCCGTCAACGTCACCGGCGACACCACCAGCCGCGGCACCACCGCCATGAGCTTCAGCCAGATCTTTGGATTGGGCGCCAATGCGGTGGTGGGCCAGGCCAGCGCCTTCGGCCTGACCAGCACGGTGACCAACAATCCCGCGCGCATCGGCTTCGCCACGCCGGGCATCACATCCACCAGCACGGCCGGCGACACCATTGTCTCGGCCGGCGACAATGCCGGCGCCATCGCGCTGCAGAATGTCATCACCCAGAGCCGCAGCTTCGCTGGCGTTGGCGGCATCGCCGCCCAGACCGCGTCGCTGTCGGACTATGCGGCGACCTTCTACCAGAACCTCTCCACCCAATCGAACATGGTGACCGCCAACCAGACGACCCAGGACGACCGCCTGTCCCAGGCCCAGTCGCGCCTGTCGTCCAACTCCGGCGTCAACCTGGACGAGGAACTGACGAACCTGTCCTCCTACCAGCAGGCCTACGCCGCCGGCGCGCGCATCCTGTCGGTGGTGGACACGCTCTACAAAACGCTTCTGGACATCCAGTAAGGACCAGCAAGGTAAAATCATGAGCATCGACCGCGTTTCCACCGCCGCCCAGACCGCCTATTTCCTGTCCCAGATCACGGGTGCGGGCAATGCGCTGGACAAGACCCAGGCCAGCATCGCCTCGGGCAAGAACGCCACCACCTATGCCGGCTTCGGCGACAAGACCCAGGTTCTGACCGCAACCATCGCGGCCAATGCCCGCAACAGCGCCTATACCAACGCCACCACTTTCGCCGCCACCCAGGTCGATCTGCAGGACACCCAGCTCACCAGCCTGTCCAGCCTGGCGGCGCAGTTGAAAAAGGCGGTCAGCGACGCCGTCGCCAACAATGACGGCTCCACCCTGATGACCCAGGCCCAGAGCATCTTCGACCAAGCCAGCGCCATCCTCAGTTCCAAGGACGCCAATGGCGATTATATCTATGCCGGCGGCAAGACCGACACCGCGCCGATGGCGGTGACAACGCTGACCCAGCTGGGCGCCTTGTCCAGCGTCTCGGGCGCCTTCGCCAATGGCGATCTCAAGAAGTCGGTGCAGGTGGCCGACGGCGTCACCGTCTCCTATGGCGTCACCGCCTCGGATGTGGCGACCGGCCTGATGCAGTCGCTGAAGGACCTGGCGGCGTTCGATGCGGGTGGCACCGGCAATTTTGCGGGCAGCGCCAATCTTACCCAGGCGCAGAACAGCTATCTGACAGGCGCCATTGCCGGCATCACCGGCATGACCACCGACCTCAATGCCAAGGTCGCCGCCAATGGCTATGTCGCCAACCGCCTGACCGACGCCCAGACCCAGCAGACCTCGATGGACACGCTGTACAAGGGTTTCGTGTCCAACATCCAGGACACCAACCTGGCCGACGCCGCCACCCAGCTGTCGCTGAACCAGACCCAGCTGCAGGCGGCGCTGCAGGTGACGGCGGGGCTGCAGAAACTTTCGCTGCTGAATTACCTGCCGATTCCGACCGGCTAGGCCGGTTTTCGGGGTTTTTATTGGGGTGAGAAGTGGTCCGCGGCACGCGGACGAAATGGTCCAGCGGACCATTTCGAGCGACGAACGCCCCGAGCTCGGGCGAGGGGCGGGACGGAAATCTTGCGATTCTCCTACCCTGCGCCTATATGGCCGCCATGACGACCCTCAAGCCCGGAAGCCGTGTGGTTGCCGCCATGTCGGGTGGGGTCGACTCCTCCGTCACCGCCGCGCTGCTCAAGCAGCAGGGCTATGATGTCGTGGGCATCACGCTGCAGCTTTACGCGCAGGACAAGACCCCGGCCCGCAAGGGCGCCTGCTGCGCCGGGGCTGACATCCATGACGCCAAGCGCGTCGCCCAGGATATCGGCATTCCCCATTATGTGCTGGATTACGAAAGCCGCTTCCGCAAGGCGGTGATCGAGGAGTTCGCCGACAGCTATGCGCGCGGCGAAACCCCGATCCCCTGTGTGCAGTGCAATCAGAAAGTGAAGTTCGCCGACCTGCTGGACACCGCGCGCGAACTGGGCGCCGAGGCGATGGCGACCGGCCATTATGTCCGCCGCGTCGAGGGCGCGAGCGGCGTGCAGCTGCATGCCGCTGCCGACGTCGCCCGCGACCAGAGTTATTTCCTCTTCGCCACCACCCAGGCGCAGCTCGACTATCTGCGCTTTCCCCTGGGCGACATGGAAAAGAGCGCGGTGCGCGCGGTCGCTGCTGGTCTGGGCCTGGTCAATGCCGCCAAGCCCGACAGCCAGGATATCTGCTTTGTGCCCCCCAATTTGCAAGGACAAAAGGGCCGCTACACCGCCATTGTCGATCGCGTGAAGCCGGATGCCGCGCGTCCCGGCGAGATCGTTGACCAGGCGGGCCATGTCGTCGGCCGCCATGACGGCATCGTCAATTTCACGATCGGCCAGAGAAAGGGCCTGGGTCTTTCGGGCAATGCCGAACCGCTATTCGTGCTGAAGCTGGATGCGGTCAATGCCCGGGTGGTGGTGGGGCCGCGCAGCAGCCTGGCCTCGACCAGCATGACCCTGCGCGACGTCAACTGGCTGTGCGCGCCAGCCGCGCCGTTCGAGGCGCCGTTTGAGTGCCGGGTAAAAGTGCGCTCTATGCGGCCGCCGGTGATGGCGATGGTAACGCCGCTGGGCGCTCGCGCCGCGCGGGTGGAGCTGGCGGCGCCGGAAGACGCCATCGCCCCCGGCCAGGCCTGCGTCTTCTATGACGGCAGCCGGGTGCTGGGCGGCGGTTGGATCGCGCCTGAAGCGGCGCGCCTGGCGGCGGAATAACCGCGTTTTCCGGGCCAAACTTGACAGGCCCCGGACACCCTCCTAAATCCCCGCCTCCGCGGTACAAAGACCGCATGGCACCGTAGCTCAGCGGTAGAGCAGGGGAATCATAATCCCTTGGTCGGCGGTTCAAATCCGTCCGGTGCTACCATTTATTTTCGCGCGTGCCGCGCGGAAATAAATGCCAAGGCCGGGCGCGCGACAGCGCAGTGAGCCCGGCCGCGGCAGTGGAGCAATACGCATGATATCCGCTCCCACATTCTCCGACATCGAACAGGCCGCCCGCGCCATCCAGCCGGCGCTGGTCCGCACCCCCACGCGCCATTCGCGCACGCTGTCGAACATCGCGGGCTGCGAGGTATGGCTGAAATTCGAGAACCGCCAGTTCACCGCCAGCTTCAAGGAGCGCGGGGCGCTGAACCGCATCCTGTCGCTGACGCCAGGCGAGCGCCAGCGCGGCGTGGCGGCGATGAGCGCCGGCAACCATGCCCAGGGCGTCGCCTATCACGCCGGACGGCTGGACATTCCCGCCGCCATCGTGATGCCGGTGACCACGCCCTTCAACAAGGTCAAGCATACCCGCGACTTCGGCGCCGAGGTCATCCTGCACGGCTATTCGCTGGCGGAAGCCGAGGCCGAGGCGCGGCGCATCTGTGCCGATCAGGGCCTGACCTTCATTCATCCCTACAATGATCCCTTGGTGATCGCGGGCCAGGGCACTTGCGCGCTGGAGATGCTGGAGGATGTGCCGCAGCTCGACGCCCTGATCGTGCCGGTGGGCGGCGGCGGGCTGATCGCGGGCTGCGCCATCGCGGCCAGGGCGATGAAGCCCGATATCGCGATCTATGGCGCCCAGACCGATCTTTATCCCGCCATGCGCCATCTGATGAAGGGCGAGGCCGTCACCGAGACGCCGCCGCAGCAGACCATCGCCGAAGGCATCGCGGTCAAGTGGCCCGGCGCGCTGACGATACAGATCACCCGGGCGCTGGTGCGCGATATTTTCGCGGTCAGCGAGGACGCCATCGAGCATGCGCTGGCGATGATCCTGGAGATCGAGAAAACCCTGATCGAAGGCGCCGCCGCGGCGGCTTTCGCAGCGCTGCTGGCCAACAAGGCACAGTTCCACGGCAAAAGCGTCGGCATCGTCATGTCCGGCGGCAATATCGACATGCGGCTTCTGTCCAATGTCATCCTGCGCGAGTTGACGCGCGAGGGCCGCATCATCCTCTTGGAACTGCAGATCGAGGACCGTCCCGGCCAGCTGGCCCAGATCGCCGTCCTGATCGCTGAGGCCGGCGGCAATGTGCTGGAAGTCTCCCACAACCGCATGATGGCGGGCATTCCCGCCAAGTCCGCGACCCTGGGGCTGGTGGTGGAGGCGCGCGACACCGAACACGCCCAGGAAATCCGCGACCGCCTGGCCAAGGCCGGGTTCCGCCAGCTCTGAAAAAAACGGTTAACGTTTGCCCGCGTTAACCCTGCGCCTTACAACTGTTTCATTTTGGGACACCCGGTTCCTACAACCGCCTGATGGGCGGGTTGGGACATTTTCTTCCGAAAAGCGTGGCGCAGCTCACCGGCGTGATCGTGGCCGGCATTGTCGGCTTCGGCACCGACGGCGACCTGTTTGTCGCCATCCCGCTGGGCGTATTCGCGGGCGCGTTGGCGACTTTCTTTGTCTCGATGTCGGAGGCCAGGACCGCCTACCGCCAGCGCTGGGAAAATTACCGCTAGCGGATCGGCAGATCAGGCGGAGTCGGGCGGGATGTTGTTCAGCGCCTCTTCCAGCTTGGCGAAGCTGGGCTGATATTCGCTGGGCACGCTGCCGCGGCCGATTTCCACCGAGACCTGGGCGGCGTTGCCGTGCAGATGCGCCACCAGGATGTCGCGGATGACGTGATAGAACAGCGCGTCCTCGTCGATCACCGCCTTCAGCCGCATGCCCAGCGGCCCGACAATGCCATAGGCCAGGAACACGCCAAGGAAAGTGCCGACCAGCGCCGAGCCGATCATGCCGCCCAGGACTTCCGGCGGCTCGCTGATCGCGCCCATGGTCTTGATCACGCCCAGCACGGCGGCGACGATGCCCAAAGCGGGCAGGCCGTCGGCCATGGTTTGCAGGGCATTGGCGCCGACCAGCGCCTCGTGATGGTGCTTTTCCAGCTGCTTTTCCATGGCGGTTTCGACCTGGTGGGGGTCTTCCAGGCTCATGGTCATCATGCGCAGCGTGTCGCAGATGAAATCCAGCGCGAAATGATCTTTGCAGATCTTGGGATAGCGCTTGAAAATCGACGACTCCGAGGGCCTTTCGATATGGGCTTCCAGCGCGATCAGACCCTTGGACTTCATGGTCTTGGTCAAGAGGAACAGCAGGCACAAAAGGTCGTTGTAATCGCCCGGCTTCCAGCGCGGGCCGGAAATCACCTGGCCCATGCCGCCCGTGATCTTCTTGACGTTGTAGATCGAGCCGGCGATCAGCATGGCGGCGAGGGCGGCGCCGAAAATGGTGAGAAGTTCGTGCGGCGCGGCCTCGATTACGACGGCAAGGCTGCCGCCCGTCATCAGATAGCCGCCGAACACGCAGCCGAAGAGAATGACAATGCCGCCGATCTGAAGCATGGATGCCTGAAATGCCCGCAAAATTCGCAGCGTTATTATTAACGCCAGCCCTTAAGGAGGGGTGAACCGATCCGCCTTTCCCCGCGATCAGGGGTTAACGCGCATTAGCTTTTGGCCGCCTCCGAAAGCTGGCGCGCCACCAGGGCCGCCAGCTCGCCCGCCACGATTTCGCCCATCGCGACACCATCGTCCTCGGCGCGGGCGGCCCGCGTGATGGCCGCGACATGCAGGGCGACGATGGTCTGGTCCAGCGGCTTGTCGATGCGGCGCAAATCGTCCATGTAGCGGCACAGGATTTCCGCGATCCGTCCGGTGGTGACCAGGCCGGCGGTCTCGGCGAAACCGCGAATCTCATGCACCAGGCCGAACACCGCGTCCATGTCGCCGCTGACGCGTTCCAGCTCGTCGACATATTGCAGGATCGCGGCGCGCATGGGCGGGACGCAGGCCTCCACCGCGACCTGCGCCGTCACCCGGGTCTGGGCGCTGCGCAGCGTCTTCAAGGCGCGGTCGGCGTCCTGCTTGCTCATCATCTGGGGATAGGAATCGGGCGCGATATACTGGGCGTCCTTCTTGCTGGCCGTGGCCATCAACGTACCTCCGCGTCCTGAAAATCGTCCTGGCGGCGCCAGGGTCCGGCATAATCCTCCGTCGGCTTGCGGCGGCGATCAGGCCCGAAATAGCTGTCGCAGCGCACGAAGGCGCGCGGCCGTTCCACGATCTCGGCGATGCGCGAATACAGGTTGGCGGCGGTGATCGGCTTGGCCAGGAATTCGGTGACGCCGGCGTCGCGGGCGGCTTCGACCCGGTATTTCTCGGTATAGCCGGTGATCATGATGATGGGCACGAAGGGATTGGGACTGGCATCGGAATTGCGCACCTGACGGGTGAATTCCAGCCCGTCCATCGGCTGCATCGAAAGGTCGGTAAGGATCAGGTCACTCTTGCGCTCGCGCAGCACCGTCAATGCCGTGCCGCCATGCGCGGCCTCCGCCACCTCCTTGATGCCGGCGGTATTCAGCAGTGCCCGCAGCAGCGAGCGCATATGCGCATTGTCCTCGACAATAAGCGCCTTGATATTCTCGAACCCGGCCCCGGACATGATTAGACCCGGACATGCGCGCATTCCGCCATCGGAAGGCTCGCCGTCATGCTAAAATGTTCGCCCTAAGGTAGCGCTCAGGCGTTATTGAACCGTTACGGATCAGACATGCGGCAGAAGTTTCCAACATGTTAACACGCAGCATCCGCTGGTTGTCGTTCCGGCTGTCGATGACCGCCAAGGCATTGTGGTCGCCCACGGCGATGGGTGTCGCGGGCGCCCTGTTCGACCCCGAAGGCCGGGTCCTGTTGGTGCGCCATCGCTACAAGCCGGGCTGGTACCTGCCGGGCGGCGGGGTGAACCGGGGCGAGCCGCCCGCAATCGCGGTGCTGCGCGAACTGGCCGAGGAAGCCGGCCTGTCGGGGGGCGAAGCGCAATTCTTCGGGCTTTATACCCGCCGCCTGGGCTGGGTGGGCAATGTGGTGGCGCTGTACCGGGTCACGGGCGCGGTCGTTTTCCGCCCCAGCCTGGAGATCGCTGAGATCTGTTTTGCCGATCCGCGCCAGCCCCCGCCCGGCACCACGCCCGCGACGCTGCGGCGGCTGGCCGAACTGGGTGGCGCCGTGATTTCACCTTATTGGTAGGGATGCTTGCCTTTTGCGGCCCCTGCCATTAGCCCAAAGTCCCATGAACGCACCTGTGCAGGCCTGGCAGATACGGCTGGAAGCGCCCGGCGACGCCGATGGGGTGGAGGCGTTGAACGCCGAAAGCTTCGGACCCGGCCGCTTTGCCAAGTCGGCCAACCGGCTGCGCGAAGGGGTCTATCCCATCGCCGGGCTGGGGTTTGTCGCCATCGAAAATGACATCCTGCGCGGCTCGGTGCGCTTCTGGCCCATCCGCGTCGGCGGGCATGAGGAACTGCTCTTGGGGCCGCTGGCGGTGCGGGCCGACCAGCGCGGCCGCGGCATCGGCATCGCCCTGATGCAGGCCGGCATCGCGGCGGCGCAAAAAGGACCGTGGCGCGGCATCCTGCTGGTGGGCGACGAACCTTATTACGCCAAAGTCGGTTTTTCGCGCCTGCCGCCGGGGCGGGTAAAGTTTCCGGGCCCCGTGGACCAGAACCGCATCCTGGGCCGGTCGCTGAAGGGTGGCGAGATGCTGACCCTGTCGGGCCAGATTCGCCGCGCCCGGATTGACGATCCGGTTTGCGCCGATGGCGCGGGCCTTGGGTGAGGAACGGTTGGCCGAAGGCGAAGGAAATGGTCCAGTGGACCATTTCGCGTGACGAAGGCCCGTGGCGCATGCGAAGGGCCGGCGAAGGGTCTATCGGCCTTCGAGTCTCCAGGGTCCATAGCGACAGCGTATGGACGCCGGGCCGACGAACGGTCTATCGGCCTTCGAGTCTCCAGGCCAGCAGCAGCGCGCCGACGATCAGCAGCAGCGCCAGCCATTGCGGCAGCAGCTTTTCCTGCTCCAGGGCGGTGACGCGATAGGCGCCGTTGCTGCGAAGTCCGATCCAGTTGGAGCCGCTGGCGCGGTCGCCCAATCCCACACGCCGTATCTGCGGCAGGCCATCCTCCAGCCAGTGCACACTGCCGCCGCTGGCTTCGGCCAGGGGCTTCAGCACCTCCTCGGTCGCGCGCATGTCGGCGACTTCCTTGGGATTGAGCGGCCCCGCCGCCGTCACGGTCGAAAGAATTCCGTCGGTGGCGCGATAAAGGCCCAGTTCACCCGCCTTGGCCGTGCCGCGCCAGATGCCGGGTTCGGCATGGGTCAGCGCCACCGGCACCTGTTTGCCCGACGGCAGGGTCAGGGTCACGGGCGGCGTCGTCGCCGCCATGGTGCGGCGGATGATGCGGATGTCGCCGCCGACAATGTCGGCCGACAGTTTTTCGGCTTCCAGTTCCGGCTCCTTCATCAGCCAGTGCGCCAGCCGCCGCAGCAGCTCGGCCTGCGGCCCGCCGCCCTCAAAGCCCCGCGCCCACAGCCAGGTCTGGTCGCTCATCAGTTCGGCGACCCGGCCCTTGCCCACCTGGTCCAGCACCAGCAGCGGATGGCCCGCCGCGTCAGTCATCACCGTATGGCCGGCGATCTTGTTGGAACCGATGGTGCGGAACCAGCGGCCCCAGCTCGGTGGCGTCTTGTCTTGATTTCTTCCCGGCAGCTCGCGCGTCACCGGATGGGCCATCCCGTCGGCCGTCACCATCGGCTTGAAGCCGCCGGTGAAGATCTGCCCCGTCGGCTGGGCGGGCAGCACCTGTGACAAGGGTGTGCGAAAGATGCTTTCCGGCCCGGCGAATTCCGGCCCCGACGAAATCAGCAGCGCGCCGCCATCCTGGACGTAGGAGGCGAGGTTCTGGAAATAGGCCAGCGGCAATATCCCCCGCTCGGTATAGCGGTCGAAGATCACCAGATCGAACGAGCCCAGTTTTTCCAGGAACAGCTCGCGATAGGGAAAGGCGATCAGCGATAATTCGTTGAGCGGGGTCGTGTCCTGCTTGTCCGGTGGGCGCAAAATGGTGAAGTGGATCAGGTCCACCGACGGATCGGCCTTGAGCAGGTTGCGCCACACGCGCTCGCCGGCATGGGGTTCGCCCGACACCAGCAGGACGCGCAGCCGGTCGCGCACTCCCGACACAGTGACCACGGCATGGTTGTTCTGCAAGCTCAGTTCGGCCGGGCCCGGTGCGGCCGACAGCTCCACCAGATTCTCGCCTTCATGCGCCACCGGCACCCTGATGTCGGTATCCTTGCCCACCGCCACCAGCCGGGTGCCAAAGGGCTTGCCGTCGATGCGGATGTCCAGCACCGCGCTGTCGCCGGTGGCGGTGCTGCCCAGGTCATCGATCCGCAGACGCATGAGCGCCCATTGCCCGACAATGGCGAAGCGCGCCGCGTTCATCACCGTCAGTTTCCTGTCACGCTCGCCGCGTCCGCCCGCCACCAGCACCTGCAGCGGCGCTTTCAAGGCCAGGTTTTGCGGCGGCGGCGCGTCATGCACCTGGCCGTCGGTGATCAGGACCACGCCCGCCACCCGGCCCTGCGGCACGTCGGCCAGCGCCGCGTTCAGCGCCGCAAAGGCCTGGGTGCCGTTATTCTCGCCGGTGGCGGTGGTGGTGACGCTGGTTTCGCGAACCACCAATTCGGGCTGGGCATCCAGCATCCGCCGGATGGCGGCGCGGGCGGCTTCGGCCTGCCGGGCGCGCTTGCCCAGGTTCATGCTCTGGGAGCGATCCGTGACGATCACCGCCACATCCGGCAGCGGCGCGTGCTGTTCCTTGACCAGCAGCGGCCCCGCCAGCGCGAACAGCAGCACGCCAAAGGCCAGCCCGCGCGCCCAGGCGCCGCGCGCCCGCATATACAGGCCATAGGCGGTGATCAGCAGCGCCAGCACGGCCAGCACTGCCAGCCATTCCAGGGCGATCACGGGGGCAAAGGT
Organism: Rhizomicrobium sp.; assembly: GCA_035549455.1. Taxonomy (GTDB): domain Bacteria; phylum Pseudomonadota; class Alphaproteobacteria; order Micropepsales; family Micropepsaceae; genus Rhizomicrobium. Next base: position 19,649 of record DASZQW010000010.1, on the reverse strand, counting down.
CAGCCGCGTCATCGCCGGTTCCCGCCGGCTTCACGCCCCAGCCGCTGCAGCAAGGCCGGAGCATGCACCACATCGGCTTTGTAATTTCCGGTCAGGGCATACATCACCAGGTTGATGCCGAAGCGGAAGGCCTGCTCGCGCTGCAGCTCGCCGCCGGGCGAAGGCGTGGCGGTGAAATGTCCGCTGCCATCGATGGCCCAGGCGGCGGCCCAGTCATTGCCGCCGATGATCACCGGCGACACGCCATCGCCGCCGCGCGCCGGGGGGGCGCCATTCTTGGGCGCGGGCGGCAGCGCCTCGACCCACAGCCGCCCGCCGGTCCAGCGGCCGGGAAAGTCGTGCAGGATATAGAAGGCCTTGGTCAGGACATGATCGGCGGGCAGGGGCTGTAGCGGCGGCAGGTCCAGCCCGGCGGTGATGCGCCGCAGCGTCTGTTCGCCCGGCGAGGCGGGGCCGCGCACCGCCCCCAGGGTCAGGTCGCGTGTGTCGAAGAAAATGGTGCCGCCATTCCTCATATAGTCGCCGATCTTGGCCTGCACCCTGGGCGACAGGTTCTTCTCGCGCGGGTCCATCGGCCAGTAGAGCAGCGGATAGAAGGAAAGATCGTCGCGCTCGGGGTCGACGCCGATCGGCTCCAGCGGCTCGTAGGATGTGCGCGATTTCAGCGCCAGGCCCAGCCCGGTCAGGCCCTGGGCGCTGGTGGTATCGACATCGGCCAGCCCCGTCTTCACATAGGCCAGCCGCGTGTCCAGCGCCGCCTTCATGGCGGTGGCGTCGTCGGCGCGGGCCTGGGGAACCAATAGCTGGGGCACGATGACAAACAGCGCCAGGACCGCGCCGAATATCTTGGCGGGCCATCTGAGCTTGGCCGGCGTGAAGCCGCGCAGCCACAGCGCCAGCAGCGCGTCCAGCAGCAGCAGCGCCATGGCCGCCGCCAGCAAATAGGGCTCCAGCGCCTTGGCATGGATGCTGCCGTAACGCCGCGCGCCCATGCCTTCCAGCGGGGCCAGCTTGTCCCCCGCCGTCATCAGGTTCAGGGCGCTTTCCACGTCATGGGCGCCATACAGGCCCGGCGGATGGCGCGGCGTGACGCGGGCATGGGCGAAGTCGCGCGCCGGGATCGGCGTCACCTCCGGGGTCGGCGGCGTGTCGCGGCCAAAGCCGTCCAGCAGCGACACCGGCGGCAGGTTGACCATCCCCGCCAATTCGCGCGCCGGCGTTCCCGCCGACAGTGCCAGCAGCCGCTTGAGCATCTCGACATACAGGCCCGACAGCGGCAGCGACGACCAGTTGGGGCTGGCGGTGACATGGAACAGCACCACCCAGCCCGACCCGATCGCCTCGGCGGTGATCAGCGGCGTGCCGTCGGCCAGCCGCGCCCAGGTGCGGTTCTCGATCTCGGCGGATGGCTCCGCCAGCACCTGGCGGGTGACGGTGACTTCGGCGGGAATTTCCAGGCCATTGAACGGCGACAAAGCGCTGAACGGCGCCAGATGCTGGGGCGCGCCCCAGGCCATGGCGCTGCCCAGATAGCGGCCGCCGACCCGAAGCCGGACCGGCACCAGCGCGTCGGCGCCGCCGGTCATGCGCTCGCCCGCGAAGCGGATCAGGACGCCGCCATGGCTGACGAAATCCTTGACCCGCGGCATGTCGAGTTCGGGGATTTTTGCCACATCGGCCAGCAGCAGCACAGAAACATGCTTGTCCAGCAGCGCCCCGATGCTGCCCTTGGCGATCTCGGCATAGGGCGACAAGGCGCGTTCCAGGTAATAGACATCCGACAGCAGCGGCTGGGCTTCTCCGGCGGCGGCTTCCGAGACGATGCCGGCGCTTCTTTGCGCCGCGCCCTTGTCCAGAAGCTGGGTCGCACCGGCGCTGTCTTCGCCCACAAGGGCCAGCCGTGCGGTGGCGTTGCGTACTTCCATGGGCAGGGCGATATGGCCGCTGGCGCGCATATCGTGGCGCCTGAAGTGCAGCCTGGTCACCGCCAGGGTCTCGCCGCGCGCCCCGATGGCGGCGGCCTCGGTGTCCATCGGCGCGCCGGTGGCGGCGCGGATGGCGGTGACGGCAAAGCCCGAGGCGTCGCGCGTTACCGGCAGCAGCGCCAGTGCCAGGCGCTGGGGCGCAAAGACCGTGACGCCGCCATAGCGCTTCAGCGCGTCCCGCAGCTTCTGGCTGCCGGCTTCGATGCCGTCACTCAACCAGTAAAGCGCGGGCGCCTGCGCAAACTTGAATCGCCCCAGCGCCTGCGCTGCGCTGCGGCGGTCGCCCGCCCAGGGCATCGGCTTGAGCGACTTGGCGACGCGCGCCGCTTCGCCCGCATTCAACAAGCCACTTGGTGCGTTGCCCGCGGTGGGAATGATCGCCACGGCGCGGCCCCCACTTCCGCTTTGGGCCGCGCCATGCAGCAAATCGGCGATGACGTCCTGGCGCGCCTGCCAGTCCCTGGCGGCGCTCCAGCCATTGTCGATCACCAGCACCAAGGGGCCGGGCGCGCTCAGTTTCGGGCTTTGGCCTAGCAGCGGGTCGGCCAGCGCCACGATCAGCAGCGCCGCCGCCAGCAGCCGCAGCGCCAGCAGCCACCAGGGCGTAGCGGCGGGGGTCTGCTCTTCATCCTCAAGGCCGCGCAGCAGCTTGAGCGGCGGAAACACGGTGCGGCGGGGCAAGGGCGGGGTGACGCGCAGCAGCCACCACAACAGCGGCAGCACCAATAACGCCGCCAGGATCAGAGGAGTCCCAAAACTCAATTGCAGGGCGGCCGGCAAGTCAGGCACCGCCGATGGCGGCATGCAGCGCGATCAGCGCGGCTTGCGGCGCATGGTCTGTGCGATGCACCGTCGAGGTCCAGCCCAGGCGGGTGGCTTGCGTCGCGATGGCTTCGCCATGGGCCGCGAAACGCGTGCGATAGGCGCTGCGGATGCGCTCGGCGCGGCCGAAGATTTCGTCACCTCCGCCAACAGGCGATTCAAAGCGGGTACGCCCGGCATAGGGAAATTCCTCTTCCGCCGGATCGATGATGCGCACCAGATGGCCGCCCACGCCCTGGCGCGAAAAGGCGGTCATGGCCTGCACCGTGCCATCGTCCAGAAAGTCGCTGAACCACACAAGCTGGTTGCCGCGCGCCAAACGGGTGGGCGGCGGCAGAGCGCCCGTGGCGCGCCCGAACAGCGCCCGGCCGATGCGGGTCAGCGCCAGGCGCGAGGCGGCAGGCGCCTCCTCCATGCCGGTGAAGCCGACGCGCTCGCCGCCGCGCACCAGCAGCGAAGCCAGGGCCAGCAGCAGCAGGTCGGCGCGCTGGCGCTTGGAGACCGCACCAGACTTGAAGTTCATATTGGGCGAGGCATCGCGCCACAGCCACACGGTCTGGGCGGCCTCCGATTCGCGCTCGCGCACGAATACGGTCTGTGATTTGGCGGACTGGCGCCAGTCGATGGCGCTGGCGGAATCCGAACGGGCATAGCGGCGGAACTGCCAGAAGCTTTCGCCCATCCCGGCCCGCCTGCGGCCATGCACGCCCAGCGCCACCGACGCCGCCAGATGGTCGGCCTGGACCATCAGCGGCGGCAGCCCGGCGGACAGGCCGTCGGCTTCATGCTGAAGCGCGGAGAAATTGCTCACCCAGGCCCCTTGTTGAAGGCGGTTCTTAAAAGAGATTTTGGCACAGCCGCTCGATCACCCCGGCGGTGGTGGCGCCCTCGGCGCGGGCTGAGAAATTCAGCGCCATGCGGTGGCGCAGAACCGGGCCGGCCAGCGCCACGACATCGTCGGTCGAGGGCGCCAGGCGGCCGCCCAGCAGGGCGCGGGCGCGCACCGCCAGCATCAGGGCCTGGCTGGCGCGCGGGCCGGGGCCCCAGGCGATCATGCCACGCACGCCGCTATCATGATCGGAATCGGGGCGCGCGGCGCGCACCAAGGTGAGGATGGACTCCACCACCTGCTCGCCCACCGGTATCCGGCGCACCAGGGTCTGCGCATTCAGCAGGTCTTCGGCGGCGCAGACCTTCACCGCGTGCTTTTCCTCGCCAATGGTGGTGGCCAGCAGCATGCGGCGTTCGGCCTCCAGACCGGGATAGCCGACATCGATCTGCAGCAGGAAGCGGTCGAGCTGGGCCTCGGGCAGGGGATAGGTGCCTTCCTGCTCCAGCGGATTCTGGGTCGCCAGCACATGGAACAGCCTGGGCAGGTCGTGGCGCGCGCCCGCCACCGTGACATGGCGTTCCTGCATCGCCTGCAGCAGCGCCGACTGGGTGCGCGGGCTGGCGCGGTTGATCTCGTCGGCCATCAAAAGCTGGGTGAAGACCGGGCCCTTGATGAAGCGAAAGGCGCGCTCGCCGGAAATGGATTCCTCCATCACTTCAGAGCCGGTGATGTCGGCGGGCATCAGGTCGGGGGTAAACTGGATGCGCGACGCATCCATCCCCATCACGGTGCCCAGCGTGTCGACCAGCTTGGTCTTGGCCAGGCCCGGCACACCGATCAGCAAGCCATGTCCGCCGGCCAGAAGCGTGATCAGGGTCTGCTCGATCACCTCTTCCTGGCCGAAGATCACCGCATTCAGTCCATCACGGACCCGCGCGAAGATCTCGCTCGCCGCCGACAGCCGCCGCGGCGCGTCGCGCTCGTCCTGGATGTCTAACTTGTTCATGCGGGGCCGTTCATGCGGGGTCGGGCTGGGCTTGCCGGGTTGGCGGTTATGTTGCACCGTTGCGCAGCGGCGGCGCAACCCCCGCAATGTCCTTAATTTCCAGCAGAAAACCGCAAATTATGGCGTCATGACGGCAGGCGATTTTTACGCCCGGATGGAAGCGGCCAGGCTGCCGCCGGTCCGGAACTGGAACCCGCCTCTGTGCGGCGACAGCGGCATGCGCATCGCCCGCGACGGGCAATGGTTCCATGCCGGCAAGCGCATCACGCGGCCCGAACTGGTGCGGCTGTTTTGCGGATTGCTGCGCAAGGAGGGCGCGGATTACGTCCTGGTCACGCCGGCGGAAAAGCTCTCCATCGCGGTGGAGGACGCGCCCTTCCTGGCCGTGGCGCTGGAGCAGGCGGGCGAAGACCTCCTCTTCACCACCAATGCGGGCGATGCGGTGCGGCTTGGCCCCGGTCATGGGCTGCGCCTGCAGGATGATGTTCCCTATCTGCATGTGCGCGGCGGGCTTGAGGCCAAAGTGGCGCGCAATGTCTGGTACCAGCTTGCGGCGCTGGCGGCGGCGCAGGGCGACCGGATGGGCGTGATCAGCGGCGGGGAATTCTTCGTGCTCGGGCCGGCCGCGTGAGCATCCTGGAAACATTGCGCCCCCGGCTGCTGCAGGCGCCGCCCGAGGTCGCCGCCCATGACGATTATGAGCTGACGCCGGATGCGCCCAGGCCCGCGCCGGGCGGCGTCAAGGCGGCGGTGCTGCTGCCTGTGGTGGCGCGGAGCGAAAGCGGGCCGACCATTCTTTTCACCCGCCGCACCGAGCAGCTGGCGCGCCATTCCGGTCAGGTCAGCTTTCCCGGCGGCCGCAGCGAGGCAGGCGATACCTCGGCCATCGAGACTGCGCTGCGCGAAACCTTCGAGGAGACCGGCATCGCCCCCGGTCTGGTCACGGTGGCGGGGCATCTGGGCCGCTATCTCACTGGCACCGGCTTCGACATCCAGCCGGTGGTGGGGGTGGTGGCGCCGGGCTTTGTGCTGACGCCAGACGCGCGCGAGGTCGCCGAGGTCTTTGAGGTGCCGCTGGCCTTTCTGCTGGACCCCGCCAACCGGCGGCGGGAAAGCCGCCCGCTGGGCGGGCGGCAGCGCAGCTACTATGCCTTCACCTACCGGGAGCATGAAATCTGGGGGATCACCGCCGCGATCATCGTCGATCTGGCGCAGCGCCTCCATGATATATAAGTGATCCATGCGCATTGACCCTGCACAGCATGGCTGGATGACCGCGCCGGAAACGGTGGCGGTGATGAATGCCTTGGGCGAGGCGCGCTTTGTCGGTGGCCCCCGTCGCGCGGGACGGCCAATCTCCGGCATCCGGTGGATATATCGGTGGTCATGGCCGTCTGCGCGCGACAAAACAAAAAGGCGCCGCCATGCGCATTGACCCTGCACAGCATGGCTGGATGACCGCGCCGGAAACGGTGGCGGTGATGAATGCCTTGGGCGAGGCGCGCTTTGTCGGCGGCGCCGTCAGGAACGCGCTGCTGGGCGCGCCGGTGGCCGACATCGACATCGCCGTGCCCATGCCGCCGGCCGAGGCGCTGACGCGGCTGAAGGCCAGGGGCATCCGCACCGTCGAAACCGGCATCGAGCACGGCACTCTCACCGCGGTGGTGGGTGCCCAGGCCTTCGAGATCACCTCGCTGCGCCGGGATGTGGAGACCGACGGCCGCCATGCGGTGGTGGCTTTCACCGACGATTGGGCGGAAGACGCCGCCCGCCGCGACTTCACCATCAATGCGCTCTACGCCTCGCCCAGCGGCGAAATCTTCGACTATGCCACCGGCGTGGAGGACCTGATCGCGGGCCAGGTGCGTTTCATGGGCGACGCCGCCAGCCGCATCGCCGAGGATTATCTGCGCGTGCTGCGCCTGTTCCGTTTCCATGCCTGGTATGGCAAGGGCGAGATTGATGCCGAGGGCCTGCGCGCCGCCGCCGCCGCCAAGGACAAATTGAAGACCCTGTCGGCGGAGCGGATCGCCAAGGAAATGCTGCGGCTGCTGGAGGCGGGCAATCCCGCCCCGGTTCTGCGGGTGATGGCGGCGACGGGAATCCTGTCGGCGCTTCTGCCCGGCGCGTTGCAGCTGCCGCGGCTGGAACGGCTGGCGGAAATCGAGGCCGACAATCTCTTCGCCCGCGATGGCGTGCTCAGGCTGGCGGCGCTGCTGCCCGATGGCGGCGATGGCGCGCATGCCGCCGCCGATGCGCTCAAACTCTCCAATGCCGACCGCACCAGGCTGGAACAGGCGTTGGGCGGCGCGGCCCTGCCTGCCAGCCTGCCGGCGAAGGAGGCGCGGCTGCTGCTCTACCGCATCGGCGTGGCGCGCTTTCGCGACAAGGTGCTCCTGGCCTGGGCGGGCGCCCCCAAAAGCGCCAATGCGCTGCCCTGGCGCATGATGCTGCGCATGGCCGAAACCTGGGAGCGGCCGCGTTTCGCCCTGACCGGGCTGGACGTGATGCAGGCGGGCGTCAAGGAAGGCCCCGATGTCGGCCGCGTGCTGGCCCAAGTCGAGGATTGGTGGGCGGGCGGCGACTTCACCGCCGACGAAGCGGCGGTGCGGGCCCGGTTGAAAAGCGTGATCGATGGCGCTTGAGCTGCTGGAGTCCCTGTCCCTGTCGGGCGGTGCGGTCAACGAAGACGCCTTCGGCCATCACGCGGGCGCCGCCGTGATACTGGACGGCGCCACGCCGCTGGGCGATCCGGTAATGCCCGGAAAAAGCGACGCCGCCTGGATCGCGCAGTTCGGGGCGCGGCGGGTGCTGGCGCATCTGCGGGACGCGATGAGCCCGCGCAAGGCGCTGCGCGGCGCGCTGGCCGACGCGGAAAAAAGTTTCAACGCCTTGCGCCTGCGTGAGCTGGAGGATGTGTGGCAGACGCCCTGCGCCTCCATGATGCTCGCGGCCATTTCCCCCTCCGCCCTTCGCAGCGCAGGCGCTGCTACGGGCACCTCCCCCATGCAAGGCGCTGACGCGCCGCGGGGGAGGGGGGCCGCTATTGATGTGGAATTCCTCTGGTTCGGCGATTGCGCGGCGCTGGTGATTGAGGGCGAAGGGCCGCTGACCGTGGTGGGGGAGAGTTTCGACAAGAAAGCCGGCGAAAGCCGCACGGCCGGGCAGGCGGCGAAGGACAGCAACCGGCCCGCCACGGCGCGCGAACATCATCTGGATGGGTTGCGCGCCCGGCGCAACGCCATCAACGATGGGGCCGCTTGGCTGTTTTCACCCCTGGAAAAGGCGGCCGCCCATGCCGCGCGCCGGGTGATGACGCTTTCGCCGGGCGCGGTGATCCTTCTGGCCTCGGACGGCTTTCTGGCGCTGGCCACCGACTATGGCGCCTATAGCGCCGACACGCTGATGCAGGCGGCGATGGATCGCGGCCTGGACGTGCTGGGCGAGGAACTGCGCGCCATCGAGCAGGCCGACGCTGACGGCGTGAAATTTCCCCGCTTCAAGACCTCTGACGATGCTACTGCGCTACTCCTAAAGCTGGCGTAGAACTCAGCCGCACGCATCATGGTCGCCCTAGCGACAGCGTCATGGGCGGCCGTGATGCGGCGCGGTAGGCGCTTCTCTCGAAGGTCAGTTGACGGCGTTCAGCACGGCGCTGCTGCCATGCCAGATCATGCTCAGCGCGACATAGAACACGATCGCCAGGCCGACATAGCTGATCCAGCGATAGCGCTCGAGCAGCCGGGCGATGACATTCGCCGCCGCGCCCATCAGCGCCACCGACATCAAAAGCCCGATCACCAGGACATCGACATGGTCGTGCGCCGCGCCCGCCACGGCCAGCACATTGTCCAGCGACATCGAAACATCGGCCAGGACGATCTGCAGGATGGCGCGCTTGAGCGATGTGTTGGCATCGACATGGGCGCGGCTGTGATTCTGGCCGCCCCGTATGTCGCGCCAGAAGCGCCAGCTCACCCATAACAGAAGAATGCCGCCGGCCAGGGTCAGGCCGATGATCTCCAGCAGCGACACCGCGATCACCGCCAGCCCGATGCGCAGGATCACGGCGGCGGCCAGGCCCCACAGGATCACTTTTTTCCGCAGATGTTTGGGCACCCGTGCCGCGGCCAGGCCGATCACCACGGCATTGTCGCCCGCCAGGACAATGTCGATCATCAGCACCTGGCCCAGCGCGACCAGTCCGCCCGGATGGAATAAGGTCAGTTCCAAGTCAGTCCCTCTTTGGCATTGCGGGAAACCCGCCGGTCTGGCGCAGCGCTTCCCCCAGCACCATCGCGGCGGCCTGCGCCACATTCAAGGACCGCATCGCCGCTGCCAGCGGAATCACCAGCCGGGCATGGGCGGCGGCATGCACCTGGGCGGGGACCCCGGCGCTTTCCTGACCCACCAGCAGCGTGTCATCGGGCTGGAAGGCGAAATCGGTATAGGCCCGGTCTCCCCGGGTGGTCAGGAGCAGCAGGCGGCCTTTCAAACTCTCGCTGAACCGCGCCCAGGATTCATGACGGCGGATATCGGCGCTTTTCAGGTAATCCATGCCCGCCCGCTTCACCCCCCGGTCGGTCAGCAGGAAGCCGCAGGGTTCGACCACATCTATCCCCACCCCCAGCGCCGCCCCCAGCCGCATCATCGCCCCCGCATTCTGGGGGATATCGGGCTGATACAGGGCCAGGCGCATGGGAGACCTCTAGTTTCGGCCAAGTTACGGCCCCGCCGCCGCCCAGCGGCGGCCAAGTAACGGGAAGACCAAGTAACGGGAAGAAAAGGCATTTTCTGCGGCATCGTGCCGCAAGACCCTCGAAAACCGACTCTCTATTTTACCGGCCAACAAACAGGCGTGCCGGGGCATATAAGGGGTCCGGCGCGTCACCGCGTCAGTACCGTATCCGCGCCTGTTTGTGGCAAGAGTTTGAGCGTTTTCTTTCCAAGTATTCTCAAGGGTGGACCCAGTGGCAGCGACGACGAGTGACGCGGGCACGCGACGCGATTTCCTTTATGTGGCGTCGGGCGCCATGGGCGCTGTGGGCGTGGCCGCTATGGCCTGGCCGCTGATCGACCAGATGAACCCTTCGTCCGCCACGCTGGCGGCCGGCACGACCGAGATCGACATCTCGTCGATCCAGGCCGGCCAGCAGGTCGTCTTCAAGTTCCGCGGCCATCCGCTGTTCGTCCGCCGCCGCACCCCCGCCGAGATCGCCCAGGCCAAGTCGGTGGATGTGGCCTCGCTGCCCGATCCCCTGGCGCGCAACGCCAACCTGCCCGACAACGCGCCCGCCACCGATGCCGACCGCGCCACCAAGCCGGAATGGCTGATCGTGGTCGGGGTCTGCACCCATCTGGGCTGCACCCCCACCGTATCCACGCCGCAGATGCCGGAAGGCGATTACGGCGGCTGGCTGTGCCATTGCCACGGTTCGCAGTACGACATTGCCGGACGTATCCGCAAAGGCCCTGCGCCGCAGAATCTGGCAATTCCCGTCTACAGCTATCTGTCTGACACCCGCATCAAGGTCGGTTGAGGAGAATAACAATGTCTGGCCCTTCGACCTACAATCCCAAGTCCGGTATCGAAAAGTGGATCGATTCGCGCCTGCCGCTGCCGCGGCTGATGCACGACACGATGAGCACCTTCCCGACGCCGCGCAATCTGAACATCTGGTACACCTTCGGCGGCATCCTCACTTTCTGCCTGGCGGTGCAGATCGTCACCGGCGTGGTGCTGGCGATGCATTATGTCGCCAATGCGGGCCTGGCCTTCGACAGTGTCGAAAGCATCATGCGCGACGTGAACTATGGCTGGCTGATGCGCTATGTTCACTCCAACGGCGCCTCGATGTTCTTTCTGGCGGTCTATATCCACATGTTCCGCGGCCTGTATTACGGGTCTTACAAAGCCCCGCGCGAACTGATCTGGATCATCGGCGTGCTGATCTATCTGCTGATGATGGCCACCGCCTTCTTCGGCTATGTCCTGCCCTGGGGCCAGATGTCCTTCTGGGGCGCCACGGTGATCACCAACCTGTTCACCGCCATTCCGCTGGTGGGCACCCACATCGCCACCTGGCTGTGGGGCGACTTCGCGGTCGGCGACGCCACCCTCAACCGGTTTTTCTCGCTGCACTATCTGTTGCCCTTTATCATCGCGGGCGTGGTGGGACTGCACATCTGGGCGCTGCATGTGCCGGGCAACAACAACCCCCTGGGCATCGATGTGAAGAGCCCGCAGGACACGGTGCCCTTCCATCCCTATTACACGGTGAAGGACGCCTTCTATCTGACCCTGTTCGTGATCCTGTTCGCCCTGTTCGTGTTCTATGCGCCCAACTTCTTCGGCAATCCGGACAATTACCAGCCGGCCAATCCGCTGGTGACGCCGCCCGACATCGTGCCGGAATGGTACCTGCTGCCTTTCTATGCCATGCTGCGCTCCATCCCGAACAAGCTGCTGGGCGTGGTCGTAATGGGCGGCGCCATCGTCACCCTGGTGTTTATCCCCTGGCTGGACACCAGCCGGGTGCGCTCCTGCCGCTTCCGCCCGCTGATGAAGCAGTTCTTCTGGGCCTTCCTGGTCGCCTGCGTGCTGCTGGGCTATTGCGGCAGCCAGGGCGTGGATGCAGCCCGCTTCGGCGTTCCGCTGGTGTGGGTGGCGCGCATCTCCTCGCTTTACTACTTCGCCTTCTTCTGGCTGATCATGCCCATCATCGGCCTGATCGAGACCCCCAGGAAGCTGCCCGCTTCCATCGCGCAATCCGTGCTCGGCGCCAGCGCCGCGCCTGCCGAGTGAGACAGACCATGAAGACCAAGACCCTCGCGCTCGGAGTTACTCTTCCCCTGGCCCTCGGCCTGCTCGCCTCCACCGCTGTCCTGGCGGCAGAGATTGACACCACCCGCCTGCCGCCCAAGGACGTCTCCTTTTCCTTTCAGGGACCGTTCGGCACCTATGACCGCGGCGCCCTGCAGCGCGGCTATCAGGTCTACAAGGAAGTCTGTGCTGCCTGTCATTCGGCCAATCATCTGGCCTTCCACAATCTGGCGGAGTCGGGCGGGCCGGAGTTCAGCGAGGCCCAGGTCCGTGCGCTGGCCGCTGCCGCGAAACTTCCGGCCGATCCCAACGACAAGGGTGAGACCACCGACGACAAGGGTGCGCCCCTGATGCGCTCGGCGACCCTGGCCGACAAGTTCCCCGCCCCCTTCCCCAACGAGGAGGCGGCCCGCGCCAACAATGGCGGCGCCCTGCCGCCCGACCTGTCGATGATCGTCAAGGCGCGCGAAGGCGGGCCGCAATATGTCTATTCGATCCTTACGGGCTTCGGCGCCACCCCGCCGCACGGCTTCAAGGTGATGGACGGCAAGTATTACAATCCCTATTTCGAAGGCTGGAACATCTCCATGCCCCAGCCGCTGAGGCCCGATTCGGTCAGCTATAGCGACGGCACCAAGGCCAGCATCGAGCAGGAAGCCCATGACGTGACCACCTTCCTGGCCTGGGCGAGCGAGCCCAAGATGGAAGAGCGCAAGCGCCTGGGCTTTGGCGTGATGGTGTTCCTGCTGGTGCTGGCGGGCCTGTTGTTTGCCGCCTATCGCCGCGTCTGGAAGGACATGCATTAGGAACGTCGGCCCAGCGCAGCGAAGCCGCCAGCGCTGGGCCGCGCGACCCAAAATAGAGTGTCACCAATCCGGGCATTGCCGCCCCGGCCATAAATGATAAAAGGGCGCTCCTCTCAGGGAAGCGCTCTTTTTCATGGGTAAAACGGTACTTGGGATCATCGGCGGCAGGAGCGTCGGCGCGAGCCAGAGCGACCAAAATAAACGCGGGGCGGGGCTGTGACCAAAACGGTTTTGGGCATCATCGGAGGCTCTGGCGTCTATCAGATCGACGGGCTGGAAAATGCCCAGTGGCAGACGGTCAGAGGCCCGTGGGGCGCGCCGTCGGACCAGCTTCTCACCGGCACCTATCATGGCGTGGATCTGGTGTTCCTGCCGCGCCATGGCCGCGGCCATGTCCAGACCCCGACCAGCATCAACTACCGCGCCAATATTGACGCCCTCAAGCGCATCGGCGTCACCGACGTGATCAGCGTCTCGGCCTGCGGCTCGCTGAAGGAAGAACTGCCGCCCGGCACCTTTGTGATGGCCGACCAGTTCATTGACCGCACCTTCGCGCGCGAGAAAAGCTTTTTCGGCCCCGGCTTTGTCGCCCATGTCCCGATGGCCCATCCGGTCTGCCCGCGCCTGTCGGGCGCGCTGACCGAAGGCGCGCGCGAACAGAAGATAGATCACAGCGAAGGCGGCACCTATATCTGCATGGAAGGACCGCAATTTTCCACCCGTGCCGAAAGCTTCCTCTATCGCAGTTGGGATTGCGCCGTGATCGGCATGACGGCGATGCCCGAAGCCAAGCTGGCGCGCGAGGCCGAGCTGCCTTACGCCATTGTCGGCATGGTGACCGACTATGACTGCTGGCATGACGACCATGAGCATGTGACGGTGGAAGCGGTCATCAAGGTGATGACCCAGAATGCGGCGAATGCGCGGCGGCTGATCCAGGCGGTGGCGCCCAGGCTGGGGCCTGAGCGCACGCCCTCCACCTGTCCCGACCGGCCGGAAACGGTGCTGGATTTCGCCATGATCACCGCGCCGGAAAAGCGCGATCCCGCGCTGGCGGCCAAGCTGGATGCGGTGGCGGGCCGCGTATTGAAAAGTTAGGAGCGGTTCGCGTATGCGAACGAAATGGTCCGGTGGACCATTTCGAGCGACGAACGCCCGAAGCGCAAGCGAAGGGCTGGAAGCAGGAAGAGGATTAGTATCGACCATGGACTTCAAATCGGTCATCCGCACCATCCCGGACTATCCCAAGCCCGGGATCATGTTCCGCGACATCACCACGCTGTTGGGCAATCCGCGCGCCTTCCGCGCCGCGGTGGACGCGATGGTGCAGCCCCATTGCGGCGCCAAGATCGACGCGGTGGCGGGGCTGGAAGCACGCGGCTTCATCCTGGGCGGCGCTGTGGCGCATCAATTGGGCGTCGGCTTCATCCCGGTACGCAAAAAGGGCAAGCTGCCCTTCAGCGTGATCGGCGAGGATTACAGCCTCGAATACGGCACCGACCGCATCGAAATTCACACCGACGCCATCACGCCGGGCGACAATGTCCTGCTGGTCGACGACCTGATCGCCACCGGCGGCACGGCGATGGCCGGCATCAACCTGTTGGAGCGGGCAGGCGCGAAGGTGATCGGCTGCTCTTTTGTGATTGACCTGCCGGAACTGGGCGGCGCCGACAAGCTGCGCAAGCGCGGCATGGCCGTGTCGTCGCTGGTCGCATTCGAGGGTCATTGAGCGATGCGCCCGCATCGCGCCGGAGATACAAATTGAAACTCTACTCCAACCCAGCCTCGCCCTTTGCGCGCAAGTGCCGCGTCATCGCCCATGAGCTGGAGCTGAAGCTGGAACTGATCCTGACCCGGCCATTCGACGATCCGGACTTCCGCCGCGTCAATCCTTTGGGCAAGATTCCGGCCCTGCTGCTGGATGACGGCAGCGTGCTGATCGACTCACCCGTGATCTGCGAATATCTCAACCATGTCGGCGGCGGGAAGTTCTTTCCCGGCATGAACATCTGGAAGGCCAACAATGGGCGCTGGAAGGCGCTGGGCCTGCAGGCGCTGGGCGATGGCATGGCCGATGCGGCGGTGGCTTATATAGTGGAAGGCCGCCAGACGCCGGTGAATGAAAGCCAGCGCGCCCGGCACAGGACGGCGGTCATCGCCACCCTGGACATGCTGGAGCGCGCGACCTTCGCCAAGGACCCAACCATCGGCGAAGTCGCCATCGCCTGCGCCCTGGGCTATCTCGATTTCCGTCTTCCCGACCTTGATTGGAGGGGTTCCCGCCCCAAATTGGCAAACTGGTATGCGCGCTTCTGTGACTATCCCGCCATGAAAGTCACGGCCCCCGCGGCGCCATGAAGATTCCCATAGCATGAAGGCTTGTTGATATGAAGATTGGCGGCAAACACACCCGCTCCATCTGGACGGCCGGCGAGGATGCGTTCGGCATCCTCGACCAGACAAGGCTGCCGCACGAAGTCGTCACCCTGACCCTGCGCGATCCCGAAGCCGCGGCCAACGCCATCGTCACCATGCAGACGCGCGGCGCGCCCTTGATCGGCGCGGTGGGGGCTTACGGCCTGGCGCTGGCGATGCGCGAGGATCCGTCCGACGAAAATCTCAACAAGGTTCATGACATGCTGGCCGAGACGCGGCCCACCGCCATCAACCTGCGCTGGGCGCTGGAGCGGATGAAGAATGCGCTGCTCAACCAGAAGCGCGAAGAGCGCGCCGCCCTGGCCTGGGCCGAAGCCGCCGCCATTGCCGATGAGGATGTGGCGATGAGCCAGGCCATCGGCCGGAACGGGCTGGCCATCATCCGCGATATCGCGGCGAAAAAGCCCGGCCGGACCGTCAACATCCTGACCCACTGCAACGCCGGCTGGCTGGCGACGGTGGATTACGGCACCGCGCTGGCGCCCATCTATCTGGCGCATGACGCGGGCATCCCGCTGCATGTGTGGGTGGACGAAACCCGGCCGCGCAACCAGGGCGCCTCGCTGACCGCGTTCGAGCTGGGCAGCCACGGCGTCGCCCACACCATTCTGGCGGACAATGCGGGCGGCCATTACATGCAGGCGGGCCAGGTGGACATGGTGATCGTCGGAACCGACCGCGTCACCGCCAATGGCGATGTCGCCAACAAGATCGGCACCTATCTGAAGGCGCTGGCGGCCAGGGACAATGGCGTGCCTTTCTATGTGGCGCTGCCCTCCTCGACCATCGACTGGGCCATCGCCGACGGCCGCGACATTCCCATCGAGGAGCGCAGCCCGGACGAGATCCTGAAAATGACCGGGCGCGATGCCCGGGGCCAGGTGGTGACGGTTGAGATCGCCGCCCCCGGTTCGCCCGCCGCCAATCCCGGTTTCGACGTCACCCCGGCGCGGCTGGTGACGGGGTTCATCACCGAGCGCGGCACTTGCGCCGCCACCCCCGAAGGCTTACGCAGCCTTTTTTCCACATAGGGCTTCGCCATGCAGTCGAACTGGTCGGACAAGGACGCGCAGGATTTCATCGCCCGCTATGCCCCCAAGGGCGTCAATGCGGACCTGGCCCTGCGCACCTATACCACGCGCCTGCTGGGCAGCGATCCGAAGATGGTGCTGCATGGCGGCGGCAACACTTCGGTGAAAACCACCGTGAAAGACCAGCTCGGCGAAGACGTGGAGGTCATCTGCATCAAGGGCTCGGGCTGGGACATGGGCATGATCGAGCCTGCGGGTCTTCCGGCGGTGCGGCTGGCGCCTCTCAGGAAACTGCGCCAGCTCGCCAAATTGTCCGACGAGGACATGGTCAACTATCAGCGCATCAACCTGCTGGATTCGACCTCGCCCAACCCCAGCGTCGAAACCCTGCTGCACGCCTTCCTGCCGCACAAATTCATCGACCATGTTCACTCCACCGCCGTGCTGGCGCTGACCGACCAGCCCGACAATAAGGCGCTGGTGCAGGAGGTCTATGGCGACCGCGTCGCCTATGTGCCCTACACCATTCCGGGCTTCGCGCTGGCCAAGGCCGTGGCCGGGGTGTTCGACAAGACGCCCAATGTCGAAGGCCTGATCCTTTTGCAGCATGGCATCTTCACCATGGGCGACACCGCCGAACAGGCCTATGGCCGCATGATCGAGTTCGTCACCCTGGCGGAAGAGCGGCTGAAGCTGCAGCGCAAGTCCCGCGCCGCCGCCACACTGCCGTCCAGCCTGGCCAGCCTGGCCGACATCGCGCCGATCCTGCGCGGCGCGGTGGTGATCGAGAAGGATGCCAGTGCCGGCGCCGCCAAGCGCCAGATTCTGGACTTCCGCAGCAATCCGCAGATTCTGGACTATGTGAACGGCGCCGAGCTGGCGCGCTACAGCCAGGTCGGGGTGGTGACGCCCGACCACACCATCCGCACCAAGAACTGGCCGATGATCGTGCCGGCGCCTGAGGCCGGCAAGCTGGAGGAATGGGCCAAAGAGGTTCACGCCGCCGTTGACGCCTTCGTGGCGCGCTATCACCGTTATTTCGAAACCAACAACGCCAAAAGCCCGGTCAAGAAGACCGAACTCGACCCGCTGCCGCGCGTCATCCTGGTGCCGGGGCTGGGCATGTTCGGCATCGGCGCCTCGGCCAAGGATGCCGCCATCGCCGCCGACATCGCCGAGAATGCCGTCGCGGTGATCACCGACGCCGAAGCAATGGGCGAATACCGCTCCATCAGCGAGTTCGACATGTTCGAGGTGGAATACTGGTCGCTGGAACAGGCCAAGCTGGGCAAGTCGAACGAAAAGCCGCTGTCGCGCCAGGTGGCGGTGATCACCGGCGGCGCGTCGGGCATCGGGGCTGCCACCGCCAGGGCGATGGCCAAGCAGGGCGCGGAAGTCGCCATACTGGACCGCGACCTGGAAGCCGCCAGTTCGGCGGCGAAAAAGATCGGGGCCGCGGCGCTGGCGGTGGAATGCGATGTCACCGATCCCATGAGCGTGCGCAGGGCCTTCGACGCCGTGGTGTCGGCGTTCGGCGGCGTCGACATCGTGGTCAGCAATGCTGGCGCGGCCTGGCAGGGCACCATCGGCCATGTCGATGACGAGACCCTGCGCAAGTCGTTCGAGCTCAATTTCTGGGCCCATCACAGCGTCGCCCAGCAGGCCACCCGCATCATGCAGGCCCAGGGCACCTTCGGCTGCCTGCTGTTCAATACGTCGAAACAGGCGGTCAATCCGGGCAAGGATTTTGGGCCGTATGGCTTGCCCAAGGCCGCCACCCTGTTTCTGGTCAAGCAATATGCCCTGGACCATGGCAAGGACGGCATTCGTGCCAATGCGGTCAATGCCGACCGCGTCCGCTCGGGCCTCTTGACCGGCGACATGGTGGCGGCGCGGTCGAAAGCGCGCGGCGTGTCGGAAGCCGACTACATGGCGGGCAATCTCTTGAAGCGCGAAGTGACGGCGGAAGACGTGGCCGATGCCTTTGTCTATCTGGCGACCGCCAGCAAAACGACAGCCGCCGTGATCACCGTAGACGGCGGCAATATCGAGGCGAGCCTGCGCTAGTTGTTAAACCTGAAATGCATCACGTCGCCATCGGCGACCACGTATTCCTTGCCTTCCAGCCGGAATTTGCCCGCCAGCTTGGCGCCCGCTTCGCCCTTGCCCGCAACATAATCGGGATAGGCGACGGTTTCGGCGCGGATATAGCCCTGCTCGAAATCGGTATGGATGACGCCTGCCGCCTGCGGGCCTTTGGCGCCGCGCGTCACGGTCCAGGCGCGGGCTTCCTTCGGCCCTACGGTGAAGAATGTCAGCAGCCCCAACAGTTCATAGCCCGTGCGGATCAGCCGGTTCAGGCCCGGTTCTTCCAGCCCCAGGCTGTCCAAAAAGTCGGCGCGATCCGCCATCGGCATCTGCGCGATCTCTTCCTCGATCTTGGCGCTGATCACCACGCTGCGCGCACCTTCCGCCTTGGCCATGGCCTCCACTTTGGCGGAAATGGCGTTGCCGGTGGCGGCGGACGCTTCCTCGACATTGCAGACATACAGAACCGGCTTGGCCGTCATCAGGCCAAGCTGCGAATAAGGCCCGCGCTCCTCCGGCGCCAGCTCGGCGCGGCGGGCAGGCTTGCCTTCGCGCAGCAGTGTCACCGCCTTCATCATCAAGGCGAGCTGTTCCTTGGCTTCCTTCTCGCCGCCATTGGCTTTCTTCTCCAGCGGCTTGATGCGCTTTTCGAGGCTCTCAAGGTCGGCCAGCATCAGCTCGGTTTCCACCGTCTCGGCATCCGACACCGGATCGATCCTGCCCTCGACATGGGTGATATCGTCATCCTCGAAACAGCGCAGCACATGGGCCACGGCATCGACCTCGCGGATATTGGCCAGGAACTGGTTGCCCAACCCTTCGCCCTTGGAGGCCCCGCGCACCAGCCCGGCAATATCCACGAACGTAATCCGCGTGGGAATGATCTCGGCCGACCCGGCGATGGCCGCCAGGGTCTCCAGCCGCGGGTCCGGCACCGCCACATCGCCGACATTGGGTTCGATGGTGCAAAACGGATAGTTGGCCGCCTGCGCCGCCGCCGTCTGGGTCAGGGCGTTGAACAGAGTGGACTTGCCGACATTGGGCAGGCCCACGATTCCGCATTTGAATCCCATCTACTCGGTGTCTTTCTTTTTCGGTTTTGTCGGCGCGGTCAGCAGCGCAACCTTGCTCATGAACCCGGCATCGTCATCGCGCGCCAGCAGCGGCGCGGCCTCGACCATCGCGCCCACCAGCGGGCGCAGCCAGTCTATGTCGTCCTTGGAGAAATTCTGCAGCACATGGCCGGTCACCCGGTCCTTGTCGCCGGGATGGCCGATGCCCAGCCGCACCCGGCGATAGTCCGGCCCCAGCGCGGCGGTGATGGAGCGCAGCCCGTTCTGCCCGGCATCGCCGCCGCCGGTCTTCACTTTGACTTTTCCCGCCGCCAGGTCGATCTCGTCATGCACCACCACCAGCGCCGACAGCGGCAGCTTGAAGAAGCGCAGCGCCGGACCGATGCTGCCCCCCGACAGGTTCATGAAGGTCTGGGGTTTCAGCAGCCAGACCTTGCGCCCATCCAGCGTGCCTTCCGACAACAACCCGTCGAACTTCGCCTTCCACGGTCCAAACCGGTAATGGGCGGCGAGTTCGTCCAGCACGATGAAACCGGCATTGTGCCGGTTCCTCGCATATTGCGAGCCAGGGTTTCCCAATCCCGCGACCAGAAGCGCCGTGTCGGCCATGACGGCCGCCCAGGCTTACTTTTTGGCCGGGGCAGCAGCCGGCTTGGCGCCGGCGGCCGGCTTGGCACCGGCGGCCGGCTTGGCACCGGCGGCAGGCGCGGCGCCGGCAGCGGGCGCGGCGGCGGCAGCGCCTTC
>DASZQW010000009.1:0-26674 GCA_035549455.1 Rhizomicrobium sp. | reverse complement strand
CAAATGCGGCTCAATCTGACGCCATTGTTCATCGTTCAGCCAAAACAGGTTATTCCGCATCCCAATGCCTCCGAATCACGAAGCAACGGAATCACCAACCGATTCATCCGACAATGACTTTATTGAGTTTTGGCCCTAGTTAATCCGCCCCGGATAGAGCCGCTCATTCTCGCCCCCGGTCTGGTGGTAGAAGCCGGGGCCATCGGCCCCGTTCTGCCAATAGTCGCGGCGCGGCCGCAGCAGGAACATGTCACCCTTGATGTTGTGGACATAGCCGAAGCGCAGGGTGGTGAGATAGGTGGCGGCGAAATCGGTTTCATCGCACCGGCCGTGGATGCAGCGCATCGAGATGCGCGTCGCCAGCAGGTCCGCCGGACGCGGCAGCAAGGCGGGCGCACCCGGCGCCGCGCAGCGTATCGACAGCGCCACAGCCCCGACCAGCGGCTTGGCCCAGGCGACATCGCCGCCCGCCACCGCCGCCAGCCACAGCGCGATGCGGTTGCCGGTGACGCGATAGAGCACAAAACCCGCGCCGCCCTTGCGGTTGCCGAAGTCGCGCAGCACAAAGCCGTATGGCCTGGCTTGCGGCGGCGTCAGGGTCGCGGACGCGCCGAAGGTCTTTTCCAGGTGGCCGCGCACATAGTCTTGCGCGCTGACGCCGTTCAGCAACGCGCTCTGGAAGATGGCGTGCTGGAAGCCCTCGCCCGCCATCACATGGAACATGGAATTGTCGGGGGCGTGGCCCGCCACCCGCCACCCCTCCGGCGCAAAGGCGTTGCATTGGCCGCTGCCCAGCCCGCTCAAGGCCAGGGGGCGGATGGTGGGGCCGCGATAGATGCGCCGCGACCAGGCAGCGTTGGCGGCGGCGACCGGCGGGTAAAACACTTCCTTTGCCAAAGTGCGCGGCGGATGGACGGATAATTTCTTGCCGGCCGGCGGCGCAGCGTCGAACACCAGCACGGCGGACTGCGGCTTCACTTCGCCTTCGGTGATGTCATAGAGCGTCAGCGAGATCCGGTCCCCCGCCTTGTGGCCGCGCACGATATCGGAGGCCTGTTTGGCGGAAGCGACCGGCTTGCCATCGATCGCCGCCAGCACCTCCCCTTCCTTGATCCCGGCTTTCGCGGCCGGGCTGTCATCGGCCACGCCAAATACCTGCGCCCCGCCATGTTCCAGGAAGGGGGTGCGCGCTGATGCCGACGGGGACAGCGCGGAGAATTCCAGACCGGAGAAACCGCGCGGGCGCGGCGCATGATGGACGGCATACAGCACCGCGCCCGCGAATAACGCGAGGGCGGCGGCCATAGCGATCCCGATGCCCAGCCAACCACGAAGCATGGCGGGTGTTTAGCAGATCACAGGCCGGTCGTCTCATGCAGGCCCAGCATGATGTTCAGGTTCTGGACCGCCGCGCCGCCGGCGCCCTTGCCCAGATTGTCCAGCGCCGCCACCACCCGCGCCTGTCCCGCCTTTTCGTTGGCGAAGACATAGAGCGTCAGCCCGTTGCTGCCCGCCAGTATCTCGGCGTCCAGGGTCTTGACCGCACCCGCATCCTCCAGCGAGGCGATGGTGACCAGCGGCCGGTCGGGATAGGCGCGTGCCAGTGC
Source organism: Rhizomicrobium sp. (assembly GCA_035549455.1). Classification (GTDB taxonomy): domain Bacteria; phylum Pseudomonadota; class Alphaproteobacteria; order Micropepsales; family Micropepsaceae; genus Rhizomicrobium. Next base: position 25,067 of record DASZQW010000009.1, on the reverse strand, counting down.
CGCATGGATATCGCGCGGGCCCGGCTTGCCGGGCAGCGCCCACAATTGCAGCGGCACCTCCACCAGCATGCCGCGATAGAAACGGCCGACGCTGGGTTCGAACAAGGGTGGATGCGCCAGCCCGGAATGGACGGTCATTTCGGGAATATGCTTGTGGTTCAGGCTCAGCGCATAAAGCCGCGACACCGAATCGGTATGATCGGCGGCAGTCTTGTCTTCGAATTCTGCGATCATGGTCTTGCCGCCGCCGGAATAGCCGGAGACGCCGTTGGCGGTGACGGGGAAATCCGCCGGCACGATCCCCGCGCGCACCAGCGGGCGGATGATGGCCAGGAAACCGGTGGCCCAGCAGCCGGGGTTCGAGACGCGCTTCGACGCGGCGATCTTCTGGTAGCCGCCGGGCTCCAGCTCGGCAAAGCCATAGCTCCAATCCGGCGCGGTGCGGTGCGCGCTGGAGGCGTCGATCACCCGCACCTGTGGGTTGTCGATCAGCGCCACGGCTTCGCGCGCTGCTTCGTCCGGCAGGCACAGGATCACTATATCGGCATCGTTCAGCGCCTGCTTGCGGGCGACCGGGTCCTTGCGCTGGGCGTCCGGCAGCGCGACCGGCGCCAGATCGGACCTGCCGGCCAGCCGCTCGCGGATTTCCAGCCCGGTGGTGCCGGCGGCGCCGTCGATGAAGATTTTCGGCTTGCTGCTCATCAGACCCAACATTGACTTGGAGGTAATGTGGCTTTTAGCTGCTTTTGCCCGTCGGGGGGCGCGTCACGGCCCTGCAATTCTCGCAGGCCATACAGGGGGGCAGCATGGATCCGCAAGCGATATTCGCCAATTACCGCGACACCATCACCAACCACTATTTCGACATGACCGGCCGGGTGGGCCGGCCCCAGTTCTGGTATTTCGTGCTGGCCAACCTGGTCGCCTCGCTGCTGGCCCATATTGTCGGCGGCATCCTGCTGGTGCCCCTGGGGCCGGTCTACAACCTGGCGGTGCTGCTGCCGTCCATGAGCCTGGGGGCGCGGCGGCTGCAGGACACGGGGCGCGACGGGCGGCTGGTGTGGCTCCTGTTGATCCTGGCGGCTGTCACCCAGATCGTGGGAATCCTGACGGCGCTGACCTTCGTCTTTGCCGGGCTGTTCGGTATCCTGTTCGTGCCGGGCCTCGGCATTATCGGCCTGGCGACGCTCGCTGTTTGCGTGGTGCTGATCTGGTTCTGGTGCCAGCCCGGCGATCCCGGCCCCAACGCCTACGGCCCGCCGCCGCCGGTGTTCGATCCGTCCCGGAGCGCTTCGCCTTCGCCCTAGCGAAGGCGAACAAAACGGTCCGGTGGACCGTTTTGAGCGACGGGACGCCGCGAGCTTGAGCGAGCGGAGCCTCGCGTAAAGGTGGCGGGCAGCCTTCCGAACCAAAAACGGCCCGGATCGCTCCGGGCCGTTTTCGTTTGTGGGCGAAAGCGATTTAGCGCTTGGAGAACTGGAAGCTGCGGCGCGCCTTCGGGCGGCCATACTTCTTGCGCTCGACCGCGCGCGGGTCGCGGGTGAGGAAGCCGCCGGGCTTCAGCGCAGCGCGCAGCACCGGCTCGTAATTGACCAGCGCGCGACTGATGCCATGGCGCACGGCGCCGGCCTGGCCCGACAGGCCGCCGCCATTGACGGTGACCACCACGTCGAACTGGCCGTCGCGATTGGCGGCGATCAGCGGCTGGCGCAGGATCATGCGCAGCACCGGACGGGCGAAATAGACGGTCTCGTCGCGGCCATTGACGGTGATCTTGCCTGTGCCCGGCTTGATCCAGACGCGGGCGACCGATTCCTTGCGGCGACCGGTGGCATAGGCGCGGCCCTGAGCGTCGCGCTTGTTGTCGATCTTGGACGCGTCGGCGGCGACCGGCTGGCTGGCCTTGATCAGCGTCGACTTGAGTTCGGTGAACTTGTTTTCTTCCGCCATGACTTAGGCCGCCTTCGTCTTCTGCTGATTGTTCTTGGGGTTCATCGCGCCGACGTCCAGCGTCTGGGCCTGCTGGGCCTCATGGGGATGGTCGGGGCCCGGATAGACGCGCAGGTTCGACATCTGGCGACGGCCCAAGGGACCGCGCGGCACCATGCGCTCCACGGCCTTTTCCAGCACGCGCTCGGGGAACTTGCCCGCCATGATGGCGCCTGCCGTGCGTTCCTTGATGCCGCCGATATAGCCGGTGTGGTGGTAATAGACCTTCTTCTTCAGCTTGTTGCCGGTCAGCACGACCTTGGCGGCGTTGATGACAATGATGTTGTCGCCGCAGTCCATGTGGGGGGTGTAGGTGGGCTTGTGCTTGCCACGCAGCCGCATGGCGATGATCGAGGCCAGGCGGCCCACGACCAGCCCTTCGGCGTCGATCAGGATCCACTTCTTCTCGATCTCGCTGGCTTTCGCCGAGTAGGTTTTCATGTGCGATTTCCGTAATTTGACGCGCCGCTGTACGCAATCATGCCGCGAGGGTCAACAATAATGTCGGAATTCCGGGCGTTATTGCGGTACGGTATTATCGTACCGTAGACTTTCCCCGCAAAACCGGCCTTTCAGGGCCGGGCCAGCATGTCCAGCACCAGCGCGGCCAGCCGTTCCGGCTCGAACGGCTTAACCAGGGTGCGGATTTCCCGCGCTTTCAGCGCCGCGGGCGGCGGATGGTCGGCGGCATAGGCGGTCATCATCAGGACCTTGATCTCGGGGCGCAGCTCCAGCGCCTTCTCCACCAACTCATAGCCGGTCATGCCCGGCATCTTAACGCCCGACAGCAGCAGCGAAATGTCGGGCTTGGCCGTCAGCACGTCATAGGCCTGTTCGCCATCCGCCGCCTCCAGCACCCGCAGGCCCTTCCCCACCAGAAAACCGGCCAGATGCCGGCGCAGTTGCGCATCGTCCTCGGCAATCAAAATACCCGCGCCCATGACGCGATTAGCGCCGAAGCGGGTGTATCGGTCCAGCATGTTGACATGCCCCGATCAGGGGAGCGAAGGCGGCGAAAAGCTGTGAATTCGTCCCACCCGGCCGCCCTTGGTCCAGGCTTTCGCCAGATCCACGCGGCGCGGCCGCCATCAGCAGGGCCGGGTAATTGTCCGTACACACCGCAAAACCTCCAGACACACAGATTTCTCATCGGAACTGCGCTGCGAACACTTCCGTGACGGCATTGTTCCAGTCCTGCCCCGGCGATAGGGTCTGGCCATGACTGCGACTCCCCCGCTTCTGCTGTCCGCCCCCGCCGGCGGGGTGCTGCGCCTGATCCTCAACCGGGCCGCGCAGCGCAATGCATTGTCGTCGGAGCTGATGTCCGCGATCACGGCGGCGCTGGACGGCGCGGCAGCGGATAATGCCACCCGCGTCATCGTGATCGCCGCCGAAGGGTCGGTGTTTTCGTCGGGTCATGATTTGAAAGAGATGGCGGCACACCGCGCCGATGGCGACAAGGGCCGGAGCGCCTATGCCGGGCTGTTCAGCCAATGCTCGGCGATGATGCAGGCAATCCTGCGCAATCCCAAGCCGGTGATCGCCCAGGTGCAGGGTATGGCCACGGCGGCGGGCTGTCAGCTTGTCGCCAGTTGCGACCTGGCGATGGCGTCCAGCGCCGCGCGCTTCGCCACGCCGGGCGTCAATATCGGCCTGTTCTGCTCCACCCCGATGGTGGCGCTGTCGCGCAACATAACGCGCAAGGCGGCGATGGAGATGCTGCTGACCGGCGAAATGATTGACGCCGAGGAAGCGCGGCGCATCGGGCTGGTCAACAGGATCGTGGCGCCGGACCTGCTGGAAGCCGAGACCCTGCGGCTCGCCGCCCTGATCGCGTCCAAGCCGCGCGCCACAGTCAAGACCGGCAAGGAAGCCTTCTACCGCCAGCTGGAGATGCCGCTGGCCGAGGCCTATGACTATGCGTCGAGGGTCATGACCGAGAACATGCTGGAAGCCGATGCCAGGGAAGGCATCGGCGCGTTCCTGGAAAAGCGCGAAGCGAAATGGCCGAATTAGCGCTGCCGCAATATCCCGACGCGCTGATCAAGTCGATCCTGCGCTCGGTCAAGGTGATCGCGATGGTCGGCGCCAGCGGCAACCAGATTCGCCCGTCCTATTTCGCCATGATGTATCTCTTGAACAAGGGATACAAAGTCATCCCGGTCAATCCCGGCATGGCGGGCAAGGAAATCCTGGGCCAGACTGTCTATGCCAGCCTGAAGGACATCGCTGATGCGGGCATGGGCCCGGTGGACATGGTGGATATCTTCCGCGAGAGCAAATACGCGCCGCAGATCGCACGCGAGACAGTGGCCGAGAAAGACCGGCTGGGCGTCAAGGTGCTGTGGATGCAGCTTTCGGTGATCAGCCCGGAAGCCGAAAAGATAGCCACCGATGCCGGCCTGACCGTCATCATGAACCGCTGCCCCAAGATCGAACATGGCCGCTTCTCGGGCGAAATGGGCTGGCTGGGCGTCAACCGCAAGGTCATTGATAACCGCAAGCCCCTGCTGTTCGCCAAAGGCGGGAGCCTGAAAAATGCATGAGCGGGGCACCCCGAAGCATGGATATCCGCAGGTCCGCGCCTGGCTGCGCCGGATCGAGGATGAATTGAACATGGAACACGCCGCTTAAGGAGGAATGTCATGGCCGATTATGGCTTCAGCACGCTGTCGGTTCACGCCGGCGCCCAGCCCGATCCCGCCACCGGAGCGCGGGCGACGCCGATCTACCAGACCACGGCCTTTGTCTTTGAAGATGCCGACCATGCCGCGGCTTTGTTCAACCTGCAGGTCTTCGGCAACATCTATTCGCGCATCATGAATCCCACCAACGCGGTGCTGGAAGAGCGGGTGGCGGCGCTGGAAGGCGGCCGCGCCGGGCTGTCCTGCAGCTCCGGCCATGCGGCGCAGCTTCTGGCGCTGCATACCCTGATGTCGCCGGGCAAGAATATCGTCGCGGCGCGCCAGCTTTACGGCGGCTCGATCAACCAGTTCTCCCAGGGCTTCGCCAAGTTCGACTGGCATGTGAAGTGGGCCGACACCACCAACCCCGACAGCTTCAAGCCGCTGATTGATGACAATACCCGCGCGCTCTATGCCGAAAGCATCGCCAATCCCGGCGGCATCATCACCGACATCGAAGCACTGGCAAAAATCGCCCATGACGCGGGCGTGCCGCTGATCATCGACAACACTTTGGCATCGCCCTATCTCATCCGGCCGATTGAACACGGCGCGGACATCGTGCTGCATTCGGCCACCAAGTTCCTGGGCGGCCATGGCAACTCCATGGCGGGCGTGATCGTGGACGGCGGCAAGTTCGACTGGGGCAGCGGCAAGTTCCCCTCGCTGTCCGAGCCGAGCCCCTCCTATCACGGCATGAAGATGTGGGAGACCTTCGGTGACATGGCCTTCGCCATCACCACCCGCGTCCTGGGCCTGCGCGATCTGGGGCCGGCGCTGTCGCCGATGAACGCCTTTCTGATCATCACCGGCACCGAGACCCTGCCGCTGCGGATGCAGAAGCATTGCGACAATGCCCTGGCGGTGGCGAAATGGCTCAAGGCCAATCCCAAGGTGGCGTGGGTGAACTATGCCGGATTGCCGGACAATGCGTCCTACAAGCTGCATCAGAAATATTGCCCCAAGGGCGCGGGCAGCGTCTTCACATTTGGGCTGAAGGGCGGCTATGAGGCGGGACTGAAGCTGGTCAATGGCGTCAAGCTGTTCAGCCATCTGGCCAATATCGGCGACACCCGCAGTCTGATCATTCATCCGGCCTCGACGACGCATCGCCAGCTGTCCGACGAGGACCGCGCCAAGGCCGGCGCCGGCAATGACGTGGTGCGGCTGTCCATCGGAATTGAGGATGTGGCGGACATCATCGCCGACCTTGAGCAGGCGCTAGCCTAGGCGCTTCAACTCGAAGGCGTGCCACACCGCGACTGAGAGCAGCAGCGCCGCCGTCACCTGATGCGCCGCGGCCAGCGCCTCGGGCGCCATCAGCAGCAGCGTGGTGATGCCCAGCGCGATCTGGATGGCGGTGATCAACGCCACCAGTTTGGCGCTGCGCCTGGCCCAGTCGGTCAGCCTGACGCCGCGCGCGTAAATGAAGACTGCGAACCCGGCCACGATGTAGGCCCCGATGCGATGGTCGAACTGGGCCAGCCCGTCATTCTCGAAGACGTTGATCCACCAGGGCGACGCGAAGAAGGGGTTTTCCGGGAAAATATGCCCGTTCATGTCGGGCCAGGTGTTGTAGACCAGCCCGGCATGCAGCCCCGCCACCAGCGCCCCCAGCAGCATCTGAACATAGACCAGGCCGACGAACACAAAGCCGCGCTTCGCGCCCGCTGCTCCGCTTCGCTTCGCCTCCGATACGCTGTCGCTGTCGGACCCTCTCAGATATTCCAGAGCGGTCCAAAGGATCGCCACCAGCAGCAGCAGCGCCGCGCCCAGATGAATGGCAAGGCGATACTGGCTGACGGAGGTCCGCACCTCAAATCCGCTCGTCACCATCCACCAGCCGATGAATCCCTGAAGCCCGCCCAGCAGGAACAGCAGCACAAAGCGCGGCCATTCGGCCCGCTTGATCGCGCCGGTGGCGGCGAACCACACGAAGGGCGCGAAGAACATCACGCCCAGCAAGCGGCCAAGCAGGCGGTGGCTCCATTCCCACCAGAAGATGCCCTTGAAGGCGGCCAGCGACATGCCCAGATGCAGGGCGCGGTATTGCGGGATCTGCTGGTATTTTTGGAAGGCGTCCTGCCAGGCGGCGTCGCTCAGCGGCGGCAGCGCCCCCATGATAGGCTTCCATTCGGTGATGGACAGGCCCGATCCGGTCAGCCGGGTCAGGCCGCCCACCGTGACCATGCCCAGGATCACCAGCGCCACGGCCAGCAGCCACAGGCCCACACCGGCTCGACTTTTCCAGAAATTCGGGGCGGCTATCATGGCGTGCATCTGATACCGTTCCCCGGCCCTCCCGTCCAAGGCCAAAATGTCCCGCCGCACCAAGACGCTTATCGCCGCCATCCTGATCGTGTTCGTCTGGCTGCCGGTCTATGCCCTTTTCATCGCGGGGTTGCAGTGGCGCATCCTGCCGGGGGCGTCCTGGTATGTGGCGCTGCTGTTCTATGCCCTGGCCGGGACAGTGTGGATCGTGCCCATCGGGCTTGCGCTGCCCTGGATGTACCGCGAGCCGCGGGCCAAATGAGAGACAATGCCGCGCAGAGCCGCTTCGAACTGGAAGAAAACGGCTATCGCGTCTGGGCCGCGTATCGTTTCCAGGACGGCAAGACCACCCTTGCCCATGTCGAGGCCGAACCGCCCCTGCGCGGCACCGGCGCCGCCGGGCGGCTGATGCAGCAGATCGTGGATCACGCCCGGGGGCATGAACTGGTGATCGTACCGCGCTGTTCCTATGCCCGCGCCTGGTTCCAGCGCCATCCCGAAGCCCAAGACGTGCTGGGCTAGCCCAGCGCACAGCAGCAACGTCACGACACCGAAAAGCCGCAGGCCTCTATCAGCCGCTGCGCGCGCGACAAATCCAGGCGGGCGGCGGGCGTTTTGGGGCAAATTTCTCCACCCCCTCCCCCTTGTCCCGCGCCCCGGCAAAGCGCGCGGGTGGTCGGCAAGCATTCCGGTGGCGGCAGCTTTCTTCATGCACGCATCTTGCCGCACGTCCCTGCGATGGGGACAGGCCCAGATGGAGAACAAGGCGCTATGTGCCGGGCGATGCGGGCGGAAATAATTTCCGGCGGGTGGGGATAGCAGTTGCCAAGTCTCAGTTTTCGCCTGCCGCGCCCGCCCTCTCTGCGCGTGGCCACGACGCTGTCGCTGGGCCACCGGCGGGCGGGCTTGGCATTCATTTCCGCGCCCCGCGCGGAAATGAATGGTCGGAGCGACAGGGTGAGCCGGAAAAAGCAGTCGCCGACAGGCGATTGCCCGGCGAACGCCCGAGCGTCAGCGAGGGCCGGGAATCCTGCCGGGAATTTGAATCAAGACCGGCGCTTTGGAACTGCCGCGGCCGGGCTCAAGGCGCTGTCGCGCGCCCGGCCTTGGCATTTCATTCGACCGCAATGCGGTCGAATGAAATGGTCGGAGCGACAGGATTTGAACCTGCGACCCCTTGTCCCCCAGACAAGTGCGCTACCAGGCTGCGCCACGCTCCGAAACCAGATTTTTGAGGCGAAAATCACCTCAGGGGCGCGGAACATAGCGGTGTGGCCCCCCGGCAGCAACCGCCCCTGCGGACAAATTTTCGGGGTAGAATCCGGGGGTTAAGCGGCCATCCGGGCGGCGCGCAGACGGTCTTTCAGGCCCGTCAGCTCGTCCAGCAACTCTTCCAGCCGAAGGCGGTCCATCATCGCCGCTTCCGACGCTGACGTCGCGTACGCAGCTTCCAGGGCCGTAATGGGCGCAAGCGGCGGCGGCGGGCGATCGGGCACCGACAGGTCCGGGCCTGCAGCGCCATCATCGAAAAAGGGCAGCGACGGGGTGCTGGGAACCGCGCGCAGATGCGGCACCCGCTTCTTCACCGCTGGTTTTTCGACATAGACGATCTTTTCGATCACCAGCGGCTCTGGTGCGGACTGACGCCCGGACGGGGACGTCGCGCCGCCCCGGCCGATATCGGCGACATGGCGAATGCCGCGCTCCTTCAGCACCTTCTGTACCCCCTTGATGGTGAAGCCGTCGCTATAGAGCAGCGCGCGGATACCCTTGAGCAGGTCGATATCGTCGGGGCGGTAATAGCGGCGGCCGCCGGCGCGCTTGACGGGGCGGATCTGGGCGAAGCGGCTTTCCCAGAAGCGCAGGACATGCTGGGGCATGTCCAGTTCGTTCGCCACTTCGCTGATGGTGCGGAAGGCTTGCGCCGATTTGGCCGCCCCCGTCTTCTCAACCAGTGCGAAGGCGGCCGATGACATCAGTCCTCACCTTCGGCGGCGGGGACCTGGCCGTTGATCACGGCCTTCAGCACATGGCTGGGACGAAACACCAGCACCCGGCGCGGCGCGATCGGAACCTCGTCGCCGGTCTTGGGATTGCGGCCCATGCGCTGGGATTTCTGGCGCACCGCAAAGGTGCCGAAGCTGGACAGTTTCACGGTCTCGCCCTTGGCCAGCGCGCCGCAGACTTCTTCCAGCATGTCCTCGACCATCTGCGCCGAATCGGTGCGCGAAAGACCCACGGCCTGGAACACCGCTTCGGTCAGGTCGGCTCTGGTCAAAGTTCCCGTGGTCATGTTGACGACTCTCTGAATTATCCACAGCACGGTAAACCCGCCGGGGAATATGCGTCAAGATCAAGAGGTTGCCGGAACGGCTTAAAGCGTTAGCTGTTTAGCGCCCTTGGCTCATTGCGCATGGCCGCGCGAGTAAGGCGCGAAGTGGGCGAAAAGCCCATGAGCGGTGAGTAGCGACAGCGTACGAACCGACGCCCTCAGGACCCAAAAGCCCCGCGCCGCCTACCAGCGCAACAAAGCTGCGCCCCAGGTAAACCCCCCGCCCATGGCCTCCAGCAGGATCAGGTCGCCGCGCTGGATGCGGCCGTCCCGAACCGCCGTCACCAGGGCCAGCGGCACCGAGGCGGCCGAGGTATTGCCATGCTCGGCCACCGTGGAGATCACTTTGCGGGGATCAATTCCCAGCTTCTTGGCGGTGCCGTCCAGGATGCGCTGATTGGCCTGGTGCGGCACGAACCAGTCAATGTCGGCGACCTGAATCCCGGCGGCCTCCGACGAGGCGATGACGGCGGCGGCGATGTTCGTGACGGCGTGCCTGAAGACCTCCTTGCCCTGCATGCGCAGCTTGCCCGCCGTGCCGGTGGAAGAAACCCCGCCATCGGCATAGAGCATGTCGTGCAGCCGGCCATCGGAGAAAAGTTTGGTGTTCAGCACGCCCTGGTCGGAATTGTCGCCCGCGCCGTCATGGGCCTGCAGCACCACCGCGCCCGCTCCGTCGCCGAACAGCACACAGGTGGTGCGGTCGGTCCAATCCAGCAGCCGCGACATGGTCTCGGCCCCGATCAGAAGGATGGTGCGCGCCGCGCCGGTCCTGATCAGGCTGTCGGCCAGCGACAGGCCATAGATGAAGCCGGAACAGACCGCCTGAACGTCAAACGCGGCGCCGCGCGTCATGCCCAGCCGCGACTGGACGATGGTGGCGACGGCGGGAAAGCTTTCATCGGGCGTGGTGGTGGCGCAGATGATCATGTCCAGTTCGCCGGCATCGATACCGGCATCGGCCAGGGCCGCGCGGGCGGCGCGCAGGGCCAGGTCCGAGGTCATTTCGCCGTCCACCGCGATATGGCGCTGGCGGATGCCGGTGCGCTCGCGGATCCATTCGTCGGAGGTGTCGATCTTTTTGGCGAGGTCGTCATTGGTGACGATATTGGCCGGCAGCGCGCTGCCGCAGCCAATCACGCGGGCGCGGATCATGCCGCCCCCTGCGCGCCACTGTGATGCGCGGCGCTGATGGCGCGGCGTTCGGCGGTAATGCGGGTGTTGATGTCGGCCTTGGCCATGTCGATGGCCATGTCGATGGCGCTGGCGAAGCCCACGGCATCGGTGCCGCCATGGCTTTTCACCACCACGCCGTTCAGGCCCAGGAAAATCCCGCCATTGCTGGCGCGGGGATCGAGCTTGCGGCGCATGGTGTTCAGCGCCCCCGCCGCGAAGATCGCGCCGATCTGCGACAGGATCGAGCGCTTGAGCGACTGGCGCAGATACTGGCCCACCAGGCGGGCGGTGCCTTCCGCCGTCTTGAGCGCGATATTGCCGGTGAAGCCGTCTGTCACCACCACATCCACCGTGCCCTTGGTGATGTCGTCGCCTTCGACAAAGCCGTGAAAGGCCATTTGCGGGGCGGCGGCGCGCAGTATGGCGGCAGCGCCCTTCACCGCGTCATTGCCCTTCTGTTCTTCCGAGCCGACATTCAGAAGGCCCACGGTGGGGCGCTCCAGGCCCAGTATGGCGCTGGCAAAGGCCTCGCCCATCACCGCGAAATCCACCAGCTGCTCGTCGCTCGCCACAACATTGGCGCCGCAGTCCAGCACCACGGTCTGGCCCTTCAGCGTCGGCCAGATGGTGGCGATGGCGGGCCGCGAAATGCCTTCGATGATGCCCAGCCCGAACATCGACACCGCCATCAGGGCGCCGGTGTTGCCGGCGCTGACCGCGACATCGGCCTCGCCTTGCTTCACGCTGTCGATGGCGTGCCACATGGAGGTGTCCTTGCCCCGCCGCAATACATGGCTGGGCTTGTCTTCCATCGTGACGCGGCCGGGGGCGTGGCGGATGGTGATGCGGGGCTTGAGCCTGGCGTGGCGGGCGGTGAGCGCGCCCAGTTCAGCCTCGTCGCCATGCAGCAGGAAATGAACGTTGGTATGGCGCTGCAGCGTCTTGAGCAAAGCGGCCACGACGATGGCGGGGCCGGCATCGCCGCCCATCGCATCGATCGAGACTGTCAGGGCGCGCGTCACGGCCACCTTTCGGGCAGGAAAGGTTTAGCTCTTCGCCTTCACGACTTCGCGCAAAGAATCCTTGGCGCCATAATGGCCGCAGGCACCGCAAATATGATGGGGACGCTTGGGCTCGCCGCAATTGGGGCAGTCGCCATGGGCGGCCGCCGTCAGGGCATGGTGCGAGCGGCGCATGTTGCGGCGCGACGGCGAGGTTTTTCGTTTCGGGACCGCCATGGCGGGTGACTCCTAAAGGCCAGTCCGGGCCTTCCCGGTTCGGCAAAACAGGCGGGGTGGGTAGCAGGAAAAGCCGCCCCGGTTCAAGCCAAAAGCCGGGCCGGATAAGGCGTTAAAGCCCTGATTTTAGGTTCTTGAGGACCGCAAAGGGGCTTTCCGGGGCTTGCGGCCCCCCTGGAGCGGCAAATTCGACCCCCGGACAGCGCGGATAGGGTTCCAGGGCCAGGACATATTCCTCCAGCGCAGGGACGGCCAGATCGTAATGCAGGCTCTCGATCTCCTCCGGTCCCTCTTCCTCGGCGGTATCGATCACCACTTCGGGGGCTGAGTCGGCCTGGGGCGGCTTGCGGCGCGCGGGGCCGGTAAAGTGCAGTTCCCGGTGGAAGGACGTTGCCAGTTGGGCCGGGACCGGCTCCAAGGTCACGACGCAGGCCTGGGCAAGGCCGGCGGTGACGGTAAAATCCAGCCCGAACCGGGTGGCGCCCAGCTTGGCGATGTTCACCACCACCTCGAATCGGTCCAGCGACAGCACCCCCGACCATCGGGCGATGGCGGCGCACTGGTCCTTGTCGGCGGCGAAGGTCACGGTATCGCCGGCATTGCCCAGCCGGGCGAGATTGGTGGATTGGGAAATCGGAAGCGCGTCGGTCATGGGGTGGCGGGAAGCGGGCCAAAATCCAGGGTCAGCGGCAGGCCGCGCGGCAGGCTGGCCCTGGCAGCGCCGGCATAGGCGGCCAGCCCGGCCGCCCGGTCATCCGGCGCGCCGCCGCGCCACAGATTCTTCGCCAGCGCCGCCGCCAGCCCGGCCGGATCGCCCGCGCCGTCATAGGCAGCCAGCCGACCATAAAAGGCGTTCGCCATCTTCTTCAGCTTATGGCTGATGCCCATGTCGCCGGCGCCCTGTTCGCGCATCGCTTCGTCGAAGCCGGTGAAGATCATGTCGGTCAGGGCCTGGGCTGCCGCGTCATGGCCGCCCTGTTTCAGCGCCTTGAGCGCCAGCCAGGCATGGAAGGTCAGCAGGTCAAAACGGCCGTCCAGGCTGTCGGCCACGCCGAACGCGGTGAAGAAAACCGGCGCCCGCGCCCGGCTTACCAGATCGTCATAAAGACGGCGGGTTTCCTGCTTGCGCGCCACGCTTTTCCTGAGCAAATTCAACATCTACCGTTTCCCAAGGGCCTTTGGGCTTGCCAGCCCGGCCCCCGGACGGTAGCACACCGCACAGGCTGGGGCGTCAGGGTCGAAGAGATGAGATTTGCCATTATTCCATTGCTGGGCGTAGCGGCCCTGATGGCCTGCGCCCCCGTCATCAGCCAGCGCGGCTATGTGCCGGACCCCTCCAGCGAAAGCGGCATCAAGACCGGCTCCGACACCAAGACCAGTGTGCAGTCGCGGCTGGGCTATGCGTCCGTCACCGCCACCTTCGGCAATGACAGCTGGTACTACATCTCGGCCACCGAGAAGCAGGTCGCCTTCTTCACGCCCACGGTGCTGAAGCGCCAGATCCTGGCGGTCTATTTCGACAAGGACAACCGCGTCACCGGCATACGCCATTACGGCCTGCGCGACGGTCACGTGATTGCCTTCGAAAAGCGCGAGACCCCGGCGCGCGGCCGCGAGCTGACCTTCCTGCAGCAGCTTCTGAACGCCACGCCCGGCACCTCGGCCACCCAGATCCAGGAATCCAATCCCGGCAACGGCGGCGGTCCGACTCCGTAGCGCTCCCTGTCCGGCCTGGGGCCGTGCTTGACCGCACGGCCCATTCGTACGCGGTCGCTATGAACCGTTCGGACGGGCGAAAGGTCCGCAGGACCTTTCGCTGTTCCGTCCTCAGTCCGGCCTCGAGCCGTGCTTGAACGCACGGCTCTGCGGCGTTCGGACGGGCGAAAGGTCCGCGGGACCTTTCGCTGTTCCGTCCTCACCCCAAATGCGCCAGGGTCGCCAACAGCAGCAATGCCACGATATTGGTGATCTTGATCATCGGATTGACGGCAGGGCCGGCAGTGTCCTTGTAGGGATCGCCGACCGTGTCGCCCGTCACCGCCGCCTTGTGGGCCTCGCTGCCCTTGCCGCCGTGATGGCCGTCCTCGATGAACTTCTTGGCATTGTCCCAGGCGCCGCCGCCGCTGGTCATCGAGATGGCGACAAACAGGCCGGTGACAATGACGCCCATCAGCATGGCGCCCAGGGCGTTGAAGGCCTGCGTCTTGCCCGCAATCGCATTGACCAGGAAGAACAGGATGATGGGTGAGAATACCGGCAGCATGGAGGGGATCACCATCTCCTTGATGGCGGCCTTGGTCAGCAGGTCCACGGCGCGGGCATAGTTGGGCTTCTGGGTGCCGGCCATGATGCCCGGCATCTCGCGGAACTGCTTGCGCACTTCCTCGACCACGGCGCCGGCCGCGCGGCCCACCGCCGTCATCGCCATGCCGCCAAACAGATAGGGCAGCGCGCCGCCAAAGAAGAGTCCGACCACGACCCAGGGTTCGGCAAGGCTGAAGCTGGGCAGCTCCAGCCCGGCGAAGAAGCCGAGTCCCTGCTCCGCGAAATACTTCAGATCCTGGGTATAGGCGGCGAACAGCACCAGCGCGCCCAGGCCGGCCGAGCCGATGGCATAGCCCTTGGTCACCGCCTTGGTGGTATTGCCCACCGCGTCCAGCGCATCCGTGATCTTGCGCACATCGCCTTCCAGCCCCGACATTTCGGCGATGCCGCCGGCATTGTCGGTGACAGGACCAAAGGCGTCCAGCGCCACCACCATGCCCGCCAGCGACAGCATCGTGCTGACCGCAATCGCAATGCCAAAGAGTCCGGCCAGCGTGTAGGTGATGATGATGCCGGCACAGATCACCAGCGCCACCGGCGCGGTGGATTCCATCGAGATCGCCAGGCCCTGGATCACGTTGGTGCCGTGGCCGGTCACCGAGGATTTGGCGATCGACTGCACCGGGCGAAAGTTGGTGCCGGTATAATATTCGGTGATCACGATCAGCGCGCCGGTGACGGCCAGCCCCACCACGCCGCACCAGAACAGCGTCATGCCGGTATAGGTGGCCGAGCCGCTGGTCAGCGAGGTGTGCAGGCCGATCATATAGTCGGTGAGCGGCCACAGGCCGATCAGCGAAAGCGCCATGGTGGCGATGACGCCCTTGTACAGCGCCCCCATGATGTTCTTTGACGCGCCCAGGCGCACGAAGAAGGTGCCGATGATCGAGGTGATGATGCTCATGCCGGCGATGGCCAGCGGATACAGCATGAGCGTCGTCTTCTGCTCGCCCGTGAAATACAGATAGGCCAGCACCATGGTGGCCACGGTGGTGACGGCGAAGGTCTCGAACAGGTCGGCCGCCATGCCGGCGCAGTCGCCGACATTGTCGCCCACATTGTCGGCGATGGTGGCCGGGTTGCGGGGGTCGTCTTCGGGAATGCCCGCCTCGACCTTGCCGACCATGTCGCCGCCGACATCAGCGCCCTTGGTGAAGATGCCGCCGCCCAGCCGGGCGAAGATGGAGATCAGCGAGGCGCCGAAGGCCAGGCCGACCAGCGCGTCCTTGATGAGGATGCCCTCAACCGGGTCATTGGGGCTCAGCCCCAGCGCCATGGTGAGGAAGGCGTAATAACCGGCCACCGCCAAGAGGCCGAAGCCCACCACCAGCATGCCGGTGACGGCGCCGGAGCGGAACGCCACCGACAGGCCCTGGGCCAGCCCGGCGCGCGAGGCTTCGGTGGTGCGCACATTGGCGCGTACGCTGACATACATGCCGACATAGCCTGCGGCCCCCGAGGCGACGGCGCCGATCAGGAAACCCAGCGCCATCTGCCAGCCGAACACGGCGAAGGCCAGGATGAAGATGACAAGGCCGACGGCGGCAATGGTCGCGTATTGGCGGTTGAGATAGGCGCGGGCGCCTTCCTGGATGGCGGCGGCGATTTCCTGCATGCGGGCATTGCCGGCGGGCAGGCCCAGCACCGAGCGGATGGTCAAAAGACCGTACAGCAAGGCCAGCACCGCGCAGGCCAGGATGAGTTCGAGTTGCATGGTTTCCCCCAGGGAAAGTTGAAGATGGGTCGGGGCGGTCCCATGCCGAGGCGGGGATCGCAAACCGATCCCCATGGCCGGGATCCCGGATCCGGGACTCGCCGCTT
Organism: Rhizomicrobium sp.; assembly: GCA_035549455.1. GTDB lineage: Bacteria > Pseudomonadota > Alphaproteobacteria > Micropepsales > Micropepsaceae > Rhizomicrobium. The sequence goes on along the minus strand of DASZQW010000009.1, from coordinate 9,231 downwards.
CAAGGGCGGGCGCAGACTGCCAAAAGCCCGTTTGTGAGGCAACCGGCTGGCGGGGCTATTTGCGGGCCGGGCGGGGTAAAAATCAGCTTTCGCAGCGCGATTTTTCGGGTCCCTTGGCAGCACCTTCCGGCGGCGCGTTGGGGACCTGGACCGGGTGGAGCGGCGCCACCTGGACACTGCAGATGGTGATCAGCTTGACCTTGCCCGTCCCCATCACCTTGGCGGCGTCGGCCTTCATCCGCGCCTCGAGGCCGGGAATGTCCACCGCCTGGGGGGCGTCCGGCATGGCCACCGTGGCCCCGTTCACATCGCGCACAAAGGCGTCCTGGATATAGGGCAGCTTCTCGCGCACATCGGTGACGATGGATTCCGAAGAGGCGGTCAGGCGCGAGACGATATAGAAATAGCCCGCCAGCTTGCCGTCGGCGCCGGTCAGCGGCGCCATCAGATACGGCATGTCGACATTGGTGCCGGGCTTGCCGCCCTTCTGGCCGCCTTCGGCGGCGAGCGCCGGAAGCGCCAAAGCCGCGCAAAACGCCAGAATCGCCGCCTGTCTCATGCGCCAACCCTCGCAAAACGTGGATAATGAATGGTTAAAAATGGCGATAGCCCGGCTTGGGGACGGCGACATCCCGGCCGTCCAGGGTCAGGCGAACGCCGGCACCGGCCTCGACATGACCGATGCGGGTGAAGGGGCCATCCAGGCCGGGCGCGGCGGTGAAGGCGACCTGATAGTCATCGCCCGCCCCCACCGCCCGCAACAGCGTATCCGCGCCCCATAGCGCCTTGAGCGGTCCCGACAGCGGCACGCGCTCGCCTTCCACCGCGATACGGACTTTCGAGGCTGCGGCGATATGGCCCAGATCGGCGATCAAGCCGTCGGAGACATCGACACCGGCGCTGGCGATGGCGCGCAGGCGGGCGGCGAATTCCACCGGCGGCTGCGGCACCCGGTAGCGCGCGATCAGCGCGTCGCGGTCGGCATCGTCCAGCATGTGCTTTTCGCGCCGGAAGATGGCCAGGCCGCCGCCGGAATCGCCGATGCTGCCGGTGACATAGACATGGTCGCCCATACGCGCGCCGCTGCGGCGGACCATCATGCCCCGGGGCACGAAGCCGAAGGCGGTAATGGAAATCGCCAGCGCCCCGTCGGTGGCGGCGGTGTCGCCGCCCAAAAGCGAGACGCCAAATTCCGTCTGGTCGCGCGCCAGTCCGTCGGCGAAGCCGGCCAGCCAGTCGGGCGTCACGCTGTGCGGCAAAGAAAGATTCAGGAGATAGTGCGCCGGGACGACGCCCTTGGCGGCCAGATCGGACAGGTTCACGCGCAGCGCCTTCTGCGCGATGCTGAAGGCGGGATCGAAGCCGAAGAAATCCACGCCTTCGGCGATGGCGTCGGTGGTCACCACCAGGTCCTGACCCTCGCGCGACGCCAACAGCGCGGCATCGTCGGTGAGGCCGAATGCGCCCTCACCCGCCAGCGGCGCAAAATATCTGGCAATGAGTCCAAACTCATCCATCGCCGCACGATAAAGCAAAGGGTCCGGCCACCCAAGCAGCCGCGCCCGCCTTTTCGGCAATGTCCGTCTTAGATGGGCATCTTGCGCCTGGTATATTCGCGGCCCTCGATGGCGGCGCGTCAAAAATCCAGTTCGTCCGCCGGTATCGGCAGACCGAATTCCGGCGCGCGCTTGCGCCTGGCAATGGTGTCGAGTGCGCCATTGACGAAGCCAGGCTCCTCGGCACCGAAAAAGGCCCCCGCCACCGCAACATACTCGTCAATCACCACCTTGGCGGGGACATCCTTGCGCACCACGAGCTCGAACACGCCGCAGCGCAGGATGGCACGCAGGATGGAATCCACCCGCTCCAGCTTCCATTTCTGCGACAGCGATGCGGCGATGGCGCGATCAATCTCGACCTGGTGCCGGGGCACGCCGTTGACGATGGCGGCGAAGAATTCCGCGTCGGGATCGGCAGGCAGTTCGCTGAAGCGGTGTTCGGCGAATTCCAGCGCCACTTCCTCGGCGCCGCTGCCGGACATTTCCATCTGATAGAGCGCCTGGACCGCGCCCAGCCGCGCGGCATGGCGCGCGTCCGCCTTGCTTTCGGCTTCGGGACTTGTCATCGCCCGTATCCCAGCCGCCCGGCGAAGGTGGCCAGCGCCAGCACGGCCCGTCCGGCATCGCCGCCCACGTCATGGCTGACGGCCAGGTCGCGCGCCGCGCCTTCGTCGCCCGCCAGCACGATGCCCTGGCCAAGCACCACGCCGGAGGTGGACAGCGCCATCAGCCCGCGCAGGGTTTCGGCATAGAGCATGTCTGCGGTATGGGCCGGGCCGGTGATGCTGCCCAGCGCGACATAGCCGTCAAATGGCCGCGCCGAGCGCGCCGCAATGGCAATGGCGGCGGGAAGCTCCAGCGCGCTGGGCACAGAGATGCGCTCGAACTGGACGCCGCCCTTTTCGAGCGCGGCAGTGGCGCCGTCCACCAGCGCATCCGCGACATCGGGATGGTAACGCGCGTCAATGACAAGGATTTTCAAGACTAGACCTTGTCATCGCCTTCGAGCTCGCCGATCAGCGCCTCGAAGTCGCGTGTCTCGCGGAAATTCCTGTAGACCGAGGCGAAGCGCACATAGGCGACCTTGTCCAGGCTGGCCAGGGCCTGCATCACCAGCTCGCCGATCACGTTTGCCGGAATCTCGTTCTCACCCATGCTTTCCAGGCGGCGCACGATGCCGGTGACGGTGCGTTCCACCCGCTCGCGCTCCACCGGACGCTTGCGCAGGGCATGGTTGATTGAGCGTTCCAGCTTGTCGCGGTCGAAGGCCTCGCGGCGGCCATTCTTCTTGACCACGATCAGCTCGCGCAACTGCACCCGCTCGAAGGTGGTAAAGCGCCCGCCGCATTCCGGGCAATGGCGGCGGCGGCGGATGGCGGAATTGTCCTCGGAAGGACGCGAATCCTTCACCTGGCTGTCTTCATGCTGGCAGAAGGGGCAGCGCATCTGTTACCTCAAGGATAGATCGGAAAACGGCGGCACAGATCTTCAACCCGGCGCGCCACGCTCTGTTCCACCTGCGCATCGCCCGCTTCATTCTTGGCCACGGCATCGACCACCTCGACGATCAGCTTGCCGATCTCGCGGAATTCCGCCACGCCAAAGCCGCGGGTGGTGCCGGCGGGCGAGCCCAGCCGGATGCCCGAAGTGATGACGGCCTTTTCGGTGTCGAACGGCACCGCATTCTTGTTGCAGGTGATCCCGGCGCGGTCCAGCGCATGTTCGGTGGGCCGGCCCTTGGCGCCCTTGGGGCGCAGATCCACCAGCATCAGATGGGTGTCGGTGCCGCCGGTGACGATGTCGAGGCCCGATCCCTTCAGCACTTCGGCCAGTGCCTTGGCGTTCTCGACCACAGCCTTCGCATAGGACTTGAATTCCGGCTTGAGGGCCTCGCCGAAGGCCACCGCCTTGGCGGCGATGACATGCATCAGGGGGCCGCCCTGCAGGCCGGGGAATACCGCCGAATTGATCTTCTTGCCGAGATCGGCATCGCGCGACAGGATCATGCCGCCGCGCGGGCCGCGCAGGGTCTTGTGGGTGGTGGTGGTCACGACATGGGCGTGGGGAACCGGATTGGGATGCACCCCGCCCGCCACCAGGCCGGCGAAATGGGCCATGTCGACCATGAAGAGGGCCCCGACCTCGTCCGCGATGGCGCGGAAGGCGGGAAAGTCGATGATGCGGGCATAGGCGCTGCCGCCCGCCAGGATCAGCTTGGGCCGGTGTTCGCGCGCCAGACCAGCCACCTGATCCATGTCGATGCGCTGGTCGTCCTTCTTCACCGTGTAAGGCACCGGCTTGAACCATTTACCGGAATAATTGGCGGGATGGCCGTGGGTCAGGTGTCCGCCCGCCGCCAGGTCCAGGCCCATGAAGGTGTCGCCCGGCTGCAGCAGCGCAAAGAACACCGCCTGATTGGCGTTGGCGCCGGAATGGGGCTGGACATTGGCATAAGTCGCGCCGAACAACTGGCAGGCGCGGTCGATGGCGAGCTGCTCGGTCACATCGACATATTCGCAGCCGCCATAATAGCGCTTGCCGGGATAGCCTTCGGCATATTTGTTGGTCAGCACCGAGCCCTGGGCTTCCAGCACCGCCTTGGAGACGATGTTCTCCGAAGCAATCAGCTCGATCTTGTTCTGCTGGCGGCGGAGTTCGTCCTGGATGGTGGCGGCCACCGCCGGATCGGCCTCAGCCAAGCCGTTGGTGAAAAAGCCGGAAGGCTGGTTGGCAGGGGTGGCGGCAGCCGACATCTGGGCCTCTTTTGCGAGCGGTACGGGCGTGGGGCGCATCTGGTGGCCCCGCGCAGGAATGGCGGATTTACGCCTTCCCCGGCACCAAATCTAGCGTTTCGCACAGGAATCCAACAGCTTCACGCAAGTGGGCGGATTTGCTGCCATTTCCCCCTTGGGCGGGGTGTCCTATGGTGCCGGACAGGGCAGGCACGCCGCAATTGTGCCGCCTTGGGAACTCACAAACGCATACGCAGCATCGAATGGCAGGATTATGGGCAAGGAACGCGAGGAAGACATCCTCAAGCTGGTGACGGAGATCGTCGCGGCCTATGTCAGCAAGAACCCGGTGGAGGCCAAGGATCTGCCGGGCATCATCCGCAATGTCCACGCCACACTGGGCGGCTTCGGCGCCGCCGAAGGCCCGTCCGGCGGCACCGCTTCGCGCCCGCCCGCCGTGCCGGTGAAGAAGTCGGTGACGCCCGACCATATTGTCTGCCTGGAAGACGGCAAGAAGCTCAAGATGCTGAAGCGCTATCTGCGCTCGCGCTACAAGCTGTCGCCCAACGAATACCGCGCCCGCTGGAACCTGCCGCCCGATTACCCGATGGTGGCGCCCAACTATGCCGCCCGCCGCAGCGAGTTCGCCAAGAAGATCGGCCTGGGCAAGGGCGCGGCCAAGGGCAGGAAGAAGAAGTCCTAGGGCGTCTTCTTATTCCGCAGATAATTCAGCTTGCGCCGCGCCGCGTCGGCCATCGCCGCCTGCGGCGCATTGGCGGGACCGATCACGCTGGCTTCCAGGCCGGAATCCGGATCGATGGCGGTCGCCTTGAGCGTATTTCCCATCACCACGAATTCGACGAAGATTTCGCCGGGAGTCATCGCCGTTACCCTTCGACAAGCTCAGGGTGAGGATTGCGCTTCAAGCGGCGCGGGCGATCTTGTGGGCGTCCCACACCACCACCAGCGCCTCGACCAGCCCATCCATCATCGCATCGGTATGAGCGGGGCTGGGGGTGAAGCGCAGCCGCTCGGTGCCGCGCGGCACGGTGGGATAATTGATCGGCTGGACCTAGATGCCGTGATCCTTCAGCAGCGCGTCCGACACCGCCTTGCACAGCGCCGCATCGCCCACCATCAGCGGCACGATATGGCTGTGGCTTTCCATCACCGGCAGGCCGGCGGCGGCGAAGCGCGCCTTGAGCGCGGCGGCGCGGTCGGCCAGCGCGGTGCGTTCGGCATCGCTGGACTTCAGGTGCCGGATCGAGGCCAGCGCGCCGGCGGCGATGGCCGGGGCGATGGAGGTGGTGAAGATGAAGCCGGGCGCGAAGCTGCGGATGCAATCGACCAGTTCGGCCGACGCCGCGATATAGCCACCCATCACGCCGAACGCCTTGGCCAGGGTGCCTTCGACAATATCGATGCGGTGCATGGTGCCATCGCGCGCCGCCACGCCGGCGCCGCGCGGGCCATACATGCCCACGCTATGGACCTCGTCGATATAGGTGAGCGCGCCATACTTGTCGGCCAGGTCGCAGATGGCTTCGGTGGGCGAGAACTCGCCTTCCATGGAATAGACGCTCTCGAAAGCGATCAGCTTGGGCGCCGCGGGATTGGCCGCCTTCAGCAGTTCCTCCAGATGCTCCACATCGTTGTGGCGGAAGACATATTTGGCGGTGCCGCCATGGCGGATGCCCTCGATCATCGAGGCGTGGTTCAGCTCATCCGAGAAGATGATCAGGCCCGGCAGGATCTTGGCCAGGGTCGCCAGGGTGGCGTCGTTGGAAACAAAGCCAGAGGTGAACAGCAGCGCGGCTTCCTTGCCATGCAGGTCGGCAAGCTCGCGCTCCAGTTCGACATGGTAATGGGTGGTACCGGAAATGTTGCGCGTGCCGCCCGAACCGGCGCCCACCGCATCGACCGCCTCATGCATCGCCGCCAGCACCTTGGGATGCTGGCCCATGTTGAGATAGTCGTTGGAACACCAGACGGTGATCGGCCGGCCCTTGTTGTCGGTATAAGTGGAGTCGGGATCGTGCAGCCCTGCCTTGGGAAAGGCGCCCCGCTCGCGCAAAATGTCGGCGAACACCCGGTAGCGGCCCTCGCGCTTGAGGGCCGAGAGCGCATCGCGGAAACTGGACTGGTAGGAAAAAGCCATGGAACTTCTCGTGCCGACCACCACAGGAAGAATGTACCCTAGCCCGAAAGAAGTGTTTGATTCCACGCAATTTGTCACATGACAGCACCGCTTTGGGGCCTGGTCTTTTCGCTCGGTTGCACCGCCCTTCTGTGGCTGGTGTCGCTGAAGGGCCGCGACGTTTCCATCATCGACATCTTCTGGGGACCGGGCATCGCCGGCGTCACCGACATCGCCGCCTGGCTGGGCCATCCGGGCGGGGACCGCGCCTCTACCGTCCTTTTCCTGGTGAATCTGTGGGGCCTGCGGCTTGCGGCCCATATCTGGTCCCGCCACCAGGGCGAGGATCACCGCTACGCCGCGATGCGGCGGCAGGCCGGTCGCAACTGGTGGTGGGTCAGCCTGATTCAGGTGTTCTTGTTGCAAGCGATTCTCATCTGGTTCATCGCGGCTCCCACCGTGGCGGCGGTTGTGTCCAGCCGGGCGCCCATGGGCTGGCTGGACTATGTGGGCGCCGCCCTGGCCGCAGCCGGGCTGCTGTTCGAGGCTGTGGCCGACTTCCAGCTGGCCAGCTTCCGCAACGATCCGGCGAACCGGGGCAAGGTGCTGGATCGGGGACTGTGGGCCTGGTCGCGCCATCCCAACTATTTCGGCGAGAGCCTGATGTGGTGGGGCTTCTTCCTGCTGGGCTTTGCCGCGGCACATCGCTGGTGGCTGATCCTGTCACCCATCGCGGTGACGGTGCTGCTGCTGCAGGTTTCGGGCATCAGCCTGATGGAAGACACGATCGACGCGCGCCGGCCCGGTTATGCCGAATACAAAAAGCGCGTGAGCGCGTTCATACCGTGGCGATTTTCCAAATAACCCTGGTGCTTTCGTTCAGCTTGCCAATGCCACGCCGGCGTTCACGGCCATGGCGATGAAGACGGTGTTGAAAAAGAACGACACCACGCCATGAAACAGGGTGAGCTTGCGCATGGACGTGGTCAGCACCTGCACATCGCTGACCTGGCAGGTCATGCCGACCACGAAGGAATAGTAGAGGAAATCCCACGACCCCGGATCGCCTTCGCCGGGGAATTGCAGGTCACCCTCATCGCCCGCGACGTCGGGATCGTCGAAATAGTGCACATCGGCATAATGGAAGGCCATCACCATCTGCAGCGCCAGCCAGCCCAGCGGCGCGCCAATGCCGGCCAGGATCAGCGGCAGTGGGTCGATCCCGCCATGCTTCTTGTTCAGCGCGGCAAACACCGCGAAACAGAAATAACCCATGGTCGCCAGGATGATCAGCATGACGACGGCGATGCCCTCATCCTCGTTCTTGGCGCGCGTCTTGAGGTCGGCGGAGGATTGCCGGGCGACCAGCACCAGGCACAGCATCAGGAAGATCAGATAGAAGACATCGCCCGCGGCCAGCAGCGGCGCGGGCAGTTTCAGCGCCCGGGCAACGCCGAACGCGACCGCGCCACAGGCCAGCGCGGTGTAGAAACGCACATGACGGGAAATCAGCCCTCTCATGGACTGACGATAGCTTGAGTCGGATCAGAGCCTGAAGCGGACCTGATCGATCCAGAAGCGCTCCAGGCGCTTGAGGGTGACATTCAGGCTTTCCAGATGCTCGGCCCCGACATTGCCCACCGCTTCCAGCGAACCCAGATGGCGGTCGAACAGCTCGCGCAGCATGTCGCGCACCGCCTCGCCCTTGCGGGTCAGCCGCACCAGCACCGAGCGACGATCGGCTTCCGAACGCTCGTGATGGATATAACCGCCTTCCACCAGCTTCTTGAGATTGTAGCTGACATTGGAGCCCAGATAGTGGCCGCGGGTGCGAAGTTCGCCGGCGGTCAGTTCCTGGTCGCCGACATTGAACAGAAGCAGCGCCTGGACCGAATTGATCTCGCGCTCGTCGCGGCGGTCCAACTCGTCCTTGATCACGTCCAGCAGCTGACGATGCAGCCGCTCCACGAGATTGAGGGTCTCGAGATAATGTTTGCGGACCGACGGCGCATTACCCAGCGCCACCGCGGTCTGCGGCTTGGCCATTGCTGTCATCTTCATTCCCCGCTTTTTGCAGGGCCCACCTGTTGTTATGGCCAGACTAAGGGTGAGGTCTTAAGGACGCGTAAAACGCGCGGTTGCAATGGCAACACTTCTCCAGACGGGACAAGTGTGTCGGAACATGGCAAACAAGTCGTAAATGCTTTTATGAAAATAGTTCGCGTGTTCCCAGCGGCGCGAAGAACGGCGTCACGTCGCCAACGCCCGCCAGCGAAGCCGGTTGCCATTTGGGCGCGCGATCCTTGTCCACCAGCGCGGCGCGCACGCCTTCGCGGAAATCGTGGCCGGCCAGCAGGCGGAGCGCCAGGCGGTATTCCATCGCCAGGCACTGTTTCAGGTCCAGCTGCGCCGCTTCATGAATCTGGCGGAACACAAGCTTGACGCTGGTGGGCGACATGGCCCGGATGGTCTGGGCGGCGTCGCGCGCGAATTCGCTGCCATCACGGTCCAGCCGTTCCAGCACCCCTTCCACGGTGGCGGCGGAAAAGATGGTGGCGATGCGCCGGCGATGGTCCATCAGCGAGCCGGGCGCGGTCTTCTTCACGTGGGGCCTGATGGCGGCCGTGACGCTTTTGCCCTTGGCCAAGGCTTCGATCACGGCGTCGAAACCGGCTTGCGGCACCACATGAGTGACCAAGCCGGTCGCCAGAGTATCGCCGGCGCCGATCCGCGCCCCGCTCAGCGCCAGATAAAGACCGATCCTGTCCGGCCGGCGCGAGAGAAAATAGCTGCTGCCGACATC
>DASZQW010000008.1:0-72418 GCA_035549455.1 Rhizomicrobium sp. | reverse complement strand
GGTGTTCTTCCCAATATCTACGAATTTCACCTCTACACTGGGAATTCCACTCACCTCTCTCGTCCTCAAGCTAAACAGTTTCAATGGCAGTTCCGGAGTTGAGCTCCGGGCTTTCACCACTGACTTGGATAGCCGCCTGCGCGCGCTTTACGCCCAGTAATTCCGAACAACGCTAGCCCCCTTCGTATTACCGCGGCTGCTGGCACGAAGTTAGCCGGAGCTTCTTCTCGCACTACCGTCATTATCGTCGTGCGCGAAAGAGTTTTACAACCCGAAGGCCTTCATCACTCACGCGGCATGGCTGGATCAGGGTTTCCCCCATTGTCCAAGATTCCCAACTGCTGCCTCCCGTAGGAGTCTGGGCCGTGTCTCAGTCCCAGTGTGGCTGATCTTCCTCTCAGAACAGCTAAGGATCGGAGCCTTGGTGGGCCATTACCCCACCAACTAGCTAATCCTACGCGGGCTAATCCTTCGGCGATAAATCTTTCTCCGTTAGGACGTATACGGTATTAGCTGAAGTTTCCCTCAGTTGTTCCGTACCGAAAGGTATATTCCCACGCGTTACGCACCCGTCCGCCGGTGATGTATTGCTACACCCCCTAGACTTGCATGTTTGAGGCCTGCCGCCAGCGTTCGTTCTGAGCCAGGATCAAACTCTCATGTTTTTGATCCTAGTGCGCAGACGACGCTGAACGCTCTTGTATTTGCGTTATTCAGCAAAACTGAATTGACTTAGGGTTTGGCCAGCCTTGCGCCCCTTTCGGAACGAAGGACAGCCGAACATTTACTCAATTTTGTCTTGCAAGAAGAACGCGAGCATTCTGCGTCGTTGCTCGATTGTTTGCGTCAAAGTTTGACCTTTGACGCGAGTAGCAACCTACGCCGCCGCCCACGTTCCCCTTCCTGTAATCACAATGTCAAACAGCGCCGTCAGACGATTTTCACGTCAAGTTCAACGGATACACCACCTCGTCAGCAACAGCCGCGAAGCAGCGTGGGCGCGGGTTATAGGTGCGGGGTTTGGGCAAGTCAAACGCAAAAACCGCCAGAAAACCGCTTTTTTTCAGGGGCCTGTGGACGGCGCACTGACGCGGCCGACCTGCGACGCATCCCCTATATATAGGTGCGGCGCGGCCCCCCGCCATAGCCGCGGTGCGCCAAGCTGCTATGCACCATTTGGGTCAATAAAATCGGGCTTTTTGGCCTATCGCAGGGCCGGATTGTGGTCAGCAGAGTCAGCCTTGGCCGTTCTCGCGGCGCCATAGGCCCTGCGGACACACCGCATATCGCAGGGGATTCTTTATAAGATATTGATAACAAACGGTTATTTAGTACCCGCCTGATGCGCTGGCCCGGATGCAAACCAAAAAGCGCGCGGGCGTCACCCGCGCGCCTTTGAAAAATCGGGCTGTTCACATGCGTTCGTCGGACATGGCGCGCAAGTCGGCGCGTTCCAGGTTGGTCATCAAGACGCCGCCGGCGCTGTCATAGCGAATGTCGCTGGCATCGATCCAGACGAGCTTTCCACCATCAAGCTCGACCAGAACACCGTCGACATTGCGGTTGGTACCATGCGCCACCTGCTTCACGGTGCCAACATGGTCGCCGTTCAGGATCTCGACGCGCTGGCCCACAAGGCTGCGGGCGGGGTTTTCCAGCGTCCAATGGACATAGCGGTCAGGCCAGATGCCGCGGTGATAGGCGGCGCGTTCGGCCGCATAGCGCGAGCGCAGCGCGTTATAGCGCGCGGTCTGGTCCTGATACTGCTCCTGCGCCGCCTGGTTCTGCTGCAGCTTGCTTTGATACTGCTGCTGCTGCGCCTGGTATTTTGCATCATTGGCGGCGGCAGTGGCATCGGCGGCGGCGTTGGCGGACTGGACCTGGTTGTTGATCTGGGCTGTCTCGGCCCGTTCGGCCGGGGTGGAATGATCGGTGGGCATGCCGTTCGCGTCGACGTGATCCTGAGCGTAAGCCGGGACCGCAATCAGAAAGGCGCAAAGGGCGAGGCCGCTGGTGGCGGCCATCAGGGTGAGTTTCATGGCGCGAAGCTCCTTTAGGGCTTTTGTCGCCAAAGGAACGTCCCGCGGTGAACGAAGTTCCGATCCGCAAATGCTTTAAACTCGGAACTTTAGTTCCCGGGCATATCAGGCGGTGGCTGAAATATAATCGCGCAAAGCCGCCGCCTCGTTCACCGTCTCGGCGATGCGGGTCTTCACGACATCGCCGATCGAGATCATGCCGCACACCCGATGATCCTCGTCCAGCACGGGGACATGGCGGAAGCGGCCGCGTGTCATCGTCTCCATCACCATCTCCACGGAATCGGATTGCGTGCAGGTCACCGGGCCGCGCGTCATGTGATTTTCCACCCTGTCGGCAAGCGCGGTGGCGCCGTGCGCGGCGATTGCCCGGACCAGGTCGCGTTCGGAAATGATGCCGCACAGCGCTTCGCTTGTGCTCTTGACCGTCAAGGCGCCGATCTTGCGGGCCGACAAAAGTCCCGCGGCCTCGGCGAGGCTGGCGGTGGACAGGATGGCTATGACCTCGGGGCCCTTGTCGCGGAGAATATGGCGCACCTGCATGACGAACTCCTCCTTGTTTGTCGGTTTCGTCCGCCCACGGATTTGCGGACGAAACGCAAAGCCGGCCGGATGATCCCGGTCTTGGGCGGGATGCTGCGCCTGCCCGGGAAGGCTGGCAAGCCCGCCATTTTGGCGCCGGGCCGCAAAAAACAGGCATTTACCGCCATTTTCCTGGTGAAAGCCGCCTTGAGCCGGCGTGCGGTTTAGGGCAATAAGGGCGCCCTTCCCGGCGCGTGGCACGGGACTTCCGGCCGTAGCGACGCCGGGAGTATCTGGATGGTGCTGTGGCCGAGAGGCTGAAGGCGGCGGTTTGCTAAACCGTTATACGGTTGTAAAGCCGTATCGAGGGTTCGAATCCCTCCGGCACCGCCATCCCGCTTCGACGCAAGCGGACATCTTTCCACCCATGCAAAATAGAAGCGGGATGGCGGTGCCGGATCGGTGAACGCGTCCTTGTTTGACAAAATCGCCGACAGGCGATTTTGGGCGCGAGCAAAGCGAGCGATCTGAGCGAAGCGAAGACGAAAAACATGCCTTGAGCATGTTTTTCGCAATCCCTCCGGCACTGCCATCGCTTCCTTCTGAAAATCCAGATCACGGGATTTCCGGCCCTCGCTTCGGCTCGGGCGTTCGCCGGGCAATCGCCTATCGGCGATTGCTTCTTCCGGCTCACCCCTCCGGCACCGCCAAACCCTGAAAATCAATTCGATGTACCAATTGCTTACCAGGGGAATTGGCTAACCGCGAATAAGCGTACTCGTACCCACATCTAGGAAGGTCCGCTTTGCGCCAAAAGCGGACGTTGGGCCACGTGTAAAACGGTTTTCACGCTATGACGGTAAAACTCTCGCGGCCTTTATGGGGTTGAAGCGCCGCTTTTTAGAACGTGACAAAAGTCGGTATTAGGAATTAATGTCCGCCATCGCCCGCCGAAGAGGCGCTTGAACTCCAGGAGGAGATTATGTGCGACTCTGAGATCAACCGGCGCGCCTTCACAGCCGCCTCGATCGCCGCGGGCGCGGCCATCGCCGCGGTTTGGGGCACGAGCGCCCAGGCTGCGGGCGTCAAGGAAATCGACGTCTCGATCAAGACCCCCGATGGCGAGACCGATGCGGCCCTCTATACCCCGACGGGCAATGGCCCCTGGCCGGGCGTCTTAATCTTCACCGACATCTTCGGCCTACGCCCGGCCTTCCGCGACATGGGCAAGCGCATGGCGGCCGAAGGCTATCTGGTGCTGATCCCCAATCCCTTCTACCGCACCAAGAAGGGCCCGCTGCTGACTCCCGAGGAGCAGGCTAGCTTCGACTTCGCCAAGGACGGGGCCAAGCTGCAGCCCCACACCTCGGCCATCACTGCCGCCGGCACGACCAGCGACGAGACCGTCTGGCTTGCCTACCTTGACGGCCTACCCCAGGTGTCCAAGAAGGCCAAACTGGCGGTCAACGGCTATTGCATGGGCGGCCCGCGTGTAGTCCAGGCTTCGGCCCTCCGCCCCGACCGCGTCGGCGCCGCCGTAGCCTGCCATCCCGGCAACGGCTTGGTCACCAACAACCCCGACAGCCCGCACCTGCTAGCGCCCAAGATCAAGGCCAAGACCTTTTTCGCCATCGCCCAGAACGACGAGGCCAGCTGGAAGATGCAGCACCCCGACCAGCCCGACATCGTCGCCCGGCTCAAGACCGCCTACGCCGACGCGGACAACCCCTGCGGGTCCGAGGTGTTCGCCGCCAACCACGGCTGGTGCCTGAACGACAGCGCTGCCTACAACAAGGCCGAGGCCGAGCGCGCCTGGACCCAGATGCTGGCCACCTTCAAGGAAGGCGTGGTCTGAGGCGTTCAATGCGCTCGTTGGAGCGGGTGATAGGAATCGAACCCACGTATGCAGATTGGGAAATGTAATGGCGCGACTATCGCGAGCGAGTCGGTCAAGTCCGCTTTGCGCCAGAAGCGGTCATTCGCAGTAGTTAGTTATGCGGCGGCGCGACAACGCTATTTTTACCCCGCCAGCGGTCAATAGCTTAGGCCAACGTGGGAGATTTTCTACGTTATCGGGACAGTACGCCTCAAAATACCAGTTGTTGCAAGCTTCAACTGCCTATGCATCAATGCTGAAAAACGACACCGGGGGCACGTAGCTGACGAAGACGAACGGGTTACTGGCGCGGAGCCGGTGCGGAAGTATAGCGAACTTAATTGCCTTATCTGACACATGGCTAGCAGAGGCACACATCACCATCCGAGAGGCGCTGGCACCCTTCGTGTTGCTAATCTGCGTCTGTGCAGCTTTCCATGTGAAACCGGCGTCCGCCCAGGAAGATGTGGAAAGCTATCCGGCGGCATATTTTGCCCACAACCAGCCCGCCACCGCCTATCAGATGGTTGGGTTGCTGCCCGGATTTCAGATTCAGCTTGGCGACCCCAACGTGCGCGGCTTTTCCGGAACTGTGGGCAATGTGCTGATCGACGGGCAGCTTCCCACCAGCAAAGCGGAGGGTGTTGATCTTCTTCTGCAACGCATCGCGGCATCCTCTGTTGAACGCATCGAACTGATCCGTGGTGCTGCCGACATGCACGGCTATCCAATCCTCGCCAATGTGGTACGCAACAAAGGCGCGGCGCTGCGGGGACGTGCCGAACTAGAAGGTGGTGCCACACATAATGGTGCTACCGAAGATAAAGTGGCGCTGCATCTGGCCTGGCGGGGGACAAATTCGACCACTGAGCTGTCTGCAACTTGGGGGCGGGATATTGGCTCATCGAACATGAACGGAATCGGCACGCGCGCGCGCATTTTTTCCGATGGCAAGCCAATGCAATTGTCGAATTATACCTATCCCTTGCTCACCAACAGTGCCGAAATCAGCGCCTCGTATCGCCGGCCCTTGTGGGACGGTAATCTCAAATTGGGCTTGGCGCTGAAACAGCAACGCCCATACTCCAGCATCACCGAGCAAATATATTCGCCATCGGCTTCGGTGGCGAGCGGATATGAAAGCAAGCTTGCGCGCACTGGTGAAGGCCAGCTCAATTACGAGCACCCGCTGGACGATATTGGCCAGATGCAATTGTTCGCGGTACACCGCATTACAGCGCAGGATGAAATCAGTCAGACTACCAATGTGGCAGGCACAAACATGTCACGCGGCCTGTTCAACCAACGCGAAGACGTTGTGCGACTCGCAGGACAGTCTCAAGGGGCTCTGAAGCTGGATGTTGGCGTAGAAGGCTCGATCAATGTGCTGTCCAGCCATAGTACGCTGACACTGGGTGGCGCGCCAGTCGTCCTGCCCGCCAACAATATCAGGCTACAGGAAAAGCGCGTCGAACTTTTTTCCACCGCAACCTGGCGATTCAGCCCCGGATTGATGTCGGAGCTGGGCGCGCGTTATGAAACATCAACCTTGACACAGAGCGGAGACAGCAGCCTTACCAAGGGCCTGGCCTTTTTCAAGCCGCGCTGGTTGACGACATGGAATCCCATGGCGGACAACGAGATCCGTCTGCTGATGGAACGCCAGGTCGGGCAGCTGGTGTTCCGCGATTTTGCCAGTTCGACTTCCCTGAACGGCAACATCATCAATGGCGGCAACCAGAATCTCGAGCCGGCAAGCAGCTGGAACATCTCCCTGGCATGGGAAAGGCATTTCTGGAAACGCGGGTCGATCGTCATCGAGGCAAAACGCGAATTCATCTCCAAAGTGCTGGATTATATTCCGGTTTATGCCGGGACGCAGGTCTTCAACGCGGTCGGCAATATCGGCAATGGCGTCCGCGATGGAATCTCCGTCAACATGATCCTGCCCCTGGACAATATCGGCCTGGAGGGAGTGACCGTGACGGACGAGACGGTCTGGCACAACAGCCGCGTGCGTGACCCCTCCACCGGCGTCTACCGCCAGATTGTCGGTGGCCAGACAGTCAGCAGCACGCAGTTCATTGCCGAGACCAGAGGTGAAGTCACTTACGACATGCCGCAGAATAATCTGCAGCTGGGACTGGATTTTCATGTCCATGTCGGCAACCACGAAACCAATTACCGGATCGACGAATTCGACCCCAGTTATCACGGCTTGAAGTTGGGCGTCTTTGCTGAATATAAACCCACGCCGGATTGGACGGTGCGTATTTTCGACCGGGACATAGCCCAAACTGCCGCCCACCGAAACCGCTACGTATATTCGGGCCTGCGCGGCAGCGCGCCCTTGAGCTATGTGGAGTATCGCAGCCTGAACAACGGCGCCGTGATGGGGCTGGACCTTCAATATGATTTTTAGGGTGGATCGCAGTTCCGGGTATTGTTGCGGTCGGGAAATTCGCGCGGGCTTCGAGAGAGGCGTGCAATCATGACCAAGCGGCTAAGTGGCGCCTTCGCGGCGGTTCCTTTACTGGCGTTATTCCTGGCGCAGGCGAATGCGGCACCGCTGGACGGTTCCGCGCCCTTGGTCAAAAGCTGCGAGGCGTGTCATGGCGCGCTCGGCGACAGCAGGAAAGCGTATGTTCCGCGGCTCAATGGCCAGAAGAAAGACTATATCCTTGCGCGGTTCCGGAATTTCCTCGGTCCATTTCGAGACAAGGCCCATGCCAGCCTGATGACACGCTATGCGCCCGTCGGCGATAACGATGTCGAAATGCTGGCGCAGTATTTCAGCCGGCAGACGCCGACGCCACGCACCGGTCTTGGTACCCAGGCCGATGCCGGCGGCGAGATTTTCCTGCATGGCGCCAAGCCGGCCCTGCCCGCCTGCGCCACATGTCACGGCCCCTATGGCGATGGACTGGGCGGCACGCCGCGCATTGCCGGCCAGCACGGCCCGTATCTGGCGCAACAACTGGAAGCGTTCAAATCAGGGGCCCGCGGCGCAACCGCAATGGACCGCCACACCTGGGACATGAGCTTGGAACAGATGCAGGCGCTGTCCGAATACCTTGCCAACAATTGACAGATGCGTTCGTTCTCCGATTTCTCGTGACTAACATTTTGCGTCAGCGCGATATGGAAACCAGTATACCAAAGCTGGACCTATCTCAGCGCCGCTTCAGCCCGACCGCGATAGCGGGGCGATGCCGACACTGAGCGCCGATTTCACCAGATAGGGGGCGTCAGGGAATGTCCGCTTTGGGTCAAAAGCGGTCATTGTCCGAGATGCCTTGTTTGAGTTAGCCAAATGCGAAATAACCCATTGGAATGTATTGGTACGAGATTTGGGGTTAGCCAAGATTAAGTGCTTGATCGGCCTATACCGGTAGGCTCCCTCCGGCACCGCCAAACCCTGAAAATCAATTCGATGTACCAATTGCTTACCAGGGGAATTTGGCCAACCGCGCGCAAACAGGTCTCACACCCAACTCGGCTGCACGCACGCAAGCCGGAGAGTGTCCGCGTTGCGTCAAATACGGACTCTCGGGCCGCCTCTTCCGCGCCGTCCGTAACGGCGCTATCCTCACACCGGCTGAAAATATGAAATGCAGAAAATGGAGTCCTTGCCATGCGACTTGCCGCCTTGATCCCCCTGCTGACAGCCCTCTTGCTGGCCCCGCTTGCCGCAAGCGCGGCGCCCGGCGACGCCCTTACCATTCCTGCCGCCGTGCAGATGCAGCCGGCGGAACTGGCCGCGATGCTGAAGGCCGCAAACGCGCCCCCAATTCTGCAGGTCGGTTTCAGCGTGCTGTACCAGCAGGCCCATATCCCCGGTGCGCAATATGCCGGGCCGGGGAACAAGGATGACGGCCTGCTCAACCTGAAAAATCACGCAGAGGCACTGCCCCGCGACAGGCTGGTGGTGATCTATTGCGGCTGCTGCCCCTGGGAGAGATGCCCCAATATCGCTGCCGCCTACAAGCAGTTGACGCAGATGGGCTTCACCAATGTGAGAGTGCTGTATCTCGCCAGCAATTTCGGCGCCGACTGGGTGGACAAGGGCTATCCGGTCACCCGGGGCGACTGATGTCACGCGTCCTGGCGGCGATGATCGCGTCCCTGCTCGCGCTGCCCCCGGCAGTGGCGGCGGCGCCCGTCAAGGTCCCTGTCAAGTTGAAGGTCGGAGACCTGGCGCCGCAATTTGTCCGCCGCGATCTTCAGGGGCATCTTTTCGATCTCAAGGCCCAGCGCGGAAAAATCGTGCTGATTGATTTCTGGGCGAGCTGGTGCCCGCCCTGCATCATCGCGATTCCTCATCTCGGCAAATTGCAGAAGCAATATGGCGGGCGCGGCTTTCAGGTGGTGGGGGTTTCGATGGACGATTCCGCCGATACCACCAAAGAGACGATGCAGAAAATCCCTTTCAATTATCCCGTGGTGCCCGGCGATGCAAAGTTCGGCAATCTTTACGGCGGCGTGCTGGGCCTGCCGCTGCAGATACTGATCGCAGCAGACGGAAAAATCATTTCCGTCTGGAGCGGCGAGCTGCCGCCCGCCACTTTGGACAAAGCGATTGCCGCGGCGTTGAAGAGGGGCAAGCCCGGCTGAAGGCCCCCGCAGCCGGATTTACGGATATTGGCGTGGTCGGGGAGGTCCGCTTGGGTCAAAAGCAGTCATTCCTCCGAGGCATTTTTGCGTTAGCGAATGGCGCTGTAAGGTATTGGAAGCTGGTGGAATTGGTTCTGAGGATAGCCCAGCCAAATTGTTGAAGGGAGTTGCCTGAGCAGTCCCTCCGGCACGCCATCGCAAAAAAAGGGGGGGAAGGAGCGCCCGCCCCTTCCCCCGCCGGACTATTTCGCCCAGTCGCTCTTGATGCGCAACACAATGCGGATGGCGATGGCGACGATGGAGTAACCCAGCGTCGCGATGCCGATATTGCCGAAGATCGTGGCCAGCGGCGCTCCCACCGCCGGAATGGCGGCCAGCAGATGGGAATAGCCCAGCAGCACCAGGGTCACGATATAGATACGCAGATTGTCTTCCGGCGTATTGCAGATGGCGGCGATACCGCCCAGCACCAGAAGAATGACCCCTACCTGCGGAATGACGACAAACGCGGCAACGATGGCAACCAGAATGGCTAGCGCCCTATCCAGTGCACAAAGCTTATCCAAATAACCCTCCCACTGTTATGTTTACAGCCCCCAGAAAATGGACTGGTGCGTGACTATAGACCGCGCCGGGACCGGGCCGTGCCTGAACTGCCCAATTTTTGGGCGACTGCGAAGGGGTTATCCACAGGGCCGGGCAGACAACGCGTCACCGGATGCGGGCGAAGACGTGGTCCGTGGGCCGAAGACAGGCCGTCAGGGCCAATCGCGGACATCGGCGCCAGCTCATTTGCTCGCGCGGCACCGGCGGATACCGTCGGGCAAAATAATACGGGAGGGCCACATGAAATTCCGCGCCCTGCCTCCCGCCCCATTTATTGGGGCAAGACTAGCGCGCCTAACCGGCGCTGCCCAACGTCATGAGGCTTTCGGCGTCCGACGGCAGAAGCGCCCAGCCGTCCCGGCCGAAGCGCGACCTGCATTTGTCGCTGCTGGTGGTGCACCGGGGGGCGGTGGAGCGCGCCGTGGTGCAGCCGCCAAAAAACCTGGGCCAAAGACAAACCCCGCCAGATTGCTGACGGGGCTTGGCCATTCGTGTCGGTCCCGCATCAGGCGGGACACTTGATATGGGCTGACGCCCATTGTTTTCGTTTCAATTGTGGGGCGGAAGTCCGGGGCTTTGGTCCGGACCCTGGCTTCGCCTCAGGCGAAGCCCCGTCTGTTTTCCGGTGGAGTGGCTTCCATCATAAAGGAACCTCCTGTTACGCGTTGCAACTCGCCGGAAGCAAGGAATGCGTCTCGCGCGACCTTGGGCGCCAGGAATCCGATCTCCACCGGATCGATCGCGGCCTGATCACCGCGCGTTGGGCGCCTAGAAAGGCAACTGCGGCAATCGCAATCCTTACTCTCGGCTGTTGGATGCTGCGCCCAGGCGGGCGCGGGGTCAACACGAAACCGTCACCGAAATTTTTTGTGAAGTTCGAATCGTGCGCAGCGGATTTTCGCCAGCAAGTTCCGCGATTTGCGCCTGCGCCCGCGCTGCTTTAAAGCGGTTCAAAAATCGGGAACCCGTCTCGCGCCATGCTGCGCCTTACCGACATCAAGCTGCCGCTGGACCATGGCCCCGATGCGCTGAAAGCCGCCATCCTGAAGAAACTGAAGCTGCCGGTCGATCAGCTGATTGCGTGGCACGTCTTCAAGCGCGCCCATGACGCCCGCAGCCGAAGCACCATTCTTTATATCTACACGGTGGACGTCACCCTGAAGGACGAAAGCCGCGCCCCCAGGGACGCCCGCCCCACGCCCGACATGGCGTACCATCCGGTGACAACCGCGCCTGCCCGGTTCCAGCGCCCGCTGGTGATCGGGGCGGGGCCCTGCGGGCTGTTCGCGGCCCTGATCCTGGCCCAGTCCGGCTTCCGTCCCATCATCCTGGAGCGCGGCAAGGCTGTGCGGGAACGGACCAAGGACACCTGGGGCCTGTGGCGCAAGTCGGTGCTGAACCCCGAATCCAATGTCCAGTTCGGCGAAGGTGGCGCCGGCACCTTTTCCGACGGCAAGCTCTACAGCCAGATCAAGGACCCGCGCCATCTGGGCCGCAAGGTGCTGACCGAGTTCGTCAAGGCGGGCGCGCCGGAAGAAATCCTCACCGAGGCCCATCCCCATATCGGCACCTTCCGGCTGGTGACCATGGTGGAAGCCATGCGCGAGACCATTGAGGGGCTGGGCGGGGAATACCGCTTCCAGTCCAAGGTCACTGACCTGCTGCTGGCCGGCGATCACGGCGTGCGCGGCGTGCGGCTGGAATCCGGCGAAGAGATCGAAAGCCGCCATGTCGTGCTGGCGCTGGGCCATTCCGCCCGCGACACTTTCCAGATGCTCTACGACCGCGGCGTGGACATCGAGGCCAAGCCTTTTTCCATCGGCTTTCGTGTCGAGCACCCGCAGGGCATGGTCGACAAGGCCCGCTTCGGGCGGGCCATCCCTGCGCTGGGCGCCGCCGACTACAGACTGGTGCATCATGCCCGGAATGGCCGCAGCGTCTATTCTTTCTGCATGTGTCCCGGCGGCACGGTGGTCGCCGCCGCGTCCGAGCCGGGCCGCCTCGTCACCAACGGCATGAGCCAGTATTCGCGCAATGAGCGCAACGCCAATGCCGGCATCGTCGTCGCCATCACGCCGCAGGCCGACTATCCCGGTCATCCACTGGCGGGCATCGCCTTGCAGCGCCGATGGGAGGAAGCGGCGTTCCGCGCCGGCGGCAAAAATTACCATGCCCCGGCGCAGTTGGTGGGCGACTTCATCAAAGCCGCGCCCTCCACCGCGCTGGGCGAGGTGATCCCCTCCTACCGTCCCGGCGTGACGCCGACCGACCTTGCCTCGTGCCTGCCCGATTACGCCATCACCGCGATCCGCGAGGCCCTGCCCGCCTTCGGACGCCAGATCAAGGGCTTCGACCGCCATGACGCGGTGCTGACCGGGGTGGAGACGCGCACCTCAAGCCCCATCCGCATCAAGCGCGGCGAGGATTTCCAGAGCCTGAACACAAAGGGCCTCTATCCGGCGGGCGAAGGCGCGGGCTTTGCGGGCGGGATTCTGTCGGCGGCGATTGACGGCATCAAGGCGGGTGAAGCCGTCGCCAAGTCCATCGCGGGCGCCTAGACGCCGAGGAATTCCGACACAAAGGCGGTGCGCGGGTTCCTGCGCATATCGGCGGGAACGCCGAACTGTTCGATGCGGCCATCCTTCATCACCGCCACCAGATCGGCCACGGCGAAAGCCTCTTCCTGGTCGTGGGTGACGAACACCGTGGTCACACCGGCATGGTCATGGATGCGGCGCAGGTCGGCGCGCAGCTCCTTGCGCACCTTGGCGTCCAGCGCGCCGAAAGGTTCGTCCAGCAGCAGCATGCGCGGCTCGATGGCCAGCGCGCGCGCCAGCGCCACGCGCTGGCGCTGGCCGCCGGAAAGCTGGCTGGGATAGCGGTCTTCCAGCCCCGGCAACTGCACCAGCGCCACAAGCTCCTTCACCCGTGCGGCGATCTTCGCACGGCTGGGCCGCTCTTTGCGCGGCCGCACCTTGAGGCCAAAGGCGATATTCGCGGTAACGGTCATATGCCGGAACAGCGCGTATTGCTGGAAAACAAACCCGGCGTTGCGCAGTCGTGCCGGCATCTCCAGCCAATTGATGTCCGCAAAGCGCACGCTGCCGCTGTCGGCAAACTCCAGCCCGCCCAGAATTCGCAAGAGCGTCGTCTTGCCGGAACCCGAGGGGCCCAGCAAGGAAACAAATGCCCCTTGGGGTGCAGTGAAGCTCGCACCGTTAAGCGCAGCAAAGCGTCCAAAGCGCTTCGTGACGGAATCAACAACCAAAGACATAACCTGTTCCTCTTCGCGCCGGACCTTGCCGGCAGCCCTAGTGTCGATGAACCGCCGCAAGTTCGTCTGCGAAGCGCCATTCCAGCAGCGATTTCAGGGCAAGGGTCAGAAGCGCCAGCATCGCCAGCAGAGCGGCGACCGCAAACGCGCCCACATAATCGTAATTGTTGTAGAGCAACTCGACATGCAGTGGCAGCGTGTTGGTCTGGCCTTGTATGTGCCCCGACACCACCGACACCGCCCCAAACTCGCCCAGCGCCCGCGCATTGCAAAGCAGAACGCCGTACAACAAGCCCCATTTTATATTGGGCAGGGTGACGCGCAGGAAAGTCTGGAAGCCGGATGCCCCAAGGGTCGCGGCGGCTTCCTCCTCGTCGCGGCCCTGATCGACCATCAGCGGAATCAACTCGCGCGCCACAAAGGGAAAGGTGACGAAAATGGTCGCCAGCACGATACCCGGTAACGCGAACAGGACATGAATGTTGTGCCCAGACAGCCATGGCCCCAGCCAGCCCTGCATGCCGAACACCAGCACATAGATCAGGCCGGAAATCACGGGCGATACCGAGAACGGCAAGTCGATCAAGGTGACCAGAAATGTTTTGCCCGGAAAGTCGAACTTGGCGACTGACCAGGCGGCCGCGATGCCGAATAGTGTGTTAAGAGGAACCGCGATGGCCGCTGCGGTCAATGACAGCCTGGCGGCGGCCAGCGCATTAGGCGTTGTGATGGCATCCCAGACCGCGACCGCGCCGCCGGCGAAAGCCTCCCGAAAGACAAGAACGAGCGGCAGAAGCAGCATGAGGGCGATAAACCCGGTGGCGACCAGACCGAGAAACAGCTTGAGCCATGGCGGATCGTCCGTTGGCCTTTGATGCTTTGCGCTCATCTGCGTTTTGCCGCCCAGCTCTGCAGTCCATTCAGCGCCAGCAACATCACAAAGCTTGCCGCCAGCATCACCACGCCAATCGCGGCCGCGCCCGCATAGTCAAACTGCTCGAGTTTGGTAACAATCAGCAAGGGCGCGATTTCGCTGACAGCGGGAATGTTGCCCGCGATGAAAATGATCGAGCCATACTCTCCGACACCGCGCGCGAAGGCCATCGCTGCGCCTGTGAGTATCGCGGGTGCCAGCATCGGGATAACAACCCTCGAAATCGTCTGCACCCGTGTCGCGCCCAGGGTGGCGGCGGCCTCTTCCACTTCGAGTCCGATCTCGCTCATCACGGGCTGGATGGTGCGAACGGTGAAGGGCAGGCTGATGAACACCATCGCCACCAACACGCCCCAGGGCGTGTAGGCGACGCGGATGCCGTGTTCGGCCAGCACCGAACCGATCCAGCCGTTCGGCGCATAGAGCGTGGACAGCGCGATGCCGGCCACCGCCGTGGGCAGGGCGAAAGGCAAATCAATGACGGCATCCAGAAGCGCCTTGCCGGGAAAGCGGTAACGAACAAGAACCCAAGCAATGATGAGGCCAAAAAGCGAATCGATCGCCGCCGCCGCCATCGCCATACCGAAGGACAGGCGCAGCGCCGCGAGCACGCGCGGCGTCGTAATCGCGTCCCAAAATCCCGCAAATCCAAGATCGAGGGGCCGAATGACCAGCGCCATGAGCGGCACCAGTACGATCACGGTCAGATAGAATAGCGTGAATCCCAGTGACAGGCTCAAACCCGGCAACATGTGCCGG
Organism: Rhizomicrobium sp.; assembly: GCA_035549455.1. Taxonomy (GTDB): domain Bacteria; phylum Pseudomonadota; class Alphaproteobacteria; order Micropepsales; family Micropepsaceae; genus Rhizomicrobium. The sequence goes on along the minus strand of DASZQW010000008.1, from coordinate 57,794 downwards.
GTTCGAGGCAGGGCAAGTTTAAGGCCAATGGTGCTCATTTGCCCGGCTGATAGATCTGGTCAAAAATCCCACCATCACCGAAATGGGTCGCCTGCGCCTTGGCCCAGCCGCCAAAATCGCCGTCAATCGTGGCAAGCGGGATATTGGGAAACTGGCTCTTGTACTTGGCAGCGACTTCCTTGTTGCGCGGACGGTAGAAGTTCCTGGCCTCGATCTCCTGCGCCTCCGGCGTATAAAGGAAGTTCAACAGGGCCTCGGCCACCTTGCGGGTACCGTGCCGGTCGACATTCTTGTCCACCACCGCAACCGGCGGCTCGGCCAGGATTGAGCGCGAGGGATATACGATTTCATACTGGTCGCCGCCCGGCTCCTTGAGCGCCAAGTGCGCTTCATTTTCCCAGGACAGCAGGACATCGCCGATACCGCGCTTGGTGAAGGTGACCGTCGAGCCGCGGGCGCCGGAATCCAGCACCGGCACGTGATGATAAAGGTCGGCAACAAAAGCCTTGGCTTTTTCCGCGTTACCACCCGGTTGCTTTTCCGCCCAGGCCCAGGCCGCCAGATAGGCCCAGCGTGCGCCGCCGCTGGTTTTGGGATTGGGCGTGATCACCTGGATGCCCGGTTTCACCAGATCGTTCCAATCCTTGATCTTCCAGGGATTGCCCTTGCGGACCAGAAACACGATCGTGGAAGTGTAGGGCGAGGAATTGTCCGGCAGGCGCTTTTGCCAATCGGGCGGCAAGAGCTTTGCATTCCGGGACACCGCGTCAATGTCGGCGGCCAACGCGAGCGTCAGGACATCGGCCTGAAGCCCATCAATGACGGCGCGGGCCTGTGAGCCCGAACCGCCATGGCTGTTGTTGATGATCACGGTGTCGCCGGTCTTGGCCTTGTACTGGGCCGGGAACACCTTGCTGATCTCCTGGTAGAGTTCCCGCGTCGGGTCATAGCTGACATTGAGCAGCTTGAAGTCAGCGGCCTGGGCCGCTGTGGTCGCAAGAATGCCCGCCGCAGCGACCAGAGAAAAGAGTCTCTTCATTGCCTTGTTCCTTTTCGGGTTTCTCTGAAACGCCTAGAGCGAAATCTGGCTGCGCAGCGCAATTGCGCTGGCAGAGATGTCGTTGGCCGGGGAATTGACGTGGTTTGCCTGGATATTGTCGTAATCCAGCGAGAATCGGATGGCGTTGTTGACGTACCAGTTGACGCCGACGGTCCAGACATTCTGCTTGCCGCCAAAAATGCCGCCCGAAGCGGCAGAGGTCAGCGGGTTGAAGTCGAGGTCGATGGTGGAATAGCGAGCCTTCAACTCCCACGCGCCATAGCCGCCAGCGCTACCCAGCGGATGGGCCGGGCGCAAGCCGCGGAAGCTTGCGGTGGTGGGATCATATTGATGCTCTTCCCCGGTCAGCGAATAGGTAAGCGCAGTATACCAGCCGCTGAAATCCGGATTGGGAACTGCGATGCGGCGGTCCACGTTGAAGTGGAACCAGCCACCTTGTCCATAGAATCCAGCATAGGATGCCGCAGTTTCAAAGCCGAACTCCGTCACCTTTTTGGCATCGATATTGCCGGTGTTGACGGTCTTGGTCGCGTCAACCGTAAGCTCAGGACCGTTGGAGAAGCTGATATTGTCAGCATTGGAATTGGCCACCGTGTCGGCCAGCTTGAAGACATGGGTCAGGTTGGCGTCAACCAGCCACTTCAGGCCACTGTCGTTCACCGCCAGCCAGGAGGCGCGGCTGACAACGGCCTCCTGGGCGTCGAAGGTGGCGGCGTCGGTGGCCTTCTTGCCGGTATAGGCGACCGACAGAAGATAGCGGTCGCCCTGCAGGAACAGATCCACCCCTTCGCGGCCCGGCGACCCGCCAATGCCGCGGGCGATGTCAACCGAGGACGGCCGTTCCAGGAACAGCATGTCGGCCGAGCTGGTGGAATCCTCGATGCCGGCGAAAGGGGCCAGCGCGCCGGCGCGGACATGGAACGGCGCCAGTCCGTCATACTGCAGATAGGCGTAATAGATGTAGCCGTTCTTCTCGACGCCGTTGCCGCCGAAGTCATAGGTGAAGTTGTAGGACCAGTCCTTCCAGGCCGTGCCAACAAAGCCGAACTGGGCGCGGCGGAAATTGCTGCCGCTGTTGAGATCAACGGATGCCGGATTGCGTCCCTGCGCGAAATACCCGGTGTCGAACTGGATCAGGCTGCGCAGCGACAGGCTGAAATCACCATTGGCAGAAGCGATGGTGAGCCGGCCATTGTCGAGCCCGACCCTGGTCTGGGCGTCGAGCCGGTTGTTGATGTCGGCATAATGGGCGGAGGTCGAGCGCTTGAGATCGGCCACGGCGGCACTGTCATCGTCGCCGCGCGTGCCCCGGATATCGGCCAACTGCAGCTGCACGTCGCGCAGTTGCTGTTCCAGCTCGCCGATGCGCGGATCGGCCCCATTGGCGGGAGACCGGGCGGGCGCCGTCCTGGCTGCGGCCAGCGCGGGTGTCGCGGCCAGCGCCGCAAGCGCCGTGCCCGCCAGAAGCAGCGAAACCGTATTTCTCATGTGTAAACCCCTGCTCTGAAATCACTGTTCGCGCAGCCCTCATTGGACCACGGGGTGATTAATCCACTTAATCTATACCGAGTCAATAGGCATTATGTAGTTTTATCCGCCCGTCCCGAAAGGTCCGGAAAACCCGGTCTTATAACGCGCCGGCGCGGCGCAATTGGGCCGCTGCGGCGGCCAGATTCCGGGATTCCAGTATCTGGGCGGTGGCGTCACGGGCCGCCAGCAGAGCCTTGCGAATAGCGCATACGCTCTCTTCGAAACAATCATCACACTTGCGATAGGCCATGACGCTGACGCAGGGCGACAGCGCCAAAGGCCCGTCGGTAACGCGCAAGACATCGGCAAAGCTGATGTCCTTGGCGGGCCGGCCCAGGCAATAGCCGCCCGCCCGACCGCGATGGGAGCGCACGATGCCGGTCTTTTTCAATTCCAGCAGGATGGCTTCCAGAAACTTGCGGGGAATCTTCTCCTTCTGCGCGATTTCGGAAATCTGCACCGGCGCGGAGTCGCCCCGGCTGGCCAGGAACAGCAGGGCGCGAAGGGCATAACGGGCTTTCTGGGAGATCATGCGGCATGATACCCCATAAGGCCCATAGAGTTACAACAAAAGAAAGCCACGCCGCCGCCGGGGGATGCACGACAGGTTGCGACAACCCCGGCGAGGCGGGATGGATTTTTGCGCTATAATGCTGATAAAATGCCAGTGGCGACGCGCCAGCCTCCCAACGCCGAAGACCCGCGATGACCATGACCCGATTGGAGACGACAGGCCCATGACCTGGCTCGTCAAGGTCGCGCTGGAGCGGCCCTATACCTTCATCGTCATGGCGCTGATGATCCTGATCTTCGGCCCGCTGGCCGCAGTGAGCACGCCCACCGACATCTTCCCCAATATCGGCATTCCGGTGATCGGCACCGCCTTCACCTATGCGGGCCTGTCACCGGACGATTTTTCGGGGCGCATCATGACGCCCTATGAGCGCCTCCTGTCCACCACCGTCAACGATGTGGAGCATATCGAGAGCCAGTCCATGTCGGGCATCGGCATCGCCAAGATTTTCTTCCAGCCCGATGTCGATATCCGGCTGGCCTCCGCCCAAGTCACCTCGATTTCCCAGACCGCCACCCGCCAGATGCCGGCCGGCACCCAGCCGCCGCTGATCCTGAACTATTCGGCCTCCACCGTGCCGGTGCTGCAGATGGCCTTCTCGTCCAGCTCGCTGTCGGAACAGCAGATGCTGGACTATTCCCAGAACTTCGTGCGCCCGCACCTGGCCACCGTGCGCGGCGCCGCGATTCCCTTCTCCTATGGCGGCAAGTTCCGCTCGGTACAGATCGACCTGGACCCCGCCGCAATGCAGGCGCGCGGCCTGTCCGCCATCGATGTGCAGAACGCTTTTGCCGCCCAGAACCAGATCGTGCCGGCCGGCAACATCAAGATCGGCAGCTTTCAGTACGCCGTGCGGCTGAACAATGCCTCCGACAGCATCGCCGCCATGAACGACCTGCCGATCAAGACCGTACCGGGCGGCGGCACCATCTTCCTGCATGATGTGGGGCATGTGCGTGACGGCAACACGCCGCAGGGCAACATCGTGCATGTCAACGGCAACCGCGCGGTGCTGTCCACCGTGCTGAAGAACGGCCAGGCCTCCACCATCGACGTGGTCAACGGCATCAAGGACCTGCTGCCGGTCCTCAAGACCCAGCTGCCGCCCGAACTCAAGATAGACGTGCTGTCCGACCAATCGCTGTTCGTGAAGGCGGCGATCAACGGCGTGGTGCGCGAAGGCGCCATCGCGGCCGGCCTGACCAGCCTGATGATCCTGCTGTTCCTGGGCAGCTGGCGCTCCACCGTCATCATCGCCACCTCAATCCCGCTGGCGGTGCTGTGCGCGCTTATGGGGCTGTGGGCCACGGGCCATACACTCAACATCATGACCCTGGGCGGGCTGGCGCTGGCGGTGGGCATCCTGGTCGACGACGCCACCGTCACCATCGAGAACATCAACTGGCACCTGGAGCAGGGCAAATCCGTCTATGACGCCATCATGGACGGGGCGCGCCAGATCACCCAGCCGGCCTTTGTCTCGCTGCTGTGCATCTGCGTCGCCTTCGTGCCGATGTTCGCGCTGTCGGGGGTGGCGGGATTTTTGTTCGTGCCCATGGCGATGAGCGTGTTGTTCGCCATGATCGCCAGCTTCATCCTGTCGCGCACGCTGGTGCCGACCCTGTCGCTGTACCTGCTCAAACCCCATCGACCGGGCAAGCATGCCGTCTCCGACAACGGAAGTGGCGGCGACCATATGATGGCGCGGCTGCAGCGGCGCTTTGAAACCAGCTTTGCCAGGTTCCGCGAGCAATACCGCAACCTGCTGGCGCTGGCGATGACGCGGCGGCGGCTGTTCGTGTTCGGCTTCCTGGGCGCTATTGCCGCCTCGATGCTGCTGCTGCCCTTCCTGGGCGAGAATTTCTTCCCGACGGTGGATTCCGGCCAGATCACGCTCCACGCCCGCGCGCCCGCCGGCACCCGGGTCGAGGACGGCACCCAGATCGTCGCCCAGATCGAAAAGGAAGTGCGGCGCGTCATTCCCCGCAAGGAATTGGCGACCATCGTGGACAATGTCGGCCTCAACCCGAGCGCGCTCAACCTGCTCTACAACAATTCCGGCACCATCGGCTATCAGGACAGCGACATCTTCATCAGCCTGAATGCGGGCCATCACGCCACCGCCGATTATGTGCGCGCCCTGCGCGAGCGGCTGCCGCGGCTCTTTCCCCAGATGGTGTTCAGCTATCCCCCGCCCGACATCACCAGCCAGATCCTGAATTTCGGCTCGCCCGCGCCGCTGGACGTGCAGATCAGCGGCACCAACCGCGAGGAGACCCAGGCCTTCGGTTTCCGCATCCTGCGCGAGATCAAAAAAATTCCCGGCCTGGTGGATGCGCGCATGCAGCAATCCTCGACCTTCCCGCAGCTCCAGGTCGATGCCGACCGCAGCCGCATGGCCCAGCTGGGCCTGACCGAGCGCGACGTCACCAATGCGCTGGCCACAAGCCTGGCGGGCACCTACCAATCGGCCCCCAACTTCTGGCTCAATCCCAAGAACGGCGTGTCCTACAACATGATGGTGCAGACGCCGGAGTACAAACTGGACAGTCTGGCGGCGCTGCAGAACCTGCCGGTCACCGGCGCCGCGGGCACCGCGCCCCAGGTGCTGGGCGGGCTGGCGCGCATCAGCCGCAGCCAGGGCTCCAGCGTGGTCAGCCACTACAACATCATGCCCACCATCGACCTTTATGCCACCACCCAGGACCGCGACCTGGGCGCGGTGTCCAAGGCGGTGCAGAAGGTCATCGACGCCAACAGCAAATATCTGCCGCGCGGCGCCACCGCCACATTGCGCGGCCAGGTGGTGACCATGAACACCGCCTTCAGCGGTTTGTTCTATGGCCTGCTGGCGGCGGTGGTGCTGATCTATCTGTTGATCGTGGTCAACTTCCAGTCCTGGCTGGACCCCTTCGTCATCATCACCGCTTTGCCCGCAGCGCTGGCCGGCATCGTCTGGACCCTGTTCGCCACCGGCACCACTCTGTCGGTCCCGGCCCTGACCGGAGCCATCATGTGCATGGGCGTGGCGACCGCAAACTCCATCCTGGTGATCAGCTTCGCCCGCGAAAGGCTGGCGCTGCACGGCGACGCCATCCAGGCGGCGGTGGAAGCCGGTTTCACCCGCTTCCGCCCGGTTTGCATGACGGCGCTGGCCATGATCATCGGCATGTCGCCCATGGCGCTGGGCCTGGGCGAAGGCGGCGAGCAGAATGCGCCGCTCGGCCGCGCCGTGATCGGCGGCTTGTTCTTTGCCACCTGCGCCACCTTGATGTTCGTGCCGGTGGTGTTCAGCATCGTTCATGGCAGGATGGCGGCCCGCCGGGCCGTGGTGCCGGTCCCGCCCCCCGGCCGACAGTCTGGAGAAGCGTATGCCTGACACCAATCCCGATGGGCAGCCCGACACGATGGGCATCGGGCACACGCGCGAGAAGATCCTGCGCCACATCGCGCCCCCCAGCCTGAAGCGCTGGGGCAAGCTGGCGCTGGCCGCCGCCATGATGATCGCGGTGGCGGGGATCGGCTTGCGGCTGTGGCAGGATCACACCACCGCCGTCTGGACCGAGGATCAGGCCATCCCCACCGTGCAGCTGGTCAAGCTGCCCAAGGTCAAGGCCGGGGACGGCCTCAACCTGCCCGGCGAGGTGCAGGCCTTCGCCACGGCCCCGATCTACGCCCAGGTCTCGGGCTATGTGAAGAAATGGTATGTCGATATCGGCGGCACGGTGAAGAAAGGCCAGTTGCTGGCCGAGCTGGACGTGCCCGACATTGCCGGCCAGACCGCAAGCGCCCGCGCCAGCCTGATCAATGCCCAGGCCGCACTGAAGCTCAGTGCCGCCACCCAGACGCGCTGGGAGGCGCTGTTCCAGCAGGGCGCGGTGTCGCGCCAGGACAAGGACGAGAAGGACGCCGACCTGGCCGCCAAGAATGCCGCCGTCGCCGCTGCCCGCGCCAACCTGTTCAGCTTTTCCAGCCAGGAGAATTTCCGCCGCCTGGTGGCGCCGTTCGACGGCGTGGTCACAAGCCGGGCGGTGGATGTGGGCAACCTGGTGACAGTGGGCAATGCTGCCACGCCGCTCTTCACCGTCGCCGACCAGTCGCGCCTGCGCATCTATGTGCAGGTGCCGCAGAACTATGCGCCCTATATCCATCCCGGCATGCGAGTGACCTTCACGGTGCCGCAATATCCCAGCCGCGTCTTCACCGCCGCCCTGGTGGCCAGCGCCGGGGCCGTGGCGCAGGCGACCGGCACCATCCTGGTGCAGTTCGGCATCGACAATGAAGCCGGCGCGCTGTCGCCGGGCAATTATGCGCAAGTGAGATTCCCCCTGCCCGCCAGCGCCAATGGCGTGCGCGTTCCCGCCACCGCGCTGATGTTCCGCGATGCCGGCATGCAGGTGGCCACAGTGGACGCCAAGGGCCGTGTGCGGCTGAAGACCGGCACCATCAGCCGCGACCTGGGGGCTGCGGTGGATGTGGGCGCGGGCCTCTCGCCGCGGGACCGCATCATCGACAATCCCCAGGATTCGCTGCAGGAAGGCGATCCGGTGCGGGTGGCGGCCAAGTGACTTTGCCCCTATAAAAGCGCCGAGCTTTTTCGGGGATCGCTATGCGCAAATGGATCAAGATCGTGGCTATCGCCTTGCTGCCGCTGGCGTCGCTGGCGGCGTGTGACAAGAAGTCGGACGCGGCCCCGACCGTCAACGGCTATGACACCAGCGCGGAGTCCAACAAGAGATTCCTGGAAATGTACGCCGCCCGCCCCGACGTCAAGAAGACGGCGGACGGGCTGATGTACCGGGTGATCAAGGCCGGGTCCGGCCCGGCGGTGCAGAAGGACAGCGACGTCGTCACCGTCTATTACAAGGGCTGGCTGATCAACGGAAAGGTCTTCGACCAGACCAAACCGGGCGAACCGGCCCAGTTCCCGGCCGGCGGGCTGATCCCGGGCTGGGTCGAGGCGCTCAAGCTGATGAAGACCGGCGACACATGGGAAATCGTGCTGCCCGCCGAGTTGGGCTATGGCGCGGAAGGCGCCGGCGACGCCATCCCGCCCGACCAGACGCTGGTCTTCACCATGACCCTGGCCAAGGTCGAATACGCGCCGTAGAGGCCCGACCGGCGAAGCCGGTCAAATCGGTCCTTCGACCCATTGGAGGGCCCAACGCGCCGAGCTTGAGCGAGGCGCAATGGCCGAAGCAGTGCGCTGCGTGCCTCGCGCGCTGAAACCACCTTCCCTTTATGCGCTTCGCGCACGAAGGGAAGGCGGGCCGGTGCTTTCCTAAAACTTGTAGCCGAGGGTCATGCCCGTCATCCGCGGCGGCAGCGGCACGCATTGCAGCACGCCCGAAGTGTTGGCCATGCCGAAGCTGCCCTGGGGCGCCGAGCCAAGCTGGCCGGAATATTCCGGCAGGCATGCCGGGGTGTTCAGGACGTTGGTCATGAAGACGCCCAGATCCACATTCCTGCCGCCGACATTGGCGAAGTCGGCGCGGAAATTGAGCATGCCATAGGCGCCCGTGCGCTGGCTGGGATCGAAGCCGGTCATGTTGGCCAGATAGCGGCTCTGCCAATAATAATGCGCCGTGAAGGTCAGATCGTCGATCGGCAGCCCGGCAATGTCCGTCAGCCCGGTGGCCCAGCTGGCGGTCTGGTTCAGTTGCCATACCGGCAGTGGGAAAGGCGTGCCCGACAGGTTGGTGGACCCGTTGGGCAGCAGGTAACCCGGCGGCGGCGTATAGGTATAATCGGTGTAGCGCGCATCCAGATAGCTGCCGGAGGAATTCAGCGTCAGCCCCGGCAGCGGGATGAGGGTGACGTCCCACTCCGCGCCAAAGATATGCGCGGTCTTGGCGTTCAGGGTGACATTGTCTGTGGTCGCGGCGGGGCATTGCCCGGCATTGAAGAGCGCCTGGGTACACGGCACGCCCCCCGGACCGGTGGCAAGGGTGACATTGGGCAGCGCCACCAGGGTCTGGATGTCGTGATAGTCCGAGAAATAGCCGTCCAGATTGGTGCGGACGGGCATGCCCCAAAGCGACCAGTCGGATTTCACGCCCACCTCATAATCGGTGACATTTTCAGGTCGGGCGATGATGGCGGCTGGCTGGACGGCGGCGCTGTTGATGGCGCCGGAGCGATAGCCCGAACGGGTGGTGGCGTAGATCAGCGTGCCTGCCCACAGGTCGTGATCGATCGCCAGGGTGTATGTCGGCTTGTGAAAGCTGGCGTCAATATTGGTGGCACAGGAAGCCGGCGGCTTGAGTTTGCCGTTGAGGTCGGTGAGGGCGCAGCCATGCACCTGGCCCCAGTTCTGGCCCACCGAATGGCCATCATAGACAATGCCGTGCAGGGTATAGGGCGTGGTGTCGTAGACGCCGTTGGTAACGCCGGCATTGCTGGTTGCGGGGAAAATTGTGTCCAGCGTGTCGAGATAGGCATGGCGCTCGTCATAGGTATAGCGCAGGCCCGCGGTCACGCGGGTGTCGGACGTCAGCGAATAGGTCGCCTGGGCGTAAGCCGCATAGCTGGTGTTGCGCTGGCTGTTGGCGGTGCCGTCCTGCAGGGTGACCTGCTTGTTGGTGGGCTGGTTGACGGGCTGCGGGTGGTCGGCGGCGGGCAGCCAAAGATAGAACAGGCCGCCGTCGCGCGGGCTGTCCTCCTGGAAGAAGAACAGGCCGGTGGTCCATTGCAGTTTATTGTCCAGCGCCTTGCCGTTGACCGTCAGTTCGGACTGGTAGGACTTGTAATCGGGGTCCTGGTAGAAATATTCGGTCGTATCATAGGGCAGGCCGCGGCTGATCGAGCTGCCATGATCGTCGAAGCCGCGATAGGCGGTCAGCCATTTCACATCAATATCGCCCAGGCTCTTGTTCACCGTCAGCGACAAAGTGTGGTAATGGCCGATATCGGCATTGCTGACGGCCTGCTCGGTGCTCCAGAAGCCGTATTTCTGTTCCCGCGCCACCGAGGCCAGCAGCGAATTGTAGACGGCTGGGGCGGTGTTGACGCCGCTGGCGCCGGTCGGCGTGACGGTGGTGTAGTAGGGCGCAATCACATGGCCCAGAAGATCGGTGAAGCCGGTGCAGGTCGCCGGAATGTTGCAGATGGACGTTTTGCCGCGATAGGTGCCGCTGCCGGGGAAATAGCCCAGATCGTGATAGGACGAACCGGTGTCATGCTCGGCCGAGATGTCGGCGCGCAGCAGAATGTTGAAGCTGTCGTCGAGCACCCATTTCAGGGAGAAATTGCCCGCGATCTTGTTGGAGCCCATCGCCGGCTGGTTGTTGCGGGCGCCGGTGGCCGGGTCGAAATAGTAATTGGCGATATAGCCGCGCTGGTCACTGACATTGACGGCGGCACGGAAGAACAGATTGTCGGTCAGGGGGATATTGATCGCGCCCTGCAGCGCCGCCCGCCCGTAATCGCCGGCCGTCGCGCGCACATAGCCGCCATATTCGGGGCCAGGCTCGCGCGTGGTGTAGAGGATGGCGCCGCCGGTCGAATTGCGGCCCACCAGCGTGCCCTGCGGACCCTTGAGTACCGCGACAGTATCAATGTCGAACAGCGAACCGGCCAATCCCACTGGACGCGCCTGATAGACGCCGTCCATATAGACCGCCGCCGCCGGATCGAAGGACATCACCGACTGGCCGGAGCTGGAATCGAAATCGCGCTGGCCGCGAATGGTGATGTTCAGCGTGTCCTGGCGGAAGGTGGTGGGGGCGACATAGAGCGACGGGCTGACATAGCGCAGGTCCTCGACGGTGCGGACATTCAGCCTGTCGAGGTCGGCCTGGGTATAGGCCGAAATGGCGATGGGGACGACCTGCTCGTCCTCGGCGCGCTTTCTGGCAGTGACGACCACCGTCTCAAGGCCGGTGGCGCCGGCGGGGGACGGCGCGGCATCCTGTGCCGCCGCGGCACTGACAAAGGCCGCCGAGACGAGCAGCGACGCGACAAAGACCTTGGACATGAAATTCCCCTGCAATATCGGCATGACGGGCATGGGCGTTTTTCCATCGCCGCAGGGCCCGCATAACCGGGCATTGCTCTAACCGAATTGTCGGGCCAAATAAAGGCGACGGGCTTGCGATGCAAGTCGTCACGGGCCAATACCTTCGTCAAAATAGCGATAAAAGCTACAAGGGACAAGATGACAAAAATCGCAATGATCACCGGTGGGGGCAGCGGCGTCGGCCGGGCCACGGCCAGGGCGCTGGCGGCGGCGGGCTGGAGCCTGGTGCTGGTGGGCAGGACGCGCGAGGCGCTGGAGGACACCAAGGCCATGCTCAAGGGCGAGCATCTGGTCGCCCCCGCCGATGTCGGCGATCCCGGACAGGTCAAGGCGGTGTTCGCCCGGATCAAGGACAGGTTCGGCCGCCTGGACATGCTGTTCAACAATGCCGGCATGGGTACCCCCGCCATGCCGATCGAGGACCTGACCTTCGCGCAGTGGCAGGCCGTGGTCGGCGTCAACATCACCGGCGCCTTTCTCTGCACCCAGGAAGCGGTGCGGATGATGAAGGCGCAAAAGCCGCAAGGCGGGCGCATCATAAACAACGGCTCGATCAGCGCCGACCGGCCCCGGCCCCATAGCGCGCCCTATACCGCCACCAAGCACGCCATCACCGGCCTGACCAAGTCCACCATCCTGGACGGGCGCCCCTTTGACATCACCGCCGGCCAGATCGACATCGGCAATGCCGCCACCGAAATGACCGAGAGGATGACCAAAGGCGTGCTGCAGCCCAGCGGCGAGCTTGCGGTGGAGCCGCGCATGGATGTCAACCATGTGGCCCAGGCGATTGTCTACATGGTCGGGCTGCCGCTGGCATCCAACGTGCCCTTCATGACGGTGATGGCGACCAAGATGCCACTGTTCGGCCGAGGATGAAGATTTGGCGGCGCTGCTGAAACCCCGCCCCATCGCCGCCGCGATCCTGGTGCTGGGATCGGGCGCGATGCTGGCGCTGAACTGGCCCGGACAGATGTCCTGGGATTCGGTTGCGCAACTGTCCGACGGCCGCAGCGGCGCCTACAATAGCTGGCATCCCCCGGTGATGGCCTTCCTGCTGGGTCTGTTCGACCGGCTGCTGCCGGGTCCGGGCTTGTATCTTCTGTTCCAGGCCGCCCTGCTGCTGGCGGCGCTGCTGACGCTGCTATGGCTGGTGCCGCGCCCGGGTTGGCGCAGCGTGGCGGTGGCGCTGGCGATCATGCTGACGCCGCAGATGGCGCTGCTGCAGGGCGAAATCTGGAAGGACATACTGTTCGCCAATGCGGCAATCGCGGGCTTCGCCGCGCTAGCCTTGGCCGAGCGGCACTGGCGCGCCCCCTGGATCGTGCTGGCGGCGCTGCTGCTGGCGCTGGCCGCCGCCACCCGCCAGACCGGCGTCGTGCTGCTGCCGGTGGCCGCCGTCACGGCGGGCCTGATCGCGCGTCGCCATGCCCGGCCGGGCTGGCGCTGGGGCCTGGGCTTTCTGGCCGCGACCCTGGCGCTGGGCCTTGCCGTCACCCTGATACTGGCGGCGCGCGGAGACCGCGGCGAAGGCGCCGCTGCCCAGATCCGCCTGGCCCAGAGCTATGACCTGGCTGGCGCCTATGCGCGCGACCCGCGCCTTTCCCTGCCGCTGGGCCAGGACGATCCGGCGCTGGAGCGACTTTTGAAAACGCGCGGCGCGGCGCTCTATACGCCGCTGCGCAACGATCCCCTGGCAGCCGATCCCGCCATCAGCGCCGCCATCGGCGCCGTGCCCGGCGCGGTGCTGGGCAGGAGCTGGCAGGCGCTGGCGATGGATCATCCGGGGCTCTATCTGCGGGTGCGATGGGGGGCATTCCGGGCGGTGGTGACGTCGCCGGACGGCCAGGCCTGTCATTACGCCCCGGTAGGCGTGGGGGGCGACCCCGCAAGGCTGAAGGCCCTGGGCCTGGTGGCGCAGGTCCGACCCCAGGACCGGGCGCTGGCCTGGTATGCGCGGCTGTTCTTCCACACCCCCGTCTATGCGCACCTGTTCTGGATTGCGCTGGCGCTGATCGTGCTGGCGCAGCTGGGGCGCCAGGGCGCCATCGCCCTGTCCGGACTGATCGTGGGCGCCCTGGTCTTTGTGCTGACATTCGTGATCGTCTCCATCGCCTGCGATTACCGCTATCTGGTGCCGCTGGACCTGGCGGCCATGGCGGGGGCGCTGGGCGCCAGCGGGCGGCGCGACGCCTGACAAATTCCTGGGCTGCGCGGTGGCGCATTTTCCTGTTATGCGCGCCTGCCTTCTTGGACAGAATATTTGCGCAACGGGCGCCACCCGGCAGACCCGGCCCTGCCCAGGATGATCCACAACTTCAGCGGCCGCCGGACGGGGCAGACGGGAGCGGGCCACGCCAGGGTGCCGGGTGTGAAAATTTGCCGCCGCCGTTGGCGGGAATCGGCTCTTAGTAACAAATTCGCAACGCTTCCGGGACGCGAGGCCGGACGAAATGACGGCGAAAAGACACATGCGCCGCAGGTCCGCCGAGGAGGGAACCCCCTTGTGCAGCGCGGTACTAATCCCGATATTGAGCGTTATTGGACTCAGCCGGAAACGGTTATTTTATCTGTCTGTCGGTATTGGTAGGGGCATGAACCGCGCATATTCCTTGATCCCGACGTTCATCCTGGGCTTGGCGCTCAGCGCCTGCAGCACGCCCTCGCCGGACGCCGTGGCCCAGAACGACCCCTGGGAAAAGACCAACCGCGACATCTTCGATTTCGACGTCAAGGTCGACCATGCCGTGGCCCGGCCCATCGCCAAGGGTTATCGCGACGCCGTGCCGCAATTCGCCCGCGACGGGGTGCACAATTTCCTCACCAACCTGAATGCGCCGGTGGTGCTGGCCAACGACCTGCTGCAGGCCAATGGCGACAAGGCCGGCAACACCTTGGGCCGCATCGTGATCAATTCCACCGTCGGCGTTGGCGGGCTGATCGATGTCGCCTCCAAGGTCGGCATTCCCTATCACGACAATGATTTCGGCATCACCATGGGCAAGGCGGGCGCCGCCGAAGGCTCTTACCTGGTGCTGCCCTTTGCCGGTCCTGCGCCGCCGCGCGACCTGGTGGGCACGGGCGTCGACATCGCTTTTGATCCCCTGACCTATATCACCTTCCATGGCTCCGACACCTGGATGGTGGTGCGCTTCGGCATGGGCGTCCTGGACGCCCGCACCGCGCAGCTGGATGCGGTGGAGACCATCGAGCGCTCCTCGATCGACTTCTACGCCACCACCCGCAATCTCTATCGCCAGAGCCGCAACGCCAAGATCAACGAAGGCAAGGCCGGCGCCAACGACGACCTGCCCAACCTGTAAGGGTGAGATGCGACCGGCGAAGCCGGGCGAACGCGCCGAGCAAGAGCGAGGCGCATGGGCGACGCAATCACTCCGCAGGCGCAGGCGACGCTTCATGGTCGCCGGGTTTGTCGCCCATCAAGCCACGATACCAGCGATTCCATAAGCCGCTGGCCCAGTTGCCGAAGTGATCCATGTAGAGGAACACGACCGGCGTGGTGTAGAGCGTCAGAATCTGGCTGAGGAACAGCCCGCCCACGATGGAGATGCCCAGGGGCTGGCGCAGCTCGGACCCCTCTCCCAGGCCGATGGCCAGCGGCAGCGCGCCAAGAATGGCGCCGGTGGTGGTCATCATGATGGGGCGGAAGCGCAGCAGGCATGCCTTGTAGATCGCGTCATGGGATGACAGGCCCTGGCGCCGCTGCAGGTCGATTGCAAAATCGATCATGATGATGGCGTTCTTCTTGACGATACCGATGAGCAGAATGATGCCGATCACGGCGATCAGGTCCAGCTCGGCCTTGAACAGCAGCAGCGCCAGCACCGCGCCGACCCCCGCCGACGGCAGGGTCGACAGGATGGTCACGGGATGGATCAGGCTTTCATACAGGACGCCCAGGGTGATGTAGATGGTCAGGATCGCCGCCAGCAGCAGGAACGGCATGTTCTGGAACGACTTCTGGAAGATCTGGGCGGTGCCCGCCGTCTCGCCATGGATGGAGATGGGAACATTGATCTTGGCCATGGTGCGCTGGATCGCGGCCAGGCCCTCGTCTATCGAAACGCCCGCCGCCAGATTGAACGAGAAGGTGGTGGCGACGAACGGCCCCTGGTGATTGACCGCGAGCGGCGTGGTGCCTGGCCCGAAGCTGGCAAAAGCCGACAGTGGAATCATCGTCGAGACGCGGGTGGAGATGGAGGCCCCGGTGGAGGTGCCGCCCCGGGCGCTGTTGGTCAGCCCGTTGAGCTGGGCGTTGCGGGCGGCATCGGCATTGGCATCCACCTGCGAGGTGGTGCCGGAGGCGCTGTTGGCAGCCACAAAGGCGCCGCCCGCCCCGGCGCTGGACTGGGTGCCGCTGACGCTGCCGCCTGTGGTGGAGACGAATATGTCCTTCAGCGTCTCCGGACTTTGCCAGAAGCGGGGCGCCACCTCCATCACCACATGATACTGGTTCTTGTCCTTGTAGATGGTCGAGACCTGGCGCTGGCCGAACGCGTCATACAGGGCATTGTCGATCTGGGCGGCGTTCAATCCAAACCGCGCCGCCGTCTGGCGGTCGATCCGCATGTCGATCTCCAGCCCCTTGTCCTGCTGGTCGGAATTGATGTCCTCCAGTTCGGGTATATCCTGCAGCGCCGTCGTGATCTTGGGTACCCAGTCGTTCAGCTCCGCCAGCGTGTCGGCCTGGATGGTGTACTGGTAGCTGCCATTGCCCTGGCGGCCGCCGGCGCGGATCTGCCCGCCGGGGAACAGGAACAGCCGCGCACCCGCCACCTGCTCCAGCTTGGGGCGCAGCCGGTCGATCACCTGGTCGGTGGAAAGGGCGCGCTGGCGCACCGGCTTTAGCGTGACAAAGACATTGCCCTGGTTGCTGGCCTGGCCGCCGGCAAAGCCGCCCACCGCCTGGACCGCGGGATCGGACTTTATGATGTTGACGAACTGGGCGAACTTTTTTTGCATCGACTGGAAGGAGATCGACTGGTCGCCCCGGATGCCGCCCTGAATCGAGCCATTGTCCTGGTCGGGAAAGAAGCCCTTGGGCACGATGCCCAGCAGGTAGAAGTTGAGAACCACCGCGATCAGCAGTGTCATCATGATGGTCTTGGGATTGTCCAGCGACCAGATCAGGGTGCGCTGGTAGAAATCCTGCATCTTCTCAAAGATGCGCCGCGACCAGCGCATCAGCGCGGTCTTGTCGTCGGTCACCGTGAGATCCATATAGGCGCACATCATGGGCGTGACAGTCAGCGAGACGGCCAGCGACAGGAGGATGGCGGCGGTCAGGGTCACGGCGAATTCGTGGAAGATGCGGCCCACCAGCCCGCCGATCAGCAGCACCGGCAGGAACACCGCCACCAGCGAGATCGACATGGAGATGACCGTAAAGGTGACTTCGCCCGCACCCTTCAGGGCGGCGGTCATGCGGTCTTCGCCATTTTCCAGGTGACGGGTGACGTTTTCCAGCACCACGATGGTGTTGTCGACCACGAAGCCGGTGGAGACGATCAGCGCCATCAGCGAGAAATTGTCCAGGCTGAAGCCCAGCAGATACATCGCCCCGAAGGTGCCCAGAAGCGACAGCGGCACGCAGACAGTGGGCACCAGCGTCGCCTTGAAATTGCGCAGGAACAGGAACACCACCAGGATCACCAGCAGGGTCGACAGGACCAGCGTCATCTCCACGTCATGCACGGCGTTGCGGATCGAAGTGGTGGTGTCGGACAGGATGTTGAGGTCGACGGCGGGGGGCAGCGCCTTTTTCAGCTGGTCCATCTGGGAAAGGATGGAATCCACGACATGAATGACATTGGCGCCCGGCTGCTTGGTGATCTGCACCAGGATGGCGGGCTGGCCGTTGAAGATGCCCAGGTTGCGCACATTCTCCACCCCGTCAATGACCTCGGCGACATCCTGCAGCCGGACCGCCGAGCCGTTGCGATAGGCGACGATCAGGGACTGATAGTCCTTGGCCAGGGTGGCGGAATCGTTGGCATAGACCTGGAAGCTCTGCGATCCCTGCTGGATGTCGCCCTTGGGGCTGTTGGCGTTGGCCGCCGACACCGCAGCGCGCACATCCTCAAGCCCGATGCCGTATTTGTAGAGCGCGCGGGGATTGAGCTCGATGCGGATGGCGGGCAGCGAGGCGCCGTTCAGCGAGACATCGCCCACACCCTGAATCTGCGACAGCTTCTGCTGCAGGATGTTGGAGGCCTGGTCGTAGATCTGGCCCGGTGACAGGGTCTTGGAGGTTATTGCCAGGATCAGGATGGGAAAGTCAGCCGGATTGAACTTGCGATAGGTGGGATTGGAGCGCAGCGCCGCCGGCAGGTCGGCGCGGCTGGCGTTGATTGCCGCCTGCACATCGCGCGCCGCGCCGTCAATGTCTCGGTTGATGTCGAACTGCAGCACGATCTGGGTGTTGTTGACGTTGCTGCGCGAGGTCATCTGGGTGACGCCGGCAATGGCGCCCAGATGCCGCTCCAAGGGCGTCGCCACACTGGAGGACATGGTTTCGGGCGAGGCCCCCGGCATATTGGCGCTCACCGATATGGTGGGAATATCGATGTTGGGCAGCGGCGCCACCGGCAGCAGGAAATAGGCCCCCGCCCCCGCCAGCCCCAGCCCCAGCGCCAGCAGGATGGTGGCGATGCGGCGGCGGATGAAGAGCGCGACGAAGTTCATTCCGCCGGCTCCGGCGCTTCGTCATGGCGGTGGCGGCGGCGCTCGCGCCATTCGCGCAGGTCATGGCCGGCCTTGTCGAAATAGATGTAGATCACCGGGGTGGTAAACAGCGTCAAAAGCTGGCTGACCAGAAGGCCGCCGGCGATGGAGATGCCCAGGGGATGGCGCAGCTCCGAGCCCATGCCGGAGCCGAACGCCAACGGCAGCGCGCCGAACAGCGCCGCCACCGTGGTCATCAGGATGGGGCGGAATCGCAGCAGCGCCGCCTGGTGGATGGCCTCTTGCGGCGACTTGCCTTCGTTGCGCTCGGCATCCAGCGCGAAGTCAATCATCATGATCGCGTTCTTCTTGACGATTCCGATGAGCAGGATGATACCGATGATGGAGACGATGTTGAGGTCATGGCCGGTCAGGATCAGGAATAGCAAGGCGCCCACGCCCGCCGACGGCAGGGTCGAGAGGATCGTCACCGGATGGATGAAGCTCTCATACAGGACGCCCAGCACGATATAGACGGTGACGATGGCGGCAAGAATCAGCATCACCTCGTTGGACAGCGCCGACTGGAAGGAATAGGCCGAGCCCTCGAACTGGGACGTGATGCCGGCGGGCATGCCGGCATCGGTCTGGGCCTGCTGGATGGCCTTCACCGCGGCGCCCAGCGAATAGCCCGGCGACACATCGAACGATATGGTCGCCGCGGGGAACTGCGACAGATGGTCGATCTGAAGCGGCGTGGCGCGCTGGTCGACATGGGCGATGGCCGCCAGCGGCACCTGGCCGCCGCCCGCGGTCGGCAGGTAGATGTCCTTCAGCGATTCCACGGAGTTCTGCAGCTTGGGATCGGCTTCCAGAATCACGCGATACTGGTTGGACTGGGTGAAAATCGTGGTGATGATGCGCTGGCCGAAACTGTCATACAGCGCATTGTCGATGGTCGCGGCGGTGACGCCGAAGCGCGCCGCGGTGTCGCGGTCGACCACCAGATAGGCCGACAGGCCCTTGTCGAGGAACGAGGTCGAGACGTTGCGGATCGCCTTCTGCTTGCCCAGATCGGTGAGCAGGGCGGGCACAAACTGGTTGAGGATGGCGCTGTTGGCGGCCTGCAATACAAACTGGTACTGGGCTCGGGAAATCACCGAATCAATGGTGAGATCCTGCACCGGCTGGAGATAGAACGTGATGCCCGGAACGCTGCGGGCGTCCTGGCGCAGCCGCTCCATCACAGCCTCGACGCCATCGCGCTGGTTCTTGGGCTTCAGGTTGATCAGGAAGCGGCCGCTGTTGAGCGTGTTGTTGGTGCCGTCGACGCCGATGAAGGATGACAGGCTGGCGACATCGGGGTCCTGCAGGATCTTGTCGGCCAGGGCTTGCTGGCGCGTCGCCATGGAATCGAAGGAGGTGGTGGGGCCGGCCTCGGTGATGGCCTGGATGAAGCCGGTATCCTGCACCGGAAAGAAGCCCTTGGGGATGAAGACATACATCAGCACCGTCAGCACCAGGGTGCCAACCGCCACCAGCAAGGTGAGCTTCTGGTGCCGCAGCACCC
This sequence comes from Rhizomicrobium sp., assembly GCA_035549455.1. GTDB lineage: Bacteria > Pseudomonadota > Alphaproteobacteria > Micropepsales > Micropepsaceae > Rhizomicrobium. Next base: position 38,359 of record DASZQW010000008.1, on the reverse strand, counting down.
AGACCAGCAGCCGGTCATATTCGGCGACCAGGCGCTCGTAATAGATCTCGGTGCGCTTCTGGAAGCTGTTTTCGCGCTTTTCCTCGGTGTCGTGGCTGCGCAGCAGCTTGGCGCATAGCATCGGCACCAGGGTCAGCGACACAACCGCCGAGATCAGGATGGTGACCGCCAGGGTCACGGCGAATTCGCGAAACAGCCGGCCCACAACTTCCTGCATGAACAAAAGCGGGATCAGCACCGCGATCAGCGACACGGTCAGCGACACGATGGTGAAACCGATCTCGCCCGCCCCCTTCATGGCGGCGTTGTAGGGAGTCTCGCCCCGCTCGATATAGCGGGAGATATTCTCGATCATGACGATGGCGTCGTCGACCACGAAGCCGGCCGAGATGGTCAGCGCCATCAAGGACAGATTGTTGAGCGAATAGCCCAACAGGTACATCACCGCGAAGGTGCCCACGATGCTGAGCGGCACCGACAGCGAGGGGATGAAGGTGGCGGGCAGGCTGCGCAGGAAGACATAGATCACCAGCACCACCAGCACCACCGCCAGCATCAGTTCGAATTCCACATCGTCGACGCTGGCGCGGATGGTTTCGGTACGGTCGGTGAGGGTTTGTACATCCACCGAGGCGGGCAGCCCGGCCTTGATCTGGGGCAGCAACGCCTTGATCGAATCCACCACCTGGATGACGTTGGCGCCGGGCTGGCGCTGGACATTGAGCAGCACCGCCGGGGTCTTGTTGGCCCAGCTCGACAATTTGGTGTTCTGGGCGCCGGACACGACGTTGGCGACGTCCTTGAGCAGAACCGGCGCGCCGTTCTTGTAGGCGACAATTATGTCCTTGTAGGAGTCCGCATCCTGCAGCTGATCGTTGGCGTTGATGGTGTAGCTTTGCGAAACGCCGTCGAAGCTGCCCTTGGGCGCGTTGGAATTGGCGTTGGAGATGGTGGTGCGCAGATCGTCGATGTTCAGGCCCAGGGCCGCCAGCTTTTGCAGATTCGCCTGCACCCGCACCGCCGGGCGCTGGCCGCCGGAGATCGACACCAGGCCGACACCCGCCAACTGGGAAATCTTCTGGGCGATGCGGGTATCGGCCAGGTCTTCCACGGTGGTGATGGGCAGGCTCGTCGACGACACCGCCAGCGTGATCACCGGGGCGTCAGCGGGATTGACCTTGGCATAGACCGGCGGCGCGGGCAGCAGCGAGTTGGGCAGCAGGCTGGACGAGGCATTGATCGCCGCCTGCACTTCCTGTTCGGCGATGTCCAGAGAAAGACTAAGATCGAACTGCAGTGTGATGACCGAGGAGCCCGCCGCCGACACCGACGACATCTCGTTCAGGCCCGGCATCTGGCCGAACTGCTTTTCCAGGGGCGCCGTGACCGAGGTGGTCATCACGTCCGGGCTGGCTCCCGGCAGGAAGGTCTGCACCTGAATGGTGGGGTAATCGACTTCCGGCAGCGCCGACAGGGGCAGGAATTTGTAGCCGAACAGGCCCACCAGCATGATGGCGATCATCAGCAGCGTCGTCGCCACCGGCCGCCGGATGAAGGGCGCGGAGATATTGGCGCTGAGCGGCCCGTCGGGGCTCTTGTCCCCGCCGCCGGGAAGCTGTGGCGTGACGGTCACGGGGCGCCGCCGCCACCACCGCGCCGTCCACCACCCGCGCCGCGGCGCATCTGCGACAGCGCCTTGGAGCAATCCGCCGACAGGCTGTCGCGGTTCTGGAACAGGCACATGCGCGCCTCGCGCGAGCCCGGCGCCGAACCGGCGCAAAGCTTCTGGATGTCGCCGCCGCACGACTTGGCCAGCGCCGCCTGCGCCGCCATGCGCCGCGCAGTGCGCTGAGCGTCCGTCTGGCCGCCGCCCGAGGGTGCCGCGATCTTGCCGCCCGCCGGGATTTCCACATCGGCCCCGTCGCGCAGGCGGTCGGCGCCATCCACCACCACTGTATCGCCGGGCTTCACGCCGGAGAGAATCTGGATCCTGTCACCGTCCTGCACCCCGGTCTTGACGTCGCGCTGGGCCACGGTCTTGTCGGGCGTCACCACGAAGACAAAGCTGCCATCAGCGCCGCGCTGGATCGCCGCCACCGGCACCACCGTGGCGTCATGGATGGTGTTGACCAGCAGCTTCACATTGACGAACTGGCTGGGAAACAGCTTGTTGTCCTTGTTGTCGAACAAGGCGCGCAGCTTGACCGAGCCGGTGGTGGGATCAACCACGCTGTCCACCGCCGACAAGGTGCCGGCGGCGATCAAATTGGTCTGGCTGCGGTCATAGACGTCCACCGCCAGGGCGTTGCCGGCCGTCACCCGCGCCAGCACCGGGCCGACATTGTCTTCGGGGATGGTGAACAGCACCGACATGGGCTGAAGCTGGGTCACCACCACGATGCCGTTGGACTGGCCCGCCGAAACGATGTTGCCGATATCGACCAGATGGATGCCGGCGCGCCCCGCCACCGGGGAGACGATGTTGGTATAGCCCAAATTGATGCGGGCGGTTTCGACATTGGCCTGGTCGGAGACCACCACGCCTTGGTCGGAGCGCACCAGCGAGGCCTGGGTCGCGACCTGCTGCTGGGCAATGGCGTTCTGCGCCTGCAGCGCCTGGTAGCGCGCCAGGTCCACCTTGGCATTGGCAAGGGTGGCGCTGTCGCGCGCCAGCTGGCCGCGCACCTGGTCCAGCGCCGCCTGATAGGGGCGCGGATCGATCTGGGCCAACACGTCACCCGCCTTGACCATCTGGCCTTCCGTGAAATTGATCTTGATCAGCATGCCGCCGACCTGCGGACGCACCGTGGCGGTAGCCAGCGGCGTCACCGTACCCAGCGCGTTCAGCGTGATGTCGATATCGCCGGAAATGGCGCGCGCCACGCCCACCGGCTGGGCGCCGGTGTTGATGCGACCGCGCTGGCCGACCTGCTTGGCCGGATAGATCGCCCAGATCAAGAGCGCCAGCAGCGCCAGTCCCAGCGCGAACCACACCACGCGCGACAGGCGCGGATTGTCGGAACTCCAGCGCTTGACCACGCCCCAGGCGCGCCCCGGCCAGCCTTCTGGGGCCTGCGGCGCGCGATGAAAATCCCCAGGGGTACGGTCGAAATTCATTGCATATCCATCGAAAAGGGAACGGTCATAAAAGGGCCGCAAAAAGCCGTGGAAAGTGAATCTGTCAACCGGGGTAGCAAGCTGCAGATGAACGGGGCGTGAACTTATAGCCGCAACGAAGGCAGGCTGATATAGCCGCCGATCCAAGTGGAAATATGTCAAAAATGTCCCGGCTGGTACGGAATTGCCAACCGCGCTATGTCGCTGCCCGGCATGGGTCCGGGGCGGCGGCATAAAACGAAGAAAGACTGGGCGGACGCGTGTTTTTCGGCATTTTCCACTGGTTTGTTCATGACGCCCGCATCTGGGTGACAGACGCCGCACAGCATCATCCGCTGTGGAGCTTCCCCATCGCCTTCGTCGTCGCCTTTTCGGAATCCTTTGTCGGCGTCTCATTCATCGTGCCGGGCACATTCCTTCTGATCTCGCTGGGCGGCGTGGTCGGGGCCAGCCATATCGGGCTGTTTCCCGCCTGGTTCGGCGCGGTGCTGGGATCGATCCTGGGCGACTGGATCAGCTGGTGGATCGGCTTTCACTATCACCACAAAATCGTGCATTTCGCCCTGTTCCGGCGCTACGAGGTGCAGATCGAAAAGGCGCTGCACCTGTTTCACAACTGGGGAAGCTGGGCGATCTTCATCGGCCGCTTCATGGGGCCGTTCCGCGCCACCGTGCCCCTGGTGGCGGGCATGTCGGAACTGGAATTCTGGCCCTTCATGATCGCCAACACCGCCTCTGCGGTGATCTGGGCCTATGCGCTGCTGGCGCCCGGTGCCGCCGTTCTGCGCCATTTTTTCCCATAACCCACTGATCTGACGGTTATTTTTCTGTAACCTGGCGGCCCGGCCCAGAATGGGACCGCCGCGGCGGGTTAACGCCGCCGCCGGTCGCGTTAGCCGGCATTTTGACCGGCCTTGCGTGCCAATTCGGCGCGCAAACCCGCCCTTTGGCTGGCCTTCATCCTGCAACGAGCCTGCGCGAAGCCCCTTGCCCCAGGCTAGCCGTGCACGCGCAGGACATGTCTCAGATCATGATGAAGGCGGTGTTCCCCGCCCTTGACGGCTTTGGTCTGGCCGAAGCCCAAAGCGCTGCCACCGTCGATACCAAGCGCCTGCTGGACATCGTGGTCGCAGCCCTGGCGGTGCTGGTGCTGCTGCCCCTGCTGGTGGTGGTCACCCTGGCCATAGCGGCCGAGTGCAAAGGCCCCGTCATCTTCGCCCAGCGCCGCACCGGCCTGAACGGCAAGACCTTTGCCATCCTGAAATTCCGCTCCATGCATGTGATGGAGGACGGCCCGGAGGTGAAACAGGCCACCAAGGGCGATGCCCGCATCACCCGGGTCGGCCGCATCATCCGCAAGCTGTCGCTGGACGAACTGCCCCAGCTTTTCAACGTGCTGGCCGGCGAGATGTCGCTGGTGGGGCCCCGCCCGCACGCCGTCGCCCATGACGACTATTACGGCGCGCGCATCGCCCAATATGACAAGCGCTTCCAGGTCAAGCCGGGCATCACCGGCTGGGCCCAGGTGCATGGCTCGCGCGGCGCCACCCCGACCCTGGCGATCATGCAGGCGCGCATCGACCTGGATGCCTGGTACGCCGACAACGCCTCGCTGGCGCTGGACTTGAAGATACTGGCCATGACGCCGCTGGAAGTCCTCTCCACCCGGAACGCCGACTGATGCGCGCCACCCTGACGGCTCAAACTCTTCCCTTTGAATTCGAGGCGCCGCAAGCCCCGGTTTTCGCGCCCGCCAATGAATCCTATGGCGAAGTGACGGTGGGCGGCATCGCCACCGCCTGCCTGTCGCGCGACGGCCTGGCCCAGATGATGCTGCTGGACTGCCTGGAAGCGCGCGGCAATCCCCACCGCCAGCCCAAGCTGGTCTTCGCCTCCAACGGCCATGCCATTGCGCTGGCCGCCCAGGACGAAGCCTTTCGTTTCACCTTCGGCCAGGCCGACATCATCCATGCCGACGGCCAGGCGGCGGTGTTCGCCTCGCGCCTGCTGACCAGGACGCCGATCCCTGAGCGCAGCGCCACCACCGATTTCATCCATGACGCGGCGCGCATCGCGGCCCAGCACGGGCTTCGCTTTTTCCTGCTGGGCGCGACCGAAGAAGCCAATGCCGAGGCCGCGCGGGTGCTGCGCGAGACCTATCCGGGCCTTGAGATCGTGGGCCGCCGCCACGGCTATTTCTCCATCGACGAGGAAGACGAGATCTGCGACGAGATCAACCTGACCCAGCCCGATGTGGTGTGGGTGGGGCTGTCGGTGCCGCTGGAATATGAATTCTCCGTCCGCAACAAGACCCGGCTGCGGGCCGGCTGGCTGGTGACCTGCGGCGGCTGCTACAATTTCGTCACCGGCGCCTACAAGCGCGCCCCCAAATTCCTGCAAGCCCTTGGCCTGGAATGGCTGTTCCGGCTGACCAGGGAGCCCAGAAGGCTGTTCTGGCGCTATGCGGTGACCAATCCGATAGCGATCTTTTTACTTTTGACGCGCACAAACAGCCCAGGCGCGGCCGCGCCCTAGGCCTTCCATGGAGGGGTCTTTCATGGCGATTGCCGAAGTCGCGCAGACCTGCCCCCGGACAAGCGGGTTTTCCGCCCGCGCCGGCTGCGTCACCATGCTGCGCTATGGCGTGTCGGCGGCTGGACCGGTGGCGGTCTCGGGCGCGCATTTCCTGGCCTCGCTGATCTTCCTGCGCGCGCTGCCGGCGCGTGAATTCGGGCTGTTCTCCTTCGTCATGGTGGTGGTGTCGTTCGGCATGAGCCTGAACGTGTCGCTGATCTCGGTCCCCATCACCCGCAACCTGGTGACGGGCGAAAAACACACCCGGCCCATCTGCTTTCAGATGAACTGGCTGGTCTGTGGCGGCTTCGCCGCCCTGCTGTTCGCCGCCCTGCTGGCCGGCGGCGCGCCGCTTGGGCAAGCGGCGATGCTGGCGCTGTTCGCCGGCACTTTCACCTTTCGCTGGTTCGCGCGCTGCCTTGCCTTCGTCAATGGCCGCACCGCGGCGGCCATCCAGTCTGACATGCTCTATGGCGCGGCGCTGGCGATCTCGCTTGGCGCACTGGCGCTCACCCGCCAGGTCAACTTCATCCTGGGCAGCGAGATGCTGCTGCTGTCCGCGCTGCTGGCGCTGGCGCCGTTCGGCCCGAAATTCTTCCGCCAGCAATTTGGCGCGCTGCTGCGCGGCAGTCCGAAAGACTATTGGCCGATCTTCCGCGACCTGACCCGCTGGTCCCTGATCGGCGTGGTGCTGACTGAACTGACGGTCAACGCCCATGCCTATCTGGTGACGTTCATCTCCGGCGCCGGTTCCTTCGCGCTGCTGGCGCTGGGCATGCTGCTGATGCGGCCCGCTTCTCTCATGCAGTCGGCCTTGCCCGACCTGGAGCGCCCCGTCATGGCGCGCGCCATCGCCGCCCGGGACTGGGACGGCGTCAACCGCATCCAGCGGCGCTTTCTGTACGGCCTGTCGGCGGCCTGGGCCGGCAACATCCTGCTGGCAGGCGCGATCCTGGCCCTCGTGCCGGCGCTGGTGCTGAAAAAAGGCTATGCGCTGGATCAGGTTGCGCTGGTGGCCGCCCTGTCGGCGGTGATCATGGCAGTGCGCACGCTGCGGGTACCGCCTTCGGTGCTGCTGCAGGCGGCGGGACAGTTCAAGCAGCTTGCATCCATCGGCACCGTCTCGGGCGCGATATCGGTGGCCGCCACCCTGGCCCTGCTGCTGGCATTCGGGCCGGTGCTTTCGCTGGGCGGCATCCTGCTGGGCGAGCTGGTGATCCTGGCGCGCGTCGTCCAGATGGCGCGGGACTGGAAGGCGCAACATGCCCGATAGCGTCGTCATCTGCATTCCCACCTACAAGCGCCCCAAAATGCTGGCGCGGCTGCTGGACGCCATCGCGCGGCTGCGAAGCGATGCGGCTGTGTCTGTGCTGGTGGCCGACAATGACGCAGACGGTCATGCCGGTTTCGATCTTTGCCGCGGACTTGCGGATTATCGCTGGCCGCTCACGGCGGTGATGGCGCCCGAGCGCGGCATCGCCCAGGTGCGCAATAGGCTGATCGAGACGGCGCTCAAGACCGATGCCGGTTTCATCGCCATGATCGACGATGACGAATGGCCGGAGGTCCGCTGGATCGACGCCTTCCTGAAAGCGGCGCATGCCACCGGCGCCGATGTGCTGCAAGGCTCCATCCTGTTCGGCCCGGAACAATCGGGCAAATGCGATGCCGCCGACGGCCATGGCGATATCCGCCGCGCCTGCGGCCCCATCGACATGCTGCAGGGGGCGGGAAACCTGCTGATCCGCCGCGCCGTGCTGGAAGAGACTGGGGCCCCCTGGTTCGACCCGCAATTCGCCTTGTCGGGGGGCGAGGACCGCGACTTTTTCGTGCGCCTGCAGCGCGCCGGCAAGCGCTTTGCCTGGTCGGATGAGGCGCGCGCCCATGGCGATGTGCCGGGCAGCCGCGCCAATCTGGGCTGGCTGCTGAAGCGGGCCTATTCGGTGGGCAATTCCGACATGATCGTCCTGTTGAAATACCGCCCCGGCCCCGGCCGGCGCGCCGCCGAACTGGCCAAAATCCTGGCCGCACTCTTGTTGTCGCCGCCCGCCGCCGTCATCCTCGCGGGCAGCCCGAATCGCAGGGTCATCCCGCTGCAGAAGCTGTTTCGCGCGGCGGGAAAACTCAGCGCGATGTTCGGCGTGCACTACAACGAGTATGCCGTGGTCCATGGCGAATGAGTTTGCTCTAACTGCGTATCCCGCCACTGCCGCGCCGCGCCTCCTGCCGGCGCTGGCCTTCCTCGCGCTCCTGCTGCTGGTCTTTGTCGGGCTGGACGCCTTTTCCCCCCCGCCTTTGGTGGCGCAATTCGGCGGCGTCGAGGAAGCCTCGCGCGGCGATCTGCTGCGCCAGATCGCCTATCTGGGTGTCGGCGGGCTGGTGGTGCTGGCGGCGATGCAGCGCTACGGGCTGGGCGTGCTGCGCGCGATCCCCGTCAGCCTGGGGCTGCTGTTGTGCTGGTGCATGGCGAGCGCCCTGTGGGCGCCGGAAACCACCATCGTGCTGCGCCGCGCCGTGTTTGAAACAGTGATCGTGGTGTCGCTGATGCTGAGTGTCGAGACCCTGGGACCCGAACGCGCCTTCACGCTGTTGCGCTGGGTGCTGGCGGCGGTGCTGGTGGTAAACTTCCTGTCCATCCCGCTGGTGGCCTCGGCCCGGCATGGCGCCGGCGAGATCGATCCCGGCCTGGTGGGCGACTGGCGCGGGCTTTACGGTCACAAGAACATTGCGGGCGCGGTCTGTGCCATCACCGCCATCCTGTTCCTGTTCACCAGGACAGGCGCGAAGAACTGGATCGGCATTGGCGTCGCCCTGGCGGCATGCCTGTTCCTGGCCATGACCCATTCCAAATCGTCCGCCGGATTCTTCGTCATCGCGCTCCTGGCGGGGCTGGCCTACCGCATCGGCTGGCGCGACGGGCTGTCGCGCGCGATATTGGCGACCCTGGTGACGCTGTCGGCACTGGCGCTGGCCGCCTTTGTGCTGCTGGACGTCGACACCATCACCCGCATGCTGGAGGACCCGGCCGAATTCACCGGCCGCGCCGAGATCTGGGCGGCGGAGCTGCGCTATATCGCCAACCATCCGCTGCTGGGCGCGGGATTCGGCACCTTCACCAACACCGGCAGCCAGTCGCCGCTGCACAATTATGTCAGCGGCAGCTGGGTCGATGCCGTCAGTCACGGCCATAACGGCTATCTGCAGGTGCTGGTGACCATCGGCGGCATCGGCTTTGTCCTGACCATGCTGGCGGTGGTGGCTGGCCCCTTGCGGCGTTTCTGGGCGCTGGACCGCGAAGGCGGCGGCTTCCGGTCCCTGCTGTTTGCTTTGTTTGTCTTCGCCATCCTGCACAATTTCATGGAAAGCGATTTCCTGGAGGGCGACGGCGTCACCTGGTCGACGTTGCTGCTGGTCATCGCCGCCCTGAACAGCCAGCGCCTGCGCGCGGCGTTAGGATTCAGCTAAGGGGTCCGTTAACCCGGTGTCTTTTAGGATGGCTGGCCATGACCCCGTTCTTCAGCGTCGTCATTCCGGTCTATAACCGCGCCGCCGCCCTGGCGCGCGCCATCGCCTCGGTGTGCGCCCAGAGCTGCCAGGATTTCGAGATCCTGGTGGTGGATGACGGCTCCACCGACAATCCCCGCGCCGTGATAGACCGCCTGGAGGATCCGCGCATCCGCTTTATCGCCCAGGCCAATGCCGGCGGCGGGGCTGCCCGCAACACCGGCATCGCCCAGGCGCGCGGCCGCTTCGTGGCGCTGCTGGATTCCGACGACGTCTTTTTGCCCCATCACCTGGCGTCCATGCGCACCTTACTGGAGGCCACCACCGCCACCGCCGGGTATGCGCGGGTGCGGGTGGACCGTGGCGCGGGCCGCGTTTTCCTGAAGCCGCCCCGCGCCGTCCGCGCCGACGAGGAAATGGCCGCCTATCTTCTGTGCGACCGGGGCTTCGTGCCCACCAGCACCACGGTGGTGCCGCGCGAGATCGCGCGCGCCGTCGGCTATGACGAACATCTCGCCGTCGCCGAGGATACCGACTTCGCCATCCGCCTGGCGCTGGCCGGTTGCCGCTTCATCATGCTGGAGGCGCCGGGCGCGGTATGGACCGACACGTTTGATCCGGGCCGCCTGTCGGCCAGTCGGGGCGGCAGCCAGTTCGCCGCCTGGCTGGAACCCTTGCGTACCGCCCTCAGCGCCAAAGCCTGGCATGGGGCGCGCGGCTGGCCCTATGCCCGGCTGATCGTGCGCCAGCGCCCGGTGACCGCGCTGGGCCTGTATCTCAATGCCGTGCTGCGCGGCTGCTATCGCCCGTCGCTGGCCCTGGTCGTTTTCCTGCAGATCTTCATCGGCCGCAGCGCCTATCGCCGCCTGGCCGACCAGGCCATCGCCTGGCTGCGTGTCGGCCTGCGCGAGAAAAGTGCCAAACCATCCGCGCGCAAACTGGAACAAGCGTGATCAGCCGGCGCACGCTGCTGGTGGGCGCGGCGGCGCTGACGGTTCCCGCACGGGCGCAGGCGTTGAACAGCCTGAAAGCCATCGCCGCAGCAAAAGGCTTCGTCTTCGGCACCGCCGCCGCCTCCTACGAGCTGAAAGATGCCGACTTCATCCCGGCGCTGCTGCGCGATGCCGCCCAGATCGTGCCGGAATATGAAATGAAACGCGATGCGCTGGAGCCGCGCCCCGGCCAGTATGACTTCACCGCACTGGACGCGCTGTTCGGCTTCGCGCGGCAAAACGGCCTGAGCCTGCGCGGCCATCCTTTGGTCTGGTGGCATTCCAATCCCCCCTGGCTGGCGCCGGCGCTGGCGGCGCGGCGCGACGAAAAGCTGATGACCGGCCATATCGAGACCATCCTGCGGCGCTATCCGCTGGCCTCGGTGGATGTGGTCAATGAAGCCATTGCCGAAGGCGGCAACGGCTTGCGGCCCTCGCCTTGGCTGACGGCTTTCGGCCCCGGCTATATCGACATGGCCTTCCACGCCGCCCGCGCCGCCGCCCCCAACACAAGGCTGGTTTATAATGACTATGGCTGCGAATGGGCCAGCGGCGATCGCACCCGCGCCGCGCATCTGAAATTGCTGGACGGATTGCTGGCGCGGCGCGTGCCGGTCGATGCGCTGGGCCTGCAAGGGCATCTGTGGGCGTTCGGCGACCGGGTGGATCAGAAAAAGCTGCGCGATTTTCTTGGGGCCGTGCAGGATCGCGGCCTGGCCATCCTGGTCACCGAACTGGATGTCGACGACACCGGCGGGCCGATGGACATTGGGTCGCGCGACCGCGCCGTGGCGGACGAGGCGCGGCGCTTCCTGGATGTGGTGCTGGACTGTCCCGCCACCCAGGCGGTGCTGACCTGGAACCTGTCGGATCGCTATGTCGATCCGCCGGAGAACTGGAAATGGAAGCTGCTGAACTGGCGCTACCGCAAGACCCTGTATGACGCCCGGATGCGCAGGAAGCCCCTGTGGGACGCCCTGGCGCAGGCCTTTGCCGGGCGGCGCATCGCCTATTAGGCGGCCCAGGCCCTGCCGGGGACGGCAAAAAGCCTGCCGTTAACGGCGCGAAAGCGGGTATTCGGTGCCTGACCGGGCCGGAGGGGGCTGGGCGGCCCGGCGGCGTTAACCATTCATCAGGCAGCCGCGCTTTAAAAGTTAAGGCCTTGGGGGGCTTGGGATTCGAGCCCTTGGCGGAAGGCTGCTCGGCGTAATGTCTCCATACCGGCCCACCAACTTTTACCCGCCGGCGGCCTATGCGCCGGTGCCGGGCTATACGCCGCCCGCCTTCCAGCTGGCCGACCTTTTGCGCGTGATCGAGGCCCGTCGCACCCTGATCCTGCGCGTGGCGCTGGGAGTCATTCTTTGCGCCCTGGCCACCGCGCTGGTCTTGCCCACCACCTATACCAGCGCCTCCACCGTGATGCTGGATCCGCGCAAGAACAACATCACCGACCTGACAGCGGTGCTGTCGCAACTGCCGTCCGACCCCGCCGGCATGCAGAACCAGCTGCAGATCCTGGCCTCGCGCGATCTTGCCGCCACCGTGGTGGACCGGCTGCACCTGGACCAGGACCCCGAATTCAATCCGGCGCTCGCCAATCCCAGCCTGGTGCAGCTGGTACGCGAAATGGCGTCGCTGATGAATCCCAAGAACTGGCTGGAGAATGACAGCCCCACCGCCAGCCGGATCAGCCGCGACCGGGTGATCGACAATTTCCTCAAGCATGTGGATGCCCAGGCCCAGGGCCTGTCCACCACCATCACCATCACCGCCACCTCGCGCGATGCCGCCAAGGCGGCGCTGATCGCCAATACCATCGCCGATGCCTATGTGAAGGCCCAGGTCGCCACCAAGATCAGCGCCACCGCCGCCACCACCGACTGGCTGAACCAGCGCCTGCAGGACCTGGCGCAGCAGCTTCAGGTGCAGCAGGAAGCCATCCAGCGCTACAAGGCCGAGCACAATCTCAACGATTCCGCGCCGGGCAATTCGCTGGTCGACCAGCAGATGGCCGGCATCAGCGCCCAGATCGTGCAGTCGCGCTCGGACCTGGCCGAAAAGCAGGCGATCAAGGACCGCATTGACCAGCTTGTCGCCGCCGGCAATCCCGCCGATGTCAGCCAGATCGTCTCCTCGCCGCTGATCGTGCAGCTGAGGACCCAGCAGACCGACCTGCTGCGCCAGGAAGCCGACCTGTCCAGCAGATACGGCCCCCTGCATCCCAAGCTGCAGGCCGTCCAGCAGCAAAAGCGCGACCTGGACTTCAAGATCGCCGAGGAAGTGAACCGCCTGGCCGCCTCGGCCTCCAACGATGTGATGGTGAGCCGGGCGCATCTCAATTCCCTGACCGGCAGTCTGGGCGGCACCGAAGGCACCGCCCGCACCCAGAACATGGCGCGGGTGCAGTTGCAGGCGATGGAATCCAACGCCCAGTCCACCCGCAGCCAGTATGAAGCCTTTGTCCAGCGCCTGCGTTCGTCCCAGAATATGGACGAGGTGCAGACGCCCGACGCCCGCGTCATCTCCAGCGCGGCAGTGCCGCTCTATCCCAGCGGCCCCAAGCGCACGCTGATCGTGGGCGCTTCGCTCCCGCTGGGGCTGCTGCTGGGCCTGCTGGCCGCCCTTGTCGCCGAGAAGATCGGGCCGATGCTGCCGGTCAGGGTCAATGGCGCGCCGCGCGGCGCGCTGGTGCCGGTGACCAAGCCGCGCATGCGCGCCCGCCCAATGTCGGCCGCCGGCCCGGTGGCGGTGTGGAACGGCCCGCATATCCTGTCGGAGATCAACGACACCGCCCGGCTGCGCGCCGCCGATTACGTGCTGGATTACCCGGCCAGCAAATATGCCCATGCCATGGCCGCCCTGGTGCGCCAGCTTGAGGCGCGCCCGGACAGCGGCATGGCCGGCGGCGCCATCGTCGCCCTGACCAGCGCGGACAATGGCGAAAGCCGCAGCGCCATCGCCGTCAGCCTGGCGCGGGCCGCCGCCCGCATGGGCAAGAAGGCGATCCTGGTGGATTGCGCCCCCGGCCATATGGCCTCGCGCGCCATGAAGACCCGCATCCGCCACGGCCTGTACGAAGTCTTGACCGGAGCGGTGCCGCTGAACCAGGCGCTGGCCAAGGACCCGCGCGGCGAAGTCTATCTTCTGGGCGTCGCCAAGCGCGCGCCCAACAGCGTCACCATGTACAGCTCCCAGCCCATGGCGCGGCTGGTCGAGATCTTGCGCGGCGGCGCCGATTTCGTGGTGATCGATTGCGGCCCGGCCAATGGCAGCCCCGACGCCGCCCTGATCGCGCGGCTGGCCGACGCCACCGTGCTGGTCTCCCGCCGCCAGGCGCTGCACAGCCCCCTGGTCGCCAACGCCGCGCGCATTCTGGAAAGCGCCAAGGCGGCGCCCATCGGGATCGTGGTCACGAAATAGCGGAAGCTGAAACCGGAGGGGTCAAGAATCAGCGCGGCAGTTCAGACCCCGCCGCGCGTCAGCGCGGCAATTCCGAAGAGCCCATCAGGAACTCGTCGACGCCACGCGCGCACTGGCGGCCTTCCTTGATCGCCCAGACGACCAGCGACTGGCCCCGCCGCATGTCGCCGCAGGCAAAAATCTTGCCCTTGCTGGTCTGGTAGCTGGTCATCGGCGCTTTCACATTGCCGCGCGGGTCCAGTTCGACGCCGGATTGTTCCACCAGCCCCGCCTTTTTCGGACCGACAAAACCCATCGCCAGCAACACCAGATCGGCCTTGAGGGTGAATTCGCTGCCCGGCACATCGACAAGGTTCATCTTGCCGCCGTCACCGAGCTGCCATTCCACCCGCACGCATTCCAGCGCCGTGATTTTTCCGTCCGCGCCAATGGCGCGGCGGGTCTGCACCGACCAGTCGCGCTCGCAGCCTTCCTGGTGCGAGGACGAAGTCCGCAGCTTCATGGGCCAGTCCGGCCATACCAGCATCTTGTTTTCCTTCACTGGCGGCTGCGGCATGATTTCGAACTGGGTGACGCTGGCCGCGCCCTGGCGATTGGAGGTGCCGACACAGTCAGACCCGGTATCGCCGCCGCCGATCACCACCACATGCTTGCCCTTGGCCGTCAGCGTGCCGCTGGGAGCGGCCTTGCTTTCCGGGTCGCCCGCCACCCGCTTGTTCTGCTGGGTGAGGAAGTCCATGGCGAAGTGGATACCGTCCAGGCTGCGGCCTTCGATGGGCAGGTCGCGCGGGGCTTCCGCGCCGCCCGACAGCACCAGCGCGTCGTAATCGGCCAGGAGCTGGTCGATGGAGACGCCGGCACCGACTTCGACGCCGGTCTTGAATGCCACGCCTTCGGCCTGCATCTGGCGGACGCGGCGGTCGATCAGGTGCTTTTCCATCTTAAAGTCGGGAATGCCGTAGCGCAGCAGCCCGCCGATGCGGTCGGCCTTTTCAAACAGGGTCACCGAATGGCCGGCGCGGGCCAACTGCTGGGCCGCCGCCATGCCGGCGGGGCCGGAGCCCACCACCGCCACGGTCTTGCCGGTCTTGCGCGGCGCCATCACGGGCTGGATCCAGCCTTCGTCCCAGGCGCGATCCACGATCTGGCATTCGATGGTTTTGATGGTGACCGGATTGTCGATGATGTTGAGCGTGCAGGAGGCTTCGCAGGGCGCGGGGCAGACGCGGCCGGTGAATTCCGGGAAATTGTTGGTGGTGTGCAGATTCTCCGAGGCGGTGCGCCACTGGTCGCGATAGACCAGGTTGTTCCAGTCGGGAATCTGGTTGTTGACGGGGCAGCCCTGGTGGCAGAAGGGAATGCCGCAATCCATGCAGCGCGCAGCCTGCTGGGAGACCTCGCCATAGGGCAGCGGCTTCACGAATTCGTGATAATTGTGGACCCGCTCTTCGGGCTTTTCCGTGCCGCGTTCCTGCCGCTCGATTTCCAGAAAGCCGGTGACTTTTCCCATGTCGGTTACTCGGCCGCGATGTGAGAGGCGGCGCGCGCCTTGAGGTCGGCCAGCGCCTTGGCATAGTCGGACGGCATCACCTTGACGAACTGGCCCAGCGCATTCGCCCAGTCGTCCAGCATCGCCTTCGCCCGCGCACTGCCGGTGTGCAGCAAATGGCGTTCCACCAGAACCTTGAGCCGCTCGGCGTCGAAGCGCAGCAGATCGCCCATGCCGGCATCGGCCACCGATACCGAGCGTTGGCGGGGAAGGTCGGCCCCGTCGCCGGATGGCGACAAACCAGCAACTTCGACGCCTTCGGAGGCGGCGATTTTTTCCAGCTTGATCATCGACATGTTGCAACGCTTTTCGAAGCTGCCGTCTTCGTCATGGACATAGGCGACGCCGCCCGACATGCCGGCGGCGAAGTTTCGCCCCGTCAGGCCCAGCACGACGACGACGCCGCCGGTCATGTATTCGCAGCCGTGATCGCCGGTGCCTTCCACGACGCAGATCGCGCCGGAATTGCGCACCGCGAAGCGTTCGCCCGCCACGCCATGGAAATAGGCTTCGCCTGCGATGGCGCCGTAGAGCACCGTGTTGCCGACGATGATGTTCTGGGCCGGGTCGCGGCTGAGGCCCTTGGGCGGCTTGACCACGATGCGCCCGCCGGAAAGCCCCTTGCCAACATAGTCGTTGGCGTCGCCGGTCAGTTCGATGGAGACGCCGCGCGCCAGGAAGGCGCCGAAGCTCTGCCCGGCGGTGCCGGTGAACTTCACTTGAATCGTGTCTTCCGGCAGGCCGGCATGGCCGTGGCGGCGGGCGACCTCGCCCGACAGCATGGCGCCAACGGTACGGTCGACATTGCGCACCGTGCGCTCCAGCCGCACCGGCTGGCCGCTTTCGATGGCGGGCTTGCTGGCGGCGATCAGCTCGTGATCCAGCGCCGATTCCAACCCGTGATTCTGTTTTTCGGCATGATGGATGGCGACGCCGGGCTTGGGCGTCACGCTGTAGAGAATACGCGAAAGATCGACGCCCTTGGCCTTCCAGTTGGTGATAGCCTTCTTCATGTCGAGCTTGTCGACCCGGCCGGTCATTTCCGTGACGGTCTTAAAGCCCAGCTGGGACATGATCACCCGCAGCTCCTCGGCCACGAAAAAGAAGTAGTTGATCACATGCTCGGGTGTACCGGTGAAGCGCTTGCGCAGCACCGGGTCCTGGGTGGCGACCCCCACCGGGCAGGTATTGAGATGGCACTTGCGCATCATGATGCAGCCGGACGCGATCAAGGGCGCGGTGGCAAAGCCGAATTCGTCGGCACCCAAAAGCGCGCCGATGGCGACGTCGCGGCCGGTGCGAATCCCGCCATCGACCTGCACGGCGATGCGGCCGCGCAACCCGTTCAGAACCAATGTCTGCTGGGTCTCGGCCAGGCCGATTTCCCAGGGGCTGCCGGCATGGGTCAGCGAGGTCAGCGGCGAGGCGCCGGTGCCGCCTTCAAAGCCGGAAATGGTGACATGGTCGGCGCGGCACTTGGCGACGCCCGCCGCCACGGTGCCGACGCCCACCTCCGACACCAGCTTGACCGAGATGCGGGCGCGGCTGTTGACGCTTTTTAGGTCGCGGATCAGCTGCGCCAGATCCTCGATGGAATAGATATCATGGTGCGGCGGCGGTGAGATCAGGCCGACGCCGGGGGTGGAATGGCGCACCCTGGCAATGGCGGCATCGACCTTGTGGCCGGGCAGCTGGCCGCCTTCGCCGGGCTTGGCGCCCTGGGCCATCTTGATCTGGATGTCGTCGGCATTGACCAGATATTCGGCGGTGACGCCGAAGCGGCCCGATGCCACCTGCTTGATCGCCGAACGCATGGAATCGCCATTGGCCATCGGCTTGAAGCGATCGGGTTCCTCGCCGCCCTCGCCGGTGTTGGAACGCGCGCCCATGCGGTTCATGGCGATGGCCATGTTGGTGTGAGCCTCGCGGCTGATCGAGCCGAAACTCATCGCCCCGCTGGAGAAGCGCTTGACGATCTCGCTGGCCGGTTCGACCTCGTCCAGCGGCACACCCTCGCCGGTGCGAAATTCCATCAGCCCGCGCAAGGTGAGCAGGCGTTCGCTCTGCTCGTTGATCGTTTGGGCGAAAAGATCGTATTCCGCCGGATTGTTGCCGCGTACCGCATGCTGCAGCCGCGACACGCTTTCGGGGGTCCAGGCATGGTCCTCGCCGCGCAGGCGGAAGGCATAGTCGCCGCCCACATCCAGCATGTTGCGATAGATGGGATTGTCGCCAAAGGCATCGCGGTGACGGCTGACACTTTCTTCCGCAATCTCCTTGAGGCCGATGCCCTCGATGGTGGAGGCGGTGCCGGTGAAGAATTTCTCGATAAACTCGCTGGCCAGGCCCACGGCGTCGAAGATCTGCGCCCCGCAATAGGACTGGTAGGTGGAGATGCCCATCTTGGACATTACTTTCAGGATGCCCTTGCCGATGGCCTTGATGTAGTTCTTCTGCACTTCATAGGGCTTGAGCGTCAGGCCGGAACGGACGCGGATCTGCTCCAGCGTTTCGAACGCCAGATAGGGATTGATGGCTTCCGCGCCATAGCCCGCCAGCACGCAGAAGTGATGCACTTCGCGAGCTTCGCCGGTCTCCACGACCAGACCCGTCTGCATGCGCAGCCCCTGGCGCACCAGGTGGTGATGCACGGCGGCCACCGCCAGCGCGGCGGGGATCGGGATGCGGTCAGTTCCGGTGGCGCGGTCCGACAGGATCAGGATGTTGTTGTCGGCCAAGACCGCGTCGGTAGCGTTGTGGCAGATGCGCAGCACCGCGTTCGACAGGCCGTCAGGGCCTTCGCTGGCGGGCCAGGTGCAGTCGATGGTGGCCGTGCGAAAAGCGCCGTCCACCAGCTCGCTGATCGAGCGGATCTTCTCGACATCGGCATTGGTCAGGACGGGCTGGCTGACTTCCAGCCGCTTGTGCGCGCCGGCATCGCGGCCCAGAAGGTTGGGGCGCGGCCCGATCATCGACACCAGGCTCATCACCAACTCCTCGCGGATCGGGTCGATGGGCGGATTGGTGACCTGGGCGAAGTTCTGCTTGAAGTAATTGTAGAGCAGCTTGGGCTTCTTCGACAGCACCGCGATGGGGGTGTCGGTGCCCATCGAGCCGATGGGGTCATCGCCCAGCGCCGCCATCGGCTCCAGGAAGAACTGGATGTCTTCCTGGGTATAGCCGAAGGCCTGCTGGCTATCGAGCAACAGGGAGGGATCATTGGCCTTGGCGCGATGGTCTTCGGGCAGGTCGGGCAGGTCTTCCAGCTTGTACTGGGCTTCCTTCAGCCACTCCTCATACGGTTCGGCATCGGAGAATTTCTGCTTGATCTCCTCATCCTCGACAATGCGGCCTTCCTCGAAGTCGATCAGCAGCATCCTGCCGGGCTGCAGCCGCCACTTGCGCTTGATCTTCTCCTCCGGCACCGGGATGACGCCCGATTCGGAGGCCAGGATGATGAGATCGTCGTCCGTCACGATATAGCGCGCGGGGCGAAGTCCGTTGCGATCCAGGGTGGCGCCGATCTGGCGGCCATCGGTGAAGGCAATCGCGGCGGGGCCGTCCCATGGCTCCATCAGCGCGGCGTGGTATTCGTAGAAGGCCTTGCGCGCGGGCGACATGGACTTGTTGCCGGCCCAGGCTTCGGGGATCAGCATCATCACCGCATGGGCCAGCGGATAGCCGCCCGCCACCAGCAGCTCCAGCGCATTATCAAGACAGGCGGTATCGGACTGGCCGTGCGGGATCAGCGGCCACATCTTGTCGAGATCGGGACCCAGCAGTTCGGATTCCATTGAGCGGCGGCGGGCATTCATCCAGTTGACGTTGCCGCGCACCGTGTTGATCTCGCCATTATGGGCGATGAAGCGATAGGGATGCGCCAGCTTCCAGCTGGGGAAGGTGTTGGTGGAGAAACGCTGATGCACCAGCGCCACCGCCGACACGGTGAGCGAATTCTGCAGGTCGAGATAGAAGCGGCCCACGTCATGCGCCAGCAGCAGGCCCTTATAGACCACGGTGCGGGTCGACAGGCTGGGCATATAGAGCTGGTTGATGGCGGGCAGCTTGTGCTTCTTGGCCAGCTGCGCCAGCGGATTCTGGGTCTGCTTCCTGATCACCAGCAATTTGCGTTCGAACTGTTCCTGGTCCTTGATGTGCGGACCCGCCGCGATGATCGCCTGGCGGATCAGCGGCATGCCGTCCAGCACGGTCTTGCCCAGGCCCGCCGGATCGGTCGGCACATCGCGCCAGCCCAAGAGATTCTGGCCTTCCACCTTGATGAAATGCTCGAACTGCTTGACCACGATCTCGCGCGCCTTGGCTTCGCGCGGCAGAAAGCACATGGCGACGGCATATTTGCCCGGCGGCGGCAGGGTGACGCCCGCGCCCTTGGCCCAGTCGCGCAGCAGCGGATCGGGGATCTGGATCAGGATACCGGCGCCATCGCCCACCAGGGGGTCCGCGCCCACCGCACCGCGATGGTCGAGGTTGATCAGAAGCTGCAGCCCCAGCCCGATGATCTGGTGGGACTTGGCACCCTTTATGTTGGCGACAAAGCCGACGCCGCAGGCGTCATGCTCGTTGCGGGGGTCGTAAAGACCCTGTTTCGGCGGCAGTCCCATGCAAAACCCCAAAGCCCGGCGGGCGCACGCTCCCCGCCCCGTCCCTTGGAGCAAGAAAATTGCGCGTCTTCCAGAAATTACTGGTTATTCGACCACGCCACTAGCTGCGGCGCAACATGACAGATGCGCGCTGGGGAAATGCTCTTGGGGGAGCGGGCGCTTGACTCTGTTCCGGGGCTTTGCGCATTATAGAACATATCATGAACAACATGGAAAAAATAGCGGAATTGCGCCATTCCCTGGCACATTACGGCCTGCCGCCGGAGCGCCCGGCCCTGGCGCTGGGGGAACCGCGCGCCGACGCCGTGCTGGGTGGGGGACTGCGTCCGGGCGCCCTGCATGAAGTCTTCACCCAGGGCTGGAGCGCCGGGGGCTTCGCCGTGCTGCTGGCCTTGCTGGCGGCCCAAGGCCAAAACAAGACAAAACCCCTGTTCTGGGTGCGCCCCGACTATGAGGCGCTGGAATATGGCGGGCTGTCGCCGGTCGGCCTTTTGGAGCTGGGCGGCGACCCGCGCGGCCTGGTGATGGTGCGGACCCGCAACGCCGCCGACGCGCTGGCGGCAGCCAATGACATCCTGACCTCTTCGCATGTCGGCGCGCTGCTGCTGGAAGTGGAAGGGGCACCCAAATGCCTGGACCTGGTGGCCAGCCGCAGGCTGTCCTTCGCGGCGGGGATAAGCGGCGTGACGGTGGTGATGCTGCGCCAGGGCGCAAGCCAGGCGCCCAGTTCAGCGCTGACCCGCTGGCAGGTCTGCAGCGCGCCATCACCCGAAGACGATGACGATTGGGGCAATCCCCTGTTCGACGCCCAGCTTATCCGCCACCGGCTGGGCGGGTTGGGCCGTTTCCTGATGCAATGGAATCCTCAACATGGCTGTTTCGACGCGCCGCATCATGGCGCTATGGCTGCCGCGCCTTTCCACCGACCGGCTGCGCCGGGCCAAAGGCGCGCCTGGGACAGTCGCGCGGTTTGATGCGCCGCTGGTGATCAGCGGCAAGGTGGGCAGCGCCCTTGAGGTGCAGGCGCTGGAGGCGCGCGCCGAAAGGCTTGGCCTTTATCCCGGCATGCCGCTGGCCAATGCCCGCGCCCTGGTGCAGCCGCTATGTGCGGTGGAGGCCGACGACAAGGCCGATGCGGCGCTGCTGGAAGCCATTGCCGACTGGTGCGACCGCTTCACGCCGGTGGTCGGCCTGGACCCGCCCGGCGGGCTTTATCTCGACATCACCGGCGCGGCGCATCTGTTCGGCGGCGAAGCGGCGATGCTGAAACTGGTGCGCGAAAAGATCGCCGCCCAGGGCTTTGCGGTGCGCGGCGCCATCGCGGGCACCACCTTGTCGGCGCGGGCGCTGGCCCATTACGCGCCGGGCAGCATCGTGGCGGCGGGCGCGGAACCGGCGGCGGTGTCGGTGCTGCCCGTCACCGCGCTGGACCCAGGCGACAAGGCGCTGCGGGCGCTGCGCCATGCCGGCCTCAAGAGCGTGGGCATGGTGGCGGAGCGTCTTTGCAGCGAATTGTCGGAGCGTCTGGGCGCGGCCTTCGTCACCCGGCTGAAGATCACGCTGGGGACGCAGGACACGCCCATCCAGCCCCGCCGCCCCCTGCCCGACCTGATGGCCGAACAGCGTTTCGCCGACCCCATTGTCAGCCAGGACGCCATCGCGGCGTCGCTGCTGTCGCTGGCGGGATCGCTGGGCGGCGTGCTGGAACGCCAGGGTCGGGGCGTGCGACTGCTGGAGGCGGCCTTCTTCCGCACCGACGGCAAGGTGGAACGCATCGCGGTCAGGACCGGCGAGCCGCTGCGCGATCCGGGCGTGATGCTGCGGCTGTTGCGCCAGAAGCTGGACGCCTTGGCCGATCCGCTGGACCCCAGCTTCGGCTTTGACGTGATCCGGCTGGAAGCCTTGCTGGCGGATGAAACACGGCCCGCCGCCATCAGCTTCGATGCCCAGGAGAATGCGCGCGCCCAGATCGGCTTCCTGGTCGACCGGCTGGCGGCGCGCTTCGGCGAACATCGCGTGCAGCGCTTCGCGGCCCAGGACACCCATATCCCCGAAGCCGCGGCCGTGGCGGTGCCGGCCCAGGAGCGCGATTTCGAGGGTGTATGGAAGATCAAACGGGACCCAGGCGATCCGCCGCGCCGCCCCCTGCGGCTGCTGCAAAAACCCGAAGAGATCAGCGTCATCGCCTCGGTGCCCGATGGGCCGCCGATGCGCTTTCGCTGGCGCCGCGCGCAGTTCGAAGTGGCCCGCGCCGAAGGGCCGGAGCGCATCGCCATGGAGTGGTGGCGGAGCGTCCGCGCGAGCGGGAGCGACCAGACAAAAAGTGCCAGCCTCACGCGCGACTATTTCCGGGTCGAGACGGAAGGCGGCCAGCGCTTCTGGCTGTACCGCGACGGGCTTTATCACCAGGTCGGCGCGGCGCGATGGTATCTGCAGGGCGTGTTTTCATGAACTATGCGGAACTCGCCGTCACCACCAATTTCTCTTTTCTGCGCGGCGCCTCGCATCCGCAGGATTTCGTCCACCAGGCGCGGGCGCTGGGCCATGCCGCCATCGGCATTGCCGACCGCAACACTTTGGCGGGCGTGGTGCGCGCCTATGCCGCCTGGAAAGGCCTGCCTGAGGATGACCGTCCGCAACTGCTGATCGGGGCGCGGCTGGTGTTCCGCGACGGCACCCCCGACATCCTGGCCTATCCAAAGGACCGCAAGGCCTATGCCCGGCTGTCGCGGCTGCTGTCGGTGGGAAAATTGCGCGCCGCCAAGGGCGACTGTCTGCTGGATTTGGCCGATCTTCTGGAATACCGGCGCGGGCTGTTGCTCATTGTTGTCCCCCCTCTGTCAGAGGTGGGAGAGCCGGAGCTTCTTGGCACACTGACGGCGCTCGGCCCCGACACCTGGCTGGCAGCGTCGATGCTT
Organism: Rhizomicrobium sp.; assembly: GCA_035549455.1. Lineage (GTDB taxonomy): Bacteria > Pseudomonadota > Alphaproteobacteria > Micropepsales > Micropepsaceae > Rhizomicrobium. Next base: position 15,663 of record DASZQW010000008.1, on the reverse strand, counting down.
TATACCGGCGAGGACCGCCGCCGCCTGCGCGACCTTATGCAGGTGGCGGGCCAGGCCCGCGTGCCGCTGATCGCGGTCAATGACGCGCTCTATCACCATCCGGCCAACCGCGACCTGCAGGACATCGTCACCTGCATCCGCGAGCATGTCACCTTGCAGCAGGCGGGCACGCGGCTTCAGGCCAATGCCGAGCGCCACTTAAAGACGCCCGCCGAGATGGCGCGGCTGTTCCGCCATTGCCCCCAGGCCGTGGCCGAGACCCTGCGCTTTGCGGCGCGGATGCGTTTCACCCTGGCGGAGCTGGGCCAACGCTATCCGCGCGAGCCGGTGCCGCGCGGCAGGACGCCGGACGGGCATCTGCGCGAGCTGACGCAAGCCGGACTGGCATGGCGTTATCCAAGCGGGGTGCCGCCCAAGGTGGCGGCGCTGGCGCAGAAGGAGCTTGCCTTCATCGCTGATGGCCGGATCGCGCATTATTTCCTGACCGTGCACGATATTGTAAAGTTCGCGCGCGGTCAGGGCATCCTCTGCCAGGGGCGCGGCTCGGCCGCCAATTCCGTGGTCTGTTATGCGCTGGGCGTCACTTCGGTGGATCCATGCGAGATCGACCTGCTGTTCGAGCGTTTCCTCAACACCGAGCGGCGCGAGCCGCCCGACATCGATGTGGATTTCGAGCATGAGCGGCGCGAGGAGGTCATCCAGTATATCTATGCGCGCTATGGCCGCCGCCGTGCGGCGCTGACTGCCACCGTCATCCATTACCGCCCGCGCAGCGCCATCCGCGAAGTCGGCAAGGTCTTCGGCCTGACCGAGGACGTCACCGGCAAGCTGGCCGACACGGTGTGGGGCCATCATGGCGATGAACTGGCGGCGCATCAGGTCCGCCAGGGCGAAGCCGATCCCGCCAACAGTGCGATAGAAAGAGCCGTCAGCTTCGCCAACCGGCTGATCGATTTCCCCCGTCATCTGTCCCAGCATGTCGGCGGTTTCGTCCTGACCCGCGACAAGCTGGACTGGACCGTCCCCATCGGCCCCGCCGCGATGGATAAGCGCTGGTTCATCGAATGGGACAAGGACGATCTGGACACGCTGGCGATCATGAAGGTCGATGTGCTGGCGCTGGGCATGCTGACCTGCATTCGCAAGGCCCTTGACCTGATCCATGCCAGCGCCGCAAGCGGCCGGGAGCCCAAGCTGCTGCTGGCGACGGTGCCGCAGCGCGATCCGGCGGTCTATGACATGCTGTGCCGGGCCGACGCCATCGGCGTCTTCCAGGTGGAAAGCCGCGCCCAGATGAACATGCTGCCGCGCCTGAAGCCGCGCAGCATGTATGACCTGACGGTGGAGGTCGCCATCGTGCGGCCCGGCCCCATCCAGGGCGGCATGGTGCATCCCTATCTCAAGCGCCGCGCCGATCCCGCGCTGATCCGCTTTCCCGCGCCCCATCCCGATCATGGGCCTGCCGACGAACTTTACAGCGTACTGGAAAAGACCATGGGCGTGCCGCTGTTTCAGGAACAGGCGATGCGGCTGGCGATTGTCGCCGCGAAATTCAGCGCCGAAGAGGCCAATGGCCTGCGCCGCGCCATGGCCACCTTCCGCAATGTCGGCACCATCGGTTCCTTCCGCGAGAAATTCATCAGCCGGATGACCGCGCGCGGCTATGAGAAAAGTTTCGTCGAAGCCTGTTTTGAACAGATCAAGGGCTTCGGCAGTTACGGCTTTCCCGAAAGCCATGCCGCCAGCTTCGCGCTGCTGGTCTATGTCTCGGCCTGGATCAAGTGCCATCACCCCGCCGCCTTTGCCGCGGCGCTGCTCAATTCCCAGCCCATGGGCTTCTATGCTCCGGCCGAAATCGTGCGCTGCGCCCGCGCGCATGGCGTCACCGTGCTGGGGCCGGATGCCGCCTTCAGCGACTGGGATTGCACCCTGACGCGCGATGAAAAAGGCGATGTCTGCCTGCGCCTGGGCCTGCGCCAGGTCGATGGACTTGCCGAGGCCCATGCCCGCGTCATGACCGAGGAACGCGGCTATGGCTATCGGGGCTTCGCCGATTTCGCCCGCCGCACGGGCCTGCCCAAGCATGCGCTGGTGAGGCTGGCAGAGGCCGACGGTTTTCGCGGTTTCGGGCTGGACCGTCGCGAAGGCCTGTGGGCGGTGCGCCGCCTGCCGGACGATACCCCCCTGCCCTTGTTCGCGCATGATGCAAACAAGGGGGGCGCCGCGCCGGAACTGGGCGCGGAACGGATCGCGCCCCTGCCTGCCATGGCGCTGGGCGAACATGTGCTGGCCGATTACCAGACCATAAGGCTGTCGCTGAAAGGCTATCCCACCCAGTTCCTGCGTCCCGGCTTCGACGCCGAGGGTATCATCCCCTGCGCCGGACTGGCCAGGCTGCGCGATGGGGCGCGGGTGCGCTGCGCCGGGGTGGTGCTGGTGCGCCAGCGCCCCGGCGAAGGCACCGCCATCTTCATCACCCTGAGCGACGAGACCGGGGTCTGCAATGTCGTGGTGTGGGAACGCACCTTCGCGCGCTTCCGCAAGGAAGTGATGGGGGCGCGGCTGCTGCTGGCGGAAGGCAGGCTGCAGGTCAGTCCCGAAGGGGTTATCCACCTGATGGCAGAGACACTGATCGACCGCAGTGCCGATCTGCGGCTTCTGGCCGGCGAGGCCTTGCCCCGCCAGCCGCCCAGCCATCCGCGCAATGTGCGCGTCCTGCCGCAGTCACGCGATTTCCATTAGGAAATCGCGCAAGGCCTGTTTGGCCGCAGCCAAGGTCCGTGACCTGACAAATCGCCTCCCTTAGACTTGGGACGTGCGGGACTTGGCGTGTGCGGGGAGCATCAACGACATGACATGGGAGCGCGCCCGGCGGCATTGGACCGGCCTGGCCTTGATGGCCGCCGCCCTGATGCTGGCGGCACCCCTATGGTGCGTGTGGGCGCCCGCCATGCCGGACTATCCCGCTCATCTGGCCAGCTTCGCGCTGATCGCCCAGGGCGGCAACGCCATCTACCATCTGCATTGGAGCTTCGTCCCCAACTTGGCGTCGGAAATTCTGGTGCCTTGGCTGGCGCGCCTGACAGGCATGGATGCGGCGGCCAAGCTATTCTTCACGGCGGGCGTATTGCTGTGGGTGCTGGGACCGGGCGCCGTCCATCGCGCGCTGTATGGCCGGACCGGCATCGCGCCTTTGTTCGGGGCCTTCTTCGCCGCCAACGCCAATTTCCTGTGGGGCTTCTTCAATTATTACTTCGCCGCCGGACTCAGCATGGCGCTGTTCGCCGGCTGGATCGCCACCGAGGGGCGCGGCGGCTGGCGGCGCCTTGCCGGTTTCACGGTTGGCGTCACGCTTCTTTATTTCTGCCATGTCTTCGCGACGGCGGCGCTGCTGCTGATGCTGGCGGGCTATGAGGCAGCGCAAGCTGTCCGCCTGGAAAACCGCAATTTCGCGGCGCGGCGCGCCGTGCGAATCGCGATACTCTATATCCCGGCGGCGCTGGCTTTCGCCTTGCTGCGCCCGCGCATCACCGACGATTCCGGCGTGCAGTTCAACCTGATCGACACGCTGCAGGACCGCTTTGAAAGCCTGATCCTGTACAGCTTCGATCATCCCGCCCATCTGCTTCCCATCATCCTGTTCGCCGGGCTGGCGCTGGGATTGGGGCTGCGCAAAGCACGGCTGCATCCGGCCATGTGGGGCGTTCTGGCGCTGCTCGGCGCGGGCGCAGCTCTGGCGCCCGAATGGGCGATGGGTGGCTGGGCGGTGGATCTGCGCCTGCCGCCTTTGTTCGCGGCCATGCTGTTTGCTGCTGCGGAGATTCGCCTGCGCCCGCCTCTGCGCTATTTGCTGACGGCAGCGGCGTTGGCGGCGGTCGGCGGCAATGCCATGGCGTTGGGGCTGAACTGGCGCGGCTATGACCGGCAGTTCCGCGAATTTCGCGCCGCTTTGCCCGAGATTCCGCGCGGCGCCAAACTGCTGACGGTGCTGGACGGCGACGCCATCGGCGAACGCGCCGACCAGCCCTATTGGCACATGGCCGAATTCGCCGTGCCGGCGCGGGGCGCTTTCACCCCACTCATGTTCACCACCAAGGGCCAGCATATAGTCCAGGTGAGCCCGCCCTATGACCGCATCGCCGCGGCCACCGCGCAACAAGGCTCGCCGCCCGACATGGATGAGCTGAATTTCCTGGCGCGCGGACAGCTCGACCAGGACCAGGACATTGCCGACATCTTTCCCTATCTGATCGGGTTTCAGTGTCATTTCGACATGGCGGTGGTGGTGCATCTGAACGGGCCGCGCGCGCCCGTCCCCGCCATGCTGAAGCTGCGCAAGGCGCACAGTTTCTATTCGCTCTACGACATCCGTCCCGAGGGGAGCTGCCGCAAATGACGCGGACCCTGACACTGCTGACCTTGGCGGTGGTACTGGGGCTGCTGGCGCGCAACGGGCTGGCGATCGGGGCGCATGTGCCGCTGGACCCCAATGAGGGCTGGAACGCGGCCCATGCGCTGCGCTGGCTTGCGGGCGGGCCGCTCTATCCGCCGCGCGCCAGCCTGATGGTCAACAATTACCCGCCACTGTCCTTTTATCTGGTGGCGGCGCTGACGAAAACCACCGGCGATGCGGTGGTGGCGGGGCGGATCATCGCCTTGACCGCCTTTGGTTGCGTGTGTGCAGGGTTATTTCTGGCCGCGCGGCGCATGGGCGCAAGGCCCTGGAGCGCGGGCCTAGGGGCGCTGTTCTTCGCCGCCATGCTGCTGGTGGCAAGCGATTATGTGGGGATCGACGATCCCCAGCTGCTGGGCCATGCGGTGCAGATGGCGGCGCTGCTGGCGCTGTTGCGCGGGAATGTGGTGGCAGCAGCGCTGCTGTTCGCCGCCAGCCTGTTCATCAAGCACAATCTGGTCGCCCTGCCGCTGGCGGCGGCGCTGTGGCTTGCGGCACGGGACCACCGCGCGGCCGCCCGCTTTGTCGCGGCGGGGCTGGCAGCGGGCGGCGCCGGGCTGCTGCTGTTCCAGTTCATCCATGGCCAAAGCCTGCTGGCGCATATCGCCGCGCCGCGCCTGTCGTCCTTCGCCAACCTGCTGGCGGCGGTTTCGCACCTGTGGTGGGCAGCCCTGCCGCTACCGGCAATGCGGCGCGCGCCGCCCCTGATTCAGGTCTATGCCGCAGTGTCGCTGCTGCTGGGGCTGGTTTTCTCGGCCGGCGACGGGGTTGATGCCAATGCCTTCTTCGATCTGGCGATCGCTCTGTCGCTCGCCCTGGCGCTGGCCCGTCCCCTGTTGGCGGTAGTCGCGCCGCTGCCGCTGCTGGCTTTTCTCACGCTGCACTGGAGCGACAACAATTTCTTCTTCAGCCGCGATTTCGCCGCCCAGTCGGCGCGCGATATCGCCTTCCTGCAGACGCATCCTGGCCCGGCGCTGTGTTCGCAACTGTCGCTGTGCCTGTGGGCGGGCAAGGGCGCCCAGGTCGATGTCTTCAACATCGGCGAAGCGATTCTGAGCGGCGCCCGCGATCCCGCAGCGCTGGTGCGGCTGATCGAGGCCCGGCATTTCTCGGTGCTGCAGCTCGATGACATGAACGCGCTGGGGCCGGTGGTGCGGGACGCCATCGCGCGGCGCTATCGCGCCGATCACACGGACGATAATGGCCGCTTCCTGACGCCGGCGCCTTGAGCCGGTTCTTTCAAGTCCTGGCTTTGACGGTGCCGTGACGCTCCAGCTTGCCCCAGCCGACAAATGGCCCGCGCAGCGCGGTCCAAAGCGAGCGCACCACCACATAATACATGATCTGGCGATAGCCGAAGCGCTGCAGCACCAGCCACCACAGCAGGCTCCAGTCCTCGCTTTTTTCCATCAGGAAGCCGACCGCCGCCGCCAGCAAATCGACCGCGGTGAACACCAGATAATAGACCAGAACCGTCCGCAGGCTGGCGGAATTGAAATCACCGCCATGCTGGCTGTAGGCCAGCCATTGCGTCGCCAGTTGCCACACCAGCAAAAGGTCGGCCACCGGCGCCAGCGTGGTGAGCAGGATCTGGAACAGCCAGACCTGCGGCAGGGCCACCAGCCCCAGCTCGCCATAATCGGCGTTGAAGGTGATGCGGCGATACTTCCACAGGCATTGCAGGGTGCCATAGGCCCAGCGGAAGCGCTGCTTGGCCAGGCCGCTGACCGTGGCGGGGGCTTCAGTCCAGGCCACCGCCGTGGAATCAAAGTGCACGCGGTAGCCCGCGGTCTGGATGTGAATGGTTAGATCCTGGTCTTCGGCCAGCGTGTCGGCGGGAAAGCCGCCCAGCCCCAGCAGCACCTCCTTGCGCCACGCCCCCACCGCGCCCGGCACCACCGTCAGCGTGTCCAGCGCCGACAGCGCGCGGCGCTCCAGATTCTGCGCCACGATATATTCCAGCGCCTGCCAGCGGGTGATCATGTTGATGCGGTTTCCGACCTTGGCATTGCCCGCCACCGCCCCGATGGACGGGTCGGTGAACCAGCGCACCAGGCGCGCGATGGTGGTCGCCTCGAACTGGGTGTCGGCGTCCAGCGCCACGATGACCTCACCCCGCGCATTTTCCATGCCCACATTCAGGGCATTGGCCTTGCCGCCATTGGGGATGCAGATCACCCCGACCCTGGGATCGCGCAGGAAGTGGGAGCGGGTGATGTAGGCGGTGTGGTCCTTGGACCCGTCATCGATCACCAGCACTTCCATGCCCGGATAGTTGCTGGCGAGAATCCGTTCGACGGTGGCGACGATCACTTTTTCCTCGTTGAAGGCAGGGATCAGCACCGTCACCGAAGGCGAGCCCTTGTCCGACGGCCAGGGCACGCCTTCGCCCTGAGCCCGCTTCCACAAGGCCAGCCCCGCCAGCGTCAGAAGTCGCGCCACCCCCAGCACGATGGCGCCCAGGAAGCAATAATAGAGGAACTGGGCGACATAGCTGATGGTGAGAAAGACCAGGCGGTCGGCATAGAGCGAAATGGTAAAAGGCAGGCGCGGCATCACCTCATCGCGCGTGAAGCCGCCCAGCTGCGACAGCGGCACGAACTGGTAGCCCTTGGCCTTCAGCGCATCGATCAGTTTGGGCAGCAGCACCAGGGTGCGGCTGCGGTCGCCGCCGGAATCATGCATCAAAATCACATTGCCGCGCAGGTCGGGATTGGGGCTGTTCAGCGCCTTGAACACCAGCCCCATCATGTCCGGCACCGAGCGCTGCTCCCAGTCCAGCGTGTCGAGATTGGCGGTGACTTCGATATAGCCCAGCGCCTGGGCCTGCTTGATCGGCTCCAGCTCGTCGGCGTCCGATGGGCTGGCATCAGTGAGATAGGGCGAGCGGAACAGGCGCATCGACCGACCGGTCAGGGCCTGGAACAATCGCTGGGGGGCGTTCAGTTCCAGCCGCACTGCGGCGGGCGGCGTGTCGGCCAGGTTGGGATGGGTAAAGGTGTGGTTGCCGACGTCGTGGCCGTCGGCCAGCACCTGCTGCACCAGGCCGGGATGGGCCTCCATGTTGGAGCCGACCATGAAAAAGGCGGCAGGGACATGCTTGTCCTTCAGAATCTGCAGGATGGCCGGCGTCCATTCCGGGTCCGGCCCGTCATCGAAGGTCAGGGCCAGCTTTTTCGGATTCGACGCACCGACCCGGCGGACGATGTAACTGGTGGGCAGGCTGTCATAGGTTTCATCGACAATGTCGCCGGTGCCCGGCTCCACCGTCAGGCTGCGCACGCCCAGCGAGGGATCGCCTTCCACCCGCAGAATCTCGCCCTGGCCGTCGAAATCCACGTCTTCCGGATTGTTGGCGATGTGCCGCAGGCTGGGGGGCGCGCCCGCATCATAGCGCCGTCCCATCAGCGGCAGGATGGATGGGTCCTCATAGCCCAGCTTCCACAGCGCATAGCCCGCCGGGCGATACGGGTCGGCGGCATGGATTTGGTTGAAGGCGGTGACCCCGTCCAGGAACCAGACATTGTGGTGGCCGTCATTGTCGTCGTAGCTGAAGTGCGGATTGTTGGTGGCGGGGTCGAACTGCACCGTGGCGCCATTGTCGCGCGCCGATGTCATCACGTTCTCGAAACTGTTGACCTGGGTGCTGCCGCCCTTCACCCAGTCATAGCCGTAGGAGCCAATCGCCACGATTGTGGAGTCCGCCGGCAGCTGGCGCATGCGCTTGTCCAGCGTCTTTTCGTACCAGTCCTGGCCTGCAATGGCGCCGGGCGCGCCGCTCTCGTCGGTCTCGTCATAGGCCATCAGCACCGTGTAGTCGACGATGTTGGCATAGGCCTGGTAGGGCCAGGCGTCATCGTCGAAGGGCGCGGCCTGGGCGATGATCCAGCCATGCGGGGCGAAGGCTGCCGACATGCGGGTGAGGAAACCCTCCAGGTCCTTGTGCGCCGATTGCGGCACATTCTCGAAATCCACCGTCAGGCCCTGGAACTTGCCCTGGGCCAGGAAGCGGGTGATCTGGCCCAGAAGCGCGTCGCTGCGCGCAGGGTCGGCCAGCAGGCGGGCGAGGCCCGGCCCATCCCATGTTCCGGCCGTCACATTCTGGATCATCGGCAGGATGGCGATGCCCGGCTTGTTGGCATGGATGTAATCCAGCGCGCGGCCCTCAACCCAGCTGCGGAATTTCAGGTTCGGCCCGTCCAGCGTGATCCAGACCGGGACCACCCAGTCCAGATTCTTCAGCGAGCGTTTCAGCGACGGCCAGCTGGGATCATCCCTGCCCGCCCAGTTGGTGTAGAAGCCGATTGCCAGCGGCCGGCCCTTTTGCGGCTTGAGAATGGCGGGCAGCAGGCGGTCGGGCAGCGTGTTCTGGGCGTGATTCAGCCGGGCGATTTCGTCCAGCCGGCGTTTGCGGGCGGCCTGGGCCAGCCTTTCGGCCCGGGCCAGCAGCCCCGGCTTCTGGGCGCGGCGTTCCAGATTCTTGGCCAAAGCGGGGTGCGCAAGGCGGCCCGGCAGATTCAGGCCGGTCACCGGGGGCGACAGAATCAGGCTGGCGCCGAAGCCGGTCAGGATCACCAGGGCGGCAATCCCCACCACCCAGGCCACCAGCTTGATGCGGACAGCCCGGCGGCCGCTGGCGTCGAAGAAGATGGGCTTGTTGGCCATGCGCTTTGATACTCCGCGAGGCTCAGGACACAAGGGGCATGCGCGTCATGGCGTCGCCGCTACCCGCCAGACGCCAAGGATCGACTGTGCTTGGGGTGCATTCATGTTAAGCAGAGACGTGGTCAGAGATTGAGGCGGTTCGACATGGTGTCCTACAATTGTGCGAAGTGTCCGGGCTATTGCTGCTCCTATCCCCTTATCCCGCTCAACAAGCGTGACGTGGAGCGGCTGGCCAGGCATTTCGGGCTGGCCTTCGAAAAGGCCCGCAAGAAGTTCACCAAGGTGGACGCGGAGGCCAAATATGCCATGCGGCGCAAGCCCGACAAGCATTTCGGCAAGATCTGCCAGTTCTTCGACACCGAGGCGCGCCGCTGCACCATCTATACCGCCCGGCCCACCATCTGCCGGGAATATCCCGGCGGCGGCTGCGGCTATTACGGATTCCTGATGGCCGAGCGCAATACCCAGGAAGACAAGGATCATGTCGCCTCGACCTGGAACGTCTAGGCCCAAGCCGGCACGTTTGTGACAGGCATTGCGCCGCCAATGGTGCGCCGCACAGTCTTTAGGGCCTTGGCCAGCCCCCATTTTTTTGCTCTAACGGGTTCCAACAAGCAGGGTTTGGGGGAACGATGCGGGGGCATTTGCGTAAACCGTGATCCGGCTTTGTGCAGCTTCGCCTGACTATCCCCCGACACCTTACTTGAATGCGCCGTCATCAGAAACGGCGATGGCTTGCCCCACGGACGGGCAGGCTTGCGGGACGAATGTGGGCTTTAGGGCCGCCAAACGGAGGGTAAGATGTTTCATCAACTTTTGACGCCGGTGGGCGGCAGCCTGGGCCTGTCCTTCCTGGTGGCGGCGATCCCGATCATGATCGTGCTGCTGATGCTGGGCGTGCTCAAACGCCCGGCCTGGCAGTCCTCGCTGGCGGCGCTGGCCGCGGCGCTGGTGATCGCCATTTGGGTATGGCAGCTCCCGGTCAAGCTGGCGCTGCTGAGCACCGCCAACGGCGTGGCCTTCGCCTTGTGGCCGATCATGTGGATCGTGTTCGCCGCCCTGACCCTTTACAATGTCGCCGTCCAGTCGGGGCGCTTCGACGCCTTCCGCCGCTGGATTTTGGCGCACCTGCCCGACGACCGCCGCATTATCCTGATTGTCATCGGCTATGGCTTCGGCGCGCTGCTGGAAGGGGTGACCGGCTTCGGCGCGCCGGTGGCGATCTGCGCCTCGCTGCTGATCATGCTGGGCTTCAAGGCGGTGGACGCCGTGGTCTATGCGCTTCTGTTCAACACCGCCCCGGTCGCCTTCGGCTCGCTGGGCATTCCGATTACCACCCTTGCGGGCGTCACCGGGCTGCCAGCCGACGCGCTGGGCGCGATGGTGGGCCGCCAGCTTCCGATCTTCGCCTTCCTGCTGCCCTTCTATGTCATTGCGATGTATGGCGGCCTGCGCTCGGTCAAGGCCCTGTTTCCGGTCATCCTGGTCGCGGGCGGCGCCTTCGCCGGCGTGCAGTTCGTCACCTCCAACCTGGTGAGCTATGTGCTGACCGACGTGCTGGCGGCGCTGAGCTGCCTGGTGGCGACAGTGCTGTTCCTGCGGGTGTGGAAGCCCGTTCCCGATCCGGAATTCGCCGTGGTGGTCGGCTCTTCGGAGGGCATCCATACCGACCATGGCGCCATCGCCCCCTGGCAGGGCTGGCTGCCCTGGCTGATCATGTGCGCGGTGGTGATCCTGTGGACCATCTTCAAGCTCGCGGGCATGGGCCAGATGAACATCCAGTGGCCGGGCCTGCACAACCAGGTCTTCATCACTTTGTATGAAAAGCCCTATGCCGCGATCTGGAGCTTTCAGCCGCTGGCGACCGGCACGGCGGTGATGGTGACGGCGATCCTCACCGCCGGTGCGGTGGGCATGGGTGTGACAGGCTTCTTCAAGGCCGTAGCGCTGGCCTTCCACCAGGTCCTGCTGCCCACCTTGACGGTGACGGCGATCGTGGGCCTGGCCTTCCTGATGAACTTTTCCGGCATGAACTACACGCTGGGCCTGGGCGTCGCCTCAGCCGGCATGTTCTTCCCGCTGGTGTCGGCCTTCTTGGGCTGGCTGGCCGTGTTCCTGTCAGGCAGCGACTCGTCCGGCAACGCCCTGTTCGGCAACCTGCAGGTGGTCGCCGCCAACAAGCTGGGCTTCGATCCGGTGCTGATGGCCGCCACCAATTCCTCGGGCGGCGTCTTCGCCAAGATGATCTCGCCGCAGAACATCGCCACCGGCGTCGCCGTCAGCGGTCTCAAGGGGCAGGAAGGCAAGATCTTCTCGCGCACCTTCCTTCACAGCGTCCTGCTGACGGTGCTGCTGGGCATCCTGGTGTTCCTGCAGCAGCATGTCTGGCCCTGGATGATCCCGCCGCATTGAGGCTTCGCCTATCGCGACATAAAGGCCGGGCCGAAAGGTCCGGCCTTTTCGTTTTGGCCCCGCGGGTTTAGGCTGGTGGCAACCCTCAAACAGAAGATCGTCATGACGGATCGAGTAGCTGTTCACGGCCTTCAGGTCGCAAAGCCCCTGCATGATTTTGTGATGCGCGAGGCGCTGCCCGGCACCGGCCTGGACGCCGACAAATTCTGGAAAGGCTTTGCCGGACTGGCGGCCAAGCTGATGCCGCAGAACCGGGCGCTGCTCCAGGAGCGCGACCGGCTGCAGGCCGCGATCGATGGCTGGCACAAGGCCAACCCGGCGCGGCCCATCGATCAGGCCGCCTATACCGCATTCCTGAAAGAGATCGGCTATCTGGTGCCGGAAGGGCCGGACTTCATGATCGGCACGACCAATGTGGACCCGGAGATCGCCGAAATCGCCGGGCCGCAATTGGTGGTGCCGCTGACCAATGCCCGCTTTGCCCTGAACGCCGTCAATGCCCGCTGGGGCAGCCTGTATGACGCGCTCTACGGCACCGACGCGATTGACCAGACCGGCGAGCTGGCTGCCGGCAAGGGCTATAATGAAAAGCGCGGCGCCGCCGTGATCGGTTTTGCCCGCAACATGCTGGACAAGTCCGTGCCGCTGGCGAGCGGGTCCTGGAAGGATGCGTCCGGCTTCACGGTGCAGAAGGGCGCGCTGGAACCGGCGCTGAAAGACCCGTCACAGCTCGCGGGTTATGCCGGTGATGCCGCCGCCCCGAGCCTGATCCTGCTGGTCCATAACGGGTTGCACATCGAAGTGCATTTCGACCGCAGCACGCCCATCGGCAAATCCGACAAGGCCGGCATCAGCGATGTGATGCTGGAATCGGCCATCACCACCATCATGGACTGCGAGGATTCCATCGCGGCAGTGGATGCCGAAGACAAGGCCGGCGCCTATCGCAACTGGCTGGGGCTGATGGACGGCACCCTGTCGGCCAGCTTCGAGAAGGGTGGCAAGACGCTGGAGCGGACGGCCAGCCCTGACCGCGTCTATACTGCGGCGGGCGGCGGCAAGCTCACCCTGCCCGGCCGCAGCCTGCTGTTCATCCGCAATGTCGGCCACCTGATGACCAGCGATGCCATCCTGCTGCCGGATGGCAGCGAGATCGGCGAGGGCCTGATGGATGGGGTGATCACTTCGCTGGTGGCGATGCACGACAAAGGGCGCAACAGCCGCACCGGCAGCATCTATATCGTCAAGCCCAAGATGCATGGCCCCAAGGAAGTGGCCTTCACCAACACGCTGTTCGACGGCATCGAGGATATTCTGGGCCTGGCGCGCAACACCATCAAGATGGGGGTGATGGACGAGGAGCGCCGCACCAGCACCAACCTCAAGGAATGTATCCGCGCCGCAAAGGACCGCATCGTCTTTATCAATACCGGCTTCCTGGACCGCACCGGCGACGAGATGCACACTTCGATGTATGCCGGGCCGATGGTGCGCAAGGGCGACATGAAGACCAGCAAATGGCTGGGTGCCTATGAAGACCAGAATGTGGATATCGGGCTGGCCTGCGGTTTTGCCGGGAAGGCGCAGATCGGCAAGGGCATGTGGGCGATGCCCGACCGTATGGCCGACATGCTGAAGGCCAAGATCGGCCACCCCATGGCGGGCGCAAGCTGCGCCTGGGTGCCCTCGCCCACTGCCGCCACGCTTCACGCCTTGCATTATCACCAGGTCAGCGTGAAGGCGCGGCAGGACGAACTGAAATCTCGGCCCCGCGCCAAACTGTCGGACATCCTGACCATCCCGCTGGCCGACCGGCCCAACTGGTCGCCGGACGAAGTGCAGCAGGAGCTGGACAATAATGCACAAGGCATTCTGGGCTATGTCGTGCGCTGGGTGGATCAGGGCGTGGGCTGCTCCAAGGTGCCGGACATTCACAATGTGGGGCTGATGGAAGACCGCGCCACCTTGCGCATTTCCAGCCAGCATATCGCCAACTGGCTGGAGCATGGCATCACCAATCCGGCGCAGGTCACCGAGACCTTGAAGCGCATGGCCGTGGTGGTGGACAAGCAGAATGAAGGCGACCCCGGCTATACCCCGATGGCGCCCGGCTATGACGGCATCGCCTTCAAGGCGGCGTCGGACCTGGTGTTCAAGGGCAAGGAGCAGCCATCGGGCTATACCGAGCCGCTGCTGCACCAGGCACGAAGGGACCTGAAAGGGTGAGGGCGGACAATGCGAAAGGTCCGGTGGACCTTTCGCCCGCCCGAACGCCGCAGCAGCGCGCGTTCAAGCGCGATGCGAGGCCGGACTATTTCGACTTGTCGAGCGCCTTGAGGATGGCGTCGGTCATCGCCGTGGTGCCGACGCGGGTCATGCCCGGCTGCATGATGTCGCCGGTGCGATAGCCTTCGGCCAGCACGGTATCGACCGCCTTTTCCAGCCGCGCCGCCTCGTCCTTGAGGCCAAACGAATAGCGCAGGCACATGGCAAAAGAGAGGATCGAGGCAATCGGGTTCGCCAGCCCCTGGCCGGCAATGTCCGGCGCCGAGCCGTGGATCGGTTCATACAGGGCCGATGGCAAGCCGTTCTCTTTCTTGTCGCCCAGCGAGGCCGAGGGCAACATGCCGATGGAGCCGGTGAGCTGCGCCGCCTCGTCCGACAGCACGTCGCCGAACAGATTGTCGGTCACCAGCACGTCGAACTGCTTGGGGTTGCGAACCAGCTGCATGGCGGCGTTGTCGGCCAGGATGTGGTGCAGTTCCACGTCGCTATAATCGCGCTTGTGCAGGTCAGTGACGACTTCCTTCCACAACACGCCGGTGACCATGACGTTGGATTTTTCGGCGCTGTGGACCTTGTTGCCGCGCAGGCGGGCCAGGTCGAAGGCGACGCGGCAGACCCGTTCGATCTCGCTGGTGGTATAGACGCCGGTATCGACGGCGCGCTTCTGGCCGTCGGCAAGGGTCGTGGTTTCCTTGGGCTCGCCGAAATAGACCCCGCCCATCAGCTCGCGCACGATCAGGATGTCGAGGCCCGAGACGATTTCGGGCTTGAGGGTCGAGGCATCCTTCAGCGCATCAAAGCACAAAGCCGGGCGCAAATTGGCATAGACGCCCATGTCCTTCCTCACCCGCAGCAGCCCGCGCTCGGCCCGCTGGGCAAAGGGCAGACCGTCCCATTTGGGGCCGCCCACCGAGCCCATCAGCACCGCATCGGCGGCCTTGGCCTTCTCGAAGGTGATGTCGGGATCGGGGCGGCCCACCGCGTCAATCGCGGCACCGCCCAGGAGGGCCTCGTCGGTCTGGTAGGGCAAGCCCTTGGCGCCATACCAGCCGACCACGCGCATGGTGGCGTCCAGCACTTCGGGACCGATGCCGTCACCCGGCAATAGGAGGAGCTTGTATTCGTTCATCTGTATCTCTTTTTATCGCGCCCGCTCACGCGGACACTCATATCCAGGGCGTTTGGGTTTTCTGCTGCGCCTCGAAGGAGGCGATCTTGTCTTCGGCGCGCATGGTGAGCCCGATATCGTCCCAGCCATTCAAGAGGCACTGTTTGCGAAAGGCGTCGACTTCGAAGGTGACCATGCCGCCGTCGGGACCCTTGATCTCCTGCTTCTCCAGGTCAATGGAGATAATGGCGTTGGAACCGCGCCCCGCATCGTCCATCAGCTTGTCGACGATCGCCTGCGGCAGCTTGATCGGCAGGATGCCGTTCTTGAAACAGTTGCCGTAGAAAATATCGGCGAAGCTGGGGGCGATGACGCAGCGTATACCGAAGTCCAGCAGCGCCCAGGGCGCGTGCTCCCGGCTGGAGCCGCAGCCGAAATTGTCGCCCGCGACCAGGATCACCGCCTTGCGATAGGCGGGCTTGTTCAGCACGAAGTCCGGCTTCTCGCTGCCGTCGGGATTGAAGCGCATCTCGTCGAACAGGGCCTTGCCCAGCCCCGTGCGGTGGATGGTCTTCAGATATTGCTTGGGGATGATCATGTCGGTGTCGACATTGATCATGTTCAGGGGGGCGGCAACGCCGCTCAGGGTTTTGAAAGGTTCCATGGCGGCGGAACCATAGCCAATCCGGCGGAAAAGTGAAGGCGGCAAAAACCCGCGTTCCGCGCGGGTTTTTGCCGC
>DASZQW010000007.1:0-20379 GCA_035549455.1 Rhizomicrobium sp. | reverse complement strand
GGCGGTCAACGCCGAAACCGGCAAGACGCTTTACAGCTTCCGCACAAACGATAGCTGGCGCGCCACGCCAATGACCTACACCGTCGATGGCCGCCAGTATGTCGCCGGAATGGACGGGCAGGTGCTTTGGGCTTTCGCGCTTCCGCCCAAATAGTCGAAATTCCGCAATCAGGAACAAGCCCGGGCGGACAAGCCCGGGCTCAGCTTCCGGTTCAGGATCCGATCATGACGCCAGCCGTCACCGTCACCTCGATCATGGGCATTGCTCCGGTCGGCCCGAAACGCACCTTCGAGAGCCCGGTTCTGGATCGGTCGCCTCAAGCCCGGATTGATGACATGCGCGCGCGCATTCCGATGGGACGGCTGGGAAAAGCGGCGGAATGTGCCGCGCTTGTCTGCTGGCCGGCCGGCGAGGAATGTTCTTTTTCCACCGCCGCGAGGTTCGATATTTTCGGCGGCCGCACGACATACTGAATTTTGCAGCCCGGGATTCATCGCGCCTCGCGCGATGCTGCGTTGCATCATTTCGAATTTTCCGGAGGGACGGGCGACCGCTTGGATTATTGCATTGTCTCATATCGCTTGGTATCGTCTTACATAATGAGATAAGAGATCGGCCGTGCACACAGCGCCAGGCGCCGTTTCCATGCTTGGGATTTGTGAATTCGGTTAAATTCTCCACGAGGACGGGATGGCCACTCCGACGAACCTGTCAGTACAAAAAGCGTTCGCTTTGCTGCGCTCATTTCGCGGTCCCACAGAATGGCTGACAAATGCGGAACTCAGCCGGCGTTCCGGCCTGCCCGAGCCCAGCGCGCATCGGCTGATGAAAACCCTGGAGGAAATCGGTGCCGTTGTGCGTGACCGGCGGGGATGTTACCGGCCGGGAATGGTTCTGGCGACGCTGTCCAGGGACGTCGCCATAGGGGATTTGATCCGCGCCACATCCGAAGACGTTTTGCGTACTCTTGCCGCCGATCTCAAGGGCGTGGTGCATGTCGGCGTCCTGGAAAACGGCATGGTGACTTACGCGGCGAAGTTCGGCGAATCGGCGAAGGTGTTGATCCCCAGTTGTGTTGGAGCGCAGCAGGAAGCCTATTGCAGCGCAGTGGGAAAAATTCTCCTGGCGGGACTGTCACCCCATCAGTTTGAGGATTTTCTCCATGATGGCGATTTTGTCGCCCTCACGCCTCAGACCATAACGAGCGTCGGCAGTCTGAGATCTGAAATCGCCGGGGTTCAGGAGAGGGGCTACGCCGTGGACAACAGGGAAGTGTGCCAGACAATATGTTGTGTCGGCGCGCCCATTCGAGATCCCAACGGCAACATAGCCGCGGCAATATCTTTCGCGGACACGGCGATGAATTTTTGCTCGACCTGGCAGGAGGAAGTCCTGGGCGGGCTGGTGTCGGCCACCGAGAAGATCAGCCGGAAGATTTTTCCCGTCTACCAGATGACGGCTCACTGATTGAACGAAATCAAGCCCTCGACGGGGGCGGATCATGGAAGGAATTCTCGCATGTTAGGTAATCGCCGTAAGTTTCTGCAGCGCACGGGCGCATCGCTTGGTGTTCTGGCCCTCGCAGGCCGCGAGGCGCTTGCCGCCGCGGGCAGTGCGGCGATCGCCAAATCGCCCAATGGCAAATCACTGGCCGGCGTGTTTCCGATCGGCTGGACGCCGTGCAAGCCCGACAACGGTGTTGACCTCGATGCGATGGTGAAGGAACAGCAGTTCCTGAACCGGGGAAAGGTCGCCGGCATGGCTTGGCCGCAAAATGCCAGTGGGTGGCAAAGCCTGACGCCGCAAGAATGGAACGCCGGCGCCGAGGCGCTGGCATCCGTCAAGGGCAATACCGCCCTGGTGCTCGGGGTGCAGACGACCGGCTTTAACACCGCCAATTCGCAGGCCTATGCCAAAAAGGCGAAGAGCCTGAATGCGGACGCCATCATTTCGCTCACGCCTCCCGGCAGCGATGCCGAGATCATCGCCTATTTCAAGGCGCTGTCGGACGCCGGCGGGCTGCCGATCATGGTCCAGGCCGTGGGCGATGTGAGCATTGATACGCTTGTCGCGCTGGTAACGGCGATCCCGACAATCGTGGCGGTAAAGGACGAGGCGGGCGATCCGCTGGCACGGGCCCCCTCTTTGCTGCAGAAAACGGGCGGCAAGCTGGAGGACTTTTCGGGCGGGGGCGGGATGACATTCTTCCCGGAAATGGAACTTGGCTTTCTGGGAACTTGTCCCTACACCGGATTGGCCGATGTCCTGCAGGTCTGCTTCAATTCCTACATGGCAGGCCGCAAGCGCGACGCTTTTGACACCTTTGGCCGCTTCCTTGCCTTCAACGCATTGCCGCACGCAAACGAGTATGTCATGAAGGCGCGCGGCGTCTTTGCGGAAGACGCGGTGATGCGCAACAATCCCATGCCGGCAGGTGCGCCCCCGGCCGGTGGCCGCCGCCGGGGCGGGAAAATTACCGATGCGGACAAGGCCGAGATACGCAAGGCGCTGGAGACTTATCTCAAGCCCTATCTTGTGGCGTAAGCCGCCGAGCGGATGAAAATTTTGAATATGAGGATGTCGATGAAAAACCTGTTGCTGAAGCTTTCGGCCGCGCTGCTGGTCGGTACATGTGCGGGCGCGCTCGCCCAGGGCGCAGGCCCGGGCGCGGCTCCGCAGCAAATGAATGCTGCCCCGCTCCCTCCCAACGCCAACGTCGTTGGCAGCGGCCCTATCGCCGAGCCGCCGCGGCCACCGCGGCCGGCCAACGCCCCGACCAGGCCGCGGGGCGATTTCATGGTTCACACCCGGCATCTGATTTACGTGACGCTGCCGGGCTCGCTGGAACGCCCCATTTATCCCAACGGCGACGGTATCGTGGTGCTTGATGCCGACCATGATTATGCCTTCGTAAAACGTCTTCACCTCTGGAATCACGCCGCCAGCGTGAGTGCGGAAGACATCTCGGGCGTCACGGCCAGCCCGGCCACCAACATGCTGTATGTGGCCGCCCGTGGGCGCCTGGCCGCCATGGATCTGGCCACGGACAAGATGGTCTGGTCCACCACGCTCGACGGAAAATGCTGTGAGCGGCCCCAGATTGCCGCCGACGGCGTTACCCTGGTCGTCGGTTCGAACCTGCAGGACTATTGGTACAAGCTGGATGCCTGGACCGGAAAGCTGATTGCCGTCATTCACGCGCCCGGCAGCATGGGCGCCCACAATCTGAATTTGAGTGCGGACGGCAAGCGGGCGATCATGTCGCCCAACGGCAGGCTGGTCCAGATCGCCGACATCAATACCGCAAAGGTGATCCAGAAGATTGAGTTTCCGGACAATGTCCGCGTCCAGGTCCTGAACAAGGATTCCTCCAAGATCTACGTCAATCAGAACAATTTCCTGGGGTTCATCATCGCCGATACCCATACCGGAAAAATTCTGAAGACCGTGGAAGTGACGAGCGAGGATTGGCGTTCGGTCTGGAATCAATCGCCGCGTCCGCAGGTTCCGCATGGCTGCCCCAGCCATGGCATTGGCTTGACCCAGGACGGCAAGGAGATATGGCTGGCGGACGCCCTGTTCAAGAAGATCCACATCTTCAGCAATACCGACGACCCCAAGGAAATCGGCAGCATCGATACCCCGGACGGTGTTTTCTGGATGACCTTCGGGCTGGACGGGAAACTCGTCTATGCCTCGTCCGGCGACATCATTGATGTCGCGACCCGCAAGATCGTGGGTTCGACCAAGAGCGAGTTCGGCAACCGCATGTTCAGCGAAAAGGAACTGGACATGGAGTTCCTGAACGGTCACCTGCAGCGCGTCTCCAACCAGTTCGGCAACGAATTTGGGGACTTTGTGACGGCAGAAAAGATGGGCGTCGGACCTCATATGCCGGTTCTTCCCGGAAGCGCGCCGGTTGTCGCGCCCACCGGCAAGGATCCCAATGCGGGGATGAAGCAGGCGTCGGCTCGGTAGCGGAATCGGGAACGTTGTGAACAGTTGCGTTGTTGATCGCGTTCTGCGCCGCCTGTCCGTCCTTTTGGGCTGCTGGATTTTCTTTGCCGCGTCCGCGGTCCCGGCTGCAGGTCAGCCTGCAGCCGGGGAAGCCACGACGCCACAGGCCGCAGTGGCCAAGGTCTGTACCGCATGCCACACGTTGCAGATCGTGATGGATACGCCAAAGGACTATGACGCCTGGCACGCCACGGTTCAGGCGATGATTGACCACGGGGCCAGGGGAACGCCGGATGAGCTCGATCTGGTGATGGATTTCCTTTTCCAGAACATGACGACCGTCGACGTCAACCATGGTGATCTGGAGACGCTGATGACGGTGCTGCATGCCTCGCAGCCAACGGCGCAAGCCATTGTTGCGCGGCGGACGTCGCGGCCATTCAAGGATTTGGCGGACTTGGAGAGCTCCGTGGCGGGCCTGGACAAGGCCGTGCTGGATGCGAAAAAGCGGATGATCTTTTTCCAGTAGCCCCGGTGAATGAAAACGCCGGCATGACGGACAATCGGCATCGGCCTAGGCGGTGTTCGGGGCGATTTTCCTCACAGAGGCTGCCGGGCCTTCCCACCCCAATTCGCGGCTGATCTGCTCGGCCGTCCAGCGAACATCCTGGGCCAGGGCCTGCATGCGCTCATCATCCATGTACTGCGCGGCGCTGGAAACGCTGATGGCGGCCTTGATTATTCCGGTCGCATCACGAACCGGAGCCGCCACGCAACGAATACGATCTTCGTTTTCTTCCAGGTCGAAAGCGTAACCCAGCTGTGCATATTCGTGCATGCGCTGCATCCAGCTACTCTCCGCCACTTCGTAGTGCTGTTCACCGTCCTCTTCGCACCGGTAGAAATGGCGCAATTGCCGGTCATTTTCATCAAGAAGCAGCGCCTTGCCGAGCCCCGTCGAGCGCAAGGGCTGAAGGTCGCCAACACGCGAGCTGATTTCCACCCTGCGGCGTCCGGGAATCTTGTCCAGGTAAAAAGCGCGCGTCCCGTCAAGGACGCCCAAATGAACCGTGTTGCCGGTCTGCGCCGCCAGATTTTCCAGGTGCTTCCTCGCCACGTCCGGAACTTTCAGCTGCGCGCGGGCCCGATAACCCAGCTCGAGCGACTTGGGACCAAGGCCATACCCATCTCGCGGGGCAAATGTCAGATAGCGTCTTTCAACCAGCGAGACGGCGAGGCGGTGCGCCGTACTGCGGTTCAAGGTCAGGGTTGCGGCGAGATCCGCAAGGTTGTTCACGCCGGATGCAACGGCTTCCAGAACGTCGAGCCCCCGCAAAAGTGTCTGGCTGCCCAACCGGCTTCGGGGCCCGGCGGTTTTTGCCTTTGTTTTGGACCGGGCGAGTGAAGTCGGGATTTTTTCATTCCTGTTGGATGCGGACTGCATGTCTGATGCCAAGTTGAGGTTGCTGTTGTAGGGGGGAAACAGTCAAGCGAGGAAATCGCGAATTTGCGCTTGCGCGACATTATTTTACCAGTCTAGGCGCCAAGTCTCAATAAGTGATATTAACTCAGTTCGTGTTTTAAGGCGTTTTGAACGGATTTCGTCACGACAGGGTGATGGTCCCCCGGTCCTGTACAAATTGGAGCCTGCCGTGTAGCACAAAATACCTCTCACATCATGAGAGCCTTTGTTTGAAGCGTTCTGATCTTAGGATCATTGCGATTCGAATGCTCCTGGGGCGATCATGGCTTTCACATACTGAGAGACGGATTTGAAAGGGATACCGTCCCTGCCGCGCCAGTGGCTAGAATGCTGTTCAAGAACAGGCGCCGAACATTTCCAGGCTGGCGTTTTCTGCAACTTGAAAGGGCGACCGTGATCAGCAAAGGCCATGCGCTTAGACTCGCCGTGATGCTGGCCGCCCTGTTGGTGCTGCGCGGCGCGGCGGTTGCCGCCCCGTGGGGCTGGTCGGGCGCCTTTGGTCATGTCCCGACGGCCTACAACCTGTCGCCTCCTGTCACGATGACGGGGCGTGACGGCAATCCGCGCACCGTGCCGCCAGGCTTTGCGCCCATGCCGCCTTACCCGGCGCAGACCACAGTGCGGGAAGTTATACGCCTGAGCGCCGCCGCCCGCTCGATCCGTATCCGTATAAGCAATGAGTTTGGCAGCAAGGCGCTGCGCATCGGCGAGGCGCATATCGCACTGGCCTCCGACAATGGAGAAATCATCCCGGGCAGCGATCATGTTCTTGCCTTTTCCGGGCGGCCAGGCGTCGTGATCCCCGCCGGCGCGCCGTTTTTGAGCGATCCGATTGACTGGCCCCTGCCGGCGCTTTCGCAACTTGCCGTGACCATATTCTACCCCGATGAAACCGTTCCTCCCGCCCATGTGCTCTTCGCCTTGAGGGCCTGGGCCGCGCCGGGAAACCAGGCTGGCGCCCAGACCTTGGTGGATGCGACCGGCGCACGCAGCGGCAACCATCTCAGTGAAGTCGACATCTTGCCTGAGGTCGCAAGCCATACGGTCGTATGTCTTGGCGACTCGATTACCGAGGGCGTGGCCTCGGCGGTTGGCGCATTTCACGGCTGGCCCGACCGCTTGGCTGACCGCCTTCAGGCGAATCCCGCCACGCGCGGCTGGTCTGTGGTCAATGCCGGCATCGGCAGCAACCGCCTTCTGCACGATACGCCCTCCACCAGCGCACTATCGCGGTTCGACCGCGATGTGCTGGCGGTCCCGGGCGTCGCCAAGATCGTCATGCTTCTTGGGATCAATGACATTCAGTACAGTCAGCGCAACCCTGCCGAAGCCGTCAGCGCCGATGAGATGATTGCCGCCCTGGGTCAGCTTGTCGCCCGCGCCCATGCCAGGAATGTCGAGGTGGTCGGGGGTACCATCACGCCCTATGAAGGCTCAACCAGCTACTCGCCGGAAGGAGAGGCGATGCGCACCCAGGTGAATGCGTGGATCCGCAACAGCGGCGTCTTCGACAGTGTGGTCGATTTTGACCGCGCCACGCGAGACCCGCTCGATCCGGGCCGCCTTTTGGGCGCGGCGGATTCCGGCGGCCACCTGCATCCCAACGACGCCGGCTACGCCATGATGGGCGATGCGATCGATTTGAAATTATTCTCCCGATAGAAAGGGCAGGCCCCGACCTGCATGACCATTGGCCCGGAATTATGCCCCTTGCACCAACAGCCGCCGACCGGGCCGCATGGCGGATGTCAGCGCCGCGCCCGCCAGCATCAGCACCATGCTGCCCAGGAACGGCAATTGCCAGTTTCCCGTGCGATCGATCAAAAATCCGCCCACCACCGGGCTGATGATCGCCGCCAGTGCGGAACCGGTATTCATGATGCCGCTGGCGGTGCCTGAAAATTGCGGCGCGATGTCCATAACCGGCACCATGCGCTTGAATAGCGGACCCCAGGGCGCTGCTGCGCGCGCCTCAAACCCGCTTCGCAGAGTTCGCGTTCCGGGCGCCATCCGAAAGGTTGTTCTCGACAATTAAAGTCGCGCAGCTTGCCCGGCACGTCGTCGCGGGCTGGCCGAGGATTGCGCATCCCGCGCGGCGCACGGCTTGTGGACACTGGGCGTGGAAAGCTTTTTGGCGGTCGTCAGCGTCCCTGGCCGGTCTTGTGGAGGCAGTTTGTTCAAGCGGGATCAAGGCATTTGCAGCTTAACGTGACACGAAATACAGTACAAGGAGAGGCCTCCTCTTCCATGGAATCAGGCAACCGGTCCGGCATGCATTTTCTCCAGATTCCGGGACCCAGTCCCGTGCCCGAGCGCATCCTGCGCGCCATCGACCGGCAGGTCATCGATCATCGCGGACCGGAATTTCAAAAGCTGGGACGCGAGGTGCTGGCGGGCTGCCGGGAGGTGTTCGGCACCCGCGAGGCGGTGGTTATCTATTCTTCATCGGGAACGGGAGCCTGGGAAGCGGCCATCGTCAATACGCTGTCGGCCGGCGACCGGGTGCTTATGGCCGAAACCGGGCAGTTCGCCACCCTGTGGTGCAAACTCGCCCGGCGTTGGGGCCTTGATGTCGAACTCATCCCGGGCGATTGGCGCCACGCGGTCGACGCAAACCAGATTGAAGCGCGGCTTTGCGAAGACAAGGCGCATGCCATCAAGGCCGTGATGGTGGTGCATAACGAAACCTCCACGGGCTGTCTGTCCGACATCGCCGCCGTGCGGCAGGCGATGGACCGGGCCGGCCATCCTGCGCTGCTGATGGTCGATGCGATCTCGTCTTTGGGCTCGGCGCCCGTGCGCCATGATGCCTGGGGCGCGGATGTGACGGTCTCCTGCTCGCAAAAGGGCCTTATGCTGCCGCCCGGACTCTCGTTCACGGCGATCTCCCGGAAAGCGCTGGCGGCATCGCGCGCCAACAGCCTGCCGCGCTCCTATTGGGACTGGGGCGAGATGCTGCAGTCCAACAGCACCGGCTTCTTTCCCTATACGCCTTCGACCAATCTTCTCTACGGGCTGCGCGAATCCTTGGCGATGCTGCGGGAGGAGGGGCTGGATAACGTCTTTGCCCGTCACCGCCGGCTTGCCCGTGCCTGCCGGGCGGCGGTCACCGCCTGGGGCCTGGAGATTCTTTGCCAGGACCCGGCGCGATATTCTCCGGTTTTGACGGCGGTGCTGCTGCCGCAAGGCCAGGATGCGGACGCCTTGCGGGCTGTGGCGCTGCGCCATTTCGACATGTCATTGGGAGCCGGGCTGGGAAAGGTCGCCGGCAAGGTGTTCCGCATCGGTCATCTGGGCGCCTGCAACGCGCTGATCTTGATGGGCGCGCTGTGCGGCGTGGAAATGACGATGCAGCTTTGTCAGACCCCGGTCGCCGCCAGCGGTCTCGCGCCGGCCATGCAAAGCCTCGGCCCTGCCGATCCGGTTGAAACGGCCGAACGTCATGGCGTCGTGGCAGGGCAATGACATGACGGCCGAGCCCGCGCAGTCCTTTGTTCCCCTGGCCTGGAGATGACGTCGGCTGCTTATCCTGGCCTGGAACGGCGGCTCCGGGCGCATGTTTCGGGCGATGTGCTGTTTGACGGTTTTTCGCGCGGCCGCTATGCCACCGATGCCTCGCATTACCAGATGATGCCGGCGGGCGTTGTCGTGCCGCGCAGCATGGAGGGCGCCGTCGCGGCGCTGGCGCTGGCGCGCGAAGAGGGCGTGGCCGTCACGGCGCGCGGCGGCGGCACCAGCCAGTGCGGCCAGACCGTCAATAGCGGGCTGATCATCGACGGCTCGAAATATCTCAACCGTATCCTGGATCTGGACGTGGAAGGCCGGCGCGTGACGGTGGAGCCGGGCATCGTTCTGGACGAGCTGAACCGCCAGTTGAAACAGCATGGCCTGTGGTTTCCGGTGGATGTTTCCACCGCGTCGCGCGCCACCATCGGCGGCATGACCGCCAACAATTCCTGCGGCGGCCGCTCCATCCGCTACGGCACCATGCGGGCCAATGTGCTGGCGATTGATGCGGTGCTGGCCGACGGCAGCGCGATGCATTTCGGCGAGGTGTCGCCGGACCTGTCGGATGTGGGCGTCGCCGAACGGCCCCTGGCCGAGACGCTGCTGGCGATCGGCGCGCGCGAGGCGGGGGAAGTGGAAGCGCGCTTCCCCAAGGTGCATCGCCGGGTGGGCGGCTACAATATCGACGCCCTGGACCCACGCAACAACCGCATCAATCTGGCGCATCTGCTGGTGGGGTCGGAAGGAACGCTGGCTTATTCCAGCGCCATCACGCTGCAATTGTCGCCGCTGCTGGGCCGGCGCGCGCTAGGCGTTTGCCATTTCGGCAGCTTTCATGCCGCGATGGATGCGGCCCAGCATCTGGTGACGCTCAAGCCCATCGCGGTGGAGCTGGTGGACGACACCATGCTGGGGCTGGCGGCGGAAATTCCCATGTTTCACGCCACGCTGGACGCCATGCTGAAAGGCAAACCCAAGGCGATCCTGCTGGTCGAGTTCGATTCCGGCGAAGAAGAAAATGTCCGCCGCATGAAGCAGTTGTCGCAGATGATGGGCGATCTGGGGATGGACTTCTCGCATGACGGCGCGAAATGGGGCGGGGTGGTCGCGGTCTATGATCCGGCGCTGCAGAACGCCATCACCGAACTGCGAAAGTCCGGCCTCAACATCATGATGTCGATGAAGGAACAGGGCAAGCCCATCTCCTTCGTCGAGGACTGCGCCGTGCCGCTGGCCCATCTGGCGGAATATACCGCCAGGCTGACGGACTGTTTCGCGCGCAACGGCACGCGCGGCACCTGGTATGCCCATGCCAGCGAAGGCTGCCTGCATGTGCGCCCGGTCCTGAATCTGCGGCTGGAAAAAGACGTGAAGGCGATGCGGGCCATCGCCGAGGAAGCCTTTGCGCTGGTGCGCCAGTACAAGGGCAGCCATTCCGGCGAACATGGCGACGGGCTGGTGCGCAGCGAATTCCACCGGGAGATGTTCGGGCCGGAACTGGTCAAGGCGTTCGAGGAGGTCAAGGACAGTTTCGATCCCAGGGGCATGATGAACCCCGGCAAGATCGTGCGCGCCCCGAAATTCGATGAACGCGGCCTGTTTCGCTATGCCCCCGGCTATGCCGTGAAGGATTTCACCCCGGCGCTGGACTGGTCGGATTATCCCGGCGCGGTCGGCGGCTTGCAGGGCGCGGCCGAGCAGTGCAACAACAATGGCGCCTGCCGCAAGGCCGAAGGCGGCGCCATGTGCCCGTCCTACCGCGTTACCCGCGACGAACAGCATGTCACGCGCGGCCGCGCCAATACGCTGCGGCTGGCGCTGTCGGGCCAGCTGGGCGAGGGCGCCTTCACCAGCGACGAGATGGCCGAAACCATGCAGCTGTGCGTCAGTTGCAAGGCCTGCAAGCGCGAATGTCCCACCGGCGTGGACATGGCGCGGATGAAGATCGAAGTGCTTGCGGCCCGTGCCGCCGAACGTGGCTACAGCCTGCGCGACCGGCTGATTGCCAATATGCCGCGTTATGCGCCGCTGGCGGCCAAAGTCGCGCCCCTGCTCAATCTGCGCAACCGCATCGGCGCGCTGCGCTTTCTGTCGGAGAAAGTCGCGGGCTTCAGTTCCCGGCGCAGCCTGCCGCACTGGCGGCGCGACCGCTTCGACCATGCGGGGGACAGCTTTGGGCCCGAGACGGGCCATGAGGTCGTGCTGTGGGCCGACAGTTTCAACGCCGCCTTCGAGCCGGGAATCCTGCGCGACGCACTGAAGCTGCTGACCGCATCCGGCTATCGCGTGCATCTTGCCAAAGGCGAAGGCCGGCCGCTTTGCTGCGGGCGTACCTATCTGGCGGTCGGCGATGTCGATGCCGCTAAAGCCGAAATGCGCCGAAGCCTTGCGGCGCTGGAGCCCTTCTTTGCGCGCGGCGTGCCGCTGGTGGGACTGGAACCGAGCTGCCTGTTCAGCTTCCGCGATGAGGCGCTGGCGATGCTGCCGGGTCCGCAGTCAAAGCGCGCCGCCGCCCATGCCCTGCTGTTTGAGGAATTTGTTGCGCGCGAAGCCAATGCGGGCCGCTTCAGGCCGGCGCTCAGACCGGCCGCGCGCAAGGCGCTGCTCCATGGCCATTGCCACCAGAAGGCCTTCGGCGCCATGGGCGCGGTGGAACAGGCGCTGCGCCTGATCCCGGACCTGACGCTGGAAATGATTGAGTCCAGCTGCTGCGGCATGGCCGGCGCCTTCGGCTATCAGGCCGAGACCGTGGCGGTGTCGCTGGCGATGGGCGAACTGTCGCTATTGCCCGCCGCCCGCGCCGCCGGCGCCGACACCGTGCTGGTCGCCGACGGTACCTCCTGCCGCCACCAGATCGCGGACGGCGCCCACCGCGACGCCGTCCATGTTGCGAGCCTGCTCGCGGCCCATCTCATCCCTGAAACGCCCAAACCGGGACAATATGATGCATAGGCTGGCTGTCGCCGCCGCCCGGGGTGGCGTTCGCGGCTTGCGCGCCTGCCTTAGTAGACCGGCGTTGGCGGCGGCGGGTTGCCGCTGGGCGCGGGCTGGTTGGCGCCCGCGCTGCCGGCCTTCATGGCGTCGGACACCGGCGCCCGGGCGTTGGGATCATAGGTCGGCGGACCCGTCGGGGTCGGCGCCACCGCGATGGTGCCGCCCGGCTCGGTGGCATAGGACTGGCCGTTGGGATTGCCTTGCGGCCCCATGCAGCCCGCCAGAAACGCGGCACCCGCAAGTGCGATAATCGAATATTTCATGCTGCAAATCCCTTCCAGTATCGCGGGTGGGAACTAACGGGCGGCCCGCAGGTTCCGCTCCGCCGACCGCAAGATGGCTGTCATCCCGACAGGGCGGGCGGGTGCTGGGGCTACTGTAATTGGCGGCGCCCCACCGTCAACCGGCCCTTGTTTGCTTTTGCTTGCGGCAGGGTGACATGCTCTGCCGCCGATGCATGACCATCATCATCACGCGCCGTCTTTACCCGGCGCGCCGCCGCCGCAAGGCCCGCCAGGCGCGGTCGCTGGTGCGGTTTATGTCTGCCCCATGCATCCCCAGATACGCCAGGGCGCGCCCGGTTCCTGTCCGATCTGCGGCATGGCGTTGGAGCCGCTGGTGGCAGCCAATGACGACGCCAATCCCGAACTGGACGACATGCGCCGCCGTTTCTGGGGCGGCCTCGCTCTGGCGGTGCCGGTGATGGTGCTGGACATGGGCGCCATGGTGGGGCTGGGACAGTTGGTCGAACCGCATCTGTCGCTGTGGCTGCAGGCGGTCCTGTCCACCATCGTGGTGCTGTGGGCAGGCTGGCCGCTGCTGGTGCGGGGCTGGGCCTCCATCATCGCGCGCAGCCCCAACATGTTCACGCTTATTGCGCTGGGCACGGGCGTCGCCTGGGGCTACAGCGTTTTCGCCACCGTCTTCCCCCAGGCCTTTCCGCCCGCCTTGCACACCCTGCACGGCATGGTGCCGGTCTATTACGAAGCCGCTGCCGTTATCATCGTGCTGGTGCTGCTGGGCCAGGTGCTGGAGCTGAAGGCCCGGGCGCAAACCTCCGGCGCCATCCGCGCGCTGCTGGACCTGGCGCCCAGGACCGCGATGCGCATCACGCCGGGCGGCGAAGAAGAAGTGCCGCTCGACCAGATCCAGCCCGGCGACCAGGTACGGGTGCGGCCGGGCGAGCGCGTCGCGGTGGACGGCGAAGTGACGCAAGGCCAATCCGCGCTGGATGAATCCATGGTGACGGGCGAATCCCTGCCGGTGGACAAGGCGGCGGGCGCCAAAGTGATCGGCGGCACTGTCAACCGCACCGGCACGCTGGTGGTGCGGGCCGAAAAGGTCGGCAGCGACTCCGTGCTGGCGCGCATCGTGGCGCTGGTGGCGCAGGCCCAGCGCAGCCGCGCCCCGATCCAGGGCCTGGCCGACCGCGTCGCTGCCTGGTTCGTGCCCGCCGTGATTGCCGTGGCGCTGCTGGCTTTCGCGGCCTGGATGCTGCTGGGACCGCAGCCGCGCTTGCCCTGGGCGTTGGCGTCGGCCGTGACGGTTCTGATCATCGCCTGTCCTTGCGCGCTGGGTCTGGCCACACCCATGTCGATCATGATGGGGGTGGGGCGCGGCGCCCAGGCGGGCGTGCTGGTGCGCAATGCCGAGGCGCTGGAGCGGATGGAGCGGGTCGACACGCTGGTGATCGACAAGACCGGCACCCTGACGGAAGGAAAAATGTCGCTCGCCGCCCTATCGCCCGCGCCCGGCTTTGCCGAAGACGACGTACTGCGCCTGGCGGCCGGTCTTGAGCGGCCCAGCGAGCATCCCCTGGGCGCGGCGATTGTCGCCGAGGCGCTGCGACGGGGCCTGACGCTCCCGCCGGTGACGGATTTCGACTCGCCCAGCGGGCGCGGCGTGCGCGGCCAGGTCGAGGGCAAGGCGCTGCTGGCGGGCAACCGCGACTTCCTGCAAGGCGAGGGCGTGGCGCTGGGCGCGCTGGCCGGCCAGGCTGATGCGATGCGCCGGGACGGCGGCAGCGCCATCTTCCTGGCGGTGGACGGCAAGCCCGCTGCGGTCTTTGCCATTGCCGATGCGGTGAAGCCGACCACCGCCGCCGCGCTGGCAGGCCTGCGGGCCCAGACTATCCGGGTGGTGATGCTGACCGGCGACAACCGCGTTACCGCCCAGGCGGTGGCGGCGCGGCTGGGCATCACCGAGGTCGAGGCGGAAATCCTGCCCGAACGCAAAAGCCGGATCGTCGAACAGCTCAAAGCCCAGGGCCGGGTGGTGGCGATGGCGGGCGACGGCGTCAATGACGCGCCCGCGCTGGCCGCCGCCGATGTCGGTATCGCCATGGGCTCGGGCGCCGATGTGGCGATGCAAAGCGCCGGGCTGACGCTGCTCAAGGGCGACCTGACCGGCATCCTGCGCGCCCGCCTCCTGTCGCGCGCCACCATGCGCAACATTCGCCAGAACCTGTTTTTCGCCTTCGCCTACAATGCCGTGGGCATCCCGGTGGCGGCGGGTGTGCTCTATCCGGCCTTCGGCATCCTGCTGTCGCCGGAAATGGGCGCCGCCGCCATGGCGCTGTCCTCGGTCAGCGTCATCGGTAATGCGCTCAGGCTGCGGCGGCTGAAGCTGGACTAGTCCGCCAGCCGCTCACCACCCCTAGTTGCAGCCCGATCTCCGGCCCGGGGCCAGGTCGTACCGCACGAAGTCCGGGAAAAGTCGCGGCTTTGCCGCTCAATGCCCGAATTAGGGCATGCCCGGGGAACGGGCAGGCTGGCTGGTGCCGTGATTTTGTTCCCGCCCGCCAAACCGCTAATCTTGACCCGCAAACCGGAGGTGCCCGCCATGAAGCTCGTGATCGCCGTCATGCAGCCCCATCGCCTGGACGCGGTGCGCGAGGCGTTGACGGCGCTGGGCCTCAACGGCATGACCGTCACCGAGGTACGCGGCTATGGCCGCCAGAAGGGTCATACCGAAATCTATCGCGGTGCCGAATATACCGTCAGCTTCATCCCCAAGCTGAAGGTGGAAGTGGCGCTGCCCGGCGACCGGGTCCAGGACGCGATCACCGCCATCACCCGCGCCGCCCGCACCGGAAAGATCGGCGACGGCAAGATTTTCGTGCTGGATCTGGAAGCCGCCAGGCGGGTGCGCACCGGCGAAACCGGCGACAGCGCCTTGTAAGAGCGTCATGGCCCGCCTGCACGGGCCATGACAGTATGACCGCATGTCCGACGATCCCCACAGACAGGTGCTGGACGCGCTGGCCGGCAAGGACCGGCTGCGCAGCCTGGCGCCCCGCGCCGGGCTGGATTTCACCTCCAACGATTTTCTGGCGCTGGCGCAAAGCCCCGCTTTGCGGGACGCCGCCGCCGATGCGCTGGCGCGCGGCGTGCCGCTGGGGGCGGGCGGTTCGCGCCTTCTGCGCGGCAATCATCCCGAGCATGAGGCGCTGGAGGAAGAAGCCGCAGCCTTCTTCGGCAGCGAGACGGCGCTGTATTTCCCCACCGGCTTCGCGGCCAATGCCCTGCTGGCCGCCACCCTGCCGCGCGGGGACGACCTGATCGTCCATGATGCGCTGATACATGCCAGTTTCCGCGACGGCTTGCGCACACCCTCGGTGTCCACGCCGCACAATGATGTGGGTGCGATGGACGACGCCATTGTCCAATGGCGCAAGGCGGGCAATGTCGGCCGCGTCTGGATCGCGGTGGAGACGCTCTATTCCATGGACGGTGACCGCGCCCCGCTGGCCGCGCTGGTGGCGCTGGCGCACAAACATGACGCCATGCTGCTGCTGGATGAGGCCCATGCCACCGGCGTGCTGGGGCCGCAGGGCCGGGGGCTTGGCGCAGCGTATGAAGGCGCCCCCAACATCATTTCGCTGCACACCTGCGGCAAGGCGCTGGGCGCAAGCGGCGCGCTGATTTGTATGCCGCGTCTCTATCGCGACTTCATCGTCAATCGCGGCCGCAGCTTCATCTTTTCCACCGCGCCGTCGCCCTTGATGGCGGCTGTGGTGCGCGCCGCGCTGAAGATTTCGGCGGGCGCGGAGCAGGAACGCGCCCAGCTCGCCCACTTGGTGCGCCAGGCGGGTGCCGCGATGGCGAAACTGGGCCTGCCATTTTCCGGCTCCCACATCCTGCCGGTGGTGGTGGGCGCGGACGGCCGCGCCCTGCGGCTGGCCGAAGCGCTGCGCAAACGCGGCCATGACATCCGCGCCATTCGCCCGCCCACCGTGCCCGAAGGTACCGCGCGTCTGCGCATCGCGCTCACCTTGCACGCCACGCCGCTCGACATCGACACGCTGTTTGCGGGCCTTGCCGCCGAACTGGAAAAAGCATGAGGGGTTTTGTCGTCACCGGCACCGACACCGATGTCGGCAAGACCGTGTTCGCGGCGGGGCTGTGCGGGTTGATCGGGGGGCGCTACTGGAAGCCGGTGCAGGCAGGCCTGCCGTCCGACAGCGACACGGTGGCCGAACTCAGCGGCGCCCGGATCGTGCCGGAAGCCTGGCGGCTGAAAACACCGGCTTCGCCGCACTTCGCCGCCGCCCAGGACGGCGTCACCATCGACCCCGATGCCCTGAACCCGCCGCAATTTGACGACGACGCGCCGCTGGTGATCGAAGGCGCGGGCGGGCTGATGGTGCCGCTGACGCCGCGCGTGCTGTTCATCGATGTTTTCGCCCGCTGGAATCTGCCTTTGATCCTGTGCGCCCGCACCAGCCTTGGCACCATCAACCATAGCTTGCTGTCGCTGGAGGCCATCCGCGCCCGCGACATTCCGCTGCTGGGCGTGGCCTTCATCGGCGAGCACAATGAAGCCAGCGAACGCGTCATCATCGAAAAGGCGAATGTGAAGCGGCTGGGCCGCCTGCCGGAAGTCGCGCCATTGACACGCGGGCGGCTGGCTGGGGTGTTCGCCAGGAATTTCCAGGTGGAGGATTTTGCATGACCTCGCCCGATTCCCCCATCTGGCATCCGTTTACCCAACATGCCCTGACACCGGACTTTCCATTGGTGACGCGCGGCGAGGGCGCCTGGCTGCACACCGCCTTGAATGATGGCAGCGGGGCCAAGCTGCTGGACGCCATCTCCAGCTGGTGGGTCATCACCCATGGCCACCGCCATCCGCGCATCGTCGACGCCATCAAGCGCCAGGCCGACAAGCTGGATCAGGTGATCTTTGCCGGTTTCACCCACCAGCCGGCGGAAGACGTCGCCCAGGGCCTGTTGGAAATCGTGCCGCGATCATCCGGACAGGAAGACTTGGCGCATGTCTTTTATTCCGACAGCGGTTCGACGGCGGTGGAGGTGGCGCTGAAGATGGCGCTGGGCTTCTGGCAGGCCCAGCTGCGCCCGCGCACGAAAATCATCGCGCTGGAACATGCCTATCATGGCGACACCATCGGCACCATGTCGACGGGCGCGCGCGGCGTGTTCAATGCCGCCTATGCGCCGCTGCTGTTCGATGTGGTGCGCCTGCCGTTTCCGCACGGCGGGGGGCGCGAGACCCTGACGGCACTGGCACAAGCGGCCCCGGACGCCGCGGCGCTGATCGTGGAGCCGCTGCTGCTGGGCGCGGGCGGCATGAAGATGTATGACGCCGGCATACTGCGGCAGATGAAGGCGCTGTGCGAACGCCATGGCACGCTGTTCATCGCGGATGAAGTGATGACCGGCTTCGGCCGCACCGGCACGCTGTTCGCCTGCGAGCAGGCGGGCATCACCCCCGACATAATGTGCCTGGCCAAGGGACTGACCGGCGGCAGTTTGCCGCTCGCGGTCACGCTCTGCACCCCCGCCATCTTCGAGGCGCATTATTCCACCGACCGCAGCCGCACGTTCTTCCACTCCAGCTCCTTCACCGCCAACCCCATCGCCTGCGCGGCGGCGCGCGCCAATCTCGACATCTGGAAGTCCGAACCCGTGCGCGCGCGCATTGCCGCTTTGGCCCGGACGCAGGAAAGCCATCTCGCCCCCCTGCGCGCCGACTCCCGCTTCGAGAATGTCCGCCGCCTGGGCACCGTCACGGCGATGGACCTGAAAGTGCCCGATCCCGGCTATCTGGCGGGTATCGCCCCCGGCCTGAGCAAATTCTTCCTGGAGCGCGGCGTCCTGCTGCGCCCGCTGGGCAATACCATCTATGTCATGCCGCCCTATTGCGTCACGGCGGCGGAACTTGCCCTGGTTTATGACGCCATCCGCGCCGCCGCCGACAGATTTTGCGTAACCGTTCCGTGATCCGGCCGAACTGGCTGACGTACTAAGGTGTGAGGAACCCCATGCATATCCGATCGCTCTGCTTGGCCGCCGCCGCCATCGCCCTTCTGGTTGCGGCGCCCGCGCTCCTGTCATCGCGCGCCCATGCCGGCGACCTGGACCGCGAAATCCCCGCCGCTTTGTCCGATCCCGCCAATCCCGCCGCCACCGAGACCGCGGTGCTGGCGGGGGGGTGCTTTTGGGGCCAGCAGGGCCTGTTCGAGCATGTGAAGGGCGTCACCCGCGTGGTGGCAGGCTATGCCGGCGGCTCCAGCCGTGACGCCAGCTATGAGCGGGTCTCCAGCGAGACCACCGGCCATGCCGAGGCCGTCCAGATCATCTTTGATCCCCGCCAGGTCAGCTTCGCCACCCTGCTGCGCATCTATTTCTCGGTGGCGCACGATCCCACCCAGGTCAATCGCCAGGGCCCGGACACCGGCAGCAGCTACCGCTCCGAGATTTTCGCCGCCGGCGACCTCCAGGCCGCCACGGCGCGCGCCTATATCGCCCAGCTCGACCGGGCGGACATCTTTGCCGCCCCCATCGCCACCAGGGTCGAGCCGCTGAAGGGCTTTTACCGGGCCGAGGGCTATCACCAGGACTATTTGGTTCATAACCCGGATTCGGCCTACATCCAAATCAACGACCTGCCGAAAATCCGTGCCCTGAACAAGGTCTGGCCGCAATATTATGCGCAAAAACCGGTGCTGCTGGCCGCCGGCTAAGTCATTAAAACCCGGCCATATTCACCAAGGTGACGAAAACGCCCGCTTTGCCCCCGGCAGGCCGGCATCTTGGCGTTTCCTTTATTTGGCCAATCTGCTAGGTGCTGCCCCCGGTTTGGGCCGCAAGCAGCGCCGGGAGGCGTTTTGCGGTCCAGATGCAAAGAAATCAAAGCGAATCCGAACCTATGAAAAACCAGACTGAACGTCTTGTTGTGGGCGCCGCCGCGCTGCTGGTCGGCCTGCTGCTGGGCTGGATGGTGCGCGGTGTGGCGACCTACAATGCCAAGGCCGCCATGGTCACGCCCTATGACGACTGGCGTGTCGCCTGTCCCGCGGCCCAGACCAAGGACAGCAGCTGCGAAATGAGCGCCGACATCATCGACGCCCAGCGCAACAGCGCCATCGCCCGGGTCACTATCACCCGGGACAAGGACGGCAAGAACCTGATCGGCTTCATGTTGCCGCACGGCGTGGCGCTGGAAGCCGGCATGGGCTTGCAGATCGGCAAGGATCCCGTGAAGGTGTTCCCGTACCGCACCTGCAACAGCGCGGGCTGCATCGCCACCGCGCCGTTCGACGACAAGCTGGCCGCCTCGCTCAAGGGCGCCAGCGACGCCAAGCTGCTGTTCGCCACCCTGGACGGCAAGCGGGTGGACGAACCCATGTCGTTCAAGGGCTATAACAAGGCCCATTCCGTCTGGCGCAGCCAGGAAGCCAAGCGCCATAACTGGTTCTGGAGACTCTTTTCATGAAACTCGTTCATTCCCTGATCGGTGCCGCCCTCGGGTTGTCGCTGGCCTGCGGTTCGGCTCTGGCGCAGGACGCAGCCGCCCCCGCTGCCCCGGCCAAGCCGCCGGAGACCAAGATCATCGGCGACTGGATCGTGCGCTGTTTTCCGGTCCAGAGCCCCAGCCCCTGCGACATGTTTCAGGAACTGGACGACCAGCGCTCGCACCAGCGCGTGCTGTCCTTCTCCATCGCCTATGTGCCCAGCATGAACGGTCACGGCCTGCAGGTGACGGTGCCGCTGGAAGTGGCGATCCAGAAGGGCGTGGTCATTTCGTCGGACAGCTATACCTCGCCGGTCCTGCACTACCGCTATTGCGACAATGGCGGCTGCTTCGTGCAGATGGCGATCGACAATGCCGCCATCGCCGCGCTCGGCAAGTCGGGTCCGGACGCCAAGGTCCGCATCTATGCCGATGGCGGCAAGGCCTATGACCTGAAATTCTCGCTCAAGGGCTTCGCCGCCGCCCATGACGACATGGTCGAGCAGGCCAAGGCCAAGGCGACCAAGGCTCCCCCCGCAGCCCCGCCCGCGGCTCCCGCCCCGGCGCCATAAACGCCAGGCAATCGCAAATGAAAAAGGCCGGTCACAAGACCGGCCTTTTCTTTTGGCGGTGGGCTTGAAGGTCATTGCCACGCCGTTCATGCAGTGAGGGCGGGCGGGCG
>DASZQW010000006.1:0-54549 GCA_035549455.1 Rhizomicrobium sp. | reverse complement strand
CAATCTCGCGCGCCTGTGCGCAACCGCGTCCGTCCTTGCGATCCTGTATGGCATCGCGCCTGCCAACGCCCAGCCCATCGGCGCGGGCCTGCAGCCGGAATATGTCATCGTCACCGCCAATCGCGGCGCGGCCGATCCGTCGGCGCCCGATACCCAGATCACCGCCGCCAAGGCGCACGAGCAGATCAACACCGTCAATACCGAGGACATGCTGAAATACGCGCCGTCCCTGATCGTGCGCAAACGCCATTACGGCGACACCCAGGACCCGGTGGCCACCCGCACATCGGGCCTGGGCGCCTCGGCCCGCAACCTGATCTTTGTGGATGGGATCATGATCAATTCGCCCATCGGCAACAACAACAGCGCCGCCAGCCCGCATTTTGGCGTTGCCGCGCCCCAGGATGTCAGCCGCATTGACGTGCTGTATGGCCCCTTTGCCGCGCGCTATGCGGGCGGCTCCATCGGCGCCACCATCAACATCACCACCCGCATGCCCGATCATTTCGAACTGTATGCGGATGCCCTGGGCGCTGTGCAGAACTTCAGCCAGTATGGCACCGACCAGACCAACGGCACCTGGCAGCTCGGCGCGGGTGTCGGCGACCGCACCGGCGGCTTCAGCTGGCGGCTGTCGGCGAACCATCTGGACAGTTATGCCCAGCCGCTAAGCTATGTGACCCTGACGCGCCCCGCCACGACAAGCACAGCAGGCACGGCGCTGACGGGCGCCTTCAGCGACCTGAACCGCACCGGCGCCGCCATCTTGGAAATCGGGGCCGGCAACATCGAGCACCAGGTGCAGGACACCGATACGCTGAAACTGGCCTATGATTTCACCAATGGCTGGCAACTGGCCTACATCGCCAGCCTGTTCCACCAGGACGACAATGCGACCAGCCAGAGCTATCTGCGCAACGCTTCGGGCAACACGGTCTATACCGGAAGCTCCAACATCAATGGCTACAATTACAACATCGCCGCCGGCAGCTTTTCGAACACCATCTACAACTGGCAGCAGTCCCAGTTGGCGCAGGGCCTGTCGCTCACATCGGATAAAAGCGGAGATTTTTCCTGGGAGGTCATTGCCAGCGACTATGCCTATCTGAATGACAAGCAGCGCGTTCCCACCACGGCGCTTCCAGCCGCGCTTGGTGGCGCGGCTGGAACCATCAACCGCCTCAACGGCACCGGCTGGTACACGCTGGATGCCAATGGCGTGTGGCGCGGCTGGCAGGATCACGAAGTCTCGTTCGGCGTGCATCGCGATGCGGAAAGTTTCGCCCAGGCCAAGAACAACCTGACCGACTGGATCCTGGGCGGGCTTGGCACGCTGACCAGCGCCGCCAAGGGCCGCACCGCCACCAATGCGCTATGGACCCAGGACATCTGGTCCCTGACGCCGCAGGTGAAGGCGGCGCTCGGCCTGCGCTATGAGGACTGGCGTGCCTATGGCGGAACCAACTATTCCGCCTCCCCTGCGCTCAATGTCAGCCAGCCGCGTATCTCGGCCAGCACCGTGTCGCCCAAGGCGTCACTGGCCTGGCAGGTCAGCGATGCCTGGAAACTGACCGGGTCCTGGGGCATCGCCTATCGCATGCCCACGGTGACCGAACTCTACCAGTCGGTGACTACGGGAACCTTCCTGTCGGTGCCCAACCCGAACCTGAAGCCGGAACGCGCAAGTTCCTATGAACTGGCGGCGGAGTACCGCAAGGACAGCGGGTTGTTCCGCCTCTCTTTCTTCAAGGAAGATGTCTCCAGCGCCCTGCTGTCACAATCGGCGCCGCTGGTTGCCGGTTCGACATCCTTGTACAGCTATGTGCAGAATGTGGACCGCACCCAGGTGCAAGGCGTCGAGTTCGTCGTCGATCAATATGACGCCTTCATACCGGGGCTGGAACTGATGGGCAGCCTGACGGCGGCAGACGGACGCATCAAAAGAGACAGTGCCTTCGCGGCGGCGGTGAACAAGTTCATTCCCGGCGTGCCCAAGCTCAAGGGCAATATCCTGGCAACCTATCGCCTGGATCAATGGTCCTTCTCGCTCGGCGCGCGCTATAGCGACCGCAGCTTCGGCACCATCGACAACAGCGATCCGGTGTCCCAGACCTATCAGGGCTTTGCCGGCTATTGGGTGGCGGATGCACGCGTCCGCTACAAGCTGGATCAGAACTGGAACCTGTCCGTCGGCGTCGACAATCTGGGCAATGACAAATACTTCCTGTACCACCCCTTCCCCCAGCGGACCTTTGTGATGGAGGTGCATTATGCGCAATAGGCTTATGCTTGTTGCCGCGCTGTTGCCGGCGATTTCGCCGGCCGCAGCCCATGTCACTCTGGCCGAGGCGACTGCCCCGGCCGGCAGCATGCGGGTGGAGCGTTTCCGCATCGGGCATGGCTGTTCCGGCTCCCCGACGACGGGTCTCAGGATCACACTGCCGCCCGGCGTGACGGACGCCAGGCCCCAGCCAAAACCGGGCTGGACGGTGGGCATCGAGCATGCCGGCGACAGGGTCAGCGCCATTGCCTGGAAGGGCGGCGCCCTGGCGGACGACCAGTTCGACGAGTTCGCCATCCTGATGAAGATGCCTGCGGTTCCCGGGATGTTGCTGTTTGCGGCGAACCAGACCTGCGAAAGCGGCGTCAAGAACTGGGTCGCGGCGCCCCAGGATCATGCCAAGAATCCCGCACCTGCATTGACCGTCACCGCCCCGGATGCCGATACCATGCCCGGCATGGACATGGGAGGCATGCATCATGGGATGTGACCTTCATCCGATCACGCAATTGCCGCTGTCGCGAAGGGCCATCAATGCCCTGCGCCATGGCGGCATCCAGACCCTGGAGGAGGCGGCGGAATGGCCCGATGGCGCCCTGCTGTCGCTGCCCCAGTTCGGCCCCGCCTTCCTGGCACAGTTGCGTTGCGCCGCCAGACAACTATCGGAGAATTGACATCAGAATAGGAAATTCCAATCTGTTCCACGCCTTGGCCATCAGCGCACCTGTGCTGATGGCCAGTCTGTGCGGCGCCCGCGCCGGCGATATCGCCGTCAGCGACGCCTGGATCCGGGCGCTGCCTCGGGCGGTGCCGTCCGGCGGCTATTTCACCCTGCACAATGGCGGCACCACGACCCTCACCCTGACGGGGGCGCAGAGTCCGGCCTGCGGCATGCTGATGCTCCACAAAAGCGAGAGCCATGGCGGTATGGGCAGCATGCAGAGTGTCGCGGCGGTGGAGGTTCCGGCCGGCGGCACCCTCAAATTCGCGCCGGGCG
This sequence comes from Rhizomicrobium sp., assembly GCA_035549455.1. Taxonomy (GTDB): domain Bacteria; phylum Pseudomonadota; class Alphaproteobacteria; order Micropepsales; family Micropepsaceae; genus Rhizomicrobium. The sequence goes on along the minus strand of DASZQW010000006.1, from coordinate 51,271 downwards.
GCTATCACCTGATGTGCATGGAGGCCAAGGCCGCCATCGCGCCGGGAAACCATGTGCCGGTAACGCTGCTGTTCCAGGGCGGCGGCCACGTCACGGCGCAGTTCGCGGTGCGCAACGCGAGCGGAAAATAGTCTGGCGGCGGGGGCATTGGGCTGATACCCAACCGCCATGACCTTCCTGCCTGTCTTGATGCTGGCGCTCAGCATGTCGGCGGACGCCTTCGCGGCGGCCTGCGGCAAGGGCGCGGCGCTGGCGCGGCCGCGCTGGAGCGAGGCGCTGCGCACCGGGCTGATCTTCGGCGGCATCGAGGCGGTGACGCCGGTGATCGGCTGGGCGGCGGGCCGCGCGGTGGGCGGCTATATCGCCGCCTTCGACCAGTGGGTGGCGTTCGGGATTCTGCTGGTGATAGGGGTCAAGATGATCTGGGATGCGGTGCGCCGTCACCCGGATGATGAGAAGCCCCAGAGCCATTCCTTCTGGATCCTGGCGCTGACGGCGCTGGGCACCAGCATCGACGCGCTGGCTGTGGGCGTGAGCCTGGCGCTGCTGGGCGCCAACATCCTCGTCAATGCGCTGGCGATCGGAGCGGCGACCTTCATCATGACCACCATCGGGGTGATGACGGGCCGCTTCCTGGGAAGTCGTTTTGGGCGCTATGCGGAAGGCGCGGGCGGCATGGTGCTGATCGTGATCGGCAGCAAGATCCTGCTGGCCTAGCCCCTGAAGCGGCTGTCCAGCCGGGCGATCATCTCGTCGGGCGTGAAGCCCAGGGCGCCGAGGCGTCCGGAGCGCGCGAACAGCGCCAGCCCCGCCAGCGCCGAGGCCAGCAGCACCACATCGCATTGATGCGCACGGCTGCCGGTGGGCAGGCCGCTGGCGTCCGACAGCGCCTTCAGCGCCGCGATCAGCCGCCCATTGAACAGCCGCTCGGCGTCGCCGCCCTGCCCGGCGGCGAAAGCGCCGCTGGCCGCGGCCATGGTTTCGGCCCCCTTGAGCAGGTCCAGCGCCGCGATCCCCGCGCCCGCCAGCCCGCCCGCATCGCGCATCACCCGCGCCAGCGCGGTGAGGTCGTCGGCCGCCAGAGCCAGCAGCAATTCATCCTTGTTGCGAAAATAGCCATATAGGGCGGCCGGGGCGAAACCCGCTTCCGCGGCGACGCCTCGAAGCGAAAGTTCGCGCGCCCCGGTCCGGGCCGCCACCCGGCGGGCCGCGTCCAGGATGGCGGTGCGCGACGCCGCGCGGGTTGCGTCGCGGGGACGCCGTTCCTTGGGAATTCGAATCGCCACCTCAGCCATGCGCGAATCATAGGTGATTCGCCGAATCAGGCCGAGCGGCAAAATGAATCAACTGCCCCTCCCTTGCGGGCGCGGCAGCCCGCCCGCAAGGGGGAGGTGGCCGCAGCACCGCCCAGCTGCGAAGGCCGGAGGGGGCAACTAGTTGGCGTGAACCATCTTGTAAGTGGTGAGGGCGGCGTTGCTGGCCTGGCCGACCCGGTCCTGGGCCTGCTGGCTGGCGGCAATGCGGGCCTTGGCCGCCACTTCCGCCGCCGGATCAACCGTTTTGCCCTCAGCTGCGGCCTGGGCGCGCGCCAGGGCCAAGTCCTGGCGCACACAGTCCTGATAGATGCCGGACTGGGCGATGAAAGCGCGGGCATCCGCCAGCGCGGCGCGCATCTGGTCGGCGCTGGCGGCATTGCCGTCCACGAAGGCAGGCATCTGCGGCTCCACGCACTGCGCCCAGGCGGGCGCGGCCAGACACAGAAACAGGGTGATCAGCAGACGCACGCGCAAATGTCCTTTCGACCGCGCGATTGTCTCATATCGCCCAGGCGCGAACCAGCGCGCGCGCGGCCCGGTTTGGTACAGAAGCGCGCCGCAAAATTGTCAACGAATTGCCACGAATTGTACGGGCCTGTCAGGCGGTCGCGGCGGTGTCCTGCCGGGGCGCGGCCTGCCGGCCGAACCAGCGGTCGGCATAACGCAGCAGAAGCGCCACCACCATCAGACTGAGGCTGAAGCCGTAAAAACCGTCGGGACGATGCGGGCCATAGAGGCGCGCCAGCGCCATCAGGGCATAACAGGACCAGAAATAGACGGCGGCGGTGGCCAGCAGGACGCGGCGCGTCTTGTCGCCGGTCAAGGGCGCGCCGCCCAGCCGCTTCAGGGGCGCGGCGGTTGCCGCCATGACCAGCGCCACGCTGCCGCCGAACAGCACCATCAGGGTGGCGCCGGCCGAGAGCCGGATCACATTGGGCAGGAAGACCGACAGCAGATAGACGCCATAGCTGCCGCAAAAGCCCCAGACCAGCTTGCGGCTGAGATTGTCGGGACACGTGAAATGGCCGCTGCGCGCGGCGATGCGGCAGACCGGGCCGGCGCTGAGGGCGGCAAAGAAGACAAAGCTGGAATAGCGCCAGGCCAGCTGGCTGCCCAGGCGAAAGCCGTTCTCGGCAAAGCCGCGCGCCAGGATCGCGCCCAGCACCAGCACGGCGCCAACCAGGACAAGCCCGCCCACCAGCGGTCCCAGATGGAGGCGGAAAAGCTTGCGGGGGGCGCCAAACAGCGCGGAGTTATCGAGGGCGACCATGATGATGCAACGCATGATGGGACAAAAAGGTGCCCGCCGTTACAGGGTCAGCGCCACGGCGAAGCCCTGCACCGGCTGATTGGCTTCCTGGCGTGGCGCCGCCGCCACAAGACCGGCGACATTCAGCCCGAAGGCCTGCGCCGCGGCGCGCAAATAGGCATCGGAATGGCGCCAGCGGCGCTTGGGACCGAGCTCAAAACCGCTCTGGGCCTTCTCCACGGTGAAGAGAAAATAACCATCCGGCGACAGTTTCGCCCGGACGCCCTGGAACACACCCGCCAGGTCGCCCAGATAGACCAGTGTGTCCGCCGCCAGGATCAGGTCGTAGCGGGGTTCGGGCTGGGCCAGGACGCTTTCCAGGTCGTCAACGGCCAGATGGTCGTAAAGGCCCCCCGCGCGCGCCTTGGCGATCATGGCGGGCGACAGGTCCACCCCGTCCAGCCGCGCCGCCGCCGGCTTGAACATCCGCCCCGCCAGGCCGGTGCCGCAGCCCAGATCGAGGATGGCGAGGCTTTTCATATTGGTCGCCCCGGCTCGCGCCGACGCGCCGATCCGCCCCGGCATCACCATCGCGGCAAGTTCGAAAAGGATTTGGGGCGCGCTGTAGTGCAAATCGCCCAGCATGCGCCGGTCGTAATCGGCGCTGAACTGGTCGAACAGGTGGCGGACATAGCCCGCATCGCAGCGGGACGCGCGCTTGATGGCCTGGGCGCGGGCGACCAGCGCCGTATCGTCCAGGCCGCGCAGTTCCTCCAGCGCCTTGTCGGCCTCGCCCGCCGCCAGCCAGGCTTGCGCCAGCAACCGGCGGGCGCGCGGCAAATCGGGGTCCAGCCGCAGGGCGCGCTGCATTTCGGCGATCGCTATGGGCAGAAGTTCGGCGGCCAGCAGCGCCTCGCCCAGCGCCAGCGCGGCGGGCGCGACGTTCGGGTTGAGCGCCGCCGCCTCGCGCGCCTCCTCCAGCGCGCCCTTGATGTCGCCAGCCGACAGCAGCGCCCTGACCAGAGTGAGCCGGGCCAGCAAGCCGCCACGCCCGGCGGCCAGCCGCGCACGCAGGTCACGCGCCGCGTCGGCGGCGCGGCCGCAAGCGATCAGCGCCTCGGCGGCCTGGATGGGATCGCCGCCCTCTTCCATCATGAAGTCAGGCAAGGATGCAAAGACCATTGTTGAGGACAATAATGCCGGGACGTTCCTTGACGCTGGCGCGATAGGAGACGGCCCTTCCGTCCTGCCACATCTCCACCACCAGCGTCTCGCCGGGGAACACAGGCTTGGAAAAGCGCACATCGAACTGGGTGATGCGTTCGGGCTGGTAGCCGGCCAGGGTCGAGATCACGGCGCGGCAGGCGGTGCCATAGCTGCACAGCCCATGCAGGATGGGACGGGGAAAGCCCAGCGACCGGGCGAAGGCGGGATCGCGGTGCAGCGGATTGCGGTCGCCCGACAGCGCATAAAGAAGCGCCTGGTCGGGCCGGGTATCTGCTTCGTGAACCAGGTCGGGGGCGCGGTCCGGTATCTCGTGCAGCGCGGGCCCGCCCTGGGCTTTGCCGCCAAAACCGCCATCACCGCGCGCAAAGATGGACGAGACGATGGTGAAGAGCTTGTCGCCGGTGGCGGCGTCACGACTGACGCGTTCCTGGATCAGGACCGCGCCCTTGCCCGCGCCCTTGTCGAGAATGTCGAGATATTTCTCGTCCGAGACCACCTCGCACTTGGCGGGCAGCGGCTTGTGGATGGTGATGCGGCGCTCGCCATCGACCACCATCATGAAATTGACGCTGGACTTTTGCGGCATGCGCTGGCGTTCGGGCGGCGCCTCGCCCCGGTTGATGACGCTGGCGAAGGTGGGCGGCACTTTCAGGCCGGCATTCTCATAGACAAAAGGCAGCTGCCTTTCGTCCAGCGGGTCGCGGCCGAAGCCCACCCCCAGGGCGTAGAGCATCACGTCTTTTTCGTCATAGGACGCCTTCAGGCCGGTGGCGCCCGACTGCATCATGTCGTCATAGTCAATCGCCATGCGAAGTCTCTTTTACGGCCGCTTTGGCACTCGCCCGCGCGGCTGCCTCTTGCCGCCAATCTAAGGCCTGTGGTCTCCTAACGCCATGAGCATCGCCCCCTCCTCCGCGCCGACGCCTTATTACCCGCCCCGGCGTTCCAACGGTTGCCTGTGGGGCTGCCTGATCGTGATCCTGATCCTGATGCTGCCGGTGGTGGTGACCGGCGGCTACGCCGCCTGGTTCGTGACCCAGGGCTACCGGCACAATCCGGTGCTGCGGGTGGTGGGTGAGCTGGTGCGCCGGGACGGCATGGCCCAGCAGGTGCTGGGTTACGGCGCCGCCGTCACCGGCGTGGAAGGCAATTATTTCTCCTGGATGCCGGGCATGAGCCGCAACGGTTACGACGTGACCCTGGAAGGCCCCAAGGGCCAGGGCCATCTTGCCGTCACCGCGCATGAAGGCCGGGCCGGGCCGAAGCTCGACAGCGCCATCCTCACCGGCCCGGACGGACGGCGCTATGACCTGCTGAAGCATCAGGCGCTTCCCGGCGGCGGCGACAGGCCAGATACCTCTATATGAGGCACCTCGATATGAAGGACCGCGATAGCGCCTTTCTCGGCCACCCCACCGGGCTGGGCTGGCTGGCGGCGTCGGAGTTCTGGGAGCGCTTCTCATATTACGGCATGCAGGCGCTGCTGGTGCTGTACGCCACCCATTACCTGCTGCTGCCGGGCCATGTGGAAAAGGTCTGGGGCTTCGTGCCTTTTTCCCACGCGCTGCAATCACTCTATGGCACGCTGACGCCGGGCGCGATGGCCTCGGTCATTTTCGGCTGGTATGCGGGTCTTGTGTATGTCACGCCGCTGGCCGGCGGGCTTTTGGCCGACCGGCTGATTGGACGCACCGCCGCCGTCGTCATCGGCGCGTCGCTGATGGCGCTGGGCCATTTCCTGATGGCGTTCGAGGCGAGCTTCCTGCTGGCGCTGCTGTGCCTGTTGATCGGCGTGGGCTGCTTCAAGGGCAACATCGCCGCCCAGGTCGGCGACCTTTATGCCGAAGGCGACCACCGCCGCGCCGACGCCTTCCAGATCTATTACATCGGCATCCAGCTCGCCGGGATCGTCACGCCCCTGGTGTGCGGCACCCTGGGCGAGACCCTGGGCTGGCATTGGGGCTTCGGCGCGGCGGGCGTCGGCATGCTGCTGGGGCTTGCAACCTATCTGATCGGGCGGCCCAGCTTTCCCAAGGAGCGCATGCGCGGCGGCGAAGTGGTGCGCCCGCCCTTGACGGCGCGCGACAAAAAGGCGGTGGCGCTGCTGGTGCTGCTGGTGCCGGTGTTCACCTGCACGCTGCTGGGCAACCAGCAGATGTTCAACGCCTATCTGGTGTGGGGCGAGAAAAGCCTGCAGACCATGTTGTTCGGCTGGCGCATGCCGATTACCTGGCTGTTGTCGGTGGACGGCATCGCCTCGGCGGTGCTGATGACGGCGACGGTGCTGTTCTGGCGCTGGTATGCCAGGCGCTGGGCCGAGCCCGATGAGATCGGCAAGATCGCCATCGGCGCCATGATCGCGGCGTTTGCGCCGCTGCTGCTGGCGGGTGCCAGCCTGACCGCCGCCCGCAGCGGCCATCCCGCCTCGCTATGGTGGGCGATTGGCTTTCACATCGTCAACGATATCGGCGTCTCCAACATCCTGCCGGTGGCGCTGGCGCTCTATTCCCGCGCCGCGCCCAAGGGGCTGGAGGGCATGATGATCGCGGTGTCGTATCTGGCCTTCTTCGCCGGCAACCTGACGGTGGGCTGGCTGGGCAGCCTGTATGAGGCCATGACGCCCGCCGGATTCTGGCTGCTGCATGCCGGGCTGATCCTGGCCGGGGGCCTGGCGCTGTTTGTGATCCGGCGCCTGGCCGGGAACATTCTTGCCCCGGCAGCGCCCTAGATGTGCGGCAGGGGCATCCCCGGCCCTTCGCTCAAAACATGCGTCAGCGGCACGCCATTCTTGTCTATGCAGGCGCGGGCGGTGTCATAGCCTTCCTGAATGGCCTGGTCGAACTTCTTCCAGTCGCGCAGGCCGATATCGGGCATCGGCGGCTCGATCAAAAAGTCGCATTGTTCGCGCACGATGCGGCGCTGGGCTTCCGAGCCCACCGTGCCCGAGCGCATCAGGATGGAGACGATCGACGGGCTGCCCCGCATGCGCTGGCCGATCAGCCACCACCAGGGCCGTTCGCCATAGCGGGGGTCCTGGGCCTGCAGGTCGACTTCCCCCGTAACGTCGCAGGCGATGATGGGCCCGGCATTCAGTGCCTGCTCGCGCATCACATCCACCGGCAGATTGTTCATCACCCCGCCATCGACCAGCAGGTGTCCGTGATGGGTGACCGGCGGCAGGATGCCGGGCAGCGCCACCGAGGCGCGCAGCGCCCGCCACAGCTGGCCGTCGCGGTGGATATGGATGCGCCCGGTGGTCAAGTCGCTGGAAACCGCGAAGAAGGGCAGCGGCAGCTCCTCGATGCAGACATCGCCGAAATTCTCCCTGAGACGTGCGCTGACCTTCTTGCCGCGCACCAGCGCAATCAGCGGCAGGGTGAAATCCGACAAGGGATTGTCATTGACGAACACCGCGCGCATGCGTTCGCGCATTTCTTCCTGGGTCCATTCCTGGGCCAGGCCCGCGGCGATGATGGCGCCCATCGAGGTGCCGCCCAACTGGTCGAACGGCACGCCGGCTTCCTTCAGCGCCTTGATGATGCCGATATGGGCGAAGCCGCGCGCCCCGCCGCCCGCCAGCACCAGCCCCACGGCGCGGCCCGCGATGAAGCGCGCCACCCGTGCCACATCGCCCTGGTGGCCGGCGCGCAAATGGTGATGCGCGCCGAACAGCCCGCCGCGGGTGGCGAAATGTTCCGGCAGCTTCGCCGACGCGCCATCGGGATGCAGCAGCAGCAGGTCGGGCAGGCCGGCGGCGCGCTCCTTGAAGGCGGGAAGATCGAGCGGCGCCAGCGGCAGCGGACGGTCGGCCCGCGCCAGCAGGAAGATGCGGTCGGCCTGGCGCAGGCACTGGTGGGTCCAGGGACTGTCGGGTGCGTCGCCGCGATAGAACACCACGTCATGGGCCTGTTCGAAACTGTTGAACCATTCCGCCGTCTGCTCGCTGGCGCCGGCGTCCAGCACGGCGGTGCGGCTGCCGATCTGGCCCAGCGCCGCGGCCAGCCGGTGCGCGATGGGGGCTTCGCCCAGTCCCTCCTGCAGCGGCACGATGGCGAAGGTGCGCGGACGGGCCTTGTCGGTAGGGCCGCGATTGGCGTCCTTCAGGCGCTTCACCAGCATCTGCATCAGGTTCATCATGACGCGCGGATGACGCCCGATCAGCGCCTCGAAACCGTCGGGCGAGATACGCAGCAGCTCGGTGTCGCGCATCGCCACCAGCTGGGCGGAATGGGACTTGCTGGGCTGGATCAGGCTCATCTCGCCCACCGTCTCACCCGCGGGGACATACGCCACCAGGCGGCGCTGGCCCTGGCTGGTGGAGACGAAGACGCCCAGACTGCCCGTCACCACCAGGAACAAGGCGGCGTTGTTCTCGCCGCCCCGCTCCAGCAGCGTGCCGCCGGGAAGCGCGAACCAGTTGGCCTCGGCCAGCAGGTTGCGCAGCGCCGCGTCGCCGACATTGTCCAGCAGCGCAAAGCTTTTCAGCCGCTCGAGCAGCTCCTCGGGATAGACGGTCTGCTGGCCGATGCGAAAGGAGGAGAGAAACGCCATCTGCATCTTCTACTTCACCCGGCGGTCCAGCCGCCATCGACATTGCGGGCGGCGCCCGTCACGAAGCTGGCGGCCGACGAGGCCAGGAACAGCAGCGGCCCGGCAATCTCGCCGGGGGCGCCGACCCGGCTGACCGACAGGCCCTCGTCCCGGAGCCTGGCCTCCAATGTCGCCAGCGCCGTTTCGTCGTGGCCGTTGACGATCTACATGGTCGCCCGCCCGCGCCGGGCCCCGGGCCATGGCCTGGCCCAGATGGCCCCGAGCGGCCGAAACAAATGTCGTTTTGCCATCCAGGCGCAAAGGACTGTCCCCCATGATGCGCGCCACTCCAGAGCAGCTGAGAAATTGGCAGCGCTTGGTAAAAAAGTGTTTACGATTGCGGGAACTCAGACCCACCTCCCCGGCACGCGACAGCGCGCTCGCACAGGGGATGCGGCCAAGCGAGCGGAATGGCGCAGCGGCGCTTGCGAGGGCGGGAGCGGGCGGCTTGCTGCGGCGCAGCATGAAAATCGCGATATTCCGCCTTATTGGAAACATCCCCGCGCCACAGTAAAGTTGCAAACAGCCTAACAATAGGACACTTCACAGGGGCTTTCCTTGCGCGGCCATCCGGTCCGCCTCACTCCAAAGGGACTATCAATGACCATGTCGTTCGCCCGCGCCGCCCTGACGGCCGCCCTCCTGCTCGGCGCCGCCAACGCCGCCTATGCCGCCGACGCCAAGGCGTCGGCCCCCAAGCTGACGCCGGCGGTGCAGAAGCACCTGATGGCGGCACAGACCGCCACCAACAAGAAAGATTATGCCGCCGCCCTGGCCGAGCTGGACGCCGCCAACCAGCTTTCGAACCTGACCCCCGCCGACACGGTGATGATCAACAGCTTCAGACTATCGGTGCATATCGGCCTGAAGGACTACGCCGCCGCCGATGTCGATGCCGAAGCCGCCGCCGACGCCGATCCGTCGGCTATCAGCGACGCCAACAAGGAGGGCGTCTACAAGGCCGCGATGGAGCTGGCGCTGAACGCCAAGCACTATGACAAGGCGGCCAAGTACGCCAAGCTTCTGGGCGATCTGCCCACGCCGCAGGACGCCTACACCCAGGGGCTGATGGCCCAGTCGATGTATCTGAGCGGCGACAATGCCGGCGCCGCGGCGCTGGCGCAGAAGAACCTGGACGCCGCCAAGGCCGCGGGCCAGCGCCCCAATCGCATCTTCCTCGACACCCTGATGTCGACGCAGGTCAAGATGAAGAATGAAGCCGGCGCCGAACAGTCGCTGGAAACGCTGGTCGCGGACTATAATGATCCCGAGGATTGGGGCCAGATGCTGCCTGTGACCTTGTCCGCCAAGGGCATGCGCGACATCGACTATCTCTATGTCGGGCGCCTGTGGAGGCTGACCGGCACCAAGATCGACCCCCAGGACGCGTCGCTGTTCGGCTCAACCGCCTCCAGGCTCGCTTTCTATGGCGACGCCGTGGCGGCGGAAAAAGAGGGCGGCACGGGCTTCCCCCCCGCCGACGCCAAGGCCAATGCCGACAAGAAATCCATGCCCGCCCAGATCGCGGCCGGCGCCAAGCAGGGCGGCGAATACAACGTCAAGACCGCCGAGGCGCTCTATGGTTACGACATGTTCGCCGAAGCCGAGCAGATGGCGCGCGACGCCAAGGCCAAGGGCGGCGCCAAGGACCCGACCGAACCCGACATGGTGATCGGCATGGCCGAGACGGCGCAGGGCAAATATGCCGACGCCGCTACCGTCTTTGCCGGCATCAACCAGCCCGACCCCGCCAGCGCCCGCATCGTGCGGCTGTGGGGCTATTTCGCCAAGGGCAAGGCCGCGCCTCCCCCCGCCGCCGCGCCGGCGCAGTAGCAGGCCTTGACGCAGGACACACCGGGGCGCGGCTTTCCGCGCCCCGGTGTTTTCTTTAAAGAGACAGGCCATGAACCTGGTCGTCGGCTTCGCGCCGTTCATCCTGTTTGCGCTTCTGTCGCGCCTCTCTGCGGACCTGGCGCTGTGGGTGGCCTTCGCCGCCGCCTTTGTCGTCACCATCCGCGATTTCGTGGAAAGCCCGTCGCTGCGCCTGCTGGATGTGGGCAGCTTCGTGCTGTTCGCGCTGCTGGCGCTGGTGCGCGGCTTCCTGGATCCCAACCTGTCGCTGGCGGCGGTGCGCTTCATCGCCGAGGCCGGCCTGCTGCTGGTGCTGGCGGTGCCGCTGGCCCTCAAGCGTCCCTTTTCGGTGGAATATGCGCGGCTCGATCCCAAGGAGGCGGACTGGCCGCGGTCGCTGTTCCTCAAGGTCAATTACCTGGTGTCGGGCGCCTGGGTGGCGGCCTTTGCCGCCATGACGCTGGCCGACGGCGCCATCACTTTTGATCCCCGCCTGCCGCTCTATGCCGGGATCGCGGTGAATGTGATCGCCCTTGCCGCCGCGGTAACCTTCACCCTGCGCTATCCGGCGCATGTCGCAAAAAAAGCCATGGCGCCGGGCAGCGCGTAATGCGCCGGGTTATCTAAGGGGCGCATCCGCGCCCGGGGCACTGGCGGCCAAACGCCTCAACGGCTAGGTTGCCCGCCATGAAGCAGGCCGTCATCGTCTCCACCGCCCGCACCGCGCTGGCCAAGTCCGTGCGCGGCGGCTTCAACCAGACCCATGGCGCGGTGATGGGCGGCCATGCCGCCCGGCACGCCGTCGCGCGCGCCGGGCTGGAGCCGGGCGCGGTGGAAGACGTCTATATGGGCTGCGGCTTTCCCGAAGGCGCCACCGGCAACAATATCGCGCGCGAATGCGCCATCTGGGCGGGTTTGCCCGTTTCCACCGCGGGGATCACCGTCAACCGCTATTGCTCGTCGGGCCTCAACGCCATCGCCATGGCCGCGCAGCAGATCATGACCGACGGCACCGACATCGCGGTGGGCGCCGGCGTGGAGTCCATCTCGCTGGTGCAGATGGGCGGCATCAATCTCAGCCATTTCACCGAAGAGCATCTCCTCCAGGTCAAGCCCGCTTTGTGGATGACCATGATCGAGACCGCCGAGATCGTGGCGCAACGCTATGGCGTCAGCCGCGCGCGGCAGGACGAATATGCCCTGCAAAGCCAGCAGCGCACCGCCGCAGCCCAGGCCGCCGGAAAATATGCCGACGAGATCGTGCCGCTGGCGACCAAGATGAAGAAGATCGACAAGGCGAGCGGCACCGAAAGCCTGGTCGAGGTCACTGTCGACCATGACGAATGCAACCGCCCGGACACGACGCTGGAAGGCCTCAGCAGCCTGAAGCCGGTGCTTGCCGGCGGCCAGCAGGTCGCCCAGGGCAAGTTCATCACTGCCGGCAACGCCTCGCAATTCGCCGATGGCGCATCGGCCTGCGTGATCATGAGCGACAGCGAGGCGGCGAGGCGCAACCTCAAGCCGATGGGAATTTTCCGCGGCTTCGCGGTGGCGGGCGTCGAGCCCGATGAAATGGGCATCGGCCCGGTCAAGGCTGTGCCGCGCCTGCTGACGCGACACGGCCTCACGGTTGACGATATTGACCTGTGGGAACTGAACGAGGCCTTCGCCTCCCAGACGCTTTATTGCATGGACAGGCTGGGGCTTGATCCGGCCCGGACCAACGTCAATGGCGGCGCCATCTCCATCGGCCATCCTTACGGCATGACGGGATCCCGGCTGACCGGCCACCTGCTGATCGAGGGGCGGCGGCGCGGCGCCAGGCTGGGTGTCGTCACCATGTGCATCGGCGGCGGCATGGGCGCGGCCGGCCTGTTCGAGATTCTCACCGCCTGATGAAATTCCTGCCCATTCTTCTCGCCCTGCTGGCGCTGACCGCCTGCGCGATACAGCCCGAAGGCCCGCGCCGCGCCGATCCGCGCGACCAGATGCCGGCCCTGGAAACCCGCATCGCGATTCTGGTGGAAGAACAGCGCCACCGCATGGACCCCAAGGCGCGACCGCTGGCGATCGATCCGGAGCTGGCCAAGATCGCACGCGCCCGCGCCGCCGACATGGCGGCGAAGAACTATCTTGCCCATGCCGCCCCCAATGGCGCGACCTCGGCCTCGCTGCTGATGGCCGAGGACGCCAAGTGGCAGGGGCTGTTGGGGGAAAATCTTGCAGCGCAGCATTACACCAAGCAGAGCGGCATCGAGGTGAATGCCTTCGCCCAGCGCTTCCTGGATGAATGGATGAAAAGCACGCCCCATCGCGAGAACATGGCCTTCGCCAATTACGACCATGCCGGGGTGGGCGCGGCCGTGAATGGGGACACGGTCTATGTCGCGCTGCTGTTTTCCACGGATCTGGGCTTGCCACCGCCCCGGCCCGAAGGCCCCCCCAGCACCGTGACCAAATTCCAGAGCCCGGCCCAGGCCGCCAAGCCGGTTCCCGAGCCCGCCAAGCCGATACGCCTGCGCGGCGCGGTCGGGGTGCAGTAACCGCGCGGTTAAACCCGCGCCACAAAGTATTCTGTGCATGACTGCATGCAGGCCGCCCGCCCCGCCGGTGGCGCGGACATCATTCCTTTACACTATATCTGGCCCCCGGTACCTTCTATAGCGGGTGCGCGGTGCCAGTGAGTCGAAATGCGTGCAGAGCTTCCCTGGAATGTTGCCGGCATCCCGCCAGAAGCGCGGGAAGCCGCGCGTGCGGCCGCCCGGCGCGAAGGCTTGTCGGTCGGGGAATGGCTGACGCGCCGCATTTTGCGCAGTTTTTCGGGCATGGAAGAGGATGTCCCCCTGCCCTATGACAGCCGCACCCCCTCCGGGGCGCCGCTGGACAGTTGGGGCCTGCCCCCGTCCGCCAACAGCCGCCGCGACACCGAAGAGATGATGGCCCGGGTGGGCCGCTCGGAGGTCGAATCAAACGATGCCTGGCGCCGCATCGAGGACCAGTTGCGGGGCCTGGGAAGGCGGATTGATTCCAGCGAGCGCAGCCACAGCGAATCCAACCGCGTCATCTCCCGCACCGCACAAGAAATCAACATCAGCGCCCGCGAACAGGCCCAGGCCTTCGACCAGCTGGGCCTGAATGTGATGGCGCTGAATGAAAGGCTGGAGCGGCTGGAACGCTCGGCCGCCAATGACGGCATCAAGGAGGCGGTCAAGGCGCTGCATCAGGGCCTGTCGCGGCTGGCCGACCAGATCACCGCCACCGCCAACAATTCCGCCACCCAGGTCACCACCCTGACCGCCAATCTGGAGCAGCTGGCCGGCCGCGTCGGCCAGGCCCGGGTGGATTCCGAGGATGCCGACAAGGCGCTGGAAGCCCGCATCGCCGCCGCCGAAAAGACCACCCAGTTCAACACCAATGCGCTGGACCATGCGCTGGAAAAGATCGAAGCCAACGCCAATCAGCGCGCCACCGACCAGGTGGAAAGCCAGCGCCGCCACGCCCAGGCCGAGGAAAGCCTGAACCGGCTGGAAGACTCCATCGCCCGGCTGGAGATGCGCCTGCCCGACGCCGCCTTCGAGCGCCGCCTGGACGGGATCGAGCATTCACTCGGCGGCATGACGCAGCGGCTGGAGAATTTCGATCCCGCCGCCCGCTTCGACGAGACGATGCAGGCGCTGAGCCACCGGCTGGAATCGCTGGAAAAGGATCACAGCGACCTGGCGACGGACATGCGCAGCCGCCGCGCGCCCGAGCCGCCCGCCCCGGAAGCGCCGGCCGCGCCAATCTTCCAGCAGCCCGCTTTTTCCACCGAGCCGCCGCCGGTTTTCGAACCCGAAACGCCGCCCTCGGCCTTTGCCGCCTATGACGCGCAGGCCGCCGACCCCTTCGCCCCCGTGCTGCCGGGCGCGCCCCCTACCCCGGGTGGTTTTGCCTTCGACATTCCCGCCGAGGGCGCCGACCCTTTTGCCTCGCCCGCCGAATTCGGGCCGGACTTCAACGACGTCTTCGCCCAGCCGGAGTCGGAAAATTTTCTCACCCAGGCCCGCCGCTCGGCCCGCGCCGCCAGCGAAAAGGCCGAGAGCGAACGCCGCGGCCGTTTCGCGGGCTTGCGCTGGAGCAAGGACGAGGCCGGCGCCGAAGGCGAGGAAAAGGCCAAGCCCCGCTACCTGGTGCCCGCTATCCTGGCGCTGCTGGTGGTGCTGGCCATCGCGGCCGGCCTGGTGCTGATGCGCCAGCAGCCCAAGCCCGCCGACCAGCAATTCGCGGGCAAGTCCCCGGCCCAGGGCGGACCCACTTTCTCGGTGCCGGAACCGCCATCGGGCGACGAGACCCAGTTCGTGGTCGCGCCCCAAGCCGGCGGCCAGGCCGTCGAACAGCCCGGCGACGCCGGCGACTACACCACCCAGCGTTCCGAGCCCGTGCCGCCGCGCACCGCCCCGCCGCTGCAGCAGCGCGAGGTACGCAATGCGCCGGTCAACCCGGTTCCGGACGGCGCCCAGCCGCGCAGCGCACCTTCGTCCGACCGCGTGGTCCAGCTTGCCAATGCCGGCAACCCCACGGCGTTGACTATCCTGGGCCTCAGGGCGCTGGACGGCACGGACGGTCAGGCCGTGAACCTGCCCGTTGCGGTGAAATTCCTCACCCAGGCGGCGCAGAAAGGCCAGGCCGTCGCGCAATATCGCCTGGGCACGTTGTATGAGCGCGGCCAGGGCGTCCCCGCCGATGGCGTACAGGCCGCCCACTGGTACGAGATGGCTGCCAACCAGGGCAACCGCAAGGCGATGCACAATCTGGCGGTGGCCAATGCCAGCGGCATCGGCGGCAAGAAGAACATGGCCGAAGCGGCGCGCTGGTTCGCCAAGGCCGCGGCGCTGGGCCTGTCGGACAGCCAGTTCAACCTCGCAGTGCTGTACGAGCGCGGCGACGGCGTGCCGCAAAGCCTGCTGGACGCCTACAAATGGTATTCCATCGCCGCCGCGGCCGGTGACGCCGAATCCAAATCGCGCATCGCGGTGCTGCAGACCCAGCTCAGCGACAGCGACAAGGCCGCCGCCGGCAAGTCGGCTGCCAGCTTCCATGCCGCGCCGCTGAACCGCAGCGCCAATGTGCCGCCCGAGCCCGCCGATGTCGGCGGTTGAGCGGCAAATTTCGCCATATAGATAAGGGCTTATTGGGTTGACCCACCGCGCCCGCGCGCGCATGGTCGCTTGCAACCTCAGCCGTTCGCGGCCCCTAGAGTTGCCGATGGAGATTTACCTTCCCGTAGCAGAAATGTCCGTGCCGTGGCTGGTGATGGTCGCGCTGGGCGCGGGTGTGGGCTTTCTGTCGGGCATGTTCGGGGTTGGCGGCGGCTTCCTGATGACGCCGCTGCTGATCTTTTCGGGCATCCCTTCCACCGTCGCCGTCGCCACCACCCTCTCCCATGTCACCGCCTCGTCCATGTCCGGGGCGCTGGCGCAATGGCGCAAGCCCGCCATCGATTTCGTCATGGCCGGTGTGATGCTGGGCGGCGGAATATTCGGGACCCTGTTCGGGGTCTGGCTGTTCGCCCTGCTCAGGAAGCAGGGCCAGATGGATCTGACCGTGTCGCTGAGTTATGTCATACTGCTGGGCACGGTGGGCGCCATCATGCTGCGCGAATCCCTGCGCACGCTCAAAGCCTATCGCAGCGGGGACCTGTCGAGCGTCAGGCCCGTCAACCATGTCTGGATCCACGGCCTGCCGCTGAAAATGCGCTTCCGCCAGTCGCGGCTCTATATCAGCGTGATTCCGCCCGTCGCCATCGGCTTCGGGGTGGGGGCGCTGTCGGCGATAATGGGCATCGGCGGCGGCTTCATCATCGTGCCGGCCATGATCTATCTGCTGCGCATGCCCACCAATGTCGTGATCGGCACCTCGCTGGTGCAGATCATCGCCGTCACCGCCCTGACCACGGTGCTGCAGGCGACCAACAACTATGCCGTCGACATCGTGCTGGCGCTGCTGCTGGTGGTGGGGGGCGTGGTGGGCGCGCAGCTGGGCGTGCGGGTGGGCGCCAGGCTGCGCGGCGAGCAGCTGCGGCTGCTTTTGGCGGTGGTGGTGCTGACGGTGGGCGCGGGCCTGCTCTGGGGACTGGTCGCCCATCCCCGCGATGTCTATTCCCTGACCCTGGGGACGCAATGAAGCGCGCCCTGCTCGCCTTGCTGCTGCTGGCGACGCCGCTGCAGGCCGAAGACCTGGTGTCGGGCATCAGCCAGGACACCATTGCCATCACCTCCAACTATACCGGCACCGACATTGTGGTGTTCGGCGCCATCGAGCATAGCGACGGCGCCCAGGGCCGCGACATCGTGGTGGTGGTGCGCGGCCCCGACACCGACATGACCGTGCGCCGCCGCGACCGGGTGGCCGGGATATGGGTCAATCGCGACGCCGCCCGTTTCGAGGGCCTGCCCGCCTTCTACTATCTCGCCGCCACCCAGCCCATCGAAAGGATCGCGCCGCCCCACGCCCTGGCGCGCTATGGCGTGGGCGCGGCCTATCTCTATCCCTCCCTGGTGGGCAGCCATCATGACGCGCGGCCCTTCCGCGAGGCGGCGCTGCGCCACCTCAAACAACTGGGCCTTTATACCGAGGCGCCGGGCAGCATCGACTTTCTGAGCGAGACGCTGTTTCGCACCCGCATCCCGGTGCCCGCCGACGTGGCGCGCGGCCAGTACAATGTCGAGGTCTATCTGTTCCGGGGCGGCGATGTGGTCAGCGCCCAGTCCACGCCTTTGTTCATAGACCAGACCGGGCTGGACCGGCGGCTGTTCAACATGGCGCACAATTCCGCGCTATTCTATGGCCTGCTCTGCGTCTTCATGGCGATGCTGCTGGGCTGGATCTCCAGCGTGCTGTTTCGCACCCCGGCCTAGACGGCGCGCCGGGCGGCGGCCCGGCGCGCAATGGCATAGACCCTGGATCTGCCCAGCATATAGGCGTGGAACGGGCCCGCGAACAGCGAGGCGATGGCCGTGTCGCCCACATCCAGTCCGCCGGTATAGGCGCCGAAGGACGGCAGGATCAGCCGGATTCCATCGGAGACGAAACAGCGCCGCCGCACGCTGCGGCCCCACCTGGCGACACTGGCGCAGGGGTGCAGGTGCCCGGCCACCTCGCCCGGCTGGAACATCGCACCCGGTTCGTGGCGCAACAGCAGCCCGCCCAGGCGAAAACTTGCCGCCACTTCGCCGCCCAGCCAGTCCGGCGGGTGAGGATCATGGTTGCCTGCGATCCAGACGAAATGCGCCGCCCGGCAAAGCGATTGCAGCAGGCCGCGCTCCTCAGGCCCCAGCCGGTACGCGGCGTCCTTGTCGTGGAAGGAATCGCCCAGCGCGATCACGCGCGCCGGCTTGTGGCGCCCGATGGCGTGCGCCATGCGCTGCAGCGTGTGGGTGGTGTCATAGGGCGGCAGGAACTGGCGGCCCCGCGCATAGGAACTGCCCTTCTCGAAATGCAGATCGGCAAATACAAGCGTGGAATGGGCGGGACTGAAGGCGGCGCCGCAGGCGTCCAGCAGCAGGGTTTCGCCATTCACATCAATGAGAAGATCGCCGGAAACCGGATCAGTCCACACGCATCGCATCCCGTATCAGCGCGTCTTCATTGTCACGCAGAATAGCCTCGTCCACCGCGCCCGCAACCATTTCACGCGAAATCTCCAGCAGCGCCGGCACTGCCAGGGGCGACACCCGTTCCAGCCGGCGGGTCACGATTCGCCGCCGCACCCGCGCCAGCATGTCGCCCAGCCGGGCAATATCGAGAAGGCCGGTTCCCGCGTCGGCATAGGTCGCCCGCAGCAGGACGTGATCGGGTTCATGCTCCCTGAGAACGTCGTAAATCAGGTCCGAGGAAAAAGTCACCTGGCGGCCGGTCTTTTCCTTGCCGGGAAAGCGGCGCTGGATCAGCCCGGCGATGATGGCGCAGTTGCGGAAGGTGCGCTTGTAGAGATTGGACTCCGCCAGCCAGCTGTCGAGATCGTCGCCCAGCATGTCCTGATTGAACAGCGCGTCCATGTCGAGGTCACCCATATCCCGAGCCGCCCAAACCGCCAGCGCATATTCGTTGGCGACAAAGCCCAGCGGATGGTGGCCCGAGCGTTCCAATCGCCGGGTCAGCAGCATGCCCAGGGTCTGGTGCGCCAGCCTGCCTTCGAACGGATAGCAGACCAGATAATGACGATTGCCGCGCGGGAATGTTTCAACCAGCAACTGGCCTGGCTTGGGAATGACGCTTCGC
The DNA here is from genome assembly GCA_035549455.1 of Rhizomicrobium sp. Classification (GTDB taxonomy): domain Bacteria; phylum Pseudomonadota; class Alphaproteobacteria; order Micropepsales; family Micropepsaceae; genus Rhizomicrobium. The sequence goes on along the minus strand of DASZQW010000006.1, from coordinate 32,779 downwards.
CATTCCTGGATTCTCAGCCATTCCTGCACCGGCGCCGGAAGCTTGTGCCAGTCCTGGGGACGCGACACCATCTCGCGCACCCGCTGGGCCAGGAAGGTGGAAAGCGGAAACTTGCCGCCATTATAGCTGGGGATTTGCGCTTGCGGGTCGCTGGAGCGGGTGACAAAAGCGCCGGTCTCGCGCAACCCCTCGAAGCGCAGCACGTCGCCGGCGAAGACAAAAGTGTCGCCGGGCGAAAGCTGCTCGATGAAATATTCCTCCAGCTCGCCCAGCTTGCGGCCGCCTGCGCCTGCCGGCCTGCCGCGCGACTGCAGGCGTATCTCCACCATCGCGTCTTCGACAATGACGCCGGCATTCAGCCGGTAGTCCTGCGCCAGGCGGGGATGGGCCAGGCGGTATTTGCCGTCCTCGGTCTTGCGCAGCCGGGCATAGCGGTCATAACGCTTCAAGGCGTAGCCGCCGGTGGCGACAAAATCGACCACCGCGTCAAAATCCGTCCGGCTCAGCTCACGATAGGGCGCGGCGCTGCGCACCTCGCCATAGAGCTGGGCGGCGTCGAACGGCGCGGCGCAGGCGCTGCCCCAGACATGCTGGGCCAGCACGTCCAGCCCGCCGGTCTTCAGCCGCTCCCCGTCCAGCTCGCCCGCCAGCACGGCATCGCGGGCGGCGTTGCATTCCAGCACCTCGAAGCGGTTGGCGGGGACCAGCAGCGCCGCCGAGGGTTCGTCCAGCCGGTGGTTGGCGCGGCCGATGCGCTGCACCAGCCGGGCCGCGCCCTTGGGCGCGCCGATGCAGATGACTTTATCGACCGCGCCCCAGTCGATGCCCAGGTCCAGCGTCGAGGTGCAGACCACCGCGCGCAGATCGCCCCTGGCCATTGCCGCCTCGACCTTGCGGCGCTGTTGCACCGCCAGGCTGCCATGATGCAGGGCGATGGGCAGGTTGGAATCGTTGATCGCCCACAATTCCTGGAAAGTGCGCTCTGCCTGGCTGCGGGTATTGACGAATACCAAAGCCGTCTTGGACTCCTGGATCGCCGTCATCACATCCAGCATGGCATGACGCGCCAGATGCCCCGCCCAGGGGATATAGGAGTCCGAGGCGCTGATCTCGATCCGCGGCCTGGCCCCGCCCTGGGCGATCACCAGCGCCGACAGGGCTTCTTCTGCGGCCGGTTGGGGCACCAGGAAGCGCTGAAGGGGCGCGGGGTCTTTCACTGTGGCGGAAAGCCCGACGCGGCGATGGCCGGGCGCCAGGGTGCAGAGCCGCGCCAGCCCCAGCGCCAACAGGTCGCCGCGCTTGGAATTGCTGAGCGCATGCAGTTCGTCCAGCACCACGGTCTTGAGGGATTCGAACATCCGGGCGGCGCGCGGATGCGCCAGCAGCAGTGACAATTGCTCCGGCGTGGTCAGCAAGATGTCGGGCGGCAGGTGCCGCTGGCGCTGGCGCCGGGCGGCCGAGGTATCACCGGTGCGGGTCTCCACCGTCACCGCCAGAGCCATTTCGGCGATCGGGGCGTCCAGATTGCGCGCCACGTCCACCGCCAGCGCCTTCAAGGGCGAGATATAGAGCGTGTGCAGGCCGCGCGTCCTGGCGCGTTTGGGCTGGCCGGCAAGCGCGATCAGCGTGGGCAGGAAGCCCGCCAGCGTCTTGCCGCCGCCGGTAGGCGCCACCAGCAGCACGCTTTCCCCGCGCGCCGCATGCTCCACCAAAGCCAGCTGGTGGGCGCGCGGCGCCCATCCCCGGGCGCCGAACCAGTGCTGAAATTGGGGGGGCAGCATGGCTGGAACAAACCATGATCAAGCGGACGAAAGCGAGTCCTATTTGGAGCCCAAAAGTCGCTTCAACTCGCTCTCGGGCGTGCCATAGAAGCTGCCCGCCACCAGTTCGATGCCGGGGCGGTCGACCACGGTCAGCTCGCCGCGCCGTGTCGTCACCAGCCCGCGCCGTTCAAAGCCGTGAATCGCCACCGTGACGCCGGCGCGGCGCACACCCAGCATCACCGCCAGGAATTCATGCGTCAGCGGCACCGCGTCGCTGGTCATGCGGTCATGGGCCATCAGCAGCCAGCGCGCCAGGCGCTGCTCCAGCTTGGCGCGGCCGTTGGCGAGCGCCGTCTGCGCCGTCTGGATCATGAAGCCCTGTGCCGATTTCAGGAACAGGAGGCGCAGCCCGTCGCTCCGGGCGATGGCGCCGCACAGCTGGTCGGCGGCAATGCGGTGCCCGGCGCCGCCGATCTGCATATAGGTGGAATGCTGGGCGCGGCTGTCGCCCATGATCAATGGCACGCCGGTCACGCCTTCATAGCCGATGACGCCAACCTCGATGCGATGATCCTCGGCATCGACGGCGACGACGGAGGCGACGCCGATCTCCAGGAAATAGGCATGGGTGATCGGCTTGGCCGGCACCTCCAGCACCTGACGTTCTTTCATGGTGATGGGCTCGAGATGCGGACCGATCAGGTCCCAATCCTCGAGCGCGATCTTGTGCAGCAGCCGGTTGCGGATTCCGACACGCGCATGGGATTCCAACATTCAAATAAGCCCGGACATAGGTTGTGAATCAGCCCCGAAAAGCGGCCCCGCAGCGCCCGTGAAGCATGTGACAGCAGCAGCAAAAATAGCGTTCTGCCGCGGAAAACCTATGGCTTTTTCAGTACGGAAACGTACCCGCTGCGCGGCCGGCTGGAACATGCAGAGCATAAAGCGGACCCGACAATCTGTTCCTCAGTATAAGGACGGTTTCGCCGCCAAGTCGCGCGGCGGCGCGCGCAATGCGCACCGCAATGCAAACGACTATACGGCGGGATGAGTTTCGTTCAGGCGGCGAAAAAGTCCGTCACCGCCCTGCGGGTGGCAGGGTCGCCCACCGCGGACATGTGATCCTTGCCCGGAATAAGGATGGCCTGACCTTGAGGGAACTGCGCCGCCAGTGGCCCTGGGGCGCCGGCGGTATCGTCTTTCTCGCCGCATACCACCAGGATGGGGCGCGCCAGCGCGGACAGGACAGACAAAGGCAAATGTGGTGACATGGCGCGCATGCAGGCCGCCAGCGCCAGGCGGTCCTTGCCCATCTGATCGGCAAAAGCGCGAAACATCTTCGCACGGCCATCGCTGAGCGAGGCGGGGTCGGGGGTCAGCAGCGCCTCGGCCAGCGCCGCGCGCGCTTGCGGCGACGTGATGCGATCCTGCAGATAGGTCTCGCCCACCCCGCAGACGGCAAGCCTGGCGACGCGGCCGGGATGCGCCGCCAGCAGCCGCAGGCCAATGAAGCCGCCCATCGAATAGCCACAGACAAAGGGCGTATCCAGACCTGCCGCGTCCATCACCGCCACTGCGTCCTCGGCCATGCGGTCATGGCCATAAGCGGCCTGGTCATGCGGCTTGTCGCTGTCGCCATGGCCCCGGCAATCCATCGCCACGACGCCAAAGCCCGCCTCGGTCAGGCCGCCATACCAGCCGGTGGACTTCCAGTTCTGCAGGCGGCTGGAGCCGAAGCCGTGAATCAGCAGGATGGCGGGGCCCGCATGTTCCGGGCCAAGCCGTTCAAAGGCGATTGCGACGCCGTCGGCGGCGGTTACGAATCGCGGCATGGCACAGCTTTCATCCGGCCAAACTCGCAAAGTGGGCGGCGCCTGTCTATAAAGCCGCCATGAATAAATGGCTTTTCATCGCGGCGGTGAATGGCGCGCTGGCCGTGCTGGCGGGCGCCTTCGCCGCCCATGCCCTGCGCCAGCGGCTGGCCCCCGAAGCGCTGGCCAGCTTCACCACTGCCGCGCATTATCACCTGCTGCACGCACTGGCGATGGGACTTGCGGCGCTGGCCATGCGCGGCCGCGCCGCACCGCGCGCGCGGCTGTCGGCGGCGCTGTTCCTGGCCGGCATCGTCCTGTTCAGCGGTTCGCTGTATCTGTGGCCATTGACCGGCCGGCACATGCTGGTTTTTGTGACCCCGCTGGGCGGACTCGCTTTGGTCGCGGGCTGGGTCGCGCTGGCGCTGGCGGCGCTGAAACTGCAGGAGCAATGAGGGCCATCACCCCGGCAGCGGCCTTGCTGCTGTCGGGCCGCTTTCGCCCATGCCCGTCTGACAAGCGCGGCGACGCCAGGGCGATTGGCCGCAACGCCGCCTTCGAGCCGGGCCTTGGCGTTATGGCTGTTTTGCTCGCGGGATGGCTGGGAGAGCTGCCGCCGGTTCGACGAAGTCTTGCAGCGCCACGGCCGCATGCTTGCCGGTATTCGTGCCCAGCGCCTTGAGGAAGCGGTCGCCCCAGTCCGAAATATCGTTGGCCAACAGCACCTCATAGAGTTCGTCATGGCGCTGCTTGCGTTCATGCAGCGGCATGGCCATGGCGCGCGCGATCGCAACCCCCACCGCATCGGGGTCATAGGGATTGACCAGCAGGGCGGCGCGGAATTCGTCGGCTGCGCCGGCAAAACGCGACAGGATCAGCACGCCGGGATCGTCCGGGTCCTGGGAGGCGACATATTCCTTGGCCACCAGGTTCATGCCGTCGCGCAGCGGCGTCACCAGCCCGACCTTGGCGGCGCGGTAGAGCCCCGCCAGCGCCGTGCGGCTATAGGGGCGGTTGACATAGCGCACCGGCGACCAGGAGGCCTCGCTGAAGGTGCCGTTGATGCGCCCGGCGGTGGCGTTCACCTGCTGCTCCATCTCGGCATATTCCTTGATCTGGCTGCGGCTTTTGGGCGTGATCTGCAGATAGGTGATCTTGCCGTGCCATTCGGGATGGGCGATCAGGAAACGCTCATAGGCCTCCAGACGCGAATTGATGCCCTTGGAATAATCCAGCCGGTCAACCCCGATCATCAGGGCGCCCGGGATCGACTTCATCACCTTCTGCACGAACTTTGTCTTGATCGAGCGGCCGGCCATGCGGGCGAACTCGCGCGTCTCGATGCCGACCGCGAAGGTGCCGATGCGCATGGCGCGGTCGCCCGATCCCAGGCGGTGGGAGATATGCGACGGCGTGCCCAGTTCCCTGGCGAGATAGCGCGCGAAGTTGGCGGCGTCGCCGTCGGTCTGGAAGCCCACCAGGTCATAGTCCCCCAGCGACGGGATCAGCGTCTCGTGATTGGGCATGGCGGTGAGGATTTCCGGCGGCGGCAGCGGGATATGCAGGAAGAAGCCGATGCGGTTTTCCAGCCCGCGCGCACGCAACGCCTTGGCCAGCGGGATCAGGTGATAGTCATGCACCCAGACGATATCGTCGGGCTTGAGCACCTTGGCCAGTTCATCGGCGAAGCGTTCATTGACGCGCAGATAACCCGACAGGTCGCGGCGGGAAAATTCCGCCAGATCCAGGCGGTAATGGAAGATCGGCCACAGCACCCGGTTGGCGAAACCGTTGTAATATTCGTCAAAATCCTCGGGCGGCAGGTCGGTGACGATATAGGTATTCTTGCCCTTCTTGATGGTCTGGAGCTGCGGATCGTCGCTGACCTCGCCCGACCAGCCCAGCCAGACGCAGGGATGCTTCTTGAGGGTGGATTTCAGCACCACCTCCAGCCCGCCCGGCTGCAGACCGGCCTTGGGAATCGCCACACGATTGGAAATTATGAAGATGCGCGCCAATAGCGGTCCTCCCAGCTTTGACTCAGCCGCATGGCGCTGAGAATCACACCGGCCATGGAATAAGTCTGGGGAAAATTGCCCCACAGCGCGCCGGTCTGGGGATGAATATCCTCGGCCAAGAGGCCGTAGCTGTTGCGCAGGGCGAGTGCGTCGGCATAGCGTTCGCGCGCTTCTTCCCGCCGGCCCAGCGCGCACAAGGCGTCGATCAGCCAGAAGCGGCAGACCAGAAATTCCGTCTCGGGCATGCCAAAATCATCCTCGGCGGCATAGCGCATGACATGGCGGCCGCGCACCAGGTCATGCTCGATGGCGGCGACGGTGGAGGCGAAGCGCGGATCATGGGGATCGATCAGGCCCAGCTCGGGCAGCAGCAGCACACTGGCATCCATGTCGGTGCTGCCTTCGGCGGCGGTGAAGGCCTTGCGCTTGTCGCTCCACACCCGCTTCAGCAGCGCCTCGCCGATGGAATCGGCCAGGCCCTGCCAATGGGCGGCGCGGTCCGGCAGGCCCAGCCGCGCGGCGATGGCGGCGGTGCGGCTGACCCCCGCCCAGCACATGGCGCCGGAATGGGTATGGACGCGCTTGCGGCCCCGAAATTCCCAGATGCCGGCATCCGGCTCCAGCGCCAGTTCGGCGCATTTCTGCGCCATCTTCTCCAGCAGGCGGAACAGCGATTCGTCGCCGGGGATGGGCAATCGCTTGTCGAAGAACATCGGCGTCGCCGCCAGGATGACGCTGCCATAGGCGTCGTGCTGCATCTGCCCGACGGCGGCGTTGCCGATGCGCACCGGGCCATGGCCTTCGAAGCCCTTGAGGTCGGGCGCGATCCATTCGGTCAAATCCTCGCTGGGCACGATGCCGTAGCAGGGCTTCAGCGTCTCCTCATTGCCTGCGATGGACAGGATATAGGCGATATACTGCTCCATCGTGCGGGTGGCGCCGATCGCGTTCAGCGCCTTGACCACGAAATAGGCGTCGCGCAGCCAGCAATAGCGGTAATCCCAGTTGCGCCCGGAATGGGGCGATTCCGGCAGCGAAGTGGTCAGGGCCGCCACGATGCCGCCGGTTTCCTCGAAATTGCACAATTTCAGGGTGATGGCGGCGCGGATCGAGGCTTCCTGCCATTCATAGGCGATGGAGAGACGCCGCACCCATTCGCGCCAATATTCGCCGGTACGCTGGTGGAAATCGCGCACCGTGGCGGCGATGTCGCCCATGAAGGGTTCGTCGGGGCCGAACACCAGGTGCAAGGCGCGGGTCAGCGCGAAAGGCGTCTCCTGCTGGATGTAGGAGAGCGGCGCGTCGGTGGTCAGCCGCACCAGCGCCGGCTCGCCATAGGTGACATGGCTGGAGCCCGCGACGCGGCGCTTCATCGGTGAGCCGTAGAACTGGGTGGGGCGCACGCGGATGGTGACGCGCGGCAGCCCGGCAATGGGTTCGATGATCCGCATCAGCTGGGGCGGGCGCAGCAGGCGCTCGAAATTCCGCAGCCGGGGCGCGAAGTCGATGATGCGGACCTGGGCGCCGTCATCGGCGGTCAGGATGGTGATGACGATGGCGGTGTTGCGGTCATAGGAAGATTTGGCGTCAACCTGGCGGTCCAGCACCACATCGGCGAAGCCTTTTTCCTCGTCGCCCGCGATCAGGCGGCTGAACACCGGATCGCTGTCGAAGCGCGGAAAACACCACCACACCAATTGACCCTGGGTGTTGACCAGGGCGGCAATGCGGCCATTGCCGATCACGGCCAGATCGTGCAACCCGCTCATCGCACACCCGCCACAGCGGTACGCACCAGCCATTGGCGCACGGCCCGGGGGGTGTCGAAGACATGCTCGGCCCCGGCAAGGCGCTTGCCCACTGAAAAACCCCGCCCGCCCAGCCCGGGCAGAATGCGAAAGACGTCCAGGTCGGTGGTGTCGTCGCCGCCGAACAGGATGGCGCGGCCTGCAAAGGGCCTTTGCCGGGCAAGCGCCCTGACCGCCGTGCCCTTGTCGATGCCCAGCGGCCGCGCCTCGATCACCGCCTTGCCGTGCAGGATATTGACTTTCTCGGCCGCGAACAGTTTGGCGTGTTTTTCCATCGCCGCCGTCAGCACCGCCCTGGCTTCCGGCGCCAGGCGGTAATGCAGCGCCAGGGCGCACGCCTTGTCTTCCAGCAGCAGGCCGGGCACGTTCGCGGCCAGGCCGGTAAAAACCTCGCGCACCGAAGCGGACATGGGCGGGATGCGGCTGACCAGGCCATCGACGCCGCGAATCTCACCGCCATGCGCGCCGATGGCGGCCGGCCTGAAGGAGCCGAATAATTTGTCGATCGACTCCAGTGAGCGGCCCGAAACAAAAGCCAGCGCGCCATGCAGATCCCTGGCCAGGTGCTCCAGCGCGCGCAGCAACTCGCTCGGCACCTTGACCTGGTCCGGCGTGCGCGCCAAATCCAGCAGCGTGCCGTCTATATCCAACAAGAGAGCCGTGTTTCCACTGACCGGCGGCATCATATGGGCTTTCCGTCGTCGGGGGCCAAATCGAAAATGAAATCACGTTCGATCCAACGGGATCGAAAACGCGCGGGAAACCATGGGGTTCCCTTTTTATGCACGGCGCGGGTAGCGGCATTCGGCCACCCTCGCCGTGCGATTCCAGTTAAAATCGCCATCCGCAAAGACTATAGCGAGGTTGAGTCACAGTTTGGACCCATAAAAAAAGACTTTCAGCTTTTTTGGCGACTCCAGGCGAATGCTCCACCTTCCATGCCGGCGTCGTTGGAGACTATGTTCACATTCTTCGGCAGCTTGAGATCGACGCAGCGCGAATTGCCGCCGCCCAGATGCAGTCTGTCATAATCGAACACGGTGCGCAGCACGCCGATCAGCTTTTTCAGCCTCTTGTTCCAGGCCTTGCCGCCGATCTTCTTGCGGCTCTTGTCGCCGATATAGCGGTCGAAATCATTTTTTTTGTAGATCACCAGATGCGCCAGGTCCATGTGCGGCATCAATTCGCCGTCCCGGAACCAGGCGGTGCCAAAGCCGGTGCCCAGGGTACAGACCAGTTCGAGCCCGTTGCCCTCGATCACCGCCAGCCCCTGCACATCCGCGTCATTGAGAAGCTTGACCGGCCTTTTCAGCCGCTTCTTCATTTCCGCCGCCAAGGGATAGTCCTTCCAGTCGGCCGTGCCATAGGCGGGGGCGGTCTGGACGCGTCCGCCCTTGACCATGCCGGGAAATCCGATGGTGACATGGTCGAAGCGGCCCAGCGGCTTCACCAGGCGGACCAGCAACGGCACGATCTGCGCGGGCTTGCGCCGCTTGGGCGTCTTGACGCGAATCCGCTCGGCCAGGAATTTGCCGGTCGGGGCGATGACCGCTGCCTTCAGCCCGGTGCCGCCCATGTCGATGCACAGGATGCGTTCAGCTTTTCTTGGCGACACGGCGCTTCGCTCCTTTCTTGATTGGGCTGTCCATCATCAGGTTCAGCGCCGCATTGATCAGGGCGACATGGCTGAAGGCCTGGGGAAAATTGCCCAGCATGCGCTTTTCGACCGGGTCATATTCCTCGGCATAGAGGCCCACATCATTGGCCAGGCGCGACAGACGGTTGAACAGCCGCACGGCATCGGCATGGCGGCCCATCAGTCGGTAATTGTCGGCCAGCCAGAAACTGCAGGCCAGGAACGCGCCCTCGCCCGGCGGCAGGCCGTCAACGCCGCTGTCGGTCTCGTAGCGCTGCACCAGCCCCTTGAAGATTAGGCGCTTCTCGATCTCGCGCACCGTCGCCTTGATGCGCCTGTCGCCCGGGGGCAGGAAGCCAACGATCGGCAGCAGCAGCAGACTGGCATCCATCGCGGTGGAGCCATAGGCCTGCACAAAGCAGCCGCGCTTCTTGTCGACGCCGTTGCGGCAGATCTCCTTGTGAATCCGCCGTGCCACGGCCTTCCAGTGCGCCTTCTGCTGCGGCGTGAAATCGGCCTTGCTGGCCCGGTCGAACGCCACCCAGGTCATCACCTTGGAGTGGACGAAATGCCTGCTCTCGCCGCGAATTTCCCAGATGCCCTCGTCCGGCAGGTGCCATTTTTCCTCCAGATGCTTGAGGAACACGCCGCGCACTTCCGGCCCGCGCGGCGACAGCGGCAGCCCGGCACTGCGGGCCAGCGCGATCACATCCGCCAGCTCGCCATAGACATCGAGCTGGAGCTGGGCATGGGCGGAATTGCCGATCCGTACCGGCCGCGAGGCCTCATAGCCCGCAAGATGGCTCAGTTCGATTTCGTCCAGCCGCTTCTCGCCCCGCACATTGTAGATGGGCTGCAGCTGGTCCGGGGATCCGGCCACCACGCGGATCAGCCATTCCTGCCACACCGTGGCTTCCTCGGTATAGCCGGCATTGAGGAAGGCCAGCAGGGTGAAGGCGGCATCGCGCAGCCAGCAATAGCGATAATCCCAGTTGCGGGTGCCGCCGATCTTTTCGGGCAGCGACGTGGTGACCGCCGCGACGATACCGCCGGACGGGCGGTAGCTGAGGCATTTCAAGGTGAGGAGCGAGCGCATCACCGCCTTGCGCCACTTGCCCTTCAGCTTGCAGATTGCCGACCAGTCCTTCCAGTAGCGCTCGGTCTCTTCCAGCGCAATGAAGGCGTCGATCGACAGCGGCACAGGCCGGAAGCTTTCGCCATAGGCCATCACAAAGGCATAAGATTCGCCCTTGCCGACCTTGAACTCGCCCACCGAGCGCATGTCCTCGCCGCGAATCCCGACGCGGGTGCGGAAGGTGAGAAGATGCGGTCCCGCCACCGCCGTCAGGGTGCGCAGGTCACGGCGCGAAACCCAGGGGATCGTTACGCCGTAATCAAAGCGGATCACCAGTTCGGTACGCATGTCGACATGGCCCGACAGTCCCTCGACAATGCGCACGATGCAGCTTTCCGGTGTGCCGACCGGCATGAAATCCATCACCCGGACCTTGCCGGTCCGGGTGGTGAATTCGGTTTCCAGGATCATCGTTTCGCCGCGATAGCGCCGCGCACTTTTGTGCTTTTTCGCGGCGGGCTGGATCAGCCAGCGGCCGTTGTCCTCGTCGCCCAGCAGCGCGGCGAAACAGGCCTGGGAATCGAAGCGCGGCAGGCACAGCCAGTCCATGGAGCCGTCGCGGCTGACCAGCGCCGCCGTGCGGCAGTCGCCGATAATGGCATAGTCCTCGATGCGCGCTGCCATCAGAATCCGTAACCCTGGTCTTCTTCGCCGGCCGCCGCCTGATCGGCCAGCCAAAGGACCTGGCCCATCGGCTTCAGCTTGCCGGCCGGCAGGCTGCCGCCGCGTGCTTGCGCCAGCGCATCGCGCTTGGCAGCGCCCCCCACCAAAAAGAGAATCAGTTCGCTGGCCTCCAGCGCGGGATAGGTGAGGGTAATGCGCGGCTCCTTGCGCCCCATTGGCACCGCCGCGGCCCAGCGCTCGCGCTCCTGCAGCACCGGCTGGCCCGGCAGCAGCGAGGCGGTATGGCCGTCATCGCCAAGCCCCAGCAAGGTCAGGTGGAACAGCGGCACGCCGGGCTCCAGCGCGCCGGCGCCATATTGCTGGCGCAGCGTCTCGTCATAGCGGTCGGCCGCGCTCTGGGGCGTGCCATCGGTGGGAATGACCAGCAGCTTGCGCGGCATGACGAAGTCCGACGCCAGCAGGGTCTCCTTTACCATGCGATAATTGGAGTCGGGATCGCCCGGGGGCACAAAGCGCTCGTCGCCAAAGAAAAGTTCGGTGCAGGACCAGTCGATATCCTTGCAGGCCAGCAACTGGTAGGCGGCGCGCGGCGTCGAGCCGCCCGCCAGGCAGATGCGGAACGGATAATGCGCCGTCTTGATCCGCCCCGCGATGATCTCGGCGGCACGGGCAGCGAGCGCGCCGGCATCCTCCACCACCTCCATGTCGCCTTCTATGTCGCTCAATTGATACGCCTCCAGGCGCGGCCATCGCGCGCCAAAAGATCATTGGCGGCGCTGGGCCCCTCGCTGCCTGCGGGATAGTTGGGAAAATGGCGTGGCGTGGTGGCGGCCCAGCCGGTCAGCACCGGCTCGACCACGCCCCAGGCCGCTTCGACCTGGTCGGCGCGCTGGAACAAGGTGGCGTCGCCGATCAGGCAGTCATAGATCAGCGTCTCATAGCCGACCGCGGGCGCCTGCTTGAAATAGTCCTTGTACTTGAACTCCATTGCCACGCTTTCCAGCGCCATGGCCGGGCCGGGCCGCTTGGCGTTGAAGCGCAGGCGGATACTTTCGTCGGGCTGGATGCGCAGGATCAGCCAGTCGGCGTCCAGCTCCTCCACCGGCGTTTCGCGGAACAGCGCATAGGGCGCGCGCTTGAAGCGGATGGCGATCTCGGAAGACCGCACCGCCAGCCGCTTGCCGGTACGCAGGTAGAAAGGCACGCCGGCCCAGCGCCAATTGTCGATCGTCAGCCGCATGGCGGCATAGGTTTCGACGGTGGAATCGGATGCGACATTGGTCTCGGCGCGATAGGCCTTCACCGTTTGGCCGGCCACAGAGCCGGCGTCATATTGGCCGCGCACCACATCGCTTAGCGCCAAGGGATGTACCGCCTTGAAGATTTCCGCCTTCTTGGCGCGGATATACTCGGCATCGAATGACGCCGGCGGCTCCATCGCCGTCATGGCGACAAGCTGGAACAGATGATTGGGCACCATGTCACGCAGCGCGCCGGTCTTTTCATAGAAATTGCCGCGGCCCTCGATGCCCATGCTTTCGGCCACCGTGATCTGGACATGGTCAATGCGGTCGCGGTTCCAGATCGGCTCGAACAACCCGTTGGCGAAGCGCAGCGCCATGATGTTCTGCACCGTCTCTTTTCCCAGAAAATGGTCAATGCGATAGATCTGTTCTTCCTTGAGATATTTCAGCAGGCATTTGTTCAGCGCCCTGGCCGATTCCAGGTCGTGGCCGAAGGGCTTTTCCACGATCAGGCGGCGGAACCCGCCAGCCTGTCCGCCGTCATCGTCTTCCTTCACCAGCTCGGCTTCGCCCAGTTTCCCGGCGATGGTGCCGAAGAATCGGTCGGCAGTGGCCATGTAGAACAGCACATTGCCGCCCAACTTCTTCTTGCCGTCTATGGCGGCCAGTACATCGCGGAGCTTGCTATAGGTCTCGGCTTTCTCGAAATCGCCCTTGAGGAAAATCATGTCCTCGGCGATCGGATGCCACAACTTGTCGTCCACCTTGCCGACATCGCCTTCGCCACCTTTTTTGATGGTGCCTTCGAGGAAGTCATGCAGGTCGCCCTGCCATTGCTCGCTGGTCTTGTCGTTATGATCAACGCCGATCAGCGCCAGGCGCGGCGGCAGCATGTCGGTGCGCGCCAGATTGTAGAGCGCCGGCACGATCAGCCGCCTGGTCAGGTCGCCATTGGCGCCGAAGATCACGATGGCGCAGGGCGGCGGCGGCGACTTGTGGGACAGCGCGCTCATCTGTCTTCGTCCCGCGCCTTGCGGGACGGCAGCGCGCTTTCGATATGGCCCCCAAACTCGTAGCGCATTGCCGACAGAAGCTTTTCGCCGAAGGTGTTGCCCATCCGCGAGCGGAAGCGGGTATAGAGCGCCGCGGTGATGACGGGCGCTGGCACCGCCTCGTCCACCGCCGCCTGGACCGTCCAGCGGCCCTCGCCACTATCGTCCACCTCGCCGGAAAACTGATCCAGCGTGCCCGATTTGGACAGCGCAATGGAGGTCAGGTCCAGAAGCCAGCTTGCCACCACGCTGCCGCGCCGCCACACCTCGGCCACGTCGGCGACATTGATGTCGAACCGTTCATCCTCGGCCAGCTTGTCGGAGTTGCGGCCCTTCATGATGTCGAAGCCTTCGGCAAAGGCCTGCATCAGGCCGTATTCGATGCCGTTATGGATCATCTTGACGAAATGACCCGAGCCGGCGGGACCCACATGCATATAACCTTCGGTGACGCGCGGATCGGCGCGCTCGCGGCCCGGGGTCTTTTCGATGGTGCCGACGCCCGGCGCCAGCGCCTTGAAGATGGGGTCCAGCCGGTTCACATGGCCCTTGTCGCCGCCGATCATCATGCAATAGCCGCGCTCCAGCCCCCAAACCCCGCCGGAGGTGCCCACGTCCAGATAGGCGATGCCCTTGTGGTGGAGCGCGTGCGCGCGCCGGATGTCGTCCTTGAAATAGGTGTTGCCGCCGTCAATGACCACATCGGCCTTGTCCAGCAGCGTCCCCAGTTGGTGGATGGTCTGTTCGGTAATATGGCCGGCGGGCAGCATCACCCACACCGCGCGCGGGGCCTTTAGCTGTTTGATCAGGTCGGCAACGCTGGACGCGGGGGCGGCGCCTTCCAGCCCCTTCACCGCCGCTGCGTTGGCGTCATAGCCCACCACCTGATGACCGTTCTGCATCAGCCGCCGGGCGATGTTCGCACCCATGCGGCCCAGCCCGATAATCCCGATCTGCATGCAATCTCCCGTCCGCACTCTGTGAAGGCAATATCCGCCGATTCTAACATCCAAAACGTCCCGTTTGGGGAACGCCGGGGCCTAGTCGCGGTTCCGGCTTAAAACCCCGCAAACAGCTTGATTTTGCCGTCCCGGCCCTGTCAATTGACCCCGGTTTGCGCAAGGCTAACGGTGGCGTCATGGACGAGGATTTCCGCAAGGCCGCATTGGCCTATCACCGCTTGCCTCGCCCGGGCAAATTGTCGGTGGAAGCCACCAAGCGCATGGCGAATCAGCGCGATCTGGCGCTGGCCTATTCGCCCGGCGTCGCCGCCCCCTGCGAGGCCATCGCCGCCGATCCGGCCCTGGCCCGTGAATATACCGCGCGCGGCAATCTGGTGGCCGTGATCACCAACGGCACCGCCGTGCTGGGGCTGGGCAATATCGGGCCGCTGGCCTCCAAGCCGGTGATGGAAGGCAAAGCCGTCCTGTTCAAGAAATTCGCCGGCATCGATGTCTTCGACCTGGAGGTCGATGCCGCCGATCCTGACCGCTTTGTCGAAGTGGTGGCGGCGCTGGAACCAACCTTCGGCGGCATCAATCTGGAGGACATCAAGGCGCCGGAATGCTTCGAGATCGAGCGCAAGCTGCGCGAGCGCATGAAGATCCCGGTCTTCCATGACGACCAGCACGGCACCGCCATTGTCTGCGCCGCCGCCATCCGCAACGGGCTGGTGCTGCAGGGCAAGAAGCTGGAAGATGTCAAGCTTGTGACATCGGGCGCCGGCGCTGCGGCGCTGGCCTGCGTCGACCTGCTGGTAGCGATGGGCCTGCCGGTGGATCATGTCACCCTGACCGACATCAAGGGCGTGGTACACAAGGACCGCGGCGAACCGATGCCGCCCAACATGGCGCGCTACGCCAGGAAGACCGATGCGCGCACCCTGGGCGACGTGCTGGTGGGGGCGGATGTTTTTCTGGGCCTGTCGGCGCCCAATGTGCTGAAGGCGGAATGGCTGCCGCAGATGGCAAAAAATCCGCTGATCCTGGCGCTGGCCAATCCCGATCCCGAAATCCTGCCGGAAATTGCCAAGCAGGCGCGGCCCGACGCCATCATCGCCACCGGGCGCAGCGATTACGTCAACCAGGTCAACAATGTCCTGTGCTTTCCGTTCGTCTTCCGCGGCGCGCTGGATGTGGACGCCACCACCATCAACGAAGAAATGAAGGTGGCGGCGGTGGAAGCCATCGCGGCACTGGCCCGCGCCGAGACCAGCGATGTGGTCGCCAAGGCCTATGGCACCGCCACCGGCTTCGGCCCCGATTACATCATCCCAAAGCCCTTTGATCCGCGCCTGATCCTGCACATCGCGCCGGCGGTGGCGAAGGCCGCGATGGATTCGGGCGTGGCGCGGCGCCCCATCGCCGATTTCCATGCCTATGAGGCGGAACTGGAAAAGTTCGTCTACCGCTCCGGCCAGCTGATGCGGCCGGTGTTCGAGGTGGCGCGTCAGAATCCGCGCCGCGTCGTCTATGCCGAGGGCGAAGAAGAGCGCGTGCTGCGCGCGGTACAGACGGTGGTGGATGAAGGCCTGGCCCATCCTATCCTGATCGGGCGGCGCGACATCATCCTGGAACGCACCAAGGCCCTGGGCCTGCGGCTGGATTTCAACAAGCAGGTGCGCGTGCTGGACCCGCGGGCGGACGAGGAAATCTTCGCGCCCTTGACCGAACGCTATCAGCGGATGGTGGAGCGGCGCGGGATACAGCCGGAATCCGCCGCCCGCTGGATCGCCACCCGCCACGGCATCGCCGCCGCCATGCTGCTGGAGGCGGGCGAGGCCGACGCCGCTTTGTGCGGCGGGCTGGGCGACTGGACCCGGCAACTCAGCAACATCCTGCCCATCATTCCGCGCATCCCCAATGTCAGCCGGCTTTATTCCCTGTCGGCGCTGATCCTGCCCAATGGCGCGCTGTTCTTCTGCGACACCCATGTCAATGTCGACCCCACGGCGGAACAGATCGCGGAGATGACCTTGCTGGCCGCCGCCAGCGTGCGCCGCTTTGGCCTGGCGCCCAAGGCCGCGCTGCTGTCACATTCCAGTTTCGGCGCCGCCGACAGCCCCAGCGCCCGCAAGATGCGCGCCGTCATGAAGCTGCTGCGCCAGGCGAAGCCGGATTTCGAAATCGATGGCGAGATGCATGCCGACGCGGCGCTGAGCGACATATTGCGCGGGCGGCTGGTCTCCAACAGCCCCCTGACCGGCTCGGCCAACCTGCTGGTGATGCCGTCGCTGGACGCCGCCAATATCGCGCTGACGCTGCTTTCCGCCGCCACCGAGGCGTTGCTGGTGGGGCCGCTGCTGCTGGGCGTGTCGCGGCCCATCCATGTCATGGTGCCCAGCGTCACGGCGCGCGGCATCGTCAACATGACGGCGCTGGCGGTGTCGCAGGCGGCGGCGCGCAGCTGAGCGCTCAACGTTTGTACTGGCCGACGTAAGCGGCGAGACCGATCATGCGACCCAGGCAATGGCCTCGCCCAGGACGACATAGGAATAGGTATAGGCGCTGCCCGGCCGGGAGATGATCAAGATCGAGGGATTTCTTGTGCAGCCAGGAGGTCATGGAATCAGGTTGGCGGAAGGCTGCGGCTGCGCAAAAGCGCAGGGTGATAAGCTGGGGCGCCTGCCCTTACGCGCTTCCAAACCGGCTTGGGGAGTGGTGGGGATGCAGGGACGATTTTGACAAGGCGGACCAGATCATCGCGGCGGCAGGTTTGGATGCTGCCGAACAGCACTACCGTCTTGTCCGGTCTTTCATGGCGAGGGATTCGGGCGTGGCGTCGGAGCGACCATCTTTTTCGCAAGTATAAAGGCAACCACAGCGGTGAGATCGGCGGGATCCCAATTCTGCTCGGGCATGGGATGCCGCGGCAACAGGATGAAGCGGCGCAGCGCCCAAGGCCGGCGGGAATACTTCGCGGCAATCGCCGCGAAGCTGGGCGGGACGACATTGCGATATTCGTCGGGGTCGAACACCGGCGGGCGCGGCTTCTGGTCCGCTGTGACCTGGTGGCAGGCCGAGCAGGCATCGATGGCCAGCACGCGCCCAGCGCGCCTATTGTCCACCGCATGGGCGTGACCCACCCAAAGAAAGGTGCAAAACATCAAGGGCAGGGCCTTCCACATGGCCAAACCCTAATGCGGCCGCGTGAAACCGCCTTGAGGCGGATCAAGGGATCAGAAATGCTCTCCACGGCGGAACGGGCCGTGCCTCGTCGCCACCCCGATCAGGTAGGCTGTGGACCAGCCGATCAGGATGAAGCCGTTAATACCTTCCAGCGCCGTCAGAAGCCGCCAGGACGGGTCGAAGCCGGTCTTGCCATAGCCGATGGTCGAGAACATCGCCGTGGAAAGATAGAGCGCATCGGGAAAATCCGCCGTCGCGGCCAGCCCGGCATAGGCCAGCGCCCAGATCCACACTTCCAGGGTCAGCAGCCCCAACAGAACCAACACCGTGCCGGTCATCACCAGAGTCCGGCCGACATCGTGATTGTGCAGCCGCAGCCGGCGCGCCAGACGCGGGGTAGCCGCCGCGATCGCGATCAGTCCGGCGGTGTGGATCAGCACTGTTAGCGCGACCAGCAGCGATCCGGCGACAAGGCTTTGCAACATCACGCGAAAATAGCGGTCGGGGCCCGGGGCGGCCTTGATCCCGCGCAAGGAACAGCCTGGCGCACGGACCTATCCTGGGACCATGAGGCACGCCGTGATCTTCGCCCATCCCAATGCCGACAGCTTCACCGCCGCGGTGGCCCAGGCGTATGAGGCTGCCTGCCGCAGGCTGGGTCACGAGGTCCTCAAGCGCGACCTCTACCGCTTGTCCTTCGATCCACGCCTGGGCAGCGGGGAACTGCCCTTTGCGCCGGACTTCACCCCCGCCCCCGACGTGGTTCTGGAGCGCGCACTTCTTCAGAACTGCGACATCTTCGCCTTCGTCTATCCGCTATGGCTGAATTCTCCGCCCGCCATGATGAAGGGCTATCTGGAACGGGTGTTCGGCTTCGGATTCGCCTATGGCGGTGGTGGCCACAGCTACAATCCCCTGCTCGGCGGGCGCAAATTCATCAGCTTCAGTTCGTCAGGCGCACCCACCTTCTGGATGGAACAGACCGGATCGCTTGGCGCGGTCCATGCCCTGTTCGACGACTATTTCGCGTCACTGACCGGCATGGCGGCGCTGGAGCACGTCCATGCCGGCAGTGTCACACACGGCGCCAGCGAATTTTTCGTGCGCGCCCGGCTGGATGACGTGGGCAGGATCGTCAAAAAGCATTTTGGGGGAATGGCATGAGCAACATCGTCAAAATGATTACGGGGATTGCTGTGACGCCCGAGCTGTTGGCGTCGAGCATGATGCCGGAGGGAATTCTGGAACGCTGGCTGCTGGCGGACGGCAGCCCGGTCGAGGCCGGCGATCCGGTGGCGACAATTCGCATTGAGGATGCGCTGCACAAGCTGACCGTGCCCGCCCGCGGGCGGCTGGAAGTGGGACTGAAAGCCAACAGCCTGGTCGAACCGGGCACAGTGATTGGCAATGTTGTGCGACTGATTCCCCTCGACTGACGCCGGCTCGCCAGCGTTACGCCTAGTGCGACAGCAGCACGCAGAAATCCGGGTTCATCAGCATGTCCTGAGTCATGCCGCCAAACACCCATTCCGCTAGGCGATTGTGGCCATAGGCTCCGGCCACCAGGAGATCGCATTTGCGGTCCAGCAGTTCCGCGTGCAGATAGCTTGATTGCGTACCCGTCGTTGCCAGGACCTGCGGCGTGACCTGGACCCGGTGTTCTTCCAGCCATGCCGCGACGTCCTCGACATGGCGCTGGGCAGCGGTGCGCCCCGCTTCGGACGTGACCTCCAGCACCGTGGCGCGGGCCGCCAGCGTCAGCAGCGACAGGGCGTCGGCAACCGCGCGGCGCGCTTCACGGGTTTCCTTCCAGCCGATGAAGACATGGCGCATGGCCAGCGCCACGGCACCGTGCGGCACCAGCAGGACGGGACGCCCGGCGCGCATCGTCAGGTCGCCGATATTGACGCGGCGACTCTGGTCGAGAAAGCTGGCGCCCCGATCCTTGCCGGTGACGATCAGGTCAGCGGCGCGCGCTTCCTCGGCGACGTAATCGGCCAGTGATCCGTAGGTGATGGCGGAACGCCATTCCGGCGCATGCGCGGCCAAGGCCGTGCGAAACGCGGCCTCCGCCGCCGCCAGTTCCTTTTTCTTTTCGGCCCAGTCCCGCGCGGTGGCATCGCCGGTGCCAAACCCATCGCCCGGCAAGACCTGAGCCGGCTGGCAGGCGGCGATTCCGATCACCCTGGCGCTGCAGCGTGTGGCAAGATCGCCCGCAACAGCCAGCACCGCCGAATTGTCACCCCCGAGCTCCAGATGTACCATCACGGTCCGGATATCCATCGCCCACTCCTTTGCACCGCGCCAAGCATAGGAGGATGGCGGGCGGCAGCGTTGATCCGGCGCAACCACCGCCGGAACAAGAATTGATCTCGCGCAAGGCGGCGGCGCTGACCGCCATGTGGCTGGAAAGCCGACATGACCGGGACCGGCGCTGATCAGGCACCGAGCGCTTGGCGGATATTGTCTTGCAACGCGCCGCCCAGCAGCGGTTTCTCGAGCACCTGGAACATCCCGGCATCGCGGGCGCGCGCGCGCAGCGCCTCGGTGACAGGCGCAGTGATGAGGATCACGGGGATGACGACAAGGCGAGCATGAAGTTGGCTCATCACGCCGAAGCCGTCCATGCCCGGCATCTTGAGGTCCAGCACCAGGCAGTCCGCCCCGGCCAGGGCCCCGTTGCAAAATAACTGAGAGCCGCTGGCATAGGTCTCGACCTGAAAGCCTTCAAGCTCCAGCGAAAATTTCAGTGAGTCCCGCACGGCGCGGTCATCATCGACCACCAGCACGCGCTTTTCCTCACTATGCGATGTATTGAGCAACCGGTCCGCCTGTCTGTTTCAGCGGCCAGAATAGGCGGCGTACCGGCCGCAGCCTTGATTTGCCGCAAGCCCGCTAGATTTCCCGGCCCTTGATGACCATGCGGACGAGTTCCGAGAGACTGGATGCGCCCATCTTGGTCATGACATGGGCCCGGTGGACTTCCACGGTACGGGGGCTGAGGCTCAGGTCATAGGCGATGGTCTTGTTGGGATGGCCCTTCAGCAGGCCGTCCAGAACCTCCGTTTCCCGCGAAGAAAGCGAGGCAAGCCGGGCGCGGAGCTGCTCAAGATTGGCATCCTGCCGGGCCAAAGCCAGATTGCCTTCCAGCGCGTGCCGGATGGCGAACAGCAGGATATCATCCCCGAACGGCTTCTCGATGAAATCCGCCGCACCCAGCTTCATCGCCTCCACCGCCAGCGGCACGTCCGCGTGTCCTGTCATGATGATCACCGGCATGCCCGCGTGCCTGGCCCTGAGCCGGCGAAGCAGTTCCAGCCCATCCATGCCCGGCATGCGGACATCGCTCACCACGCAGCCCGAAAGCTCGCCGAGTTCCTGATCCAGAAACCTGGTCGACGACTCGTAAACCCGCACCGCCAGACCAGCCGTTCCCAGCAGAAAGGCCAGCGCCCGGCGCACCTCCTCGTCATCGTCAATCAAATGCACCTGCGGGCTATTCGACATCGTCCATTTCCAGGGGCTGGACGGCCTTGAGGGTCAGCCGAAAAATCGTGCCGCCGCCCGGATTGGGCTCGGTCCACAGCTTGCCGCCATGGGACTCGACGATGGTGCGAGAGATGGACAGGCCCACCCCCATGCCCTGGCGCTTGGTGGTCATGAAGGGCTGAAACAGCTTGGCCATGATCTCCGGCGCGATGCCGGAGCCGGTGTCCGCCACGGACACCTGCGCGGTTCCATCGTCAAGGCGGCGGGTGGTGATCCTCAGTTCACGTCGGGCGGTCTCCTGCATCGCTTCGATGGCGTTGCGCATGAGATTCAGAAGGACCTGCTGGATCTGGATTCGATCCGTCAGGACCATCCCAACCGCAGGGTCATGGGCGAAGCTCACCAGGACGCCGGTTTCCTTGATGCCGACCAGCGCCAGTGCGCTGGCTTCCTCGATCAGTTTGCGCAGATTCTCGGGCTGCTGGTCGCTTTCTCCTCGCGCCACGAACTCGCGCAGGCGCTTGATGATCTGTCCGGCCCGCAATGCCTGTTCCGCAGCGCTGTCAATCGCGCCCCGCGCCACCGCGATGTCCTGGCTACGACCGCCATCAAGGAGCCGCCGCGCGCCGCTCAGATAACTGGCAGCAGCCGTCAGAGGCTGGTTCAGCTCATGAGCCAGGGTGGAGGCCATTTCGCCCAATGCCGTGAATCGCGACATGAAGATCAGTTCGGACTGCAAATCCTGCAGGCGCTTCTGAGTCTGCTGGCGATCCGTCAGGTCGCGCACGAAGCCAGTGAAATACCGCTTTTCGCCCGAGCGCATCTCTCCCACAGCCAGTTCCATTGGAAAAGTGGTGCCGTCCTTGCGTTGTCCCACCACCAGCCGCCCTACGCCAATGATGCGCTGTTCGCCCGTGGTCAGGTAGCGCGCCAGATAGCTGTCATGCTGGCCCCGATAGGGCTCGGGCATCAGGATGCTGACATTACGGCCGACGGCTTCCCCGGCGCTGTAGCCGAACAGCTTTTCCGCGGTGGCGCTAAAGGAATGCATGATGCCATTTGTGTCGATCACCACCATGGCGTCGGGAACCGTATCCAGCACCGATTGCAGATGCGCCTCGCGTTCACGCAGCGCCATCTGGACGGCGCGGACTTCGGTGATGTCGCGCGACACGTTCGAAGCGCCGATCAGCCGACCCTCCTCATCCCATACCGGCGAAACCGTGGCCGAAACGTCTATGATGGTGCCGTCCTTGCGGCGACGGCGGGTTTCGAAGTGATCGACCTTCTCGCCCTTGCGGATTCGCGCCAGGATTTCGTTTTCCCCCTCCTCCAGCCCTGGGGGAAGCAGATGGGTGATGGGCTGACCAATAATTTCCGCCGGCGTGTAGCCAAAAATCCTCTCGGCCGCCAGGTTCCAGTCGGTGACAATGCCATCAATCGTCTTGCCGATGATGGCGTCATCGGAAGAGGCCACGATGGCGGCAAGCCTGTTGTTGGCGATATCGTTCACGCGCCGGGCATCGATATCGATCAAGATGCCGTGGCCCATGCCTTGACCCTGCCCCCGCATGCGCCGCCACGTCCCATCGCGCCCGATTCGAAAATCGATGTCATGAAGCCTGCCCGCGTAAAGATTGTCCCGCAGCGAAGCTTCAACCACGCCGCGATCCTGGGGATGAACCAGCGCCAGAAACTGGAACTGCGAAAGCTCCGTGGCGTCGGTGCCCATGAGCTGCGCGCCGTCCGCAGACAGGGTAACGCGGTGCTGGCCCAGGTGCCAGTGCCACAGGCCCACGCATGCAGCCTCCAGCGCGGCTTTCATGGAGGTCGCGGCCAAATCAGGAGCGAAAGTCATGGCTGCAGAGACTAGCTGGACAATGGAACAACTGCCAGCGGGCTCGATCCTGGTCAAAGCCGTGCGCGGACGAATGGTCACGGTTGCGAACGGGTTTAAACATTGGAATTTGCCATGAAAGCGCTGACTTTTACCGCGGCGTCTACGTAGGTTTACTTAGGGATAAAACGAATATTTCCCCTGCCGGGACATCTCTAGAATGGCGATGCAACCGCTTTTCAGGAGACCGCGATGATGGCCCAACAGGGACAGTCCCCTTCCCCGGCCCTTCAGGCCAGAACCGTATGGATGGCTGCCCAGGCTGCGGCGGAGCCGCTGCGTGCCTTCGGAACGGTGATCCGTGTCGCCGCCGGACGGGAAATCTTCGCCGAAGGCGAGGACACCGACATTTTCTACAAGGTAATTTCCGGCGTGGTGCGCGTCTGCAAGTTCCTGTCCGACGGCCGCCGCCAGATCGAGGCCTTCCATGTGGCGGGCGAGGTGTTCGGTTTCGAATTGGGTGAAGCGCACGCGCTTTCGGCCGAGGCGGTCGATGACTGCACCCTGGTGTCTTACCGCCGCTGCAGCGTGGAACAGCTGGCCCAGAATGACCAGGCCGTCGCGCGCCATCTTTTCGAAAATGCGATGCAGAATTTGGCCCGGGCCCAGACTCACTGCCTGCTTCTGGGACGGCGCGGGGCGGCAGAGAAGGTCGCAGCCTTCCTGCTCGACTGGTCGGCGCGGTCGGAGATCCATTCCGTCTTCAATCTGGCCATGACCCGCCAGGACATTGCCGATTTTCTGGGCCTGACCATTGAGACCGTCTCGCGCAGCCTGTCACAATTCGAGCGCGACGGCATCATCGCGCTCCCATCCAGCCGCGAGGTGCATATCAAGCATGCCGAAACCCTGGCAGATCTGGCGGCCTGACGAGCCGCCCCCCGGATTGAGCCGCGTCAAGGCGCGACAGGCTTTTACGGTCGATACTGGCCTGAGATAGAGGAGGCTTGAAATGCTGTCATCGGACGAAATTGGATTTTTGGTTCTGGTCGTCGCGGCCCTGGTGCTGTTCGCCGGCGTGCTGGGCTGGGCCTCTTGGGACGAAAGTCGGCGGGCACGCAGGGTCCGCAAGTGACCGGTGCCGCGTGACACTGCGCCACGTCCTGGCCGTATTGGGCGGTGTTCTCGCCTTCGCGCTGGTCTATACCTATACCGGGGACGCCGATCTGATGGTTGCGCCGGGCAGCGGAGCGGGGTGGTCATAATCTGTTTCGGCCCCTATCTTTCAGGCCCGTGCAGCGCCGCCGGAAAGTGACGCGCAAGGCATGGACCTGCCGTTGGCCTGCAACTGGGAATGGCTGCGATGAACGCCGAAGATACCCGCATCCATGATCATGTCCGTCACAGGGCGTTGATCGCGCGCTGCCGAAACTTGCCGCCAACCCGCACCGCCGTGGTACATCCGGTTGATCCGCTGTCCATTCAGGGCGCCGTCGAAGCTGCCAGGATTGGCCTGATCACGCCGGTTCTCGTCGGTCCTGAGGCCCGGATCCGCGCCGCCGCTGTGGAGGCCAGTGCCGATATCAGCCAATTCGCCCTGATCGCCGCGCCCCACAGCCATGCGGCGGCGGCCGAAGCCGTCAGGCTGGCGCGTAACGGCAAGGTGGAGGCGCTGATGAAGGGAAGCCTGCACACCGACGAACTGATGCATGAAGTGATGCTGTCTGAAAACGGGCTTCGCACCGAACGCCGGGTCAGCCATGTCTATATTTTCGACGTGCCGTCCTATCCCAGGCCCCTATTGGTTACCGACGCGGCCATCAATATCGCTCCGACCTTGTCCGAAAAATGCGACATCTGCCAGAATGCCATCGACCTGGCGCATATTCTGGGGATCCCCATGCCCAAGGTTGCGATCCTCTCCGCGGTCGAGACCGTGAATGAAAGACTTCCCTCAACAATCGATGCAGCCGCGCTGTGCAAGATGGCCGACCGGGGCCAGATTCTGGGCGGAATCCTGGACGGACCACTGGCCTTCGACAATGCCGTCAGCATGGAGGCGGCCCGCGCCAAGCACATCGTCTCGCCGGTGGCGGGCCAAGCCGACATCCTGCTGGTTCCCAATATTGAAGCCGGCAATATCCTGGCCAAGCAGCTCACCTTCTTCGATCACGCCGATGCCGCGGCCATTGTGCTGGGCGCCCGCCTGCCGATCATCCTCACCAGCCGCGCCGATTCCGTTCAGACCCGCATCGCCTCATGCGCCGTCGCCGCGCTGGTCGCTGATACCCGCCGCCATTCGGTACTTGTTTCGGCTGACTGAAATGCGATTCTGTCCCTGAATGCCCGCATTCCAGGCGTCTCGGCGGTTCAGCCAGTCGGACGATCCGCCATGACGTGACACAGGCGGTGTTCATGCGACCCAGGCGGTCAACGTCCGTTTTACGCCAAAAGCGGCCATCCTGAACAACTCAGGAGAACGCAACGACGAACCTTGCGCCCTCGTTGTTTTCTCCCGGTCCAAAGAGCAATTTACCCCCGATCTTCTGTACAAGAGACTGGATGATCTTCATCCCCAGCCCCTTGCTGCGGGCGGGGTCGAATCCTTGCGGCAGGGATGGTCCGTCATTTGAAACCGACAGCTCAAAGCCCATTGCGGGGACAACCGCCAGCCTGACAATGATCCGGCCGCTTCCATATTTGATGGCATTTGTGATCAGTTCGCTGGCGATAAATCCAAGCGGGATGGCCTTGGTGGTCGGTATTTCGATCTCGTCTCCCGCCACCACAATCTTCGGATTATCTTCAGATGCTCCGATGCTGGACAAGTCGTGACAGAATTCCTCGAGGTATTTCTTCAGCGCGACAGCCTTTGTGCCGTCACGGGAATGAAGACGCCGATGGACCCGCTCGATGGTGGCAACACGGCTGGCGGCCACGGACAGCTGCGCGGCGACATCCGGATTGACAGCGGCCCGGCTCTGGAGCGAAAGCAGGCTGACGACTATCTGCAGGCCGTTCAGGAGGCGATGATCGCTCTCTTCGCGGAGCAATTCCTGCTCTTGAATCAGCACCTCCTTCTGGCGGAGAAGATCAGCTTCCCGCGCCAGCGAATGGCGCAGCGCGTCGACCGGGCACCCTGCCAGTTTCTGCTCGCATTGATGTGTCGACGCAGTCGGGTGCCACAGGCGCTGGAAGACGGATCTGCGGGCCGGAAGGCGTTGACTTGCGGTTTTTTCGACAATCATGGCGCCAGATACCGGTCGACAAGTGCCTGGGCCGCTTGCATCACCGCGTGGCGATCCGCTCCGGCAGGAACCGTCTCTTCGTGCAGGAGCGAACTGGGGCGATAGATCAACGCCTTCCAGCCTGCTCCCTGATGCAGCACGTCTATGCGCCATCCCTTGTAGTGAATATCTTCCGATGCCATTTGCCCCGCCTTTCACCATGGGGCCCCCGCAGCCCGAATCAGAGTATGGGATGAAAGGGGGGCGACCTGTTGATCCTGATCAATTGTGTCCGGTACCAGACATAGATTCCGAAATGGCAAGCCGACTAGCCATGGTAGAGAGGCCCTCCCCAACCCGGACTGGAACGCGATCCGAATTGACTCATTGGAGCAATGGGATCAGCGTTATTTCACCGGCCCTCAGGGCTGGCTGAGAGACAGATCGCCCCCTAAATGGCTATGCGCTCCCTTCCCATGTAAATGGAGTTGGATATGGCGCAAGCAGATCAGGCTTTTTGGCTGGCGACGGCAAACGTCGCCCGGTTTCGCGAGATGTTACTCTCTCCCAGGGACGGGTTCCAGCGCAAGCAACTGGAAGAATTGCTGGCGAGCGAACTGGAGAGGCTGAACGCACTCTCTCCCGACAGGGCCATCGCTGCCTCCGGACCTTCCGAATCAACCAAATCCCCCGGCCTGCCAGAGTCGCCCAGAAAACCGGGAGCGTGATTACGTCAGGCGGCAAAGGTGCGGCGCCGCAACGCATCGCCAAGCCTTGCATCAACCGACTGCTGGGTCTGTTGCCGCAGGCAGACTTTGAACGGCTTCGCCCGCACCTTGAATATACGACCCTCAAATACCGCCAATCATTGTACCGGGCGAACAGGCCTATCGGTTTTATCTACTTCATCGAAACTGGGGTCGGTTCCTTGGTGAACACGATGGCAAACGGGGACGCCGCCGAGGTCGGCACGATCGGAAACGAAGGGTTGGTGGGGTTGCCGCTGGTTCTGCAGGACGAAAGATCGCCTACAAGCGTTTACATACAGGTGCCGGGCACAGGCTTTCGCATGAAGGCGGGTCTATTCCAGAAAGAGCTGGCACGCAGCGCATCAATGCGCACGGTGATGCTCCACTACACCCACGCCTTCTTCAACCAGGTGGCGCAATCGGCGGCCTGCAACCAATTTCATTCGCTGGAGCAGCGTTGCTGCCGCTGGCTATTAATGACCCGCGACCGCATGGAGTCGGACGACTTCCCCCTAACCCAGGAGTTTCTGGCAATGATGCTGGGGGTCCAGCGCACCGGCGTCTCGGTCGCGGCGGGTGCGCTGCAGCGCGCCGGTCTCATCATCTATAAGCGCGGCAGTGTGGCGATTCTCGATCGTCGCGGCTTGGAGCGGCGCTCCTGTGAATGTTATGGTATCTCCAAACGGGAGTTTGATCGCCTGCTTGGCGCTAAAAAAAGCCGATCTCGATAGGAATATGCAGCAGTTTCATGTACTTGCGTAACTGTTCACCAGCAATGTCCGATACCGGACACGGTTGATTCAGATCAACGCCATTCGGCTTTCCCCATGGCATTTGATCCGTATGCGCCCGTGTCCAGGAACGTTCGCCTAGCCGAGATATGCAGGTTACATAGTCTCCTGCATGGATGGTTACTCCGAGCAATGCGTATGACTGCCATGCCCGGTGCGGCGCGCTTCGAGGAAAACTCCAATTGCTTAAAGCCCAAATACCGGAAAGGAGATGGAATGCGTTGCAGCGCCATGCGCTGGGATGCGTCTTGGTCATGCTCTGCTGCGCAAACCCAGCGGTTGCGCAGGATGTCGCCCCTGCTACGCCACGGCAGACCGTAGCGGTTGTCCCCGAAGCCAGCGATGCCAGGATTGCAAGCCGCCTTCAACGCATCCTGAAATCGACCGGATGGTTTGAGAACACACGCGTCTCGGTGCATGACGGCGTGGTCTTTATCGACGGCACCACAGCCACACAGGAGCATCGAAGTTGGGCTGGGGCTCTCGCCGAAAATACGCAGGGCACGGTAGCGGTCGTTAACCGGATTGAGGCCGGCACAGATATTCTCTCCACCTTCCAGAGCGCAGGAGAAGAATTCAAAACCTTTTATCGGCATGCCGTGGGGGCCTGGCCTCTGGCGGCACTTGCTCTTCTTGTCATGCTGATCACATGGCTTATCGCGAAACTCGTAACGCTATCCGTGCGGTCGATATTCGCAAGCCGTCTCAATTCTCCGCTTCTATTATCCGTGGTGGCGAGGGTATCCGCCATTCCCGTCTTCTTGCTGGGCGTATATTTCCTTCTGCAATTTTCAGGTTTAACGCGGTTGGCCCTGACGGTGCTTGGTGGCACGGGGCTGATCGGCCTCATCGTCGGCTTCGGCCTCCGCGATATTGCTGAGAATTTTCTCGCGAGCATTCTGTTGAGCGTGCGCAATCCCTTTCATAGCGGCGACTTGATCGATGTCGCCGGCCAGACCGGTGTCGTCCAGAATCTGAACGTGCGCAGCACGGTCTTGCTTACGCTCGACGGCAACCAGGTGCAGATTCCCAACGCGGCCGTCTACAAAAGCATAATCAAGAACTACAGCAGCATCCCGAACCGCCGTGCCGAATTTACCGTCGGCATCGGTTACGACTCCTCAGCGGCCAAGGCCCAAACTCTGATCGCGAAGGTATTGCAGGCGCACCCTGCCGTTCTTGATGCGCCCGAGCCACTGGTTCTTGTGGAGGAGTTGGGCCCGGCAACGGTGAATTTGCGCGTTTACTATTGGTTCGACAGTGCCACTTATTCGCCTTACAAGATCAATTCGGCCCTTCTGCGACAGACGAAAATGGCTCTTATCGAGGGTGGCATTGAACTGCCCGATTCTGCTCGCGAAGTGATTTTCCCCAAGGGTGTCCCCGTCATTCAGGCGACGGACTCAGCGGAACCCAAGAGTGCCCCCAACGGCATTGTTGATCCGGAGCGTCCGGAAAGGGAGAATTGGAACACCACGCCCAGCGAGGGCGACTTGTCCGCTGAAGCAACGGAGATGAAGGGCGGTCAGTCCCTGGGAAACCTTCCTGAGACCGAAGAAAACCTTCTCAAGAGATAGCTGCCCCCTCAGAGCGGATTGGCGCATGGTGGTCGCCCACCACGGCCGCCCCTAAACAAGAGGGATGCCAGGTTCGACCTGTCCCTGGCTAGTAACGCCGCTTTTGGTCAAAAGCCGTTCCAGACTTGAGGCCTAACCGGCGCAATATGATCGCCGCCGGACAAAAGCCGGTAAAGGCCGCCTGAATCATGTTCAGCGCCGCAAAGGCACTCAACAGCAGCCACCAAGGACTGAAATATTGGGCCAGCACGAGCCCCGCCAGTACCACAAGTCCCGCAAATGCCAGGACCGCCTTGTCGATATTCATGTCCATCTCCTATTTAACGAGGCTTTGTCAGGCGCCGGATGCCAAGACCTTCCATCACCCAACGTTCATAAAAGGGCTCGCTCTCGCCCCTGCGGATCTTGCGAATGAAGTACTTCTCGAACGCGATTTTGGCGTAGTGCACCCATTTTCCCTGGGCTGACCAATTGAGATTGCGCGGCGGAATTTGCGGCTCGGCCACAAAGGCCACGCCGCCATCGCCGAAATCCGCCAGGCAAACGGCATTCCAGCTCCCCTGCGCTTCGGGAACGCGGCCATGCAGCAAGGCGCCGATATTCTGGGCCGTCGCTGTTACCATGGACTCGATCATGAAGCCTGTCTTGGGGACGCCCACCGGCACGGGGGTCGGGCCGACCGGGGGAATCGCCACACCTACGCCAACGGCGAAGATGTTCTGATATTTGGGATTGCGCTGGTGCTTGTCCACCAAGATGAAGCCGCGGGGGTTGGTAAGCCCCTCCAGCCCGCGAACCGCCGCCACCCCGCGAAAGGCCGGCAGCATCATGGCGTAGCGGAAAGGCAGTTCGCTGGTCTTCTTCACCACGCCGTCTTCGCCCACTTCCTCAACCGTCATCTTGCCGGTTTCGACCTTCTGGACGCGTGCGCTGGTCATGAATTTGACGTGCCGGTTGCGCATCTGGCTTTCCAGCAGTCCCTTGGTATCGCCCACCCCATCAAGACCCAGATGGCCGATATAGGGCTCCGAGGTCACGAAGGTCATCGGGACCTTGTCGCGAATCCGGCGCTTGCGCAGCTCAGTGTCGAGAATGAAGGCAAACTCGTAGGCGGGTCCGAAGCAGGATGCACCCTGGACCGCGCCGACGATAATGGGGCCGGGGTTGGCGATGAATTGTTCCAGTGCCAAAAAAGCCTTTTCGGCGTCATCGATGTGGCAGATGGACTGGGTGAAGCCATCAGGGCCCAGACCCGGAATTTCGTCAAAAGCCAATTCCGGGCCGGTGGCCAAAACCAGATAATCATAAGGAAGGCTGCTGCCATCGGTAAGCTCGACACGGTTCTCATCGGGATGCAGGCGTGCGGCGCCTTCGGATCGATAGGCAATCCCCTTGCGCGCCATGGTGGCGGAGATGTCGATCTCCACCTCGTCGCGCTCGCGCCAACCCGCCGCCACCCACGGGTTTGAAGGCACGAAGTGGTAGTGCGAGCCCTGGCCGATCACGGTCAGCGTATCACCGGCGCCAAGCTCGGCCTTTAGTTCATAGGCCATCAGCGTCCCGCCCAGACCCGCACCAAGCACCACGATATTCGCCATGACCTGCTTCCTGTTTCGACAAGATTACATGGGGGCGCGCCATCCCACCTTGATCTGCCACAATGTTTATGGACCCGAAAACGATCAAATCCGGGGTCCGAGACTTGACAATATATACGTAGTCTCATAGATACGCAATAATGAATAAACGTCTGCGACAGATGCGCGGTCAGGCCCATGCGGCCGAGGCGATGCTGAAGACGCTGGGCAACCGGCATCGGCTGATGATCCTTTGCCGCCTGATCGACGGCGAGCAGTCGGTAGGTGAACTGGCCAACTTTCTGGACGTGCGCGACTCGACTGTTTCCCAGCATCTTGCCTTGCTGCGCAAGGACGGCGTGGTTTCCACCCGCCGGGATGGACAGACCATCTGGTACACGCTGGCGAGCGAGCCCGTGCGCCTTCTGGTCGGAACTCTGTACGAAATCTATTGCAGCCCGCAGGACACCCCCTCGGCGATCAGGTCATGCCACACGCGCCGCGCACCGTAGGTCCGGTGCTGGCACGGAAACTGGCGCGGACCTTCGCACCCAGCTCCTCGTCGCTGCGGCTGCGCCGGCTGCGGGGCCTGGTCAGCCAGGCCGCAGACGTGGCACTTGCTCACACTCACCGTTCGTAGCGAGAAAAATATGAACTAAGGTGGACTGACGGATATTTTGTACCAGCGTGATGGAGAGTGCTACATCGGCGTTGTCCCATCTAGATGGGACAACGCCAGCGCGAAAGTTTGCGGTGCCGGCGGCCGATATCCCAGAGATGAGTGCGGGCGGCCTGACTATAACTCTTGCAAAAGATGGCAACGCCCGCCCTGGACCTCACCGAGCCGCCTGCGCATCGGCAATGACCAGCCCATCATTGGGATCGCTGCCGGTTGGCGTGGCAATCGCCGACGCGAAGCCGGGTATTACCGGCATGTGCAGACCTACGCCGATTTTTTCCGCGTTCTGAAAATCCCCAAACTCATTGCCGAACTGGTTCGATGCGCGCTGCAGATGGCCGCCAGAGAAGGCCAACTCTAGCTCCTTCTCGCTGCCCATAACGTCGCCATATTCATCCTTCTGGGTGCCGATGACCTTGTGGGTTGCAACATCGATGACGTCGCCCGACGAAGCATAGAACAGCTTGCCGTCCACGCTGGGGGTCAACCAATAAACGCCGTCGGGCGTGTCGATGGTGGCGATTTCCTTGGGATTGTCGGTGTTCGAGAAAACATGGATCTTGTTGAAGATGCCATCCGCCAGCCAGACTTCCTTGCCATCCTGGGTCAACGCGATGCCGTGGCTGGGGCAGCCATGCGGCGGGCGCACCCGTGGAGACTTGTTCCAGGCCGCGCGCCAGTTCACGCTGTTGACTTCCACCGATTTCAGAATCTTGCCGGTATGGGTGTCGGCGATCATGTAGCCCAGGAAATTATCCTGGTTGACGTATATCTTGCTGGCATCCTTGTTCAGCACCTGGACGCGGATATTGTCGGGAAAGGTGATCGTGCGGATGACCTTGGCGGTGGCGACGTCGGCGATCGACAATTGCGGGCCGATGGCCGACAGGAAAGCCAGCTTGCCGTCGGGGCTGAGATTCATGTTGTGGGCGCCATTGGTGCCCGGCGTGTGAATGATGGCCTCCAGCTTGCCGGTCCTGGCGTCGACCTTTAACCAATAATCCTGGTATTCCGAACCCACGACGATGGTCTTGCCATCCGCCGTAACGGACGGGCGTTCGCAGCAATGGCCGCCGAGGGTGGTGCTCCAGACCAGCTTGTCGGTCGCCAGGTCAATTGCGCCGAGACGGCCCGCAGCTGCCACGTACATCATGTTGGTGGCCGGATTGGCGGCGACGCCCCCGATGGGCTCGGGCCCCAGACTGGCCGCGTAGTCCCAGACATGGATGCGCTTCACAAAAGCATAATTCTGGTCAGCGTTCAGAACCACGATGCCGCCGCCTTGGGGATCGAACGGGCGCTCCAACGAACCGGGAAGAGCGACATAAAGGAGATGGCGGAGCTTGGCGATCAGCGGCTGCCGCGGAGGCCTGGGGGGTTGTGGGGGTTGTGGAATGGGGCCAGACCCCTCGACATCGGCGTTGGGCGCCTGCGCAGCCTGCTGCGGATACGACGATTGCGCCAGTGCGGCGAGCGAGCCAGTCAGCAACAATATGGCAGCGAGCCGTCCAACAATCACGGACTTCATGATGATCAATCCTTCATTTGGGTTTGAACAGTCGTTTCCATTTTTTGTCGTGATATACGCAAATCGGCGGCCTTAAATCAATTGAAAATAATCAAGCGCTTCTTGGC
>DASZQW010000005.1:0-21040 GCA_035549455.1 Rhizomicrobium sp. | reverse complement strand
AAAGGCCATAGGTATCGGTGTTGCGGCCTTCGATCCTGCCGCCCTTGAAGAGCAGCAGGTTGGTGGCGCCCGCCAGGGTGGCCGCCGCGTCGTTGCTGTGGGCGATGGCGAAGGCGGCTTCCTTGTTGGGCACCGTGACATTGACGCCGACAAAGCCCGCCTTGCGGGCGCCCGCGATCACGGCGGCGAAATTCTCCGGCGCGGCCTGAAGCGGCACCAGCGCGCCGTCGATGCCATATTCCTGGAGCCAATAACCCTGCAACGCCGGCGACAGGGAATGGCCCACCGGCCAGCCCAGCACGCCCGCGATTTTCGCCTTTCCGCTGATCACGATTTGAGCACGCCTTCCCGCCTCAGCGCCGCCAGCACCGGCAGAAGCGGCAGGCCCAGCACCGAGAAATAATCCCCGTCCACTCTATCGAAAAGCTGCGCCCCGCGCCCCTCATAATGATAGCAGCCGACGCTGCCAAGAATCGCCGGGCCCTCGGCCGTCAGGTAATCGTCCAGAAATTGCGGGCTGAAATCGCGCATCGCCATGCGGCAGGGGCTGGCATGCGTCCATAGCAGGGCGCCGTCCCGGGCCAGCGCCGCCGCCGAGACCAGCAGATGCTCGCACCCCTTCAGGCGGCCCAGCAGGGCCTTGGCCTGATCCAGGGTGGCGCATTTGCCGGGCATCTCGCCCTCGAATGCGATGACACTGTCGCCGCCCAGCACGATCTTGCCGGGATGGCGGCGCGAGACCCAAACGGCTTTCTGCGCCGCCAGCCCGGAGGCGATGCGCCCGGCATCGCCGCCCTGCCCGCGCAGCGCGGCCAGCAGCGCATCCTCGTCCAGCTCGGCGGGGTCTGCGAGAAATTCCACCCCCGCCGCCGTCAGCAGCGCCTTGCGGCTCCTGCTGCCACTCGCCAATACAAGAGGCGCCCCCATCAGGGTCACGGCACCGCCTCGCCGCGCTCGGCCAGAAGGTTCATCACCGCCGCCGCGGTTTCCTCGATCGAGCGGCGTGACACATCGATCAGCGGCCAGCCCTGATTTTCGAACAGCTGGCGAGTGTGGGCGACTTCCGCCCGCACCGCATCGGGTTCGATATAATCGCTGTCGCGCGTCTCGCCCATGCTGGTCAGGCGGTTGCGCCGCACCTGCACCAGCCGGTCGGGCGACACCCACAGCCCCACCACCAGCGGCTTTTTTGCCGCCAGGAGTTGGGGCGGCGGCGGCATGCGCGGCACCAGCGGCACATTGGCCGCGGCGATGCCGCGAATGGCGAGATAGACGCAGGTCGGCGTCTTGGAGGTGCGGCTGGCGCCGGTCAGGATCACCTGCGCCTCCTCGATGGAATCCAGCGACTGGCCGTCGTCATGGGCAATGGTGAAGTTCAGAACCTCGATACGCCGCAGATAGCGCTGGTCGACCTGGTGCTGGCGTCCGACCTTGTGGGTCTCCGGCGCGCCCAGGAACTGGCGCAGCGCCATCACCGGGCCTTCCAGAACGTCGATGGCGCGGGTTCCCAGCTCGGCACAGCGCAGCAGCAGCTTGTCGCGCAGCACCTGGTTGGCGAGGGTGAAGAAGACCAGCCCCGGATTGATGGCGACATGATCCAGCGCCCTTGTCAGCTGGTGGTCGCTGCGCACCAGGGCATAGGGATGGACCAGGACATCGACATTCTCGAACTGGGCCAGCGCGGCATTGGCCATGGCATGCAGGGTCTCGCCGGTGGAGTCCGAGACCAAATGGACATGGAATTTGCGATCCACAGAACTATCCCAAATATGGTGGCGGAACTGGGCATGAAACCGATGTTAATCACACGCTCCTAGCCGGGAAAGGCCGGACTGTGCAAACCCCGTATGGTTTGGGGACCCTATTCTGAACCGCCAACATACCATGACTGTCCCGGCTGTCCGCGCGGTGGCGTCCAAGTGCTTGAGTCCATGCCCGCTTGGGCTTAAGCCTGCGCTGCGCGCACACAGCCATCCACAGCTCACAGCCCTAACATCATCTTCACCATCTTAGATTCTAAGGATTCTTGTTTGAAGTGTGATCGCAAGCTTGTACGCGTGCTGGAGGGAAGCGCCGAGAAGACCCCGCCGGTCTGGCTGATGCGCCAGGCCGGGCGCTACCTGCCGGAATATCGCGCTTTGCGGGAGAAGGCCGGGTCCTTCTGGGGCATGGCGCTGAACCCCAGGTTTGCCGCCGAAGTGACGCTGCAGCCCATCCGGCGCTTCGGCTTCGACGCTGCGATCCTGTTCAGTGACATCCTGACGGTGCCTGAGGCCCTTGGACAGAAAGTAACGTTCACTGCCGGTGAGGGACCAAGCCTGACGCCTGTGACCTCGACAGACGCTTTCAACCAGGATCGCGATTCCTGGGCGGCCTATTTCGAACCGATCTATGAGGCGCTGCGACTGACCCGCGCCGGGCTGAGCAATGACATTACTTTGCTGGGATTTGCCGGTGCGCCCTGGACTCTGGCGACCTACATGGCGGCGGGTGCGGGCGGCGATGAGCAGAAAGCCGCCAAGCTGTGGGCCTATCGCGATCCACAGGGCTTTGGACAACTTCTGGACAGTCTGGCCGACTGCGTCGCCTTTCACCTGATCCGCCAGCTTCAGGCCGGGGCCGATGCGGTGCAGATCTTCGACAGTTGGGCCAGCGGCTTGCCGGCGCCGCTGTTCGAGCAGGTGGTGATCGGTCCGACCGCCCGGATCGTGGAAGCGGTGCGTGCAGCGGTGCCGGGCGCGAAAATCATCGGCTTTCCCCGCGCCGCGACTTTGCCCGGCTATGGGGATTATGTGAAAGCCACCGGCGTCGATGCGGTGTCCCTGGACACCGCGATGCCCATGACGTGGGCGGCGCAAAATCTTGGCTGCGCCCTGCAGGGCAATCTCGACCCCATAGCCCTGATCGCGGGCGGCGATGCACTGGACCGCGCGGTGGACGATATCCTGGCGGCGACCGCCGGCAAGCCGCACATCTTCAACCTGGGTCACGGCATCCTGCCGGAGACGCCCATTGCGCATGTGGAACAGCTTTTGAAGCGGATCAGAAAATGAGAAGTGGGCGCGGATGAAAATTGCCGTTGTCCTCTTCAACCTGGGAGGACCGGATTCGCCCGAAGCGGTCGAACCGTTCCTGCGCAACCTGTTCTCCGATCCCGCCATCATCAACCTGCCCGCCATCATCCGCCTGCCGCTGGCGCGGTTCATCGCCAGGCGCCGGGCGCCGATCGCGCGCGAGATTTACAATCATATCGGCGGCAAGTCGCCGATCTTCGGGGAAACCCGCGCCCAGGCCGATGCGCTGGAAGCCGCTTTGTCGGGCGATGGCGTAGAGGCCAAGGCGTTCGTGGCGATGCGCTGCTGGCATCCCTTCAGCGACGGCGCGGCCAGGGCCGTCAGCGCGTTTAACCCCGATAGAATCGTGCTTTTGCCGCTTTATCCGCAATATTCCACCACCACCACGGCCTCGTCACTGAAGGACTGGGCGCGGGCCGCGAAGAAAGCCAAACTCGCCGCGCCAACCTCGCGGGTGTGCTGCTATCCCTGGGATGCGGGCTTTGTCGCCGCCGGCGCCGCCCATATCCGCACCGCCCTGCAGGGCGCGCCCGGCAATGTGGCGTATCGCCTGCTGCTGTCGGCACATGGCTTGCCCAGGCGCGTCATCGCCTCGGGCGATCCCTATCAATGGCAGGTGGAGCGCACCGCCGCCGCCATCGTCAAGGCGCTGGACATGCCCGAACTGGAGCCGGTGGTCTGTTACCAGAGCCGGGTCGGGCCGCTGCAATGGATCGGGCCGTCAACGGATGCGGAAATCCGCCGCGCCGGCGCCGACGGCAGGGGCGTCATCGCGGCGCCCATCGCCTTTGTCAGCGAACATTCCGAGACGCTGGTGGAACTGGACATCGAATACCGCAAGCTGGCGGTCGAGGCGGGGGTGACGGACTATCGCCGCGCCGCCACCGCCGGGGTGCATCCCGATTTCATTGCCGGGCTGGCGGGACTTGTGCGCGCCAGCCTGGATGGCAAGACTGTCACCTGCGGCCTGGAAAATGGCGGGGGCAGAATCTGTCCGCCGATCCACAAACGCTGCGGCTATACTTAATCCGAAAGGGGATCGCGATGTTCGCATGTCTGGCCAACTCTCCGCTGCAGGTCTGTCTGGGCAACTACATTCCCTGGTTCCTGGCCTTCCACATCATGGCGGTGATCGCCTGGATGTCGGGCATGCTCTATCTGCCGCGGCTATTCGTCTATCACACCGAGACCGTGCCGGGCGCCGCCGACAGCGAGCGCTTCAAGCGCATGGAGACCAAGCTGCTGAAGGTCATCATGAACCCCGCAATGATCACGGTGTGGGTGCTGGGCCTGACCCTGGCCTGGCTGACCGGCGCCTATGCCGATACCTGGATGCAGATCAAGTTCGTGCTGGTGCTCATCATGAGCGGGCTGCATGGGTTCCTGGTGCGCTGCTGGCGCGACTTCCAGAATGACCGCAACATCCGCCCGGCGCGCTTTTACCGGATCATCAACGAAGTTCCGGCGGTGCTGATGGTGCTGATCGTGCTGCTGGTCAAGATCCAGCCCTTTGGCGACTGACTCGATTAACGGGCTGAAACAATAATTGCGGGCGGGGCCGCCAGGACCGTTTGCATGGCCGCAAAATCGGGCTATAACCACCCTCGTTCTCGATCCGCGCGGCACGATGGTGGCCGCGGCCTCCCCCAAGGAAAATGGAAGGGGGGCAAGGATCAAAGCCAACCTCTTTTTTCCGATGATCGCGTCCGGGGCCGCCTGCCCCCGCCTTATCGGGACCAATCCCCACTTTCTTTCAGGTATCCCCATGACTCTCCAAGACGGCCTGCAGGTGATGAAGCTGCAGGAACTCAAGAACAAGAAACCCGCCGACCTGCTGACCTTTGCCGAGGAGCTGGAGATCGAGAACGCCTCGTCCATGCGCAAGCAGGACATGTTGTTCGCCATCCTGAAAGAGCTGGCCGAGCGCGAAGTCGAGATCATGGGCCAGGGCGTGGTCGAGATCCTGCAGGACGGCTTCGGCTTCCTGCGCTCGCCGGAATCCAACTATCTGCCCGGCCCCGACGACATCTATGTCTCGCCCAGCCAGATCCGCCGCTTCGGCCTCAGGACCGGCGACACCGCCGAAGGCCCGATCCGCGCCCCCAAGGAAGGCGAGCGCTATTTCGCCTTGCTCAAGGTCACCACCATCAATTTCGAGGACCCCGAGCAGATCAAGCACAAGGTCCATTTCGACAATCTGACGCCGCTTTATCCGACCAAGGCGCTGAAGATGGAACTGGACGATCCCACCATCAAGGACAAGACCGGCCGGGTGATCGACATCGTGGCGCCGCAGGGCATGGGCCAGCGCGCCTTGATCACGGCGCCGCCGCGCACCGGCAAGACCGTTATCCTGCAGAATATCGCCAAGGCTATCGCCGCCAACCATCCCGAAGCCTTTCTGATCGTTCTGCTGATCGACGAACGCCCGGAAGAAGTCACCGACATGCAGCGCACCGTGGTGGGCGAGGTCATCTCCTCCACCTTCGACGAACCGGCGACGCGCCATGTGCAAGTGGCCGAAATGGTGATCGAGAAAGCCAAGCGCCTGGTCGAGCATAAGCGCGATGTCATCATCCTTTTGGACTCGATCACCCGTCTGGGCCGCGCCTACAACACCGTGGTGCCGTCGTCGGGCAAGGTGTTGACCGGCGGCGTGGACGCCAATGCGCTGCAGCGCCCCAAGCGCTTTTTCGGCGCGGCGCGCAATATCGAGGAAGGCGGCAGCCTCACCATCATCGCCACCGCCCTGATCGACACCGGCAGCCGCATGGACGAAGTGATCTTTGAAGAGTTCAAGGGCACCGGCAATTCGGAAATCATCCTGGACCGCAAGGTCGCCGACAAGCGCGTCTTCCCGGCCATCGACATCATGCGCTCGGGCACCCGCAAGGACGAGCTGCTGGTCGAAAAAGGCCAGCTGGCCAAGACCTATGTCCTGCGCCGCATCCTGTCGCCCATGGGAACGGTGGACGCCATCGAATTCCTGCTCGACAAGCTGAAGTCCGCCAAGAATAACGCCGACTTCTTCGAAAGCATGAACACCTAGGAACGTAAAGACAAGCTCCGGCTTTCTTCCCCCTCGCGGCGCAGCCGCTTGAGGGGGAAGATGTCGCAACGAGGTGCGCGCGGTTTGCGCGCCCGAGTTGTGACAGATGGGAGTCAGGGAATAAGAATCGTCGCGCCGGTGGTTTGCTTGGACGTCAGCGCGTCCTGCGCCTTGCCCGCATCCTTCAGCGCAAAGCGCTGGTTGATGGCGATCTTGACCGCGCCAGAGACAATCACCGCAAACAGGTCGTCGGCGGTTTCCTGAAGCTCGGCCTGGGTGCGGGTGTAATGCCCCAGTGTCGGGCGGGTCACGAACAGCGAGCCCTTGGCCGCCAGCAGCGACGGCGAAAAAGGATCGACGGGCCCCGAAGCGTTGCCATAGGTCACCATGATGCCGCGCACGGCCAGACAATCCAGCCCGGCCAGAAAAGTGTCCTTGCCGATGGAGTCATAGACCACCGGCACGCCCACGCCGCCGGTGATCTGGCGCACCTGCTTTTCCCAACCGGCTTCATGGCTGTTCAGAACATGATCGCAGCCATTCGCCTTGCACAGCGCGACCTTCGACGGCGAAGTGGTGGTGCCGATCACGGTCGCGCCCAGATGTCTGGCCCATTGCACGCCGATCTGGCCGACACCGCCGGCGGCGGCATGGAACACAATGGTCTCGCCCGCCTTTACGGGGTGAATCCGGCGCAGCAGATATTGCGCGGTCATGCCCTTGAGCAGTATGGCGGCGGCGATTTCGTCACTGATGCCTGCGGGCAGCGTGACCAGCTTGTCGGCGGGGACATTGGCAGCTTCGGCATAGGCACCGATGGCGCCGCCGGCATAACCGACGCGCTCGCCAATCTTGAAGCGCGTGACGCCCTCGCCCAGCGCTTCAATGATGCCAGCGGCCTCTGATCCCAAACCTGACGGCAGCGGCAGCGCATACAGCCCGGTGCGGTGATAGGTGTCGATGAAGTTGACGCCGATGGCGGTGTGCCGGACCCGCACCTGGCCCTTTGCGGGCGCGGGCAGGTCATAATCCACATATTGCAGCACATCGCTGCCGCCGGTCTTCTCGAAGCGGATCGCTTTCACGCCAGGTGCCGCCGGAAGAACAGGTCGGTGCGGGCATCGGCAAGCTGGGCGGCCTGGGCATTGAAATTCTTGCCGCCCGGCCGCGCAAAGGCGTGATCGACCCCGGGATAGATATTCAGCGTCGCCAAAGGATTGCCCATCAGGCCAGCCACGACCTGCTCGCGTGCCGCCGGCGTGCAAAAGCCGTCCTGTTCGGCGATGTGCAGCATCAGGGGCTTTTTGATGTTCGCCGCTTCGGCCAGGTGATCCTGGATGTTCACGCCATAGTAGCCGACGCTGGCATCGCTGTCGGTACGCGCGGCGGTGAGATAGGCCAGGAGCCCGCCCAGGCACCAGCCCACCGCGCCGACCTTCTGGGTCACGCCGGTCAACCCGCGCAGATGGGTGATGGCGGCCTGGATGTCGTCAACGCCGGTATCGGCATTGAACTGCTTCATCAGGCCGAAGGCCTTTTGCCATTCCGCGTCGGTCTTGTCGGTCAGTTGGATGCCCGGCTGCAGCCGCCAGAACAGGTCGGGCGCCAGGGCGAAGTATCCCAGCGCCGCCAGCCGGTCGGCCTGCCGGCGCATCACGTCATTGATGCCGAAGATTTCCTGGATCACCACCACGCCCGGACCCATGCCGGATTCGGGCGCCGCCAGATAGCCGCCAAAGCCGCCATCCTTGCCGGTAATGGCGACCGTCTGCCCCATCAGGAAGCGAGCTGCTGCTGGCGCATCTGCACTGGAAGGGTCAGCATCTGGGTCAGGATGGCGCTGTCGGTGATGCCATCCGAACAGGTCCCCGCCTGCAGGACATAGGCGGTGGGCTGTCCCTGTGTCATCTCGCGGCCGGCGACCGGATGGCCTTCGGGCAGGGGCGCGCCCGGCTCGATCTGCACGATCATGGCGTTGGGCAAGGCGCGGCCCCAGGCGGCGCGCAGCAGGTCGTGGGTGCGGGCATGGCCCCTGTGGCCGATCACCACGATCTCCAGCGCATTGGCGAAATATTCAAAGCCCACCAGGAATCCGCCCGACGCATTCAGCAGCCGGTTGGCTTCATTGGAGAAGGCGGCGATGATGGCGGTGCCGCGATCCCTGTAATGGAGCTCGCCGGTCAGCAGCGCCAGCCGCATCAAGACGATCAGCATGGTGGCGTTGGCGCTGGGGCGCGGATTGTCGAACAACACACGCGGGCGGATGAACAGCGGCTCGGCATCGCTGGCGGTCATGCAATAGCCGCCCAGCTGTTCGTGCCAGAAATAATCGTCCAGCACCTTGGTCCAGGCCCGCGCCCGGGTCAGGAAGCGGGCGTCGCCCGTGATTTCCAACAATTGCAGCGCGGCGCGCGCCATGTTGGCGTAATCCTCGGCGAAGCCGCCCACGCCCTTCACGCCGTTCGCCATGTCGTGCGCCAGCCGGTCGCCATCGCCCAGCGCCTTGACGATGCCGTCAAAGGCGGCGGTCGCGGCCTGGACCCAGTCGGGGCGTGCGAACACCTGGCCGGCGCGGGCCAGCGCGGTGATGGTCATGGCGTTGGTCTCGGTGGTGACATGGTCATGCACCCCGGGCGCCTTGCGCTTGGCGCGCGAGGTCAGCAGCAATTCGCGCTGCTTGGCCAGCAGCGCCTCGTCGGCTTCGTTGGCCGGCGCGGGGTTGCCCAGGCGGCGCGGCAGGTTGCGGCCCGCCAGGTTGCCGTCGCGGCTGACGCCATAGACCTGCTTGAAGCGTGCCGAGAAGGTGCCGACCAGGCTGGCGTCGATTTCCGCCTCGCTCCAGGTGTAATAGCGAAATTCGTCTTCCAGGTTGCCGCTGGCCTGGGCGATGGCGAAGACGTCGCCCAGCTTCATCTCGCGCAGCAGCCAGGCGATGGTTTCCGCCACGCGCTGGCGCGACAGCTCGTTCTTGTTGAACTGGTAGGCCAGGGTGCAGAGCTCGATCAGCTGGGCATTCTCCGCCAGCATCTTCTCGAAGCTCGGTTCCAGCCAGCGCTCGTCTTTGGCGTGGCGGAAGAAGCCGCCGCCGACATGGTCGTACAGGCCGCCGAACAGGATGCTGTCCAGGGTGGTGAAGATGAGCTGCGAGAATTGCGGCATGCCGGTGCGCAGATAGGCATTCCACAACACCTGCTGCATCAGCACGCTGGGGAATTTCATCTGCCCCTGCAGGCCGCCAAAGAAGATGTCGAAATTCTGCCCGATGCGCAGCGCCGAAATGTCCAGATTGATCTGGTCCTGCACCGTCGGGCGGTTGTAGAGCAGCTCCAGCGAATTGCGCACGCCCGCGGCATTTTCAGCGACGCGCGGTTTGTCGGTCTGGTACAGGCTGGCGGCGTCGGTCAGCACCTTGCGGAAGGACGGCGTCTGGCCCTGATCCTCGCGCGGATGATAGCCTGCCACCCACAAGGGCACGCCATCGGGGTTGACAAAGACGTTGAGCGGCCAGCCGCCCTGGTAGCGCATGGCGGCGGCGGCGGCCTGGTAGATCTGGTCCAGATCGGGGCGCGCGTCGCGGTCTATCAGGATGGGAATGAAATTGTCGTTGATCTGGGCGGCGATCTCGGCGTCGTTGAACGCCTCGCGGTTCAGCACATGGCACCAGTGGCAACCCTGATAGCCGATGCTGATCAGGATGGGCTTGTCGGCGGCCTTGGCCTCGGCCAGGGCGTCCTCACCCCAGGCCCGCCACTGGACGGGGTTCTCCTTGTGGGCCTCGATGAAGGGGCTGGCGGCGTTGCCGGGCGGGTTGGTCATGGTCTCAAATCCATTGGTGGGGCGCGGCTATCCGCCGGCCCGCTTCTGTGGTGTTTTTGGGGCGGGGTTACTTACCCCGAGACGGGGCCTGAGTGAAAGCCCGCAAGCTGTGAGGTTGAGCATGAAGGTGAATATCGAGATGGAGATGACGCCCGAGGAGGCCCGCGCCTTCATGGGTCTGCCCGATGTGGCGCCGCTGCAGAAGCGGATGCTGGAGGACATGCAGGCCCGGATGCGCACGGCGTTCGACACCGGCGATCCGGAGGCCATGATGAAGGCCTGGATGCCGCTTGGCGGGGCGGAGGCGTTCCAGAAGTTCCAGAAAATGCTGTGGGACAGCGCCGCCGCGATGGGCCAGAAATCCAAATAGCCAAGGGGCGGGCGTGTTGGCCGATACGATATTTGCCCTGTCCAGCGGGCCGGGCCGGGCCGGGGTGGCGGTGGTGCGACTGTCCGGCCCCGGCGCCGGCGCGGCGGTAACGGCCCTGATCGGCGCCCTGCCCCCGCCACGGCAGGCGGCGGTGCGGCGGCTGACCTTTCAGGGGGCGCAGATCGACCGGGCGCTTGTCTTGTGGTTTCCCGCCCCTGCCAGCTTCACCGGCCAAGACGTGGCGGAATTCCACATTCATGGCGGCCGCGCCGTGCGCGAGGCGCTGTTTTCAGCCCTTTCCCAGGCTGGCGCGCGCCCCGCCGAACCGGGCGAGTTCAGCCGCCGGGCGGTGGAAAACGGCAAGCTGGACCTGACCCGGGCCGAGGCGGTTGCCGATCTGGTCGATGCCCAAACCCCGGCCCAGCTGCGCCAGGCCTTAAGGCAGCATGACGGGGCGCTGGCGGCGCTGGTCGAGGACTGGCGGGCGCGGCTGATCGCGGCGCTGGGGCGGGCCGAAG
Organism: Rhizomicrobium sp.; assembly: GCA_035549455.1. Taxonomy (GTDB): domain Bacteria; phylum Pseudomonadota; class Alphaproteobacteria; order Micropepsales; family Micropepsaceae; genus Rhizomicrobium. The sequence continues at coordinate 10,213 of DASZQW010000005.1, read as the reverse complement.
CGGCGATCGACTTTTCGGACGACGGGGTGGGAGACGCGGAATTCGCCGCCGCCCGCTGCGCGGGGTCTGAAATAGCTGAGGAAATACAAGGACATATAGACAGAGCCGGGCGGGGCGAGAGCCTGCGCGAGGGCCTGCGCCTGACCATATTGGGGCCGCCCAATGCGGGAAAATCCTCGCTGATCAATGCCCTGGCCGGGCGTGACGTCGCCATTGTGTCGGACATGCCGGGCACCACCCGCGATGTGGTGGAAGCCCGGCTGAACCTGGGCGGCTATCTGATCGCGGTTGCCGATACCGCCGGTGTGCGCGCCACGGCGGATGTCATCGAGGCTGAGGGGGTGCGCCGGGCGCTGGCCCATGCGGCGGGCGGCATGACCCTGCTGCTGCTGGATGCCGCCGCCGCCGATCCGCGCGCCGGATTGCCGCCGGACCTGCCCCCGCCCGACCTCACCGTGTGGAACAAGGCCGACCTCTCCCCCCATGACGGGATCTCGATTTCGCTGAAGACCGGCGCAGGGGTGTCGGGGCTGGTGGAATTGCTGCAGCAAAAGGTGCAGCAAAAACTGGAAGGCGGCGGCGTAGCGCTGATTTCCCGGGCGCGCCATCGCCACGCCCTGGACGAGGCCCTGACGGCATTGCGGCACGGGATGGAAGCGCCGCAAACCCAGCCGGAACTGCTGGCGGAAGACCTGCGGCTGGCGCTGCGGGCGGTGGGCCGCATCACCGGGCGGGTCGATGTCGAGGAGCTGCTGGATTTCGTCTTTCGCGATTTCTGCATTGGTAAGTGAGGAGCGGTGCGCGGCACGCGGACGAAATGGTCCGTCGCTAGCGGCAGCGTAGTGCGACGGCCATTTCGAGCGACGAACGCCCTAAGGGTAAGCGAAGGGCAATTGTCGCCCGAACGGGATATGCGTATTTCTCTGCATTATGAAAAGCAGGGTGATTTTTGCTGCACCTTTTGCTGCAGCATTGCCTGCAGCATCGGGCGGGGCAAACGCCTGCGCCAGCGCGCTTGATCCTTGTGGATCGGGGGCGCGGCGCGTATGCAGCCGCCCATGACGTATGATGTGATCGTCATTGGCGGCGGGCATGCGGGCTGCGAGGCGGCGGCGGCTTCCGCGCGCTTTGGCGCACACACCCTGCTGCTTACGCACGCCATCGAGACACTGGGCGAGATGTCGTGCAATCCCGCCATCGGCGGCGTCGGCAAGGGCCATCTGGTGCGCGAGATCGATGCGCTGGACGGGCTGATGGGCCGGGTCGCGGATGCGGCGGGAATCCAGTTCCGCCTGCTCAACCGCCGCAAGGGTCCGGCGGTGCGCGGGCCGCGCGCCCAGGCCGACCGGGCGCTGTATCGCGCCGCGATGCAGAGGCTTCTGTCGGAAATTCCCGGTCTGGAGATTCGTGCCGCCAGCGCGGAAGACCTGATTTTAAAGGACGGAATCGTCACCGGTGTGGTGACGGCGGCGGGCGAGGAGATTTTCTGCGCCAAAGTGGTGCTGACCACCGGCACCTTTCTCAACGGCCTGATCCATATCGGTGAGACCAAAATTCCTGCCGGCCGGATGAAAATCGAGGAGGGCGTCGAAGCGCCATCCATCGGCCTGTCGAACACGCTCTATGGCCTGAAGCTGAAGATGGGGCGGCTGAAGACCGGCACGCCGCCGCGGCTGGATGGCCGGACCATCGACTGGGCGGCGCTGGAGATGCAGCAGGGCGACGAACCGCCCCGGCCCTTCTCGTTCCTCACCCGCGCCATCACCACGCCGCAGATTGCCTGCGGCATCACCCGCACCACCCTGGCCACCCATGCCATCATTCGGGCCAACCTGCACCGCGCCCCGATCTATTCCGGCCAGATCAGCTCGACCGGCCCGCGCTATTGCCCCAGCATCGAGGACAAGGTCAGCCGCTTCGCCGACCGCGAGTCGCACCAGATTTTCCTTGAACCAGAAGGACTTAGCACGGATTTGGTCTATCCCAACGGGATTTCCACCTCCCTGCCCCAGGATGTTCAGCTGGCGCTGCTGGCCACCATTCCCGGCCTTAAGAAAACGACGGTCCAGCGCCCCGGCTATGCCATCGAATATGACTATGTCGATCCGCGTGAACTGTCGCCCGCGCTGGAGGTGAAGGCGGTGCCGGGTCTTTACCTGGCCGGCCAGATCAACGGCACCACCGGCTATGAAGAGGCTGCCGCCCAGGGCCTGATGGCGGGCTGGAACGCCGCCCGCGCGGCCTGTGGCGCGGCGCCCGTCATCTTGGACCGGGCCCAGGCCTATATCGGGGTGATGATCGACGATCTGGTGACAAGGGGGGTGTCGGAGCCCTATCGCATGTTCACCAGCCGGGCGGAGTATCGCCTGACCCTGCGCGCCGACAATGCCGACCAGCGCCTCACCCGGCTGGGGGAGGCTGGGGGCCTTGTGGGAAGCGGCCGGGCGGCAATCTTCGCCGATAAGCTGGAAAAACTCGATGTTTCACGAAAAACATTGGGCTGCCTGGCCCTGACCCCCAATGAAGCCGCCAAACACGGCCTGATCATCCGCCAGGATGGGGTGCGCCGGTCCGCCTTTGACCTGCTTTCTCTCACTGGGTTCCCGGAACTCGCCCGAATCTGGCCGGAACTGGGTTCCATGGAAGCCGAAATCGTCGAACAGATGGAAATCGACGCCCAATATGCAGGGTATTTGGACCGGCAGGATGCCGATATACTGGCTTTCCGCCGCGATGAAGGCCGCGCCCTGCCCGCCGGGCTGAATTACGCAGCGGTGATCGGCCTTTCCAGCGAAGTCCGCCAGAAGCTGGAGCGCATCCGGCCCGCTACCCTGGGCCAGGCCGCCCGTATCGAGGGCGTCACAGCGGCGGCCCTGACCTTGGTGCTGGCCCATGTGAAGGGCCTGCAGAAAAGCCGAAATGCTGCTCGCGCCTGCTGACGGCTTTACGGCTGAGGACTTCGCCGCCCGGACCAATGTTTCACGAAAAACATTGGCTCAGCTGAAGGCCTATGCCGACATGCTGGCCGACTGGAACGCCCGCCACAATCTGGTGGCCAAAAGCACCCTTCCCGACCTGTGGCGCCGTCACATGTGGGATTCCGCCCAGCTTGCTCCCCTTATTGCGCCCCAAGCCCGGACTTTGGCCGATCTGGGCTCCGGCGCGGGCTTTCCCGGCCTGGTGCTGGCGGCGATGCGGCCCGAACTGCGGGTGACGCTGCACGAAGCCACCGCCAAGAAATGCGCCTTCCTCAAAGCCGCGGCGGAGCGGATGGCGGTGCCCATCATAATAGAAAACGCGCGGATGGAGGATTTGCCCCGGCGGGCGTTTGACGTGGTGACGGCGCGGGCCTGCGCCCCCCTGCCCCGTCTGCTGGAATATGCCCACAGCTTCGTGGGACCGAACAGTGTTTGCTTGTTCCTGAAGGGACAAAATGTGGGGTCAGAATTGACCGACGCCACCAAATGTTGGAACATGCAGGTCTCTCAACTGCCAAGCCAGACCGACCCCTCGGGTGCTATAGTGGCCGTGAGAGAGCTGGACCCCCGTCATGTCGCCAACCAAAAAGCCACGGATTCTGGTCGTCGCCAACCAAAAGGGCGGCGTCGGTAAGACCACCACCGCCATCAACCTGGGTACCGCCTTGGCCGCCATCGGCGAGCCGACCCTGGTGATCGACATCGACCCCCAGGGCAACGCCTCCACCGGGCTGGGCCTGCACCGCCAGGACCGCAAGCTGACCACCTATGAGGTGCTGATGGGCGAAGCCAGGCTGGCCGAGGCCATCGTGCCCACCCGCATTCCCGGCCTGTCGCTGGTGCCGGCCACCGTCGATCTGTCGGGCGCGGAGCTGGAGCTGGCCGACCTGCCCCGGCGCAACTTCATCCTGAAGGACGCGCTGGCGGAATATTCCGCACACGGATCAAATGGCGTGGGGGACTTCTCCTACATCCTGATCGACTGTCCCCCGTCCCTCACCTTGCTGACGCTGAATGCCATGGCGGCGGCGGATGCGGTGCTGGTGCCGCTGCAATGCGAGTTCTTCGCCCTGGAAGGCCTGTCGCAGCTTTTGAAGACCATCGAGCTGGTGCGCGAGAAGCTGAACCCCACGCTGGAGATGCAAGGCATCGTGCTGACCATGTTCGACAAGCGCAACAAGCTGAGCGACCAGGTCGCCGCCGATGTGCGCGAGACCTTGGGCGACAAGGTCTATGCCACCATGATCCCGCGCAATGTGCGCATCTCCGAAGCGCCGTCGCACGGCGTACCGGCGCTGGTCTATGACCTGCGCTGTCCCGGCAGCCAGGCTTACATCAAGCTGGCGGGCGAACTGATCCAGCGCGAACGGTTGCGGGTCGCGGCATGACTGTTTTTAATGATGGCCGCTCGCGCGGCGGGGCCAAGGAAGATCGCCCGCGCGGCCTTGGCCGCGGCCTGTCGGCTTTGATCGGCGACGAAGCCGCCGCCGTAAAGGGCGAGGCCGCCGCCAGGAAAGACACACGCACATTGCCGGTCGCCTTCCTGCAGCCGGGCCAGTACCAGCCGCGCAAGAGTTTCGACGACGAGCCGCTGCAAAGCCTGGCGGCCTCGATCCGCGAAGTCGGCGTCTTGTCGCCCATCCTGGTGCGCCCCCTGGGGGGCGACCGCTACGAGATCGTGGCGGGCGAGCGCCGCTGGCGCGCCGCCCAGCTTGCCAAGCTGCATGACGTTCCGGTGCTGGTGCGCGAGATGGCGGATCGCGAGGCGCTGGAAATCGCCATTGTCGAGAATGTCCAGCGCGCCGATCTCAACGCCATGGAGGAGGCGGCGGCCTATCAGGAACTGATCGGGAAATTCGGCCGCACCCAGGAAGAGGTGGCCAAGGAAGTGGGCAAGAGCCGCCCCCATATCGCCAACACCATCCGCCTGCTGAAGCTGCCCGCCGCCGTGCAGGACATGGTGCGCGACGGACGGCTGACAGCCAGCCATGCCCGCACCCTGCTGGGCGTCCCCGATCCGGAAAGCCTGGCGCGAGAACTGATTGCCCGGGATCTGACGGTGCGCCAGGCCGAGCGCAAGTCCAATGCCAGGAAGCATCCCGGTGGAAAAGCTGTGCGCGATCCCAACATCACCCGCCTGGAAACCAGCATTTCCAACGCCTTGGGCCTGAAGACCCGCATTACCCACAGTGTGAGCAAAAAGGGGGATAAGGGCGAAGTGAAGATCGCCTATTCCAGCCTGGAGCAATTGGACGAGATCGTGCGGCGGCTCAGCCGGACCTAGACTTTGCGGGTCTTGCGCAGGGCCTCGGCGACATCGATGCGGCCATCATACAGCGCCCGGCCCACCACCACGCCCTCGATATTGGGCTCGCCCGCCGCAAGCAGCGCGTCGATATCGGCATCGGCGCCGACGCCGCCCGACGCGATCACCGCAATGGTCAAGGCGCGGGCCAGCGCCGCAGTGGCGGTGACATTCACGCCCTTCAGCAAGCCGTCGCCATCTATGTCGGTAAACAGGATGGCGGCGACGCCGGCATCCTCAAAGCGTTTGCCCAGCTCCACCGGCGTCAGGTCGGACGTCTCGGCCCAGCCCTGGGTGGCGATCCTGCCGCCCTTGGCGTCGGCCCCGACCACGATCCGGCCGGGAAAGGCGCGGGCGGCGTCTTTGACAAATTGTGGATCGGTGAGGGCGGCGGTGCCCAGGATGACGCGGGTGATGCCGGCGGCCAGCCAACCTTCGACGGCCTTCATGTCGCGAATACCGCCGCCCAACTGGATCGGCAGATCAATCGCGGCGCGGATCGACTTGATCGCTTCGCCATTGGCGCTGCGGCCGGCAAAGGCGCCATTCAGATCGACGCAATGCAGCCATTCAAAACCCTGGGCGGCAAAATCGCGAGCCTGGGCGGCGGGATCAGTGTTGAAGATGGTGGCGTCGGCCATCTCGCCCTTTTTCAAGCGGACGCAGGCGCCGTCCTTCAGGTCGATGGCGGGAAAGATGATCATGGCTTCCACGCCAGAAAGTTTTCCAGCAGCTTGATGCCGGTGGCCTGGCTCTTTTCCGGATGGAACTGGGTGCCGACAATATTTTCATTGCCCACCATCGCGGTCAGCGGCCCGCCATAATCGGTGGTGGCGATCAGGTCCTCGGGCAAAGCGGGGACAAGCTGGAAACTGTGCACGAAGTAGGCGTGGGCGCCATCGGGAATGCCTTCCAGCACCGGATGGCTGCGCATCTTCTTCAACTCGTTCCAGCCCATATGGGGAATCTTCAGCGCTGGATCGCCTTTCTTCAAAGGGGAGGGGGCGATCTCGACCACTTCGCCGGCGATCCAGCCCAGTCCGGCATGGCGGCCGAACTCCAGCCCCACCGTGGCCAGCAACTGCATGCCGACACAGATGCCCAAAAAGGGCGCGCCGTCGCGCAGCACCTTTTCGCGCAGCGCTTCGACCATGCCGGGAATGGCGGTGAGCCCCGCCATGCAGTCGGCAAAGGCGCCCACGCCCGGCAGCACAATGCGCTCGGCGTCCTTGACCGCTTGTGGATCAGCGGTGGTGACGATGTCGGATTTTCCATTTGCGGCGCGGCTTAGGGCCTTCGCCGCGCTGGCGAGATTGCCGGAGCCATAATCGATCAGGGCGGTGGTGGGCATCGCGCGGGTCTATAGCCGCTCAAAACGCCTTTGTAAAAACAAACACAGGCCCGCCGCCCCCTCGCGCGCGAAGCGCGCCGGAGGGGGAGGTGGTTTCAGCGTGCGAAGGCGACGGAGGAGCCAAGCGGAAGCTGAAACCGGAGGGGGTCAATTAGAAGAAGGGCAGGGCAAATCGGCAGGCGGCGTCGGTTTGGCCGTGATCCGCAGGCCCGCCACCAAAAGGTCGCGCCAGCCGGGCAGGGGATCGACATCAGAAAAGCGGCCCTCGCGCAGGGCGGTCAAAAGCCCATGGCAGCGGGGCGAGGCGAAGCTGGCGGCGGGCCGCCACGCCCCGTCCGCCAGTTTCAGCACACTGGCCCACCAGCGCGTGTCATTGCCATAGACCAGCAGGATCTCGCGGGCGCCGTCGTGATCCAGATCCAGGAACCAGGCATCGCAGGCCAGCGCCGGTTTGGTCAGGCAGGGCGGCACGCCTTCGCCCAGGGCGGCCCAGTCCTGGTGCAGCAGGGCGTCGGGCAGGCGCGCGCCCGGCGTGCGCACCGTGATGTTGGCGCCGATCTGGGTGGGCGGCGGCGCGTCGCTGCCCGGCGCGGCGGACAAGGTGACGGCGGCGGCGCGGGCGATATCGGGTTCGGGCGCGGCGGCCAGGTCGGCCAGGGCGGCGGCGCCAAAGCGCCCGCCGTCGCGGCGCAGCCAGGCAAAGTCGAAGCCGGTCGGGTCGGCGCCTTTGTTCAGGCGGGCCTGCTGCGCCGTCACCGCCAGCTTCAAGGGATCGGCCAGCGGCGAGGACAAGGCCAGGCAGGCGGCGATCACCAGCAGCGCCAGCGCCGGATTGACGACCTCGAGGCGCTGCATCCAGCGTCCGCCGCCGATGGAGATCAGCGCCGCGCCGCCAGCGCCCAGCCCATAAAGCGCCAGCAGCGCCAGCACGGCGGCGGCATAGACACGCACCGCCGTCCAGCCAAGCGCATTGATACGGGCGGCCAGCGCCAGCGCCGCCACGGCAACGAGAGCCGGAAGAAGGAAGGACGCGATGAATTCGCTGGCCTTGCGCCAACCACCTCGGTTTGGTTCGCCGCGATAGGAGGCGTTGAGCGCCGCCAGCAGCAGCGCGGCGCAGCCCAGCGCCATCGCCAGCGACACCGGCAGGGCCAGCAGATGCCGCACCAGCAAGGCGGCGGCGGCGAGGATGAGGAGGGGCAGGGCGAGGGTGAAACAGGCCAGTGCCGCTTTCCTCACAAAGCGGCGCGACCAGCTCTGGGCGCTGGTCATGTCGAAAGCCGCCGCACTCGCCAGGCCCATCAGCGGCAGGATCAGCAGCGCGGGATCGAAATGCGGGCGAAAACCCGGATCGTGCGCCCGCAGCCAGTTGAACAGGCTGTTGCCCGATCCCAGCAGCGCCCAGGCGGTTCCCGTCACCACCGCCCAAATGAAAAGCCGCGCCGCCAGCGTCCAGGCGGTGTCGAAATAGGTTGGATAGGCGGCCAGCAGCTTTCGGTCGCGCAGGCCCGCACGCAGAAGGCATTGCGCGATGGTCAGCATCACGGCGGTGGTGGCGGCCAGCGCCAGCCCGGCATAACCCTGGTCCTGGCCCTGGATGCGCCAGTGATGATACAGGCCCAGGCTGGCCAGGATGGCGGCGGCAATCGCGCTCCACAACAGCAGCGCGGGCAGGGCGATGTCGCCCAGCCCTTCCAGCACCAGCAGCGGCGCGAACAGGCCCGCCAGCGACAAGGCGGCGAATAACCAAGGGTCGCTGCCCGGCCACAATCCATGGGCGCGCGCCTGAATCAGCAGGAAGAGCCCCAGCCCCTGCGCCAGGCCGATGGCCAGGCGCGGCGCCAGCCAGGACGGGGCGCGGTTGAGATTGGCGGCAGGCGGCGGGTCCGGCGCGACGTCCGGTTGTGGCGCGGGTTTCGGTGCTTGGGCGCGGGGCTGGTTCCAGCCGATATCGTCATTGCCGGGCCGGGCGGTGTTTGCCTGCGCCTGCGGCTCCCAGCCGAAGGGCCGCTCCGGCGTCCAGTCCAGCGTGTCGATCCAGCGCGGCGGCCTGCGGAAGGAAAAGCGCATGCGCCTTGGTTAGCGCGGGCGGCGCGGACGATCACGCGGCGTTAAGAGGCGTGGTTAACGCCCGGCGTCGTTATGCTTGACGTAACGCATATTTCGGGATAAGGTTCAAACCATGATCCTGGGCTACGCCGATGCGCGGACGCAGCGCTTTGCCGAGGGAGAAAGGGTCAAGGCGTTTGAGCCGTTCCGGCGGCGCGCCGAACTGGTGCTGGACCGGATGGAGGTTGCGGCGAGCCTGGCGGACATCGCGAATTTCCCCGGCCACAGACTGGAAAAGCTGAAAGGCGACCGCAGGGGCCAATGGAGCGTTCGCATCAACGACCAGTGGCGTATCTGCTTTCGCTGGACCAACGGCGCGGCGGGTCCGAGTGACGTTGAAATGGTGGATTATCATTGAGGTGTAACATGGCGCGTACCCCCATCCATCCCGGCGAGCATCTGGCCGAGGCGCTATCCGAACTGGGCATGAGCGCGGCGGAACTGGCGCGCCAGCTCGCCATTCCCACAAACCGCATCACCGGCATCATCAACGGCGAGCGCGCGGTGACGGCGGATACGGCGCTGCGCCTGGGCCACTGGTTCGGGATGAGCGCGGAGTTCTGGTTGAATTTGCAGAAGCTGTACGAACTGCGTCTGGCGGAAAATGAAAAAGGCCCGGAGATCAGAAAGCTGCCGAAGCGTAAGGCGGCGTGACTCATGCCTCTGACACCATTTCAAGAGGTAGCTTACGAAGTCGCAAAATCACTTATTGATGCCGGTCGCGGATCACTGTTTGAAACCCCCGACACCGATCTACCCCAAGGCAGAAGCGATCTGATTGCAAAAGATGACCGCATTCCACAAATTGGTTTCGTAGGAGAGGCTTACGAAATCCGCAGGATTTTGGTACTCGGTATAAATCCTGGAAACGGATCGTCCAACACCCGCTCTCCAGAAGACTCAAAAATGATGCCAGCGCTGCATGATTTTGTCTCAGATTCCAATAGAGGTGCTTATGCTGCAGCCATGCAGGCTCAGATGATTGCTTTTCCGAATTGGCTAGCTAGCAAAGAAATCGGACCCATTCTCAAAGACGAAGGCGTAAATCTAGCAGAAATTGCCTACGCAAATGCCAACCCCTATCGGGTAGAGGGCAACAGCTCTAATCACGTGTTTCCAAACAAAACGCGCGAGAGAATCGCCGCAATGAACTGGGTTCTGCCGCTCGCTCTCGCGTTAAGCCCACGACTCATAATTGCTCATGGCCAAAAAGCGGCCGATGTGATTAAGCACTGCAAAACTTCGACCCGACTCTTGACATATAATCGCAATCACAATGCCAAAATTAGATCGGCGGCAAATGCAGATTTCGTTTCGCAATTTAAAAATGCATTAGCTGCCCAATCGAGCAACTAGGGCCAAAACTCAATAAAGTCATTGTCGGATGAATCGGTTGGTGATTCCGTTGCTTCGTGATTCGGAGGCATTGGGATGCGGAATAACCTGTTTTGGCTGAACGATGAACAATGG
>DASZQW010000004.1:0-24472 GCA_035549455.1 Rhizomicrobium sp. | reverse complement strand
CGGGATATTGAAGCAGCACCAGGCGGGGCTTGGAGCGAAGGAGCTTTGCCGCAAATACGGGATCAGCGATGCCACATTTTACAAGTGGCGTTCGAAGTATGGCGGCATGGAGGTCTCGGACGCGCGCAAGCTGAAGGCGCTGGAAGAGGAGAACCGCAAGCTGAAGAAGCTGCTGGCGGAGACGGCGCTGGATGCGGCGACGCTGAAGGAGATGCTGGGAAAAAACTTCTAACGCCCAGGACGCGGAGAGTAGCCGTGAGCTGGGCGATCCAAGAGAAGGGTTATACGCAACGGCGGGCCTGCCGGTTGGTGGGCCTGGAGCCGAAGACCTACCGCTATGCCTCGACGCGCCCGGATGACGGGCCTTTGCGGCAGCGACTGAAGGAACTGGCTTCGGAACGCAGGCGGTTCGGCTATCGACGCCTGCACCTGTTGTTGCGCCGGGAGGGTGTCCTGCTGAACTGGAAGAAGCTGTATAGGCTCTATCGCGAGGAAAGGCTGATGGTGCGCAAGCGTGGTGGCCGCAGGCGGGCGCTGGGAACACGGGCACCGATGACGATCCCGCAGGGGCGCAATCAGCGGTGGTCGCTGGACTTCGTCTCCGACACCCTTGCCTCGGGCCGCAAGTTCCGGATGCTGACGGTGGTCGATGACTTCAGCCGGGAATGCGTGGCGGTGGTCGTGGACAACTCCCTCTCCGGCATCCGTGTCGCCCGCGAACTGGATCAGGTTCTGGAGATGCGGGGCACACCGTGCATGGTGGTCAGCGACAACGGCACCGAGTTCACTTCACGCGCCATCCTGGCTTGGCAGGAAGAACGGGGCGTGGAATGGCACTACATCGCACCCGGCAAGCCAACCCAGAACGGCTTCATCGAGAGCTTCAATGGCCGGCTACGCGACGAGTGCCTCAACGAGCACCTCTTCGCCAGCCTGCCAGAGGCCAGAAGGATCATCGAAGAATGGAGGATCGACTACAACACACTCAGACCGCACACGAGCCTGGACGGGCTCACGCCGACAGAGTTTGCAGCACGCCCCAGCCAGGGGCATAACCAGAACAGACTCTCCCCATAAACGGGGGCATTACGGGGAGCAGGTCAGTGGATTACTCCCTCACCATCTAAGAGCCAGAACACATACGTTAGTATGCTAGATTGGAACCAGCACCCAAATGAGGATGGAAAATCGTGATACCACTACTTTTCTAGCTTGTGTCCGCGACTGGATATTGGGGTCTCCGATGCAATGTGAGGTTCGATCAAGTCGAACAATCGAACCAGTTCCGGCAGGTAATTAGCACCCATTTTCTCCATGACATTGCCGCGATGGATCTTGACAGTCACTTCACTGATTCCCAGCTGGCCAGAAATCTTCTTGTTGATCTGTCCCGACACGACCATTTTCATGACTTCACGTTCGCGGGTCGTCAGCAAACGATAATTGCCGAGAGCCTTTGATAATTCGCAATCGCGTTTCTGGCGCGCGACTTCTCCATTCAACGCTGTCTGAACAAGTTCCAGAATATCCTGCTCGCGGAACGGCTTGGTCAAAAAATCAAGCGCTCCTGCTTTTATCGCCTGCGCGCACATAGGTATATCGCCATTGGCGGAAATGAAAATCGTGGGAATTCGGTCACCTGCAGTGATAAGCATCTTTTGCAATTGCAGACCACTGATTCCAGAAAGTCGAACATCAAGCACCAAGCATCCAGGCTCGCTCGAATTGCGCGCGTCAAGGAATGCTTCCGCCGAAGCAAAACCCTTAACGCGATGCCCAACCGAGTTCAGCAAGCTCTCTATTCCCAACCGCAGTGACTGGTCGTTTTCCACCACGAACACCGTCAAATTCGTGTCGGCTGTTTCCAATTGGCAATGAGACATTGAACTTAGTCCTTCCCAATATTGACCTTGCTGTCAGTGTACCGCCATGGGCCTCAACGATCATTCGGCTTATGAAAAGCCCCATCCCCGTGCCCGTGGCTTTTGTTGTATAGAAGAGATTCCAGATTTGATCCGGATTTGAAATCCCCACCCCATTGTCCTCGATGCTTATAGTTGCTTGGCCATCCTTTGTGTTCTCGTAACGAACGACTAGCTTGCGGTTTTTAGGCGCCGATTCACCCAGAGCGTCGATTGCATTGGCAATAAGGTTCAAAAATACCTGCTTTATCTGGACTGGGTCACACATTATTGTTGGGGCTAATTTCTGATCTGCAATTCGTATCTTCACACCGTTTGCTTGAATTATCGCATTGTGGATATCCAGAGCTTGTTCGATCAAGTCAGTAATATTGACCGGGATGCGCAGAGGTTCGCCCTCTTTCAACAGTTGGTGGAAACTTGTAACGACAGCGCTCGCGCGATGACCATCCTCGACGGCGCGGGTGAGCGCTTGCTGCGTATTTTCAATATTGCCGGCTGTCAGCCATCGCTTCGCGGCTTCAGCGTTAACGATAGTCGCGGCAAGGGGCTGGCTAATTTCGTGCGTAATAGTGTCTGCCAGAGCGTTCAGAGTTAGGAGGCGATTAACGCGAAAAAGCTGCGACTTCGTTTTCTCCAGTTCGTGGATCAGGAGCTCTCGTGATTTTAGATAGGCGCGCAGCGCAGTGACAGGATAATAAGGATCGAAAGGATGCCCGCGTAATAAAGCCCCTTCGACGTAAACTTCTACCGCCCAAACAAATAACCAGATCCACCCCTTCGTAATCGACCCTTCGTAATGAAGACGTATGTATAAAGTGTAGGACCAGTTGCCGAGGAGGTAGATAGTAAATAGGGCGAACTGGGCAACGCTTACGGCGTGGCGGCGGGCTTGGGGCCGGGTCCAATAAATCAGTGGGACTGTCGCCGCGACGCCAAAATAAAGGTACGCGCAGTACCGCTTGACGAATGGAACGCGAACTCCAGTAATGATCCCAAAAATTATATATGAGATCATTGAGAGACCAACTAAGATTCGGAATACCACAATCCGGTCAAGAATGCGGTTGGCAGGATGCCCAAACTTAGGATCCTCGACCAAACAATTTTGTATAATCGTCGCCCCATTAGCGTTTGAATTACAGAGCATTGGATCCCCCATCCAGCGTAGACTTTTTTATATCTTTCCTGGAAATATCGCTCTTCGCGGCGCCATAATCTATACTTAAGTATAGGGGGCAGGGGGCGGCTCGGTTGGGCGAGGCTTGCTAGCGCACGGCGCTGGCCGCGTTCGCCCTAGCTCCTCCTGGCTGAACCTAAAGTAGGCCCAAATAGATCCCGCCAGTTGAGATCCGGCCCGACCAAGCCAGCCTAGAAACCTCTTGATATTTCAAAGGGTTGACCATGGAGAACCATGAGGTTTTTCAATGGGGTATCAATTCAACTCTGGGGGTTTCGAGACCAATAGGCACGCGCGCGAAGGTCTTATGAGGGCTGCACCTTCTAAGCTATTGTATTTAAAAGGATTAATCGGACTATTTGCGCGGCTCTTGCCGAATTTTCCCCAGCACTTACGCGCGCGAAGGCCCCATTTATGGAGGTCACGCCCGGAATCGAACTGGGGCTTGGCGCACGCCTCCAGGCCAAGGCTCTACTTTCATCTACTTTAGGGCTTGCTACCATGCGGGAGGGCGATGGGCGCAACAACGTTGCGCTCTTTCGCATTGCCCGTGTGGAGGCCCAGGATTGCGCCACACTGGCGGAATTGACTGCGGCTGCTTTGGCGGCCAACGAAGTGTGCAGCCAACCCTTGACGCTCCACGAGGCCGAGAGGTGGCAGCCAGCGCATGGGCTTTCAAAGTATCGGGGCGGCTGATTCTACCCGGCTTCAAATCTGGCGGGTTGCAGCAATCAGATTTTGTGCGGTGCCTGGAATACCCGCTTGCGGGGTGGCTGCTTGCGTATTTGAGGATGCACCATGCCTCCGATCATCTCTTTGCCATTGCCGTTCTCACTCAGCCCAAGCTAGATTGACCGGGCGTCGGCCTCGCGCCGCGACTGAATGACAGTCAGGATCAAGCCCCCAAATTTCAATCCGTCCAACCTTTCGACAAATAGCGTCCTCACAGGCAGGAAGTGTCCCATGAAGAATGCCTTGTTCTCCCTATCGGCGGTGATCGGCGCCCTGGCTCTGCTCGTATTGGCGCCGGCCTCGCACGCCGCGTCGGCGGCCAAGAGCTATTTCCTCTATGTCGGCAGCTACACCCGCGTGACGGGCAAGGGTATCTACGGCTACCGCTACACGCCGGCGACCGGGGAATTCGTCTCACAAGGCTTGATACAGCAAGCCATCAATCCCACCTGGATCAGCGAGACGCCCGATCACCGCTTCCTCTATTCCGCCAACGACGGCCCCAAGAGCGATGGACCGGGCGGGGGCTTCAACATCACCGCCTATGCGCGCGATGCGACAACCGGGGCGCTCACCGTACTGAACACCGTCCCGTCAGGTGGCTATGGCCCGGTGCAGATGGCGGTGGCCGAAACGGGAAAGGTGCTGGTCGTGGCCAACTTCGGCAGCGCGGGCGTCCCGCCGACCGTCGTCTCCTTCCCGATTCTTTCGGACGGCAAGCTCGGCGATCCGCGGAGCAATCTGGCCGAAGCGGGCGTCGCCGACGGACCGCCTGTGCAGCGCGACGCCAACGGCCTTAGCCCGACCGACACCCACGTTCACTGCATTATGCGCTCGCCCGACAGTCGGTTCGTGCTGGCGTGCAACCTGGGCCTGAGCCGGGTCTACGTCTATCGCGTGAATCCGGTCTCCGGGTTGATGGTGTTGAACGGCGAGCCCTTCAAGGTTCCCGGCCAGTCCGGCGGCGGATCGCGGCCTCACCACCTGACTTTCAGCGCCGACGGCAGGTTCGTCTACATCCTGGACGGCGACATGGGCATCGTCACGGCCGCCTATGACGCGGCGCACGGGACGCTGAAAGCCATCCAGACCCTGCCCGTGATTGCGCCCAATCCACCCGGCTCGACCATGAGCGGCTCGGAGATCATCGCCGATCGGACGGGCCGGTACGTCTATGTCTCCGCCCGCGCGGTGGACAAGACGCTCAAGTCCACGCGGCAGAACGGAACCATCAATGTGTTTGCGGTGAACCCCACTACGGGCAAACTGCGGCCAGTGCAGCAGGTCTCGTCCGGCGGAATCGCGCCGCGCACCATCATCCTGGACCCGACCGGGACCCGTCTGCTTGTGGCCAACCAGTTGTCGGGTGCGGTGACCGTCCTGTCGGTTGACCGAAACACCGGCAAGCTTTCGCCCACCGACAAGGACCTGAAGGACGTTCCAGAACCCAGTGACTTCCTGTTTGAGGCCGAGCGTTGACCCATCGCGCCTTAACAGCGGAGGGGTTCCGACAGAACAGTCTGAGTTCAAACAATATCGACACCAACGGCTCAATGGAGCTGCGTCTTCGGGCCTTGCGGCCTGGTTGACGTCCGCATCGGAAAGAAGGCAAGGGGGGCGTATGCGCAAGTTGGGTTCAATGCTGGCCGCCACATCGCTGCTCGTGTCGGGGCTATGGACGTCGGGCCCGTCCCACGCCCAGGACGCGCACGTCGGAGACGCCAAGGCGGGGGCGGTCAACTATGCCAAGCTTTGCGCGGCCTGCCACGGCCCGAAGGCGCTTGGCGGCGAAGGGCCAGACCTGACCCAATCGATCTACGCGCACGGCAATGGCGACGACAATGTCATCCACAGCATCCGCGACGGTCAGCCCGGCGGCATGCCCTCGTACCGCGCGACCCTGTCCAACGCCGAGATCAACGATCTGGTCGCCTTCCTGGCCGAGCGGCGCGCCGATCCAACCAATCCGCCCAATCAGCCGCCCAAGGTGGACACCGCCATCCCCAAGGGGGTGGTGAAAACCGACGTAGAAAACTTCCGGGTTCAGGTGGTAGCCCACATCCCGCAAGGCTACGGCTTCGCCTTCCTGCCTGACGGGCGAATTCTGGTCACTCAGAGTTCCGGCGCGCTGCGGGTGATCGACCACGGTAAGCTGCTGCCCGACCCCATCGCCGACGCGCCGACCGGCGGGGCGGAAGGCAAGCACGATCAGAAGGGCCGCAACCTGATCGACGTGATCGTCGACCCAGATTACAAGCACAACGGCTGGATCTACCTGGATACGGTCCACCCGGTGAAGAACGCGCCTGCGGCCGGCACCGAGCATCCCTCCGGCCTGACCATCACGCGCGGCCATATTCGCGATGGCCGCTGGGTTGACAGCCGGGACATCATCGACTTCTCCATCGAAGCGCCCACGGCCCTGCGCATGGCGTTCGACGCCCAGCGTCATCTTTACATTGGCACCTCCTGGCCGAATTTCGAGTTCGTCTCGCTCGAACAGGCTCCCAACACACCGCCGCAACGGCTGTCCAGCACCTGGGGCAAGGTTCTGCGGATGAACGCGGACGGCTCGGTTCCGTCCGACAACCCTTTCGTCGGCAAGGGCGACGCCAACCCCTATGTGTTCAGTTACGGCAACCGCGCCCCGCTGGGCCTGGTGGTCAACCGCAAGGGCGAGGTGTGGGAGAGCGAAAACGGCCCGCGTGGGGGCGACGAGCTCAACCTGATCAAGCCGGGCCTGAACTACGGATGGCCTGGCAGCAGCTGGGGTCTGCGTTACGACGACGTCGCCGCCCAGGCCAACCCGGAACCGAAGGGTGTGGAACAGCCCGTCATCAACTGGGCGCCGTCGCCCTCGGTGTCTTCCATCGATTTCTACTATGGCAAGGCCTTCCCGGGCTGGAAGGGCGACATCATCATGGGCTCGCTCAAGGCGACCGATCTGTATCGGATCGTCTTGGACGGCGACCGCGCCGTTCTGCAGGAAGTCATCATCCACAAGCTGGGCCGCGTTCGCACCGTCAAGAGCGGACCGGATGGCTTTGTCTATGTCATGACCGACGAAGGCAATTTCGTGCGGCTGGTTCCGGCGCGCTAACACGCTGTTGAAGAAGTCGCCCGTTTTCCCGTGGTTGGCAGGCTTTTCGCACTGTGTCCGGGTTCGGTTGCAGCGAGGCTGCGGCGGAAAGTGTTGTGGCGCCTGCTACGGCGATAAACTTCGGCAACCGCATCAGAGTAGTTGCGGCCAACGAAGTGTGCAGCCAACCCTTGCCGCTGCACGAGGCCGAGAAGGTGGCAGCCAGCGCATGGGCTTTCAAAGTATCGGGACGGCTGATGCTGCCCGGCTTAAAATCTGGCGGGTTGCAGCAATCAGATTTTGTGCGGTGCCGGGAATACCCGCTTGCGGGGTGGCTGCTTGCGTATTTGAGGATGCACCATGCCTCCGATCATCTCTTTGCCATGGTCCCCGACGCCATCGCCCCTACGTTGGGCGTCAGTAAGGGCACGGTACGCAAGGCGCGGGAATATCTGGTCAGGGCCGGGTATCTGATCCTTGAGCGTCGCGGCGGGATTTTCGGCGGCAATCAAGTCGCCAAGCTTTATCGCCTCGGGTATCGGGCGTCCACAAGACGAACCCGTTCGATCCCTTTCGGATCAATCCGTTGGATTGCGGCACAAAACACATACGGGCAGGCGGGGTCATCGACAACCAACCACAGCGCCGCTATCGGATACACCAGGCGCGGACACCTTCGCGTTTCAAAAACCGCTCTGCGCGCTTGCCTTGCAGCATCGCCAATGTCGCAGTCATTCCCGCCTCGACGCAGGTTGCGGCGGCCACCGTCACAGAACGGGGTGCATTGCGCACCGGCCACCCGGTACGCGGGTCCAGGATATGGCTGTAGCGCACTCCGTCCTTCAAAAGGAATCGGCGCGCGTCCCCGCTTGTCGCGAGTGCCCCCCCGGCAAGTTCGAGCAGGCCCGCCATCGTGCCATCGGCTTCCACGGATGCGATCGCGACCTTCCAGCGTTGCGCGTCCCTGCGCGGCCCTGACACCGCAAGGTCTCCGCCGAAATTGACCAGCGCAGGCGCGCCCGTTTCAGCGCGCACCAGGGCGAGCGCGCGGTCCACGGCGTATTCCTTGGCAACGCCACCCAGGTCGATCTCCATCCCGGGCGGCAGGCAGATCATGGGCGGCTGCCAGGACACTTTTTCCCAGCCCACATTGACCCGGAGCGATTCAACCAGCGCGGGCGCAGGCAGCCTGTCGGAGCCGTCGAATTTCCAGGCCTGACGTAGCACGCCGGAAGTTATGTCGAACAATCCGTCGCTGAGGTCAAAGCACTGGGCCGCATACTGCAATAGACCAGCGGTTTCGGGATCGGCGGCGAAGGGCTGTGCGGCATTGATCCGTGCAACGACGCTGTCGGTGCGATAACGGCTGAATTTCTCCTCGATCCGGCGCGCTTCGGCCTCGACCTTTTGGCCAACACGTCCGGCCATGGCGGCATCATCGGTTTCAACGCGCACCTCGCAAGGCGTCGCCATGGCCTGGAAGGTGTGGAGAAAATCCCGCCCGGAACGGCTCATGCGCTAGTGGAATTTCCACTGGTAGCCGAGAAAAGCGAATGCCGCCTTTGTTCCGGGGAACAGATCCTGCTGCTGCAGCTGACCGATGGCACCAGCGGGATGGTCAGTGCCCGTCTGCGCATAATATTCGCCGCGAACATAAATCTCCGAGCGTCCCGACAGCCGGAAGCCGATTTTCGCGCCATAGGTCAGGGCATGGAAATTGGCCAGCCGTGCGTCCGATGACGCAAAGGCGGGCAGCGCCTGGCCGCCCGTCAAATACGGGTGATAGAAATTCGCGGCGGACTGCTGGTACCAGCGGATATTGGGCTCGATATACCAGGAGTGCGAAAGATTCAGGCGTTCGGACGCTTCCGCCGTCTTTGATGTCACGCCCCAGTCGTCCTTGAAATAGCGCAGCGAGATGTCGGTCAAGGCGGGCCCGAACTCGATCTTGTTTTCCCAATAGACGCTCTGGGTCTGGCGCTCGCCCGGCCTGCTTTCATAGAGCGTGCTGGTGGGAAGACCGCTGGTGGGATCGACGACCGAGATCACACGGTAGGGGTCGGTTTCATAGCCATTCTGCTTGTCATAGGAATAATTCAGCGCCGTCAGCCAGTTCCGGGTCAGGACCTGGGTCACGCCCAGCACCAGGCCCAGCTGTGTCTTCTGCCGGGAGGATGGCGATTTCCATTGCCCGCTCATGGCCGTCAGCGGTGTCGGGATGCCGCCAAAGGGCGACGAGGTGTCGAACTCGCCATTCACGGCAAGGCTTATGGTCGTGTTGTCGCCATTGAAATTCTGCGAAACATGCGCGGAGGCGGTGATCGCCTGATAATCTTCCTCGGTCGAGAAGCCGCCGCTGACACCCATTTCGGTGATGCCGGCCACCGGCTGCGACCATCCCAGCGTCAGCGCGGCGCGGTGATCGTGGAATCCCCGGTCCATGGGAAGCGCGTTGGCGGGCACGGTATACTGCCGGCCCAGGGCCGCAGTCGCGATCTGACCCGGGGTGGGCGCAAGCTGGATGACAGTGCTGCCGCCGGAGGCGCTGGTCACCGTGGCCGACGAGCCCGAGGCCCGCAGCGGGGTGACAAAATTCTGCGGCACGAGGGAGGCGACGGCGCCATTGGGCGTGGCGCCTGACACGGCATCAGCCACCCCCTCGATGGACAGCACCTGCCCCCGGTCGCCATGGATGGTGAGGCTGCCGGTGGGTTCGATGGCCTGCACGCGCCCGCCGGCTTCCTGATAGACCAGCAGCGCGGCATCAAGCTGGGAATAGGCGATGCCCGGCCCGAAATTGTCATTGTTGTTCGTATCGAGGCCATAAAAGTCCTGGGCTGCGGCTTCGCCGTCATAGCCGGACGCAGCGGCAACCAGCAGCGTGGCGGAAATCGCCGACAGGGTGCGGCAGACGCGCGCGCACCTGGATTTTTTCAGTTGCACCCGCAGCCCCCGCCGGCGAAGCCGCGTCCGCCGCTGGCCGCTTCCTTGCTGAAATAGATGTGATCATCCGCCGCCGCCTGCAGCGCATAGGGCGCAAGCTGCATTTCGGGCCGCGCCATGATGTCCTTTTCCCAGGGCTTGGGGCCGATTGCACTGCAGCCGGCACAGGCAACGGCAATAGCAATGCCTGACAGGATAAAAATGCTCTTGCGAAAATGAGCGACCACGCAACACCTCATGTCATTGTTGATGCAGAAGGGCCACGACATCCGCCAGATACCGCTCTTCCTGGCTGACAATGAACCCGTCATGAAGAGAATGGACCTTGCCGTCCCGGCCGATCAGAACGGCGGTCGGCATGCCCTTGACGGCGTACTTGCCGGCGATGGCGCCCTTGGGATCGTAGACAATCTGAAGCGCTCCGCGATTGGCGGCGAGAAACTCATCTGCCGCGGCACGATCACGGTCCACGTCAACGGCAATAACAACCAGCCCGGCTGAACCGTATTGCTGCTGAATATCGTTCATCCAGGGAAATGACAGATGGCATGGCGTACACCACGACGCCCAGAAATCCAGATAGACAACCTTGCCCTTGTACGGACCAAGATCGAAGTCAGCGGCGCGGCTGGAACCAGCCATCGCAAGAAACATGGCGGAAAACATCAGGGCCAGTCGCGGAACGTTCGGGATCATGCGCAAGAATACCTTCCAAAAGCCACGCGCCAGCGCACAACCTGCATGCAACAACGCGCATGCAGGCAAACGTATATCGAACGCAATGGCCGCAAGCGACAGGGCAAGAGGCCGCGCGCGCGATGTTTAGAAAATGTAATGGTGCAGGATTGATCTTGATCAAATCTGATTTGCAAAATCAGTTTGTTCGATAGCTCTGCGACTTCGACGCATTGGCACGCGCAAGACGCCAACTACGCGACGCATTCGCACCGGCGTGAAGGCACAACGGCTGCGCGGGCCAGGGCCCAATTCATGCGTGGTCCGCGCGCCGCGAAAGATTGTCGATTTGTAATCTCGCGCGGCACCCCAATTGCCCGGCCCGCTCCCCAACCTTTAACCTCCGTTGACTGGGAAAACGCATTTTGAGGCCGGGTCGCCGCCCGGATCGGCCAGCATGTGCCAGCGCATCAGCATCTCGCCCGACATGATGGGCTGGCGATAGGCCAAGGCCGGGATGATCTCCAGCACATTGCGCCGCGCCGCCAGCGCGGCTTCCATCCGGCTCAGGACCTGGCGATGGATGGGCGCGCCCGCGGGAATGAAGCGGTCAGCCATGCGCCGATGATAACGTGCATGGCTGTTCTTGTGCGCCTTTAATAGGTGGTGCGGCCACCGCTGGTATCCAGCGTGCTGGCGGTGGTGAAGGAACATTCCTCGCTCGCCAGCCAGCAGACGGCGGCGGCGTTTTCCTCAGCCGTGCCGAAGCGCTCCATGGGGATTTTGGAGCGCATGTAATCGATGTGGCTCTGCGGCAATTGCGCCAGGATGGGACTTTCGAAGGTGGCCGGGGTCACGGCATTGACGATCACGCCCTTGGTGGCCAGTTCCTTGCCCAGCGACTTGGTGAAGCCCAGCACCGCGGCCTTGGACGCCGAATAGGAACTGGCATTGGGATTGCCTTCCTTGCCGGCCACCGAGGCGACGTTGACGATGCGGCCATAGCCGGCCTCGACCATCAGGGCGGCGATGGCGCGGCAGCAATAGAACAGCCCGTTCACATTGACGTCGAACACCTTCAGCCAGCTGTCGATGGGATAGCCGATGACGGTGTGGGTGGCGCCTGTGATGCCGGCGCTGTTGACCAGTATGTCGATCTTGCCCAGCACCTTTTTGGCCTCGGCGGCGCCGGCTTCCACGGCCTTGGCGTCGCTGATGTCCAGCGCGATGGTGTGGGCGGCACCCAGCTCGGTCTTGGCGGCGGCGAGGGCGGCGGCGTTGAGATCCCAAAGGCAGACCTTGCCGCCTTCTGCTGCGATGCGCCGGGCGGCGGCCGCGCCCAGACCGCTGGCGCCGCCAGTGATGACGGCGGTGCGGCCTGCGAAGCGTCCCGGATATACGGTCATTGTCATTATTCCTGTCGTTGCGGGCGGGTTATAACGGCAAAAGCCCCATGTTGCATCGCAATACTTTCCCTGCGCGTGCGCATCGCTGTCGCAGGGGCGGTGGGCCGGGAACCGTCAAATGCGAAACCCGCCGCCAAATGCGGCGCGGCGGCCCGGATCGCCGCCTTGTTTCGCCCGGCATCATGACTAAAGTGCCCGCGATTTTCCCGCCCCGAAAGAGCTGCCATGTCTGACAGCAAAGCCTTCCCGCTTCCCACCGACTGGCGCGACGCCGTGCTGGTGGGCCGCATGGATATGGGCGAAGGCCCCACCCCCGTAGTGGTGAAGCAGGGGCGGGTGTTCGATGTCTCCGCGACCCAACCCACCGTGGCGGCGCTGCTGGAAGACTGGAGCGGCGCGCCGGACGGTACGGAACTTGGCCGCGATTTGGGCGACATCGATGATCTGGGCCTGACCACCGCCTGGTCAGGCAAGAAGGGCAACGCCAGGCTGCTGGCGCCGGTGGACCTGCAATGCGTCAAGGCCTGCGGCGTGACCTTTGCGGTGTCCGCGATGGAGCGGGTGATCGAGGAACGCGCCCAGGGTGTGCCCGGCCGTGCCCAGGCGATCCGCGAGGAACTCGCCGCCAAGATCGGCACCGATATCAGAAAGGTGGTGCCGGGTTCGCCGCAGGCCTTGGCGCTGAAAGAGGCGCTTATCGCCGGCAAATTGTGGTCGCAATATCTGGAAGTGGCGATCGGCCCCGACGCCGAGGTCTTCACCAAGGCCCCGCCCATGTCCTCGGTCGGCTGGGGCGATTATGTCGGCATCCGCACCCAGTCCAGCTGGAACAATCCCGAGCCGGAAGTGGTGGTGGTGGTGGACCGCGCCGGCAAGGCGGTGGGCGCGACCCTGGGCAATGACGTCAACCTGCGCGACTATGAAGGGCGCAGCGCGCTGCTTCTGGGCAAGGCCAAGGACAACAATGCCGCCTCGGCGCTGGGTCCCTTCATCCGCATGTTCGATGCCGGTTTCACCATCGACGATGTGCGCAACGCCGTGGTGGAACTGGAGATCATCGGCGCCGACAATTACCGGCTGGAAGGCAAGTCCAGCATGGCCGAGATCAGCCGCGACCCGCTGGAACTGGTGAAGCAGACCATCAGCGAACACCAGTATCCCGATGGTTTTGTGCTGTTCTGCGGCACGCTTTTCGCCCCCACCCAGGACCGCGACCAGCCCGGTTTGGGCTTCACCCACAAGCAAGGCGATGTGGTGCGGGTTTCCACACCCAAACTTGGTGTATTGGAAAACCGGGTCACCACCTGCAAGGCGGCGCCGCCATGGAATTTCGGCATCGCCGACCTGATGAAAAACCTTGTTAAACGCGGGCTTCTGCGCGCCTAGCCGTCCTATCGCGTTTGGGGCCCTTTCAGGGTTGGATTGGGGGCAACAAACCCCTAAACACAGCCGGTATTTCCCGTTTTATTGGAGGACTCGATGACCGAGACCCTGACTCATTTCATCGGCGGCAAGCAGATTTCCGCCCCCGGCGCGCTGGAAAGCATCAATCCCTCCAACACCGGCGAGGTCATCGCCAAATTCCCTGACGGCTCGCCGGAAGATGTGAACAAGGCCGTTGAAGCCGCCCGCGCCGCCTTTGCGGGCTGGTCGGGCGCCACCCCGGAAGTCCGTTCCGACATTCTGGACAAGGCCGGCAACCTGATCATCGAGCGCAAGGACGTCATCGGCAAGCTTCTGGCGCGCGAGGAAGGCAAGACCCTTGCCGAAGCGACGGGCGAGACGGTGCGCGCCGGCCGCATCTTCAAATATTTTGCCGGCGAGGCGCTGCGCCGCCACGGCCGGAACATGGATTCGGTGCGCCCCGGCGTGGAGATCCAGACCTACCGCGAGGCGGTCGGCGTCTATGGCATGATCACGCCGTGGAACTTCCCCATCGCCATTCCGGCCTGGAAGATGGCGCCCGCTCTGGCCTTCGGCAACACCGTCGTCCTCAAGCCCGCCAACCCCACCCCCGCCACCGCGCATGCGCTGGTGTCGATCCTGCATGAAGCCGGCGCGCCGGCCGGCGTGGTCAACATGATCCTGGGCCGCGGCATTGTCGGCGACGCGCTGTCCAAGCATCCGGACGTCAACGGCATCTCCTTCACGGGCAGCCAGACCGTCGGCGCCAAGGTGGCGCTGGCCGCCGTGTCGCGCCAGGCACGCGTGCAGATGGAAATGGGCGGCAAGAACCCGCTGGTGGTGATGGACGATGCGGAATTCGACCGCGCCGTGCAGATTGCGGTGGACGGCGGCTATTTCGCCACCGGCCAGCGCTGCACCGCCTCCAGCCGCGTCTTCGTGCAGGAAGGCATCTATGACAAGTTCATCGCCGCCGTTGCCGAACGCGCCAAGGCGCTGAAGGTGGGCGATGCGCTTGATCCCACCACCCAGATGGGCCCGGCGGTCACCGACGTCCAGCTCGCCGGCAACCTGAAGTATGTCGATATCGCGTTGAAGCAAGGCGGCCGCCTGCTGGCGGGCGGCACCGATCCGCTCAAGATGTCGAACCAGGGCTATTACATGTCGCCGACGCTGATCGTGGACACCAAACCGTCCGATACCATCAACCAGGAAGAAGTGTTCGGCCCCGTGGTGTCGGTGGTGAAGTTCAAGACCTATGAAGAGGCGCTGGCGCTTTGCAACGCGGGCAACTTCGGCCTGTCCGCCGGCATCGTCACCACCAGCCTGAAATATGCGCGCCACTTCCAGCGCAATGTCAAAGCGGGCATGGTGATGGTCAATCTGCCGACCGCGGGCGTGGACTATCATGTGCCGTTCGGCGGCAGCCGCGGCTCGTCCTATGGCGCGCGCGAGCAGGGTTTCGCGGCGGTGGACTTCTTCACCCAGATCAAGACAGCCTATTCCTTCTCGTAGCGCCGCAAGCCAATCAAACGGGCCCCGGTTTGCGCCGGGGCCTTTTACTTTTATACGGACACCATGGCCCCCGTCCTGCACCTCAAAGACATCGCTGTCGCCTTTGGCGGCCAGAAGCTGCTGGACGGCGCCGAACTCAGCGTCGAGATGGGCACCCGCATCTGCCTGGTGGGGCGCAACGGCTCGGGCAAGTCCACCCTGATGAAGATCGCCGCCGGGCTGTCCGAGGCCGATGGCGGCACCGTCTTCGTCCAGCCCGGCGCCATTGTGCGCTACCTGGCGCAGGAACCTGACATGTCGGGCTTCGCCACCACGCGGGACTATGTCGAAGCCGGGCTGGACCTGCATGATGACCCCAACCGTTCCTATTACCTGCTGGGCAATCTGGGGCTGGACGGCACGGAGAATCCCGCCACGCTCTCCGGCGGCGAGGCCCGCCGCGCCGCGCTGGCCCGCGCCCTGGCGCCGCGCCCGGACATATTGCTGCTGGACGAACCCACCAACCATCTCGACGTCACCGCCATCGAATGGCTGGAAGGCGAGTTGAAAGCCTCGCGCGGCGCGCTGGTGCTGATCAGCCATGACCGCCGCTTCCTGGAAAATCTGTCGCGCGTGACCGTGTGGCTGGACCGCGGCCGCACGCACCGGCTGGAGCGCGGCTTCGCGGCCTTTGAAGCCTGGCGCGACGAGATGCTGGAAAAGGAAGAGAGTGAGCGCCACAAGCTGGAGCGCCGCATCGCCGCCGAGGAGGACTGGGTGCGCTATGGCGTGTCGGGACGGCGCAAGCGCAATGTCGGGCGGCTGGAAAGACTGCGTGGCCTGCGTACCGAGCGCCGCGACCAGATCAAGAGCCTGGGCAACGTCAAGATGGAAGCCGCCGAGGGGGCGGGCAGCGGCACCAAGGTGATCGACGCCAAGGGCCTGGCCTTTGCCTATGGCGAGCGCGCCATCGTGCGGGACTTCACCATGCGCGTCCATCGCGGCGACCGCATCGCCTTGGTGGGGCCGAACGGCGCGGGCAAGACCACCTTGCTGAAACTCCTGACCGGCAAGCTCACGCCCCAAAAGGGCAACGTCAAGCTGGGTCAGGGCCTGCTGATGGCGGAACTGGACCAGAACCGCTCCCGTCTGCATCCCGACCAATCGCTGGCCGCTGCCGTCACCGACGGGTCGGGCGACACGGTGATGGTGGCGGGCAAGCCGCGCCATGTGATGAACTACCTGCAGGACTTCCTGTTCACCCCGCAGCAGGCGCGCACCCCGGTCAAGGTTCTGTCGGGCGGCGAGCGGGCGCGGCTGCTGCTGGCCAAGCTGTTTGCCACCCCGTCCAACTTCCTGGTGCTGGACGAACCGACCAACGACCTGGACCTGGAAACGCTCGATCTTCTGGAAGAAGTCATCGCCGACTATCCCGGCACCGTACTGCTGGTCAGCCATGACCGCGACTTCCTGGACCGGGTGGCGACCTCGATCGTGCTGGCCGAAGGCGATGGCCGCTTTACCGAATATGCCGGCGGCTATGCCGACATGCTGGTCCAGCGCGGTGCCGCGGCGCCGGTGCGGCCCGAGGTGCGGCGGCCCAAGGCCGACAAAGGCCGCATGGAAAAACGCCCCCGCACCGGCGTGCCCAAGATGAAGTTCGCCGATGTCCATGCCCTGAAGGCGCTGCCCGAAAAAATAGCCGGTGCCGACATCGCCATCTCCCGGCTGGAACAGGGCCTGGCCGACCCGGCGCTTTTCGCCCGCGATCCCAAGCGTTTCGCGGCGCTGTCGGCGGAACTGGCGGATGTCCGCGCCGCCAAACACGCCGACGAGGAACGCTGGCTGGCGCTGGAGATGGAACGCGAGGCGCTGGAAACCGGGCAGGATTAACAGAACCGGAACGAAGCCAACCGCCCCGCGTTATTGCCCTGGCTCACAGGGTTTCCGCCGGGATAAGGTTCCATGAAACGCGCCGCAGTTGCAGGATTTTCCGCCGGTATCGCCATGGTGATCGGCGGGGCATTGGGCGCGGTTGCCACCAGCGATCCCAGGCCGGCGGTCGAGGTTTCGCCCTTTTTGATGAATCCGATGATCGGCGGCCAGGCCATGCTGCCCGACCGCGACATCATGGAAAATATCGCCTCGTCCCCCATGCACTCCACCTTGGTGGCGTCCTTGAGGGCGTCCGGCGTCGCCAGCGCCTTGGAAAGCAACGGCCAGTTCACCGTCTTCGCGCCGACCAACGCGGCCTTCGCGGCGGCCGGCAGCCAGTCGAAAGCCAGCCTGGCGCGCCGGATGAGCTATCTGATCGTGCCGGGCAAATATGACAGCCAGGCGCTGCTGCGCGTCATCAGCGAGGCGGCCGGCGAAGCCCGTCTGCGCACCGCCGAAGGCGGGGTGCTGATCGCGCGGATGAACGGTCCCACCAACATCGTGGTGATGGACGAGAAGGGCAACACCGCCGACATCGCCATCTATGACGTGCATGACCGCAACGGCATCATCCATGTCGTGGACCGGGCGCTGGAGCCGGGCGGCCCCGCCCGCCAGGTCGCCCAGGAATAAAGCGGCGCTTTACGCGGCTTCCTTCCCCGTCAGTCCGCGGCCTTGCAGAAGCGCATTGATATCGGGGTCGCGGCCGCGAAAGGCGCGATAGGCGGTGGCAAAGTCGCGCGTGCCGCCCGAGGAATAGACATACTTGTACAGACGGTGCGCCGTGGCCGGATCGAAGGGGTCCCCTGCCTCCTTGAACGCCTTGAAGCCGTCGGCGTCCAGAACTTCCGACCATAGATAGGCGTAATAGCCCGCCGAATAGCCGTCGCCCGAAAAGACATGGGTGAAATGCGGCGCGGCATGGCGCGGCGCGATCTCGCCCGGCATGCCGATACGCTTGAGGGTTGCGGCCTGCGCTTCCAGCGGATCGGCGCCGGGCTGCAGGGTGTGGAAGTCCATGTCGATCAGCGCCGAGGCGAGGAATTCCACCGTGGCGAAGCCTTGGCCGTATTTCTGCGCCGCCAGCAGTCTGTCGAGCAGGGGTCCGGGAATGGGTTCGCCGGTCTGGTGATGGCGGGCGAAGCGGGTCAGCACCTCGGGCTCTTCCAGCCAGTGCTCGAACAGTTGCGACGGCAGTTCCACAAAGTCGCGCGCCACATTGGTTCCCGACAAACGCGGGAAACGCACCTGACTGAGTAGGCCGTGCAGGGCGTGGCCGAATTCGTGGAACAGGGTCACCGCATCGTCGAAGGACAGCAGGCAGGGATCGCTTTTGCTGAAATTGCAGTTGTTGACGATGATGGGGATGATGTTTTCGCCGGGCGTGGCGCCATTGACACGCTCCTGGTCGCGGAAGCTGGACATCCAGGCCCCGCTTTGCTTGCCGGGACGGGCGAAATAATCGCCCAGGAACAGTCCGATTACCACGCCCTCCCTCGTCACCTCCCACACGCGCATATCGGGATGATAGACCGGCATGTCGCGGCGCTCGCGAAAGCGCACACCGAACAGCTTGTGCGCCGTATAGAAGGCGGCCTCGATCAGGCTGCCCAGCTCGAAATAGGGCTTGAGCTGCGCCTCGTCGAAATCATATTTCTCCTGCCGCAGCTTTTCGGCGTAATAGCGCCAGTCCCAGGGCGCCAGGCGGAAATTGCCGCCCTCGCGCGCGATCAGCGCCTGCAGTTCGTCGCGTTCCTTGAGGGCGCGCAGCCGCGCCGGCTCCCACACCTCTTCCAGCAGGGCGCGGGCCTTTCCCGGCGTACCCGCCATGCTGTCGGCCAGCTTGAAGGCGGCAAAATTCTCATAGCCCAGCAGGGCGGCGCGCTCGGCGCGCAGGGCCAGCATCTCGGCGATCAAAGCGCTGTTGTTGCGCGGGTTGGGATTGGCGCCGCGCGCCGTCCAGGCGCGGAACAGCTGTTCGCGCAAGGCGCGGTCGTCGGCATATTGCAGCAGGGGTTCGACGCTGGAGCGCGACAGGGAAACCGCGAAAGGCGCATCCACCTTCAACGCTGCGGCATGGGAGGCTGCGGCATCGCGAATGGCGGCGGGCACGCCGGCCATCTGCGCTTCGCTGAGCGGCAGGATCCAGTCTTCCTCGTCGCCCAGCACATTCTGGCTGAAGCGGGTGCCCAGCACCGCCAGCGATTGGGAAATCGCCGCCAGCCGCTCGCGCCGCGGTCCCTTGAGCTGGGCACCGGCGCGCACGAAATCGAGATGATAGCGTTCCAGCACCCGCAGGCTTTCGCGGTCCAGTCCGAGCGTTTCGCGCCGCTGGAACACCGCGTCCAGCCGCGCGAACAGAACCGGATGCATGGAAATGGCGCTCCAATGCGCCGACAGGCGCGGCGCCATTTCCAGTTCGATGGCCTGCAGCGTCTGGTTGGTCGCGGACGAAGCCAGGTTGGCGAACACAGCATCCACCCGCGTCAGCAGGCGGCCGGATTTCTCCAGCGCCAGCACCACATTATCGAAGGCGGGCGGGTCCGGATTTTCGGCAATGGCCACGATCTCGGCGCTGTGTTCGGCCAGCGCCCGGTCATAGGCGGGGACGAAATGCTCCGGCGCGATGCGGTCCAGAGGCGGCGACCCGAAAGGCGCGGTCCAGTCTTCGAAAAAAGGATTGCTCATGGCTGTCATAGTGGCCCGGTTACTGGATTTCCCACACCATCGCGACATCGGCGGTGACGCTTTCCTCGCCCGCCGCCACGGGAACCGCGCGGGCGGCCGACATCATCACGGCTTTGTACAGGGGACGGGACGCGTCCCCACCGCCCTCTGCAATGGACAGGATCGGGCCCAGCGTCACCCCGGCGGCGCGCGCATAGGTCTGGGCGCGGGCGCGGGCATTGGCCACGGCGTCAGCGCGGGCCTTGTCCAGCAGGGGGGCGGGGTCGCGGATGGAAAAGCTGATGGCGTTCATCTGGTTGGCGCCCGCGCCGACCAGCGCATCCAGCGCCGCGCCCAGCCGGCTGACATCGTCCAGCCGCAGCGCCACGTCATTGCTGACCTGATAGCCGGTCAGGCGCGGCGGCAGGTTGTCGGCGCCATTGGTATATTGCGGCGAGACGGAGAAATTCACCGTCTGGATGTTTCTTTCCGGCACGCCCATCTTTTCCAGCGCGGCGAACACGGTCTTCATGCGGGCCGTGTTGGCGGATAAGGCGGCCGCAGCGGTCGGGGCGGCGGTGGTGACCCCGGCCGTGACCTGGGCCTGGTCGGGCGCGGCCTGGACCTCGCCATGGCCGGACATTGACAGGGTGCGCGGCGCGGCGGCCAAGGCGGGGGACAGGACGGCCAGCAGGGCGGCGAAAATCATGGCTTTCATGGAATTTCTCTTTCAGATCGGGACCCGTCCGGCGGGATGCTGGCGGGCGAGGACGGCAAAATCAGGGCAGTATCCCCGGCCGTTGGCGGGGCGGAAAATCCTGTTATACCCCGTAGCTGGAAGGGCCTGTAGCTCAGTTGGTTAGAGCTGACCGCTCATAACGGTTAGGTCCCAGGTTCGAGTCCTGGCGGGCCCACCAACCATTCCCGACCAACCGGGCCGGAAGACAGTCTCCGGCGAAACAGCGGAATTTCGGCGGCCGAACGGGCCGCTTTGCGTCAGAAGCGGATGTTTGTAACCGTATGGACCGCAGGCTGCATCCCGCCGGGCTAACGCGCCTGCTGGCGCTCGTAAGCCAGCGCACGGTCGCCGGTTTCCGCAAAAATGCGGGCCTTGTCGATCAACTTTTGCCGCGCCACGGGGTCAGGTATCCCAACTTTGGGCGGCATCTGGTTGGCCTCCAGCATGCTGACGATTTCGTGCCGCGCTGTCAGCGCCTGGCTGGGATGGGTAAAGAACACCAGGGGATTGGCGGCAGCGGGGTTGGCCGGATTATGGCATGAGGTGCAGAAATAGGGACGGCTCTCAGCTTCAAAAGCGCGATAGGCGCTTTCCAGGTCGGCGCGCACCGGATTGTTCTTCGATAGCATGTAAGTATACAGCGCGACACGCGGCCCGGCATGGCCGTTGATCTCCCACGTCCATTTGCCGTCCCATGTCTTGGCGGCGAACGGTAGTTCGCGCCCATCGCGGATTATCTGGGATAATGCGCTTTCCTGTGCCGATAATTGCACCGCTGCCTTGGTAACAGCGCGCTCTGCCATTCGTTCCTGCTGTCGGTTCCGGCCGCTATTTTCTCTTCGGCGTATTTTTCGACCGGGCCTCGATCACCCGCGAACGCGCCGGCGCAAGGGACGAATAGCCGGTCACACGGTTGCGCCCGGCCTTCTTTGCCGCAAACAGTGCCCGATCGGCGCGACGCAGGCTGTCTGCGATTCCCGTGTCTCCCAACGCCACCTCCGAGACGCCGAAGCTTGCTGAAATGTTGAAATGCAGAGGGCCGCTCGTGATCGGGGCATTGCGGACGGCGTGCCGCAGCTTTTCCGCCACGCTCATGGCGCCCGCTTCAGCTGTTCCGGGCAGCACAATGGCGAACTCCTCGCCCCCGATGCGGGCAAAGATATCAATCTTGCGTATGGGGAGCTTGCAAATCTGCGTGAAGGTGCGAAGCGCTTCGTCGCCGGCGGCATGGCCGTACGAATCGTTCACGATCTTGAAGTGATCCAGGTCAATCATCACCACCGCCGCGGAAACGCCGAACCGGTTCTTTCTTTCTACCTCAAGCCGAGCCATCGACATGAAGTAGCGGCGATTTGGCAACCCTGTCAGCGGATCCGTGGTGGCCAGCTTCACCAGTTCGAACTCGAGCAACTTGCGCTGCGTGATGGTGCGGTGCGATACCACGGCCCCGCCATAGCGGTGTTTGAGCGGCGTGACGACGCCCTGGAACCACCGGTTTTCCGAGGGAGAATGGCATGGATACTCCAGCTCAAAGAGATCGCGCTTGCCGCTGAGAACGGACAGGATGCCCGCCGCGAACTTCGCGGCATCCTCCGCGCCTGCGCCCCTGGCGCTGTTGCAGACTTCGAGATAGTGCGAACCGACCCCGGTTCGGCTGCTGGGCGGGTTGCTGAGGGCGAATTCCAGCCACGCACGATTGACGGCGATGATGGTCCCGTCCCTGTTGACCACGCAGATATGGGCCGACAATGCATCGAGCACCGAAGCAGAAAAGCCCTTTTCCTCCAGGATTGGCGTGGTCAGGTGTAACCGCCGATTATCATGCATCACTTATGGCATCTGCCATTGCAGGCCGTTTCCTGAATTGGAGGGCCTTTGAAGTCATTGCGCGCTGCATCACTGCGGACGCGCCCCATTTGCGCGCCGGTCAAGCGCGGCCGATAATAGGGGGCCGGCAAGAGCCGGACTGTATCCGATTGCTCACATAGCCGCTCGACCCGTCCTGGGACAGGCCCCCGATGCGAGTTTTTCCGCCCGGCGCATCGGCATAGGGAGCGCCACTGGCAACGTCGATACAAATTCGGAATAGGCTTTTATTTCTGGGTTCTAGGCTATTATGTGATCCTTGCGAGTTTGCCCATTGGTCAATCCGCCAATGTGACGCGAGGGCGATTGGCCGCGATCTGAATGTCTGCTTTGGGTCAGAAGCGGTCATTCCGCCCTGGTCAGCCCAATGTCCGCTATGCGCCAATAGCGGACATTCGCGACTCGGGAAAGCGACTGCACCACACGGTTTGCATGCTCATCGCTGGGATACCGACCGCCGGCACCATGGGCGACCGTCTGGCCGCCAGATCAGCAGTTCACCAACCAGGTGGCGCGAATGCCGTCACTGAACCAACATCACAACTGGACCCCTCAGTGGGGGCTGGTCACAGTCGGATCGGAATGACACTCAGCCAGCGGGAGGACAATTTTGGCTCAACCCGGGTGGCCGCGCATACCCGCTTCGTGTTCAGCCGACAGATGCGCCTGACTTTGCCCGGCTTATTCCGAGTGTCAGGATGCGATGCAGCAGGGTTGTGTAATCAAGCCCGTCATACTGAGCCGCTGTAGCGAACTCCTGGCTTTTCGCTATTTCGGGGTTGGGATTGGCTTCAATGAAATATGGAGTACCCGCGGCAGTAAGGCGAAAGTCGATGCGCGCATATCCATCGAGCCCCAGTGTTCGGTAAATGCGTTTCGCTGTTCGCTGAATGTGGGCGCATTGCTCCGGCGTGAGGTCTTTGGCCGGCCCGTCCACGATTCCGACGCGTTCCTGATATTCGGGATCGTGTTTGGCTTTTTCGGTGGCGATCTGCCGCGCCCCCTGACCGCCCAAGCTACCGAATTTCAATTCCCACACGGGCAGAACGCGCAGCCGGTTGTTGCCGAGCACGCCGACATAAAGTTCACGTCCCTCGATGTACTGTTCGGCGATGGCGGCGGTCCCGAGCCGATCGTGAACGAAGGCGACGCGCTCGGCGAGCTTGTCGTCCGTATCAACGATGGATGCTTGCGAGATACCGAAGGATCCATCCTCGCTCAGGCTCTTGACGATCAGCGGCAGGGCAAGGCGCGCGGGCCGCCTGACCTTGCGGTGCCTTGGAAACACGGCAAAGGCCGGTACCGCGATCCGGCGATGGTGCACCAAGGTTTTGGACAGATCCTTGCCGCGCGCCAAGATCAGGCCGCGCGGGTTACACCCGGTATACGGGATTTTCATCAGCTCGAGATAGCTCGCGATGTGCTGGTCATAGGCGGTCGCATAGTGGAACTCCTCCAGCAACGTGTAGACCACATGCGGCTTGAAACCTTCGATCTCGTCGCGAACCGGCCTGATTTCCTCCTGCACGCCGAGCGGGCGAACGTCATGGCCAGCCGCGCGTAAGGTGCTCACGACGTCGAATTCCGTTTTCCATACGTTGATCTCCCGCGCGGTGTATCCGTCGGTCGAGTCGGGGGGCACGCAGTCCGGATGCATCAGCACGAGAATGCGCAGGCGTCTCATATAGCGATCCATTTGCGCCGCGACGGACCGGACAGCGCTTGCATGGTCTTTGCGGTCAACAGGATGGTGAAGTTGATGACAAGCTTCCGTTCGGAGCCAGGGGCACGGAGATCGAGTTCGCGGCAGCGCAAGATCATATCATCAAGAACGGCATCGAGCGTGAGCTGGTTCTCGCCCGTCCATCGCGAGACCATCTGCCTGACTTCCGCGCGGTGCCGCCTGATGAAGGCTGCCGCCGGCTGCGCCCGTCGATGTCGCGGATCGGCGGAGAAGAGATGGGAGAGGTCGCGGTCGTACGTCTTCGGTGGCTTGAAAGCGTAGAGCGCCTGCTTTTTCTGGTAGTGCTCGCCAAGCGTTTGGCTGAGCTGAGGCAGTGGATCGACACGCTCCCGTGTTGTGACCGGCGGCCGCTCCCCTGCAATCTCGCCCATCAGCTCGTCGACATATTCGAGCTTCTTTAGCGCCGGCCAGCCGGCATAGCGAGTCCGCCAGTTCGACCGCGGCCGCAACCACACCGCAAAGGTTTCGGCGAAATCCTCGTCCGGATGGCTCTGCGCGTACCAGCGCCGAAGATGTTGGACGTAACGCCGGCTGGCCGGATTGGGCCGATAATAGCGCGGGTAGTGTTTCGAAGACGGGCCGAACAACTGCTGCCAGCGCCGGCGGTGTTGCAACTGGTAGGCGTGCTGCACGGCATGGCCTGCCTCGTGACGGAGAATGGCCATGCACTCGGACCAGGTGCCGCC
>DASZQW010000003.1:0-161332 GCA_035549455.1 Rhizomicrobium sp. | reverse complement strand
TGGCTGCGGTGGATCGACAATCAGCTGGTCATTCTCAAACAGGACGGAAAAACCCCGTACGCCCGGCACCGGCTTGCCCGGCCCGGCGAACCATTGCTCTTTCTGGGCCGGCACCGACGCGGTTTGGGCGGCCAGCGGACCCCCCGCAAGACCGGCAAACAGCGCCACGATGGTGAAGGTACGCAGATACTTGAGTGACATTTGGCTTCCCCCTGAATGGCATTCTTAGCCGACATTCCCCAGATGACGCTGAGCAGGAGTGGACGATAGTGACTTTCGTGGGTTCTTTGAAGCCGGAAATGCCATCCCCATCGCTGCCAGCACCGAGGCCATAATGCCTCCGGCCTGTGTGAAGCCATACGTCAGGCGCGAGAGGACCGACGCGGTCGATGCCGAGGCGATCTGCAGGGCGATGCGGCGTCCCGCGCTGCGGTATGTCGCGATCACGTCGCCCGAACAGCAGGCGGTGCTGGCGCTGCACCGCACACCGAACCTGTTCGTCAAACAGCGCAACATGCCGGTCAACATGATCTGCGGCCTGCTGGCGCAGTTCGGTGGCGAGGCGGCTTGGTCTAAAAACGGACACATTCCAGCGTTCATGCAACCAGGCAGTCGAGCCTCTTGGTCGGCGCGCTGCCTGGTTGCTGGGATCACGCGATGCGGCTTGCTGTCATGGTCTTTGCGGAACCGGGCCGTCTATGATTTTATTAGGCAAATACAATATGTTATGTCTATTCTAACGGCCTGTACCGGACGCTTCGCCTGGGCGCGCCGATTTATGCATTGAGTTCAAACAGTTTGGTTCAAAACTATTTGGAAACGGGCTAGGTTCGCTTCCCAAGGGACGTCCCGAAACATACGCCGATGTCTTTCATCCTCGCGGGTGGGCTGGCCCGGCGTATCACCGGCTTCGTCATTCGCGCGAACGGTCAACAGTCCGCGGCCAGCGGAGTTCAGGAATTGTGGTCAGAGTGGCACTTGGGGGAACATGACATGACACCGACAATCTCCCGCAGGGGAGCGATCCTCATCGCGAGTTGCGGCTTCGATTTCATGCCCGGCGTCAATGAAGGGGAAGCAAAATGAGGTTTATCGGGAAAATCGCGCTGGCGATGTGCCTGGCGGCCGCTGCCGCACCGGCGGCGCAGGCTGACAGGCTTGCCATCAGCGAATATGGCAAGATCACAGCGACCCTGCCCTGGGCGGTGGCCTTCAAGCTGGGCTATCTGAAGCAGGACGGCCTCAACATTACCGAAATCGTCTCCTCCTCGGGCGGCGGCGGCGGGCTGCGCAACCTGCTGGCCAGCGGCATGGCCATCGGCGAAGTCAGTACCGCCAGTGCCATCGCCGCCATCAACCAGGGCATGGATCTGCGCATCCTGATGTGCACCGCCGACCGTATCAGCGACCTGACCTGGGTGACGATGAACAACGGTCCCGTTCATACGATCAAGGACCTGGCCGGCAAGCGGGCCGCCTTCACCGCGCCGCGCTCCACGACTGAGATGGTGCTGCGCGCCGCCATCGCCAAAGCTGGCCTGACCGGCAAGGTGGAGTTGCTGCCCGCCGGCGGTCTGGGGCCGGGACTGACCGCCCTGGGGCAGGGCGCCGTCGCCGCCGCGCCGCTGATCGATGCCCACCTGACGTCGCAGCCAGACAAGTACCGTGTTCTCTTTCGCGGCAATGACATTTTCCCAGAAATCGACCATTCGGTGGTGGTGGCGACGCGCGCCTTCACCCAGCAGCATCCCGACCAGGTCCGCGCCTTGTTGCGCGCCCGTCGCCGGGCCGCGGAATATATGGAAAAACATCCCGACGAAACCGCCATGATCTATTCGCGGGTCTTCGGCTTCAGCCTCGCCGATGCCAGGAAGGTGCTGCCCAAATACCTCGCCGGGGGCCAGTTTTCACATGGCGAATTCTCCAAGAAGGGGCTCGAGGCCATGTCCAGGGGCATGCTGCTGGTCGACCTGGTGAAGAAGCCGGTGGCCTGGTCGAAGATCGTGGACCAGAGCTTCCTGGCGCCTGACCAGAGAAGGACCCTGTGGTGAAACCCACAAGCGATATCCATGTCGAACTGAAGTCCGTCACCCGCACCTATCCGGCGCGCGCCGGCCATGGCGCCGTCCATGCCCTGGGGCCGGTTGACCTGACACTGCGGCGGGGCGAGTTCGTCGGCGTGGTCGGGCCATCGGGTTGCGGCAAGTCGAGCCTGCTGGAGATCGTCGCCGGACTGGCAATTCCCAGCACGGGACATGTGACCTTTGAAGGCGTGCCGGTGGAGGGCCGTGTGCCGGACGGGGTTGGCGTCGTCTTCCAGGAGGATGCCAGCTTTCCCTGGCTGACGGTCAGCGACAATGTCGCCTTCGGCCTCAAGCGCGCGGGCATCGACGCGGCCGAGACCAAACACCGCGTCGATCACGCCATCGCCCTGATGGGCCTGAACCAGTTCCGCAAGGCCTATCCCTCCCAATTGTCGGGCGGCATGCGTCAGCGTGTTTGCATCGCCCGCACTCTTGTTCTGCGCCCGCGCCTCATCCTGCTCGATGAGCCCTTCGGCGCGCTCGACCAGCAAACCCGATTGCTGATGGGCGAGGAATTGCTGCGGCTGTGGCGAGACAGCGGCGCCACCGTGATGCTGATCACGCATGCGCTGGACGAAGCGGCGATGCTCTCCGACCGGGTGGCGGTGATGTCATCGCGGCCCGGCCGCTTCCTCGACATGCTGGAGACCGGCTGGCCGCGCGAGCGCGACTCCCGCATCGTCGCCGATCCCCGCTTCGGCCAGCTCACCAGCAAATTGTGGGAGCTGATCCGCGACGAATCCAGGAAGGCGCTGGACCTGCCATGACAAGGCCCGGGGTCTGGCGTCTCGTGATTGTCGCGGCGGCGGTGCTGGTGCTGGAGGCCCTGTGCCGCGGCGGCGTTATTGACCCCTACACCATGATCCCTCCGTCCCAGATGGCCCTGGCGCTGGTGGACATGGTCCGCCACGCGGACTGGTTCTGGGCGGATGCGCGCTACACTTTCCAGAACGTCGCCGCCGCCATTCTGCTATCGACCCTGCTGGGCTTTCCCATCGGGCTCGGCATCCATGCCCTGCCCCGGCTGCGCCGGGTACTGAATCCGGTGCTGATGTCCTATTATTCTGTGCCCACCTTCATCTTTTATCCCCTGCTGATCGTGATTTTCGGCATCGGCCCCGCCTCATTGATTGTGATGGGCGCCATGTTCGGCATCGTCGCGATGATCTGCGCGACCCTGACCGCGATCGACCGGATCCCGCGCGTCTATAACAAGGTCGCGCGCGTGGCAGGCCTGGGCGCCTGGGAAACAGCGTTGCGCATCCAGCTACCGGCGGCGACGCCCCACCTCTTCACCGGACTGAAGCTGGCGGTGGCTTATTCGGTGATCGGCGTCATCGCCGGCGAGTTCATTCTGGCCACCGCTGGTCTGGGCCGCCAGCTGACCCTGGCCTATAACGAATTCGACAGTCCCAAGATGTACGGACTGATCCTTCTGATCCTGATCGTGGTGGCGCTTCTCAATGGTCTGCTGCAAGCTTGGGAAGCGCGCCTCTACCGGCGCTGGTACCGCTCGTGAAGCAGCGTTGGAGCGACTATGCCTTGTTGGTCGCATGCCTGCTGGCGCTGTGGCAGGGCGCTTATTATGTCGTTGGCGCCGAAGCACTGACCCCGCCGCTGGAAACGGCGCGGCGCCTCGTCGCGCTGATCGCCACCCAGGGCTTCTGGGGCCATGCCAGGGCAACCGGCATCGCCTTCCTGTATGCCAGTGTGCTGGCGCTGGTAGGCGGCATGGTCATGGGCGTTGCCATCGGCTCCAGCAAGATGGCGCATGAAATCTTCTCGCCAATCCTGGGGACACTCTATTCGATCCCAAAACTCATGCTTTACCCGGTGATTTTGCTGGTCTTCGGGCTGGGCCTGTCGGCCAAGGTGGCGTTCGGCGCCATCCACGGCTTCTTTCCGGTGGCGCTGTTCACCATAGGCGCAATCCGCAACCTGCCGCCGGTGATGCTGCGCACGGGCCGGGTGCTGCAATTGTCCTGGCCCAGCCTGGTGCGCCACATCTACTTGCCCGCCTGCCTGCCTGAGATTGTCACCGGCCTGCGCATCGGCTTCTCGACCACGCTGCTCGGCACCCTGATCGGCGAACTTTTCGCCTCCAGCGAGGGGCTGGGCTTCCTGCTGAGCCGGGCGATGGATACCCACAACGTACCAGACATCATGGCGCTGACGCTGCTGCTGTTCTTGATCGCCACCGGAGCAAACACTATCATTCTAGCGGTTGAATACCGGTTGCAAGCCCATGCCAGGTGAAGGGCCAAACGGGGGAAACGCATGCAGATCGTGCAGGGTGACGAGATACCGATAGACGTCAATGCGTCGAATGTGCGCGGCGGCGAACTCAAGAAGCAGGAATTCATTGCCGGGCAGGAGAATACGCGCGGCAATTTCAAGTTCGGCCTGTTCCACCAGACCGGAGATTTCTATTCGCCCCGCCACCGGCACAATTTCGACCAGTTCCGCTTTCAGATCGAAGGCGATTGCGACTTCGGCAGCAACGGCAAGATGAAGCCGGGCGTGTTGGGCTACTTTCCGGAAGGCGCCTTTTACGGTCCGCAGAGTTCCAGCGGCTTCAACCTGGTCGCGGTGGTGCAGTTTGGCGGCCCAAGCGGCTCCGGCTATCTTTCCCAGAATCAGGTTTATGCCGCGCATGATGCGCTGAAGGCCTACGGCACCTTCGACAAGGGCATTTTCCACCGCCATGAAGGGCTTGCCGGCAAGAAGAATATGGATTCCTTCCAGGCGGTGTGGGAGTTCGCCAATCGGCGGCCGATGGTCTATCCCCGGCCGCAATATGCCGATCCCATCTTGATGGATCCGCAAGCCTTCCGCTGGCGGGCGCTGGCCGGCATGCCGGGCGTGGAGGAAAAGCCGCTCGGCATCTTCACCGACTGCAGCATCCACTGCGCCCGCTACCGGCTGGCGCCGGGCGCCGTCTTCACCGCAGGCGGGCGCGGCCTGTTCCTGACGCTGTCAGGCAGTGGGGAGGTGGAAGGCCGGCCGGTGCGCCGCTACACCACCGTCTACCTCAAGGACGGCGAACAGGCGGAGTTCAGGGCCCGGGAGACGACAGAGATCCAGTTGCTGGGGCTGCCGGACGAAACCCGCATCGCAACTCTGCCATTGATTGCCGATGACATCCAGGACAGCGAGGAGGCTTTGGCGCGCGGGCGCCATTCGGCGAGTGCAAATCCATGATGCGCAGCCTTCTTGTCCTCGCATTGCTGGCCGCCGCCGCGCCCTGTCGCGCCGCCCCGGCACTGAAAATGGTGACGATCGATACCGAAGAGGGCGCTGCAACGCTCTTCGTCACGCCGCAAGGCCGCTCGCTTCTGATCGATACCGGCTCGCCGGCAGGCTCAGACCCCAAGAGCGGGCTTGACGGCGCCAGGAACGGTGCCGACCGCATTGCCGCCGCCGCCCGTTCGCTGGGCGTCCGCCGGATCGATGACGTCATCATCACCCATTATCATGGCGGCCATGTCGGCGGAGTGGTGGAGCTGCTGGCGCGCCTTCCGGTCGGCACCTTCATCGACCATGGCCCGGACCGCGAAATGGCCGATCCGCGCAAACCCGGCGATGCGCCCGCCAACCGCCGGGCCCGCAAGACACGTCTTCTCTATGAGAAATATCTCGCCGCAATCAAGGGCCATCGCCATATCGTCGCCAGGCCGGGCGATGTTTTCCATTTTGGTTCGTTGACCGACACCATCGTCGCCAGTGACGGCAAGTTGGTCGCGCGGGCGCTGCCCGGCGCGGGCAAGCCGGGCGCCCTTTGCGGTACGCCACCCATGACTGACGATGGCGGGCTGGAGAACACGCAATCGGTCGCTTCTCTCCTCAGCTTCGGCAAGGTCCGGATTGCCGCGATGGGCGATCTGACCTGGAACCATGAGCATGACCTGTTCTGCCCAATCGACAAAATGGGGCATGTCAATATCCTGCTTGTCTCCCATCACGGCATTGCACTCAGCAGCAACCCTTCGGCCATCGCCGCATTGCGGCCCGATATCGCGGTGGTTGGCAACAGCGCCATCTATGGCGCCGTGCCGGCGACGGTGAAGACCATCAGCGCCAGCAAGGGGCTGCAGGGTTTCTGGCGGATGCACGCCTCGGTCGCCCATCCGGAGCTGAACGGCGATCCGGATTTCATCGCCAATCTCGCGGCCGCACCGGACCATGGCGATGTCATCAGTCAGGAGATATGGCCGGACGGTCGCATCACCGTCAGCAACAGCCGCAACGGCTTCAGCAAGACATACCGGGTGAAATGAGGCCGCAAGCAGCGGCAGGCCTGCCTGACCCCGGGCGGAGTAGTGTGGATTCGGCCTGCCATTAGGGCTAGATTTTCGCGGGTCCGGAAACGGGACCGCGCAGACAAACAAAAACGGGGGGCCGAATTGATCCGCTATTTCCAACGCGTTGCCGGGACGGGACTGGTCCTGCTGGCGCTAATGACACCTTCGATGGCCCAGGCGCCAACGCCCGCGCCAGTTCTGGAAAACATGCAGGTGGCCACCGCGATCCCGGGCGTCGTGGCGGCCGGGACGCCGCTGGTATTCCTCAAGGGCGGCATGACAAGTTCGGAAGGGCCGGTCGCGGCGCCCGACGGCAGTATCTATTTTTCCGAACCCAGCGTCAGCAAGATCTACAAGGTCGCTCCCGACGACACGATCAGCCTGCTGTTCGATCCGCAGAAGGCAGACGACCCGGCCGGCGAACGCTGGCGCCTGCCAGCCCTGGCGATGGACGCCAAGGGCAACGTCTATGCCTGCCGCCGGGCCAACACCCAGATAGGCATCGCCATCGTCTATCCCGCCGCCCAGGCAAGGTTCGTCGCGACCGCCTACCAGGGCAAGTCCTTCGTGGCGCCAAACGACCTGTCCATGGCCCGGGACGGCGGCATCTACTTCACCGACCCCGGCGAAGGCGCCCACCAGCCCCACGCCATCTATTATGTCACGCCATCGCGCGAGGTCATTCTGGCCACCGACAATCTCGGCAGCCCCAATGGCCTTGTTCTCAGCCGCGATGAGAAGACGCTGTATGCCGTGGATGCCCGCTCCGAATATGCCTTCGCCTATGATGTGCAGCCCGATCATACATTGGCGAACCGCAGGAATTTTGCCCATCTCAAGGGTATCGTGAACGGCCCCCACGGCATGAACAACGGCATCGACGGCATGGCCATCGACAATGACGGGAATGTCTATGTCATCAGCAATGCCGGTCTTGAGGTCTTCGCGCCGGGCGGCGAAGCCCTTGGCGTCATCGCGCTGCCCATCAAGGCGCAGAACCTGGCCTTCGGCGGGACCGACGGGCGGACGCTGTACATTGTCGGCCACGGCCTGCAGGACCGGAACGGCAATCTCTACAAGCTGCGCATGATTGCCCGCAAGTTCACCGGCCGTGCCAAGTAGATCCCGCAGGCAGGCTCGCGTCGTGCCTCTGCGCGCTCATCGCCTGCCTTTGCTGCTTGGCCTTCTGCTTGCGGTCCTGTCCGGCGCGGCGGCGAACTCGTCAGTCGCCACCTCCGCTCCCGGCATCGCGTTCTTGACGGCCCCCACGTCCTTTTGGGACGACCCAGCGCCGCCGAAATCCAAGCGGGTCTATGACATCATCGTGAAGTTCTTTGACCGCCATCTGGGACGCTGACGCGGGCATCACGGACCGCCGGCCAGATGCCAAACAACGGAAAGAAGGCCGCAATGCCCAAGACCATTTTGCAATGCACCCGCACCATCGCCCTTTGCGCCTGTGCGATTTTCCTGGCGGCGCCGCAGGCGGCTTCGGCGGACGATTCGCTGTCCGTCCTGCTTGGCGGCAAGACGCCGAAGCTGATGAACTCCCTGAACCTGATCGCGGCAGGCGCGGGTTTCTACAGGGCCGAGCATCTAAATGTCGTCACAAGCATCGTGGACGGCACCCCGCTGGCCGCCGGGATGTGCGCGACCGCAAAAGCCGACATTTGTCCCATGGGCATCGAAGCGGCAATTTTGGGCTACGACAAGGGCAGGCGCCTGACCATGTTCCTCACCCGCGCCTCGAAATTTGGCTATGTGCTCGCCGTACTCGATTCCAGTCCGATCAGGACGATGGCCGATTTCAAGGGCAAGACGATCGGCGTCCATTATCTCAACGGAACCTCGCCGCTGTTGGCGACACAATCCTTGCTGGCGACGGTGGGCCTGAG
This sequence comes from Rhizomicrobium sp., assembly GCA_035549455.1. Taxonomy (GTDB): domain Bacteria; phylum Pseudomonadota; class Alphaproteobacteria; order Micropepsales; family Micropepsaceae; genus Rhizomicrobium. The sequence continues at coordinate 153,052 of DASZQW010000003.1, read as the reverse complement.
GGCGGCGGACTATACCTTCGTGCCCATCGGCTTTGCGGACGCGGCCATCGACATGTTTGCCTCCGGGAAGGTGCAGGCTGTGGCGCTGCCCCTTTATGAGCTCATCCCCTACATGGTGGGCGGGCTGAAGCTGCGCATCTTCCGTCACCCCACCCTGGGGGATTCAGCCAATGCCGGCTATCTGGCGGCGCCGTCGGTGCTGGCCGCCAAGCGCGACGCGATCGGGCGATTCTCGCGCGCCATCGTCAAGGCGGCGCTGCTTATCCACGACAAGCCGGAAGCGGCGGCGCGCGCCCTTCTCACCGCCACCGGCGAGCCTTTCACCGATGCCGATGTGCGGCGCACGGCTGCGGAATTCGCCGTCTGGCAGAATGATCTTCCGGCTTCCGATCCCGCCAGCAGGCGGATCGGTGCGCCCTCGGTTGACGGCATGAGGCGCTATATCCAGCTCCTGAAGGATGCTGGGGCCATCAAGAGCGCGATGCCGGGAGCGGAGGTGGCGACTGACAAGTTCGTCGGCGTCGCCAACGATTTCGATCACAGGGAGATCGAGAATTTTGTGAAATAGAATGCCATTCCTGGCCATCCTGTTCGCACTGCTGCTGACGTGGCAACCGGCGCGGGCGGACGATTCCCTCTCCGTCGTTCTGGGGGCCAAGACCCCGGCGCTGATGAACGCGCTAAACCTCATCGCCCAGGGCGCGGGCTTTTACCGGGACGAGCATCTCAGCGTCTCCAAAATCCTTGTTGATGGCGCGCTGGAAGCGGCCCGGACCTGCTCCAGCGGCAAGGGCGACATCTGTCCGATCGGCGTTGAGCCGCTGCTCGCCAATTACGATGACGGTATCCGCCTGAAGCTGTTCCTGTCCCGCGCCTCGAAATTCGCCTATGTGATCGCGGTACCCGAAGACAGCCCGGTCAGGACGCTGGCCGATTTCAAGGGCCGCAAGATCGGCGTGCATGTGATCACGGCGGCTGCCTCCGGCGTCTTCACGACCCGGTCGGCGCTTTCGGTTGCCGGCCTCAAGCCCACCGATTACAGCTTCGAGGCCATCGGCTATGAGGAGGAGGCCGCCGCCGCCCTCGCCTCCGGCAAGGTCGCGGGAGCGGCATTTCCCTATTACGAATTTATTCCGCTGATGGTGTCAGGCCACAAGTTCCGCATCTTCTATCATCCCGCCTTCAAGGATGTGCCCAATGTCGGCTATGCCGCCTCGCCGGCGGTACTGGCCGCCAAGGGCGACGCGATCGGCCGCTTTTCACGGGCCATCGTCAAGGCGTCGCTGCTGGTACGCACCAATGCGGCGGCGGCGGCGCGGCTTCTGCTGACCGCCGACGGCATGCCCTTCACCGGCGCGGACCTTGCGCGCGTGACAGCGGAATTGACGGCCTGGCAAAGCGATCTTCCGGCGGCGGAACCGGACAACCGGCGGATCGGCGCTCTGTCCGCGGAGGGCTTGCAGCGTTACAGTGAACTGCTGGCCGAGGCGGGGGTCACCAAGACCGTCATTCCCGCGACAGAGGTCGTCACTGGAGACTTCATCGCCTTCGCCAACAATTTCGATCACACCGCACTGAAGAAAATGGCAAAATCGTTGCCCTGAAGGTCGGCTTCATTTTCCGCAACTGGTCTTGACATCGGCAGGCAGCATGGGCTTCTGGCCCTCGTTCAGTTGCATGTCGAACGCCACCAGTTCCGCGCCAGTTGCGCCATACAGCGCCATCAGCTCCACCAGATCGACAGTGCCGCGCCGGCCATAGAGACGAAGCACGTCCGCGAAGGTTTCGGACGAGACTTTCCGCCGGCCCAAGGTCTCGCGTCCCAGCATGATGACTGCGGCGTCCTTTGCGTCCAGGCCCGTCACCGGCCTGCAATTCAGAATCGTGTCCACGATCTTCGGTTCCAGATGGCGCGGATCCTTGGCATCTTGGGCATGCTCGATCCACTGCGTCCATTCATACTGGTTGGTGAGTTCGCGTGCGGTGGTGAGTATGGCGATTTCCATGGTGCGCGGCGCCAACCCGCTATCGTATTTCAGATAGTGGTGCGCCTCCGCCAGGCCCTTCGCCAGCCCCGGGCTGTGCAGCCGCAGCGGCGGACGATCCTCTCCCCGGCTTTTGTAGCCGCCGCCCTGCGCCGCCATGATCTCGTCGAAGATCTTCCTGTCGGCCTCGTCCATGTCATCGCGCTTGGGCAGCGGCAGGCGGTTTCCAGACTCCGGGTAGATGTCCTTGGGAAGCGTGCCGGTTTTCGCCGCCTCCCCGGACAGGGCACCCTGTCCCTGGGCGCCTGCCGGCAGTGCCCCCAGCATGCCTGCTATCAGGATTGCTCCAAGTCTGTTGCACCGCTTCATGTCCTCACCCCGTATATATTTCCGGCTCGGAAATTTAGGCATTCCGCGGCATATGGGAAAAACAGGCGCTGCCGGGACCGAGGCGGCATTTTGCGGCTGCGAATGGACTTCTGTCGCCTGAAGTTTCCGGCCCCGCCCGGAGGCGTCAAACCGGCTATTCTGCAACAATCGCTTTTGCAGCCCGCGATGGTATGTTATCCAACTGTTTGGGTTTTACAAGCAGAGTCAGCCGTCTGACCGGCCGCCTGCACCAATCAGAAAAGCGACCCGGGCCTGCGGGAGGCGAGGATGACATTGCATTGGGCTTTCAGGGCCGGACTGGGGGCTGCCCTCCTGCAGGCGCTTGCGACCTTGACCTGCGCGCCCGCAGCAGCCCAGGACAAGGAACCGCCGCCCACGCCCTTCATCGTGCAGGAACACACCATCCGCAAACTGTCGGAGCATGTCTGGGAGATTCCGGACAGGAACCGGCCCGGTGTTCCCAACGTCGCCATCGTCGTGGGAAGTCGCGCGACGCTTATCGTCGATACCGGCATGGGGCCGAAGAGCGGCGCGGTTGTCGCCCGTGAAGCCCGGCGGCTGAGCAAGAACACCGAATTCTATCTCGCCACCACCGATTTCCGCCCGGAGCACATCACCGGCGCGATGGCGCTTCCACCCAATACGAAGTGGCTGGTTCCAGTGGCGCAGAAATTGGATATTGCCACCAGCACCCAGACCTATATGGACAATTTCATAGCGCGTTCGGCAGAACTCAGGAGCGCGCTCCAGGATGTCGAACTGCGCGACCCCGACGTCATTTTCGACCGCAATGTGAAGGTCGACCTTGGCGGCGGCGTAATCGTCCATCTTAACTGGTATGGCCCGGCGCGGACCAACGGCGATGTCGTCATTTTTGTCGAACCGGACCGGCTGCTGCACGGGGGCAACATCTTGTCGAGCATGAGCTATCCGAGCATGCCCGATAGCACGCCCAGCGTGAAGAACTGGCTCGATATCCTGGACAGACTGGAAGCCCTGCATCCGCTAATCGTTTTGCCCAACCATGGCGATGTCCGCGATGCCGCGCTGATCCCAAGCCAGCGCGCAGTGCTGCGGGATTTGCAGCGGCGGTCGCTGGAGCTGAAGGCCGAAGGCGCCACTGCGGAAGCCGCGGGCGGAACCCTGACGGCCGAGTTCGATGCCAAATACCCGGACTGGAAGAACCTGGGCGGCATTCCGGCGATTACCCGACGATTCTACGAAGACGCATCACCTTAAGACGGGGCGAAAAAGCGGCAGCGCCTTCCAAAAACTGACGCAAGCGAGGCGCGGCAGGGTATCCTTGACCAAGGACAGCGTGACCGCAGGGCACGAACAATCAATCGGGGAGTTCAAGATGCGGCGCAGGGACATTCTCAAGGGTATGCCGGTGATTGCGGCTGCCGCGGCGCTGCCGGCGCAGGGTCAGGTCTCAAAGCCCACCGGGCTGCGCATGAAGATCACCGATATCAAGATTCTGCGGCTGCGCGTGATCAAGGATCTGGGTACCTTCGCGGGTTTCATGGGTCCGTCAGATACCAACCGACCGCGTATCGGCGGTGGCTCCGTTGTGGAGGTGCATACCGATCAGGGGCTGGTAGGGCTGGGCCCGGCGATGGACCCGGTGCATCTGCCGGCCCTCAAGGGCCAGTTGATTGGCGAGGATCCTTTCAACATCCAGCTCATCGTGGCGAACATGCGAGAGGTGACGGGCATGGGCAGCGCCCGGCGCATCGCCGCCTCCAAACCGCCAGTGCCGCCCGATGGAAATCAGCTTCCCCTGACCGAGGCCGCCGGCCGCGGCGGCGACACCAGCGCGGACCGCGCCTATTCCGCCATCGAGATCGCCCTGTGGGACATTATCGGCAAGGCCTGCAACCAGCCGCTCTACCGTCTTTGGGGGCCGGTCAGTGACCGCATCACGCCCTATGCCAGCCAGTCGCGCCTGGGTACGCCGCAAACCCGCGCCGAATTCGCGGCCAGGATCAAGGCCGATGGCTGGAAGGCGATCAAGTACCGCGCACATTTCGAGACCAAGAAGGACGATATCGCGCTGGTGGAACAAACCCGCAAGCTGGTGGGCGACGATTTCGACATCATGTGCGACGCCAACCAGGCCACCAACGGCTTTCTGACCCCGAGCGTGCGCTGGAGCTTTCAGCGCGCCGTCGAAACCGCTCGCGCCTATCAGGAACTCGACGTCTATTGGCTGGAAGAACCCCTGCCTCGCTTCGATTTTGACCATCAGGCCGAACTAAACCGCCTGGTCGAACTGCCCATCGCCGGCGGCGAGGGCAATCGCGGCCTGCACGAGTTCCGGCTGCTGCTGGAACGGGGCTGCTTCGATATCGTGCAACCGGAAGTCCTGCTCGAAGGGCCGATGGAAATCCGCAAGATCGCCACGCTGGCCGAGTCGATGAACAAGTTGATGTGCCCCCATCTGGCGGAAGGCTGTGTCGGAACCATCTGCAACATGCACCTGATCGCCTCGCTGCCCAACGCGCCCTATCTGGAGATCACCCATGATCTGCCGCTCGCGGACTATTCCAACGGCTTCGCGGTCTTTGAGGAACCGCCTGTGTTCAACAAGGGCGGCTATTTCGATATGCCGCAAAAGCCGGGCCTGGGCATGACGATCAAGCGTGACCTGATCCAGTCCACGATCTGACATTTCGTGCCGCGTCCAAGCGGGCGGCGAAGGGTAATGAGCCAGGGCGTTACGGCGGCGGTTTGGCCGCCAGTTGCTCCACTGTCAGCGCGTTTGCCGGAATGGTTGCCGAAAAGCCCTTGAAGAGGAATTTCTGGGCCCGGGAGCCGGGCGCCACTTCCGCCGCATACAGATTGCCCCTCGAATCCACGGCAATATGGTGGATGCCCCGGAAATTGCCCGGCTCGGCCCCGCGCGTCCCGAACTGATAGAGGATCTTCAGCGTCTTGCGGTCCAGCACGGCGATGTGCGAATTGCCGACGTCAGCGAGATAGAGATAAGTCTGGGCCGGGTCCGGCGAGAAGGCCAGCCCGGACACCGAAGCCGGCGACGGCCCGCCGCGGTTCAGAACCATCTGCGTCAAATATTTGCCATCAGGCGTGAAAAGCTGCAGGCGTCGGTTGGCGCGGTCGGCGACATTGGCGATGCCATCGTCTGAAACCACGGTGCCGTGTACCGGGCTGGCGAATTGGCCAGGGCCGGGGCCCAATTTCATGGTCAGCGTCTCAGGAGCCATCTACGGTGGCGCGAAGAGCCGCAAAAGCTATTTTGGAACATAGCGGACAACGGCCTTCTGATAAACTTCGGCGTTGAAAACCGCGCCACTCCTGTCGGCCCAGACACCCTCGCCGCCACTGGCGCCGACCGCAGGGTCGTCGATTTCGTCGGGAATGAAGGCGGTCACCACGCCGGTCTTGGCGCTGCCGATGCGCACACCGCGCTTCCAGCCCGGATGATGGGCGTAGCCCGGTTTGTCATGGGATTCGGAATCCGAGACATAAAGGACGTCGTTCTTGTCGATATAGCAGCCGCTTGGCCGGCTGAACTGGCTCCAGGCGGCAATGAACTTGCCATTCTGGTTGAAAATCTGGATGCGATTGTTGCTGCGGTCACCTACAAACAGGCGCCCGGCGCTGTCCATCGCCAGACAGTGCGGCGTCTGGAACTCACCCGGTCCGCTGCCATGGCTGCCCCATTGCATCAGGAACTTCCCGTCGGGATCGAACTTGACGACGCGGGAATTGCCCTTTGTCGGGCCATGGGCGCCGGTGGCGATCGTGTCGCCGCTATGGCCGTCGGAGACAAAGATGTCGCCATTCGGCGCGATCAGCACCGCATTGGGTTCATGGAAGGTCTGCGCGTCACTGCCGGCGACGCCGGGCTTGCCCAGGGTCTTCAGAATCCTGCCATTCTGGTCAAACTCCAGCACGTCATCGCCGATCTTGCCATTGTTGTGGTTGTCGGCGATCCAGATATGGTCGTTCTTGTCGATCCAGATGCCGTGCGGAAACAAGATTTGTCCCGCCCCGAAGGATTTGATGAAATTGCCCTTGGCATCGAACTCCAGAACCGGATCGAGCGGGCTGCCATTGCAGTCATTCTTGCCACAGCGCTCAGCCAGCCAGATATTGCCATGGCTGTCCCCCGCCACGGTGCTGGTCGAGCCCATGTGCCGACCGGCCGGCAGCTTGAGGAAATTGTCCACCCGGCTATAAGGATTGGGCGCCGAATTGACAGGCGCCAGGCTGCCTTGGCCAGGTGCCGGCGGGGCGGCAGGCGGCGCGACCGGCGCGGTCACGCCGGGCGGGGCGAGCGAGTCAATGCGGATATCGGAGCCTGCGCCTGAACCGCTTGGCAATTCAACAGTTCCGGCCGGAATGCCGTTCTGCTGCATCAGATAGGCTACAATATCCGTGGCGCTGGCGCCGCTGAGAGTACCGGGCCTGTCCAGCGGCATGGTGCTGCGCACCCGCTGCACCAGATCGGCCACAGACTGACCGTCCCAGTCGGACATGAAATGCGAGCCTTTGAGCGGTGCAACCTCGTCATGTCCTTCCAGTCCTTCGCCATGGCAGCGCGCGCAATTGCCGGAATATAGCGCCTTGCCGCGTTCCGCCTGGGCGGCGGTATAGACGCCCTCCCAGGCTGAATGTTGGGCCGCGTTCTGGGCATGAAGCAGCGTGGTCGTTCCCATGACAACGGCCAGACAACCCGCAGAAATCGAAAGCCAGCGCAACATCATGATCCGGTCCTCAAATCACAGGCGGCGGGCGCCTTATCGGCAGCCCTCCTTTTGCTAAGTCAATTTCCGGCGGGCAGGCGGTAGGCGATGTATTCGCCTGAGTAATTGCCACCCGAAACGGCGATTATGATGTACTGGCGGCCATCGACCATGTAGGTCATGGGCGAGCCGCTCTGCGGTGCCGGCATCCAGACCGTGCCGACTTCCTTGCCGGTTGCCTTGTCGAAAGCCCGCAGCATGGCGCCGCGCGGATGGCCCGGCACTGTGGAGAGCAGCGGGTCGCCGGTGATCACAAGCGTCTTGGTCACCATCAGACCCGATACGCCCTGACCACCCTGACCGGTCCTGGGAATTGTGAGGCCGCGAAGGGCGGGATTGTTCTTGATCTCGTCAGGCGTGTCGGCATTGGTCACCTGCCAGCGGAAATCGCCGGTGTCCATGTTGACGGCGGTGATGGTGCCATAGGGCGGCTTGAATAACGGCAGCCCATCGACACTGAGACGCACCGCCGGCGCGGCCGGCGCGGTCCGCCCACCGGTCCTGGCCAGGATCGCGGCCAGCTTGGCCTCGTCGGCGCTGACAGGCGGCGCGTCGGATGCGGTGCCGGCGCCCGGACCACCCTGGATGGTAAAGGGCTGGCCTGCGATACCCCCGACATATCTGGCGTCGCTGAATCCAGGCGGCGGCTCGATCAGGCCATGTACCACCGCGCTGGCATTGCCGGCCGGCAAGAAGACCGTATGGGTTTCCGGATCGAAGGCGCCGCCTTCCCAGTTGGTTCCGTTGGAGGAGCTTTCCAACCCCAGCGTCCCGAGCGGTCCGTCGAGCCTGCTGACCACCGGTGGGGTGAACATCGGTCCGACCTTGAAGTGCTTGACCACTTCCAGGGCCTTGGCCCGCATCTCCGGCGTGAAGTCGATAAGGTCGTCTTCACGATAGGCCTGGCGGGAATAGGCGGCTGGCTTGGTCGGGAAGGGCTGGGTCGGCGAGGTCTTTTCGCCCGGCACATCGCTCTGCGGCACCGGCCGCTCGACAATTGGCCAGACCGGCTTGCCCGTCACCCGATCAAAGACATACAGGAAGCCCTGCTTGCCTGGAACCGCGACGGCTTTGATCGGCTTTCCCTCAACCGTGATGTCGATCAGCATCGGCGGCGAGGTAACATCCGTGTTCCAGACCGGATGATGGACAAGCTGGTAGTACCATTTTAGCTTGCCGGTCTTCAGCTCAACACAGACCAGACTGTCGCCGAACAAATCGTTGCCCGGGCGCGAGCCGCCATACGCGTCGTTGGTCGGGTCCTCGATCGGCAGATATGCCGTCCCCAGCTTCTCATCGACCGTGACATTGGCCCAGGCCCCGGCATTGCCGTTGAAGTCCGCCGAATTGTTCTCCCAACTGTCATAGCCCACCTCCCCCTTCATCGGCACGTTATGGAAGGTCCAGAGCAGCTTGCCGGTCTTCACGTTCCAGGCCCGAACCGCGCCCTTGGTGTTGTTCTGGGTCGTCGGCTGGAAGCCTTCTTTCATGGAGGTGCCGACAATGACGATGTTCCCCACCAGAGTGGGGGTCGAGTGCAGCCCGGCCTCGCCCGTCTCCAGGTCGATCTGTTGGTATTTGCCGGGCTTGCCGGGAACACCCCGGACCAGGCCCAGCTTCATGTCCACCATGCCTTGCTTGCCGAAGGACGCGATCGGCTTGCCATCCCTGGCGTTCAGCTCCACCAGCCGAAAGCCGGTGGTGATGAAGAGAATCCGCTCATCGCCCTTGCCGTCGGTCCAGTAGGACACGCCACGGCCCGAAAGCTGGCGGGGCGAGTTCGCCGCCCGCACCCCTTCGTTCAGGCTATAGACCCATTTCAACTCTCCGGTCCGCGCGTCCAGCGCCACGACATCGCGGCGCGAGCCGCCGGTGGTGTAGACCGTGCCGTTGATCTCCAGCGGTGTGCCTTCCAGCTTGTATTCCGGACGCGCCCCCAACTGATCGGTCTTGAAGTGCCAAGCCACCTCCAGCTTGCTGAAGTTCGACGCATTGATCTGGTCCAGCGGCGAATAGCGCGAACCGGACGGATCGGCGAAATACATCGGCCAGTCCCCGCGCGCCGTCGAAGGCTGTCCGTATGGCTTGGGGCTCTGCGCCCCGGAGGGCACAATGGCCATAACCAAGGTCAACACCACCAGGCAGGCAAAGAGCCCTTGGAAAAGCGTGGAGCGGGCAATCCCCCTGGAACGTCCCGGAATGGAGCGGAGGACGGAAGAGAGTTTCGACATGGCGTTTGGTCTCCGATACGGACTGGCTGTCCAGTGCTTGCTATGTTTCGCTAGGCCAAGAGAGCAGAGGAATGCGGCTCAAATCGGGAAATGCCCCGGCTGGGTCTCGATGGTGATCCAGCGCAGATCGGTGAATTCGGCGATACCCGCCTGGCCGCCGAAGCGGCCATAGCCGCTGGCCTTGACGCCACCGAACGGCATTTGGGGCTCGTCATGCACCGTGGGACCGTTGATGTGGCAAATGCCGGAACGGATATTTCTCGCCAGCGCCAGCGCCCGCGGAATGTTGCGGCTGAAGATAGCGGAGGACAGGCCGTATTCGCTGTCATTTGCCGCCGCGACCGCCGCCGCCTCGTCCTTGACGCGTATGACCGCGACCACCGGGCCGAAACTTTCGTCCCGGTACAGTCGCATGTCGGGCGTGACATGGTCGATGACCGTGGCCGGCATCAGCACACCTGCGCCATCGCCGCCCGCCGTGATCTTGCCGCCCTTTTTCACCGCGTCGGCGACCAGATCGCGGACATGCTGCGCCGCCTGAAGGTCCACGACGGCGCCAAGCGGCGACGCGCCCTCGCGCGGATCCCCGGCTGCGAGCGTCGCCGCCTTGCTGGAGAACTGTGCCACGAAGGCATCGGCCACGCTGTCCAGCACGATGATCCGTTCGGTGGACATGCAGATCTGGCCCTGGTTCATGAAGGCGCCAAACGCAGCCGCCTTGACCGCCTCGCCCAGATCGGCGTCTTCAAGGACGATGAACGGCGCCTTGCCGCCCAGTTCGAGCAGCGCGGGCTTGAGGTGCTTGCCGCAGAGTTCGGCGATGATGCGCCCCACCCGCGTCGAGCCGGTGAAGTTGACCCGCCGCAAGGCGGGATGGGCGATCATGGCATCGACCACGGCAGATGCATCCGCCGCATCATGGGTGATGACATTCACCACGCCGGGCGGCAGGCCGGCCTCAAGAAAGGCGGTGCCAATCAAGGCATGGGTCCGCGGACAGATTTCAGAAGCCTTCAGCACAACCGTATTGCCGCAGGCCAGAGGCGTGGCGATGGCGCGCACACCCAGAATTACCGGAGCGTTCCAGGGCGCCATGCCGAGCACGACGCCTGCGGGCTCGCGCACCGCCATGGCTAAGCAGCCCGGCTTGTCCGAGGGGATTATCTGGCCTGTGATCTGTGTTGTCAGTGCCGCGGCCTCGCGGATCATGCCGGTGGCCAGATGGATGTTGAACCCGGCCCAGGCCTTGGTAGCGCCGATCTCCTCCTGCATCGCTGCGATCAGATCCGCGCTCCTGGCGGCAAGAGCGTCGGCCGCCTTGTTCAGTAGCGCGCGTCTGGCATTTGGTCCCAGCACGGCCCAGCCCGGCAGCGCCGCCTGCGCCGCCTCGACGGCCCGGACCGCATCAGCCGGAGTGGCGGCCGCGGCCTCCGTGGCGACGGAACCGTCCAGAGGATTGTGCCGGCGAAAACTGCTTCCGGACCCCGCTGGACAGGTCACGCCATTGATCAACAGGTCGGTGCGAGTGCTCACGGACATCCCCTCTCATCTGGCGGCATTTGCCGCCTGCCATACCATTGCGCTGTACGTCTTGCGCGCCCCGGCATGCAGGCATTCCTGCCGGCGGCGATGACGCTTGTGGCCCGCAGCATCGGGCTATTCGGCCGCCTGGCTAGATATCTGCGCTGAATCATGCCTCATCATGCTTGCCACATCCGGCATGCCCAGCAATGCTATCTCGGAAACCTCACCGGCCCTGAACCGTGCTGTCTCGCCGGTGTCCAGATAGACTGCGGTGAACCGGCGGAATGTCTGCCCTTCAACGGCACCCTGCCCCGAGAGGACCAGGTAAATGCCCCGGCCCTGCGCCGCGAAGTCCATGCCGGGATCAAGCCGGTAGAGGGCGCAGCGAATCCTGCATTCGGAGAAGGTACCCAGGGCCTTTTCCGCGACTCCCTCGGCATTCGCCATCGGCACCCAGCGATAGCCTTCGGGGTGCATCAGGACGGGGCGGCTATACTGAGCGGGAGGATAGACCAGTTCGCGACCGCTGACCTGTTCCCAGACCGCCTCGAAACCGTCCATGTTCTGTTTGCCTGGGACGCCCTGATTGCGGCGGAATATGCCCTTCTCGAAGGTACCGATCTTGCTCAATTCGCGCTTTGCGTCCGCCAGTTGCTGAGTTGTCAGCAGCCCCGAGCCGCTGGGACCTCCAAACTGGAGCGTGGCGACATAGGTTTCCCCCCTGTCCGGCCCCTGCGGCCCATAGGCGGTGCCTTCCGGAAAGTAGCCGATCACGCCCGGCTTCATCTTGCCGTCATGGGCATAACCGCATTCGCCTTCGATCTGGACACGGAATTGGCAGAAATTATGCCGGTGCCGCGGTGAGGTGAAATCGCCATACTGGCGGAACAGGCCGAACTTGAAGTTGCCAGGAGAGGTGGGGTCGCCGAACAGGAGAAACTGCTTGCCGACCTTGGCCGAGCGAACGCCCTCCCCCTCGTTGACAGCAACCGGCACTTCGTCGCCGTGAACTATCTGCATTCTCTTCTCCTAGAAACTGTCCTCGCGACAGAAGAGGATAGCGCACTCAGTCCGCTGGCCATCGCCAGTCCCTTCCGCGCCCCGTGGCGGCCGGTCTATTTTGTTTGTCTGACAACAGTATGGAATCCCACTATTTTTGACCAATCCCCCTGACCTGTCAAGGCAAAGCGGGCCGGGCGGCATCGCAGGAATCACCGCCAAAACCGGATTACCGCACTGCAATACTGCACCGCGCCCAGCGACATCAGGGCGAAAGCGTCTCCAGCGAACGGTTTGTGGTCGGCGGCCCCATCACGCCGATGAACAGCGCCACCAGCAGCATGCTTCCGGCGATCACCAGGAACACCCAGGTCACGCCATAATGTCCCAGCACATAGGCGATCAGAAACCCGCTGAAGATGGCGCTGATCCGGCTCCAGGAATAGACAAAGCCGATCGCCTCGACGCGAATTCGTGTGGGAAAGAGTTCCGCCTGATAGGCGTGGAAATTGTAGCTGAGAATCGCCGCGCTCAGGAGCTCGAAACCTCCCATCGGGATGATGATGTAGGGGCTGTGAAACTGGGAGAAGACCAGTCCAGACGCCGCAACCGCCAGCGCGGCGCCGACAATCTGCCACTTGCGCTCCACCTTGTCCGCGAAAGACAGGCAGAGCAGGGCGCCAAGCGGCGCGACCAGGGCCATGCCGAACGTATAGCCGAGGCTGTGGGGAATACTGACGCCCTCATGAACCAGGAAGGTCGGCATCCAGTTGATGAAGCCGTAGAGTCCGATCGCCTGCAAGACATGGAAAACGCTCAACATCACAGTGCGGCCCAGATATTCCGGTCCGAAAATCTGGGTGTAGCGGCCGACCTTGTGCGGCGGACGGTAGGTCACGGGCTGGGGCGGCGGCAGTGGCTCTCCCGTTTCCCGTTCCACTTTCTCTTCCAGGCGGGCCACGATTTTTTCCGCGGCGGCACGCTTGCCATGGGCCGCCAGCCAGCGCGGGCTTTCCGGAATGAACAGCCGTAGCGGCCAAACCACAATGGCGCCGACGGATCCCATGATCAACACCCATCGCCAGCCTTCCAAGCCCAGAAAAGTGTGGGGAACCAGGAGAAATGCCGCCAGCGCCGCCAGCGGCTGGCCGGTGGAATGGATGGAATTGTTGATGGCAAAGGCCCGGCCGCGGGTCGATTTTGGGACAAGTTCGCTGAGATAGGAATCAATGGTGATGACCTCCAGTCCCATGCCGATGGCCATCATGAAACGCCAAAAGATGACCGCGCCGCCGGTGCTCTGGAAAGCCAGGATGAGGCCGCAGGTGCTGAACCAAAGCAAACCGACGGTGAATACCGTGCGGCGGCCGAACTTGTCGGCGATGAAGGCAAAGCAGCTCGAGGCCAGAAGCAGACCCATGAAGGTCGCGGAGGTGAAGCCGGCATAGCCTTTGAGACTGAAAAATGCCTCTGTCCGCGCGGCCAGGATGCCGCTTTTCACCAGGCTCGGCGCGATATTGCCGCCAGAGCTTTGCATGTAGGCGTCGAAGAAGCCGCCCAAGGCGAGCAGGAGCGCCAGTGTCCAAACCGTCCTGCTGGCGCCCAGCCGGTCAAGCCTGGCACCGATCTCCGGCAGGCCGTCGCCGCCTGCGTTCGCCGCTTTGTCCGATGTCCTTGCGCTGACCTGGCCCATGGGCCGCCTCCCCTGTTATTGGCTTTATCCGAACTATGCCCGTGAATGGCTGTTCCTAGCTTATCTGCGAGTTCTGTGTGCGACCCGTCTCCGCTATTTCCGGCCGAAGTTAAAACCGCGCCAGGCGCGCATCCAGCACCGCACAGCGCCCTTCGGTCTGTACCGCGTGCAAGCAGGCATCAAGGGCCTCCTCCAGATCCTGGACCCGGTCCACGGTTCGGGCATAGGCGCCGCCGGCGGCGGCGGCGATCCCGCCATAATCAGACGCAGGATGAAAGCTCATGTCCAGATTATCGCTCTTGCTGGCATAGCCGTCCTTGTGCACCGCCAGCGTTGAGAGTTTTGGTGATTTCCAGCCGCCATTGTTGTAAATGACAGTCAGGAAAGGCGTATTGTAGCGCCGCGCCATCCAGTGAACACTCGACGGAACAGAGAACATGTAGGAGCCGTCGCCCGTCAGGGCAATCACGAGCTTGTCCGGATGGGCAAGCTTGACGCCGATGGCGGCACCGCCATTCCACCCCAGCGAGCCGCCGCCGCTGGTGAACATGGAGCCGGGCCTATTCATGGCGAGATGATCGAAAATCGTCTGATAGTTGGAGACGCCCTCGTTGACGACCATCGTGTCAGCCGTGACGCGGCAGCGAATGGCCGCCGTCAGATATTCCGGGGTGAGGCTGTCACCCGGCTGCTCCCTTTGCAACAATTCCGCCCGGCGTTGCCGATGCAGTCCTTCCCATCGTCCGCGGCGCGCCTCCACCAACGGGCCGTCCGGGGGCGTTTTGTCGAGTTCGGCGTTGAGCTGCTGCAAGGCGACGCCGGCATCGGCGGCAAAACGCTCGGCGGCCGCCATGTACCATAAGGGCATCTGCATCTTCAGCGGATCGACGTCGATGTGATAGAGCCGCGCCTCGGGTCTCGGGGCGCTGACGGTGGGAATCCAGGGGATATCGCTGTCGATGACAATGACCAGATCGGCTTGCGACAGCGCCGCGTTTTGGCGCGGCTCGTTCCACTGGTTTCCCTGATAGAGCATGTTGTCATGGGGAAAGTTGACATAGTTGGGAACCGATTCCAGAACGCCAGCACCCAGCCTCTCGCAGAATTTGACGAGTTCGCCGACCGCGGCCGGATTGCGCCCGAGATAGGATGTCACCACCAGGGGGGCGCGGGCGCCAAGCAGGGCGCGGGTCAGTTCGGCGACAGCGGACGGCGGCAGCGCCGAGGGCGCGGTGGGCTTCCAGTGTCCCGGATCGAGCGCGGCGGTCGGCGCGGGTGCTTCCATGATTTCCCGGGCACCGGTCAGATAGACGGGCCCCTTCGGAGTGCTGCACGCGATCTGCAAGGCGCGCGCCACAAGCTGCTTGACGTTGGCGGCGGCGCGTATCTCATTATCATAGCGCATATAGCCGCGCACAATGCCGCGCTGGTCATGAACGTCCTGGATCCACTGGATGAACTCGTTCCGGCTGCCGACCAGTTCGCCCGCCTGGGTTACCGGCGAGGCGCCGGCGAATATGAAAATGGGAATCCTTCCCTTCGCCGCATTGTGGACGGCGCCCCCCAGCGCCTGTGTGCCGCACTCGACATGCACGAACACCGCTTGCGCGCGCCCAGTCGCAGCCGCGAAGCCATGGGCGGCGCTCATGCCAACCATCTCATTGGGACACGTGATCACCCGGGGCAAGGGCCGGCCAAACGCTCGCGCCGCTGCCAGAGCCTCGACAATCGCCGGATGATCGCTGCCAAAATTCGCGAAGATGAATTCGATTCCGAGTTCCTGCAGGCTCTCGATCAGGGCCGCGCCGGCACTATGGAGCGGCGGCGCACCCGGCGCATCCCGGCCCGCAGTCTCAGCCATGGTTGCATTCTTGCTTGCTGAGAATAACATTGCCGCCTGAAGCCCCGTGAATCGGCTGGATAGCGCCCCATTGTCCCAGGGTAATGTATCGTATCCAACTGTTTGAATAGTGTCAATTGTTGCCGGGTGAACGCTGGATCGCGCAACTCCGGCGCGGCCTGCCGCGCATCACAGTAAGAGAAAAATATGAAAACCAGTCCTGCCGCCAGATCAAAAAAATCCGGCAAAGCGAGCGTTTCGGCCGATGCCATGATTTCTTTCGGTACCCTTAGCAACTATATCGGATTTTACCTGCGGATCACGCAATCGCTGGCATTCCAGGCCTTCGTCAAACAAGCCGGCAACACCGACATCCGACCGGGCTATTTCGCCGTTCTGGCCCTGATCGGCGAAAATCCCGGTATCACCCAAACCGCGCTCAGCCACGCCAACGGAAGAGACAAGTCGTCCCTAACCCCCGTGCTGGACGAACTGGCAAGGCGCGGCCTGGTCAACCGGGTACGCATCGAAACCAACCGGCGGGCCAATGCGCTCAACCTCACCCCGCTGGGAGAAAAGGCACGAAAAAAGCTGCTGAAATCTGCCGATCAGCACGAGCATAAATTGCGGCAAGCCCTTGGCAAGGAGGACAGCGCGGAATTCCTCCGTATGCTGAAAGTTTTGGCGGCTTCGCTGACGCACCGCCTGTCCAACTGACACTCAGTCCCGAAAGACCGGTGCCACCCTTCGTCCCGTCTGCGACGATTCCTCCAGCGCTGCGACCAGTTGGTGCGCCTTCACCGCTTGCGCGAATCCCGGTTCGTAGGGCTTGTTGTCCCGCATCGCAGCTGCCAGGCGGGCATAAGCCTGGGCGACATTGCGCTGCGGGCCGGCAGGAACGCTGTCCGGTATCTGGGTCAGGCGGGCCGGCACCTCGACCGGCGCGAGCGCGGCCTTTCCGCGCGCCGCAAGGAGCTGATTTGGGCCATGATAGATGCTGGGGTTGGGCTCCAGACTGCCGGGCGCCGCCACGATTGCGAGTGTGCCCTGACTGCCATAAATCTCGAAGCGTCGATGGCCCTGCGGCAGCACTGGCGGCGCCGCCACCAGGAACGAGACTTCCGCGCGATTTTCCAGCCGGCCGCTGACGCTGACCCAGTCGGGCGAGTCCACCGTCACTTCCTCGCCCGTATCGGTGTTGTGCCATTGGCCGACCATGGTGCCTAACCTTGCCGAAACCGCGTCGAACCGGCCCAGGATAAAACTCAGGGCGTCGATGGCATGGCCGCCGCCGATAGTAAGGATATTGGCGCCGGCCCGCCGGTCGCTCTGCCAGATGCGGCCGCTGCCGCGCGCTATGGTGGCCTTGCCGACATAGGAAAAATTCACGGCAAGAATATCGCCGATGAATCCCTTCTGTACCAGTTCGCGCGCATGCAACAGCTCCGGGTCGCTATGGGCCTGCAGCCCTACCGCCGTGTAAAGTCTGCGTTCGGCGGCCAGAGCAGCCATCTCTTCCGCCTCCGCCAGGGTGGCGCCCAGCGGCCATTCGCAATAGACCGCCTTGCCGGCCCTCAGCGCCCGCATCACCAGGCCGTGATGGGTAGGCACCCGGGTCACCACGCTCACCAGGTCGATATCCGGCGAGGCCAGCATGGCATCAAAATCATGGAACGCGAGTTCAGCGCCAAAGGCCGCCTTCGAGGCCAGCGCGGTTTCCGCGCGCGTGGTGCAGACGGCCTTCAGCTCATAATCGGCGGCCAGCGCCTTGAGCGCCGGAACATGCGTCCGCGCGCCCCAGCCGCTCCCTCCCACTGTGACGGTTGCTCCCACGATTCCGACGCGGATTTTTTCTGGCATCTGACGTCCTTGCTGCTGTTCTAATGTCCGTCTCGAAGGACCTGCGCCGCATGCTCCCGCGTCAGGAGCCGACCTGTACGGCGCGAGGCTTTTGGGGATCGGGCGCCGGCGCCATGATGGTGAGATGGATGGTTTCCTCCTCCAGGTTCCAGAAATGGTGGGCAATCCCGGCGGGAAAAATCATCAGTGTGCCCGGCGACACCGGATAGGTCTCGCCGTCGATCTTGACCATCATCCGGCCGCTAATCAGGAACATGAACTGGTCATAGTCGTGAACATGTTCGCCACCCGGTGTTCCGCCATTTGGCGGAGTGCGGACATAATTGACGGCGCAGCTCATGATGTCGGAATTGCTGCGATCAAGCAGGCGCTGGTTGAAGCGCGCTTTGTCCGCCAGGAAGCGTGCCAAGTCGATGCGGCGCAGATATTTCTCCGCACCAGACCCGGCAAGAACAGTGTCTATGGCGTCTGTCATGGCGGTCAGTACCTTCTTTTGCAGCGGCTTGACTTCAGGCTGCAGGCAAG
Organism: Rhizomicrobium sp.; assembly: GCA_035549455.1. Classification (GTDB taxonomy): domain Bacteria; phylum Pseudomonadota; class Alphaproteobacteria; order Micropepsales; family Micropepsaceae; genus Rhizomicrobium. The sequence goes on along the minus strand of DASZQW010000003.1, from coordinate 135,236 downwards.
CCGCTCAGGCGGCGACAACTGCTTCTGTGGCAGGATCGCGCATCCGCTCCCATGTCGCTCTTGCATACATCGGCAGCGTGAACACCAACAGCTCCGCGCCGCCTCGGCTGTGGAGGGGGCGGGTGGAAATATCTTCGGGGATGTAATAGCAGCCGTTACGATCCAGTTCCTTGCCATCATATACGGTGTCGCCGTTCAGCACACAGCGCAGTTCCGGCGCAGTCAAAATCTCGCTGGGGATGGTGGCGCCGGGCGCGATCCGCCACAGCGCGGCGGCAGTCTGGAATTCCGTGAAGCTGCCCATATGCCTGATCTCGACCCCGGGTCGCCGCGGATCGGCGATCCACCGCAAGGCCTGGGGCCGCATGATGATGGGCGAGCGGTAGCGGGGCGAAGCGTAGGAAATCGGCCGCCCCATATGCTGCTCCCAGACCGCTTCATAGCTGTCCTGGTTCACAAAGCCACCGTCCGGTTTGCGCTTCTTGTAGACGCCATCCTCGAAATGGCCGCGGCTCTTGAGCGCGGCCATGGCGACGCGCTTTTCCGAATCCTTGATGCGGTAGGCGCCGTTCGGACCCGGAAACTGCAGCACCAGCAGGCTGACCGGTCCCTTCTGGGCAAGCGGGCCGTAATGGGCGCCTTCCGGAAAATAGGCGCATTCGCCTTCGTGCAGGTCCACGCCCTTGGCGAGGTTCATTTCGCCGGACACCAGATAGCGGAACTGATCGAAATTGTGACGATGCCGCGGGGTGTAGAAACCATCGCCGACCTCGTCATAACCGAAACGCAGATTGATTTCGCTGATGCCGGTATCGATCGGGTAGAGCACGACTTTGAGGTCAGGGCCCGCGCCGCCATCGACGCCGCGGCCGCGGGTGGTTCCGACTTCGCGGCCCCGGGCCTCATCAAAGCGAAAAGTCTGAATTTCAGCGGCCAACTGCGCATCCTTTTGCACCGGCGAACTGCATATTGCGCGGGCGCCAATATGATAGCCGACAGTATTTAGTCATACAATATCCCGGCGATCCCTTCGATCCCCCTCTCTGCCCTTGCGCCGCTGCTGTCACGGGGTCATGGCAACGGCATGCTGATTTTCACGTATCTGGCGCCAGAGCGAGGCGGTATACATGGGTATGCTGATGACCAGGATTTCGGCCCCGGCGCGGCTTTCCATAACACCCGTCTCGATGCCGGCCGGGATATAGGCGGCGCCGCGCGCCGACAGGGTCTTGCCCCCGAATGTCACCTCACCCTTGAGCACAAAGCGGAACTCCGGCGCCTCCAGTGTTCCGCCGGGAATGACCGTCCCCGGCGACAGACGCCACTGCGACAGCGCCGTGCGGTACTCGTTGAAGGTCCCCAGCCGGCGGACCTCCAGTCCCGGCCGGACAGGGTCGGGCAGCCAACGGAAACCTTCGGGCTTGATGATAACCGGCTCGCCATAGCGGGGCGACGCATAGGTCACGGGCTTTCCGGTATAGGATTCCCAGACCGCTTCAAAACCGTCCTGGTTGATTTCGCGGCCCTGTGCGTCGGTGCGACGGCAGACACCGTTTTCAAACACCGCGCCCCCTTCCCTAAGCCGGGCGGCACCTTCCTTGTACTCTGGCTGCAGCATGTAATGGGCCGCCTGGGGGCCCGGAAACTGCAACACCAGGGCCTCGCCATCGCCCTTCTGGTCCTGGGCGCCGTAATAGGTGCCTTCCGGGAAATAGCCGCACTCGCCTTGCGCCAACACCATCCCCTTGCCGATATTGATGGTACCGGACAGCACATAGCGGAACTGATCGAAATTGTGCCGGTGGCGTGGCGAGTAAAAACGGTCCTCAACGCGATCAAGGCTGAAACGGAAATTGAGCCCTGCAATCCCCGGATCGAAGGGATACATGTAAGCCTGAACACTGCCGCCGGCCTTGCCGTCGACGCCGCGGCCGCGGACATCAACCCCCCGTACACGCAAAACCGCCTCATCGAAGCGATATGTCTGGATTCCTGCGCTCATATGCCTGCCCTTTCCTTTGTGGTCATAAAATCCTGCTTGCGCGTTGCGAAGCGGCGGCATCGCATGCGCCCGGAACCGTCATCGCGCGGCCTTCACAACCGCCGTCTTCGCCAACGCCTGCCGCAACTCGCCGGTGCGGCGGGAGGCTTCCGCCATCAGAAACCCGATATCCGAATGGGTCGTCAGGAATCGCGCGCCCTCGCGGATATAGCGCACCTGCCGCGCCACGTCCCGGTCGCCGCCAAGCCCGGCAAACTTGCCATGGGCGCCAGCCACGGCGATGACATGGGCCACCGCGCGCGCAAGCTCCGGATCGGCGAAGGCGCCCGGCTTGCCCATGTCCAGCAACAGGTCGTTGCAGCCGACATGCAGGACATCGATGCCGTCCACCGCGGCGATCTCCTCGATGTTCGCCAAGCCCTCGCGCGTCTCGATCATGCAGGCGACCAGCGTACTGTGGTCGAGGGCCGGGAGAGCCGCAGCCAGCGGGACCGGACGAAAATCGAACTGGATATAGCCACCAGAGGCCGACCGCTTGCCGAGGGGGGCAAACCTGGCCGCTTCGACCGCCCGGCCAGCCTCGGCCGCATTGTTGATATCCGGGAAAACGATGCCCGTTACGCCATTGTCCAGCAACAGCGAAACATCAGGATCGTCACAACCGCGCACCCGGACAATGGGCGCCACGCCGCATCCGCGCGCCGCCAGGGCGATGTGGGCCAAGCTTTCCATCGGGAAGATGGCGTGCTGGGCGTCGAGGAAAAGGAAATCATGCCCTGTCGTGCGGGCGATGGACGCGATGTCGCCGGAACGGCCCAGCCTGATATTCATGCCCAGCGCAACCTCGCCCGCCCGCATGCGTTCCAGCACCGGATTGACAAGAATATTCACATTCTCGGTCGTGCAAATCATGGACTTTCCGATCGCGCCAGTTGCGGCAGACCGAGCATATCGCGCGCTTCCGCCGGACTTGCGACGGACAGTCCCAGTTCGACGGCGATGCGGACCGTGCGCGCCACCAACTCCTCGTTCCTGGCCAAGACGCCGCGGCTGGAATAGAGATTGTCCTCCAACCCTACCCGCACATGGCCACCCAGCAGCATCGCCTGGGTGGTGGCGGGAAGCTGGGCCGGGCCAATGGCGGAAACGCAGAAGATCGACTGTGGCGGCAAGGCGGCAACCATCGCGGCTAGGATATCGTGGCTATAGGGCATTGCGCCCTGGAAGCCCTTGTCGGCACCCAGAACCATGTTTACATAATAAGGTGGCTTGTCAAACCCTTTCTGGATCAGGCGGGTGACGTCCTGAAGGATATGGGTGGGGCTGAAGACTTCCCATTCCGGCTTGATGCCGCGCTCCAGCATGCGCTGCACCAGCGTTTCGCAGCGGCTGGGCGGGGTGAGGACGAGTATCTCCCGGCCGCCATGCACGTCGCAGAAGGTCATGCCGTCGAATGTCGCCATCTCGGCACCGGCCTCGCATCCCTTCAACCTTTCCTCAAAATTCGATTCATAAAGCCCGTCGGCGCGGGCGACGAGCATGTCACCGCTGGAGCCGCCGCCGGTGGAATTGTTGAGGATGATGTCGCAGCGCTGTCGCACCATGTGGTTGATGCTGCGATAGATGTCGGCATTGCAGGTGGCCTGGTCGTCGGGGCGGCGCGCATGCAGTGCCGCTATGGCGGCGCCGGACTTGAACGACAGATGGACCGATTCGGCAATTTCCTGCGGCTGGGTCGGCAGGTTGGGATTCTGCGCCTTTGAGGCCATGCCACCGGTCGGCGCCACCGTGATGATCAACTTGCGCTCGCTCATTGCCCGTTTTCTTCCGGCTGGGTCTTGTTGTTCCCGGCGAATGCGGCAACCACCTCGGCGGGAATGGCACGCCCCTTGATGCGGTCAGGATCGTCGGGATGAATCCCCGCCCAGACCCGCGTCTCGGAAGCCTCGATGCCGACGCGACCATCCGATACCAGCAGGCGATGAAAAACCTCGAAGCTGCTGCGGTTGAAGGCTTTGACATGGCTTTCAATCGTGACCGTGTCTCCGAATTTGCTGGGAATGAAAAAGCCGGCGCGCGTATCGACCATCGGCCAGCCGATGATATCGAAGCGGCGCAGCATTTCCCGCTTGCTGCTACCCAGCACCGCCTGGAACATATGCGCCGTGCTGACATCGAACATGGCGAAATAGCGGGGATAATGGACAATCCCGGCAGGGTCGCAGTCTCCCCATTCAATCATGACCTGGCGGCGGAACGGCATCACGTTCCTGTCCTGTCCTGTTCGGCAAGGGCGCGGTCCAGCGTGTGCAGCACCCTGTAGCAGGGCAGTACCTGGGCAACGCTGGCATTTGGCTCGCGGCCTTCGCGAATGGCGGCGAAGTATTCCCGGTCCTGGAGCTCGATCCCGTTCATCGAGACATCGACTTCCGAGACGTCAATCTTCGCCTCCTTGCCGTCGAACAGATCGTCATAGCGGGCGATATAGGTGCCGTTGTCGCAAATGTAGCGGAAAAAGGTGCCGAGCGGCCCGTCATTGTTGAAGGATAGCGACAGGGTGCAGATCGCACCGTTGGCAGCCTTGAGCTGGATGGACATGTCCATGGCGATGCCGAGGCTGGGCGATTTCGGCCCCTGAACCGCATGGGCGGCAATCACTTCGCTGCCGGTCTGGTACTGGAACAGGTCGATCGTGTGCGCCGCATGGTGCCAGAGCAGGTGATCGGTCCAGGAGCGGGGCTGTCCCAGCGCGTTGAGATTGGTTCGGCGCAGGAAATAGGTCTGCACATCCATCTGCAGCACATTCATCTCGCCCCTGCGAATTTTCCTGCTTACCCATTGATGCGAGGGATTGAAACGCCGCGTATGGCCGACCATGGCGACAAGGCCGGTCGCCTTCTGCTTGGCGAGCACCGCTTCGGCATCGGCCAGGCTGTCGGCGAGTGGAATCTCGACCTGCACATGCTTGCCCGCCTCCAGGCACTGGATGGCCTGGGCGGCATGCATCTGGGTTGGGGTGCAAAGGATGGCGGCATCGACGCCCGGCCGGGCCAGCGCCTCGGCGAGTTCGATGGTGGCATGCGGCACGCCATACTTTTCCGCCGCCGCCCTGGTGGATTCGATCCGGCGTCCGACCAGCGAGACCACCTCGACGCCGCCGATCTTTGCGATCGCGTCCAAATGCTTCTGGCCGAATGCGCCAGCGCCTGCGAGGATGACTTTCATGATGGATGCAATCTTGGTTGAGAGTTGGAAGCCGAAAGGTTCTTCAGGATGATGTGGCCAACTGCGGTGTTGGAGGCAGGTACATGATAGAAGCGGTGGACTTCCTCGACCGCGTCGTCGAGGGCGCCGCGCATAATAAGCCACATCACCAGTTCGATGCCTTCCGCGCCAGCGTCACGGATATAGTCGATATGGGGCTTGCGGGAGAGCGCCGCCGGGTCCCGGACCAGCTGATCAAGGAAGGCGGTATCGAACGCCTTGTTGATGAAGCCGGCGCGCGGTCCCTGAATCTGGTGGCTCATGCCGCCGGTGCCCCAGATCTGCACATTCAGGTCCGTGTCGAAGGACGCCACGGCCTTGCGGATGGCCTTGCCCAGCGCAAAGCAGCGTGCGCCGGAGGGCGGCGGGTATTGCACGACATTCACGGCCAAGGGGATGACGCGGCAGGGCCATGCGGCAGGCTGGCCGAACATCAGCGACAGCGGCACCGTCAAACCGTGATCGACATCCAGCTTGTTGACGATGGTGAGGTCAAAATCATCCTGGATTACGGATTCGGCGATGTGCCCGGCCAATTCCGCATGGCCTTTCACCACAGGTACCGGACGGGCGCCCCAGCCCTCGTCGGCCGGTAGAAAACTCTCGGCGCAGCCGATCGCGAAAGTGGGAATGCAGTCCATGCTGAAGCTGGTGGCATGGTCGTTATAGACCAAGAAGATGACGTCCGGCTTCTGCTGTGCGATCCAGCTTCGCGAAAATTCATAACCGGCGAAAACCGGCTTCCAGTAGGGCTCCCCAGCCCGGCCATTGTCGAGCGCGGCCCCGATGGCCGGAACATGGGAGGTGCCGATGCCGGCGGTGAGTCTAGCCACGAGCCTTGCCCCCCCCTGCTTCGCCCTTGTAGCGGTTGCCTTCGGGCCGGCGTCCACCACCGACCATCATCTTGAGATAATCCTCCTGGCTCATGCCGGTCATCAGGGCAGCGGCGTACTGGAAGCTCTTGCCGTCAGTGGCGAATATCTTGGCGAGAAAGTAAATGTTCCCGCCCAGCGCGATCATCGCATTGTAATCGCGGGCGAGGATGGCCTGCTTTTGCTCCTCCGTCATAGGCCAATTGTCGAGATAGGCGCGCTGATCCGCCAGGAAGACCCGGCGGTTCTCCGCCTTCATCAGCGACATGCAGAATTGGTTGAGATGATAGCCCATCCGCGCCATCCCGGCGTCGAAGACGGTCGTGCCGGGCACATCGTCATAGGGGCGCGGCGGTTTCATGGGCGCGCCACCTCCGGCCAGTAGAGCCGCATCGGGTTGTCGACCAACAGCTTCTTCTGCAGCGCGGGCGACACGGCGATTTTGGGTATGAAATCCACCAGCGCGCCGTCATCCGGTGCCGCCGCAGTCATGTTGGGATGCGGCCAATCCGTGCCGGACAGCACACGCTCCGGAAACTGCTCAACGAGGTGGCGGGCGAACGGCACGACATCGTCATAGCCATGATCGACCCGTTGCGAAAGCCGTTCCGGACAGGTGACTTTCGACCAGATATTGGGATGTTCCTGCATCAGGCGGACGAAAAGCTGGAATTCGGGGCCAGCCACCGGCTTTGTGACGTCCGGGCGGCCCATGTGATCGACCACAACGATGCCCGGCAGCCCGGCGATGAAATCATAAAGCTCCGGCAGCTCCACCGCCTCGAAATAGATCACGATGTGCCAGTTCAGCCGCTGAATGCGTTGTGCGATCTCGGACAGCGCGTCCCTGGGCAGGGCATCGACCAGGCGCTTGACAAAATTGAAGCGGACGCCGCGCACACCGGCGGCGGCCAGATCGTCCAGTTTCTGCTCGCTGACCGAGCGTTTTACCGTGGCGACGCCCCGCGCCATTCCGTTCGAGGACAGCAGGGCATCGACCATGGCGCGGTTGTCGTCGCCGTGACAGGTGGCCTGCACGATGACATTGCGCGAAAAGCCCAGAAAATCCCGCAGCGCCCACAATTGCTCCTTGCCGGCGTCGCAGGGCGTGTATTTGCGCTCCGGCGCATAGGGAAATACGTCGCCCGGCCCGAATACATGGCAATGCGCGTCCACAGCGCCCGGCGGCAACATGAAGCGCGGCTTGGTCGGATGGGGATGAAAGCAGACCCAGTTGGGGTCCATTGTGAAGGTGGGGCTGGCTCGCGCGCTCATTTGCCCATCCGTTTCAGGACCGCGTCAAGGCGCGGAAAAACACGGCGGGCATTGCCTTCATAGACCTTGCGCCTGTTTGCCTCCGAGATCGCCGCCGCATCGACATAGCGCTTGGTATCGTCGAAATGGAACCCGGTCTCGGGATCGATGCCGCGCACCGCCCCCACCATTTCAGAGCCGAACAGGATGTTATCAATGTCAATGACCTTGAACAGCAGGTCGATGCCGGCCTGGTGGTAGACGCAGGTGTCGAAGAAGACGTTCTTCATCACATGCTGGGGCAGCGGCGGGCGCTTGAGCATGTCGGCCAACCCGCGATAGCGGCCCCAGTGATAGGGAACGGCGCCGCCGCCATGGGGAATGATGAAGCGCAAGGTGGGAAAATCCCGGAACAGATCGCCTTCGATGAACTGCATGAACGCCGTGGTGTCGGCATTTATATAATGGGCGCCAGTGGCGTGAAAATTCGGATTGCAGGAAGCCGAGACATGGACCATGGCCGGCACATCCAGTTCCGTCATCTTTTCGTAGAAGGGATACCAATGACGGTCGGTCAGTGGCGGCGCGGTCCAGTGTCCGCCTGATGGGTCCGGATTGAGGTTGCAGCCGACAAAACCCAGATCGCGGACACAGCGTTCCAGTTCGGCGACCGAGCCGACGATCGGTACACCGGGAGATTGCGGCAACTGGCAGACCCCGATGAAGTTGGCGGGGTACAGATCGACTACCCGCTTGATAAGGTCGTTACAGGCCCTTGCCCAGGCGCCGCTGACCGCCGCGTCGCCGGCATGGTGTCCCATGGCGGAAGCGCGCGGCGAGAAGATGGTCATGTCGGCGCCGCGCTCACGCTGCAGGCGCAGCTGGTTGGCCTCGATGCTGGCGCGGATTTCGTCGTCGCTGATCGCCGGCACTTCGGGGGGCGGCAGGGATGGGTCCTTGAAGGACGCCAGCAATTCCTTGCGGTAGACCTGATGCGGCTCCGGCGCCGTGGTGTAATGACCGTGGCAATCGATGATCATGGGGCAACCTGCTCCATGGGCCTGGCGAGGGTGTCGCCAATCGCCTCCAGCATCGCGGTGAGCGCGGGACTTTCGAGCGCCGATCCAAACTGCGCCGCCCAATGCTGCCGCCGGGCGCAGGCTTCGCTCATCAGGGGCTCCAGCCCGGCTTCCGAAACGGTGCGGGCGACTTCGCGCATTTCCTCGGCCCGCCGCGCCCCATGCGCGATCGAGCGCGATATCATGTAGGCGGCCAGCTTCGGCCATTCATGGCCCGGCAGCAAATCTTTCAGCGAGGCCAGTACGGTTTCATCGACCTGATAATGGCGCGCCGTCAGCAGCGATTCAGTGAGGATCGCCTCGAGCCCCTTGATGATAACACTGCGGCACATTTTGGCGGCCGAGGCCGCGCCAAGCGTCTGCGAAAAGACGGTTGCCGCGGAAAAGCCCAGCGCCTGCGCCGGCCCCGCGAAGGCCGCCGCATGCGGGCCACCCAGCAGGATCGGCGCGGCGCTGCGCCGGGGATGAATGGGGGACATGACCGCGGCTTCGACATAGCGCCCGCCGGCGGCCTCTACGGCCCTGGCGGCCTGCTGCTTGTGTCCCGGCGAGGCGGAATTGAGATCGAGGTACCACGTCCCGGGCGCCAGACCGGGCGCGGCGGCCTCGGCCGCGCCCAAGGTTTGCGCTGCGGTGACGGCACTGATCACCAGAGCGGTGCCGCGCGCCGCATCGGACGCGCTGGCGCCACACCTGATGGTGCGGGTCCTGGCAGCCAGCAAAGTGTCGCTCGCCGGATTTGTGAATTTGACGTCCCAGGCCGACAGGCGGAGGCTTTGGTGGCGCTGCAGGTCATCGGCCAAAGCCTGGCCAACCTCTCCGAAGCCCAGCAGGGCGATGGCGGCGATCCCGCTCATGGCCCCGCCCAAACCGAGGCGGGAACATAGACCTTGCCGGCCATCAGCTTGCGCGCCGTGCGCAGCAGCGCAGCGCGCCTCGGACCGGCGCCCGCACCGTCGAATTCCAGTTCCACCGTGAAAAAGCCGGTGGGATGCTCCACCTCGATCCGGCGCACGGCTTGCGCGGGGCCATCGGTCACGAACTCCGCAGCGACCGAACCGGGCAGCATGCAGGCGGTGGCGACGCTCACCGCCCCCAGCACACCGATCGCTTCGTGCACCCGGTGCGGAATGAAGGTCCGCGACGCGATTGTGCCGCCCGATCGTGCTTTCGAGACCAGACTCATTTTCGGAACGGTTTTCTTGGCGACGTCGCCCAGATTCATTTTTGGTCCCAGCAGCAGGCGGATGGTTTCGATGCGCTGGCACAGTTCGGAATCGCCCTCCAGCTCCTCCGGCGTTTCCTGGCCGGTCTTGCCGAAATCGGCGGCACGCAGGATGACCACGGGCATGCCATTGTCGATGCAGGTGACATGGACGCCTTCCACCGTATCGCACACCGAACCGGTCGGCAGCAGCGCGCCGCAGCTTGTCCCCGCGACATCGAGAAAATCGAGCAGCACCGGCGCCGCCGTGCCGGGTACACCGTCTATGCGCGCGCCGCCCTCATATTCCACTTGCCTGCCTGGCGTCTGCACCTGCGCCACCGCCAGGGTCTGGGTGTTCACCATATGGATGCGAACCGGTGTGACACCATCGCGCGCAGCGACCAGCCCCTGCTCGATGGCCCAGGGGCCGACTCCCGCCAGTATGTTGCCGCAATTCTGGCTGTCGCTGACTTCGGCCTTGTCCACCACAACCTGCAGGAACAGATAGTCGATATCGGCGTCGGACCGTGCTGACGGCGACAGCAGCGCCACCTTGCTGGTCAGAGGATGGGCGCCGCCCATGCCGTCGATCTGGCGAATGTCGGGCGATCCCATTGCCGCCAGAAGCACGCGATCACGCAGCGACCGCTCAGCCGGCAGGTCTGCCGCCCGGAAGTACAGCCCCTTGGACGTACCGCCGCGCATGACCGTGCAGGCAATCGCCGTCTGCATCATTTCCCGTCCGTCAAAGCCTCGACCCACCGCAAACCCTTGTCGGCCAGCTTTTGACGCATGCTGTAGATGTCGAGGGTCAATTCTCCGGCTTCCAGCCTCGCGCGAACACTGGCTTCCTTGGCCTCGCGCGCATTCGACATTTCCAGCACCTCGGCGACCCTGTGCCGTTCCACGACGACGACGCCATCGTCATCCGCCACGATCAGATCGCCGGGCGAAACACGCGCCCCGGCGCAGACGATCGGCACATTCACATTGGCGATAGTCTCCTTCACCGTACCCTGGGCGCAGATCGCGCGCGACCAGACGGGGAATCCCATCTTGGTCAGGATCGCGACATCGCGGACACCGGTATCGATGACCAGCGCCTTGACGCCCCGGACCATCAGCGAGGTGGCCACCAGATCGCCGAAAAAGCCGTCCAGGGAGGGACTGGTCGGCGTGACCACCAGGATATCTCCAGCCTGGCACTGCTCAACCGCGGCATGAATCATCCAATTGTCTCCCGGCGCCACCTCGCAGGTCACGGCGGGGCCCGCAACATGGGCGGGCCGGTAGATCGGCCGAAGCGCCGGGTCAAGCAGGCCAGTGCGGCCTTGCGCCTCGTGCACCGTAGCCACCCCCAGCCCCGAAAAGCCGGCGACAAGCGCCGCAGCGGGACGTTCAACCCTGGTAACCACAATTCCCATACTTCTTCCCCTTGGTGATATTTGTGGCCGGCAGGATGGAACCGGAGACAGCCCTGGACCAGCTTGATCTCTGTTCTTCGTCATTGATTTTTGTTATAGCCCCCGCCATGCAGGAGGTCCCAAACATCCGCCATCTGGCGGCGTTCCTGGCCGCCAGCCGGTATCTGCGGCTCGGCCGGGCGGCGGACACCGTCAACCTGTCCCAGCCCGCCACCACCCAGGCGATCCGAAAGCTGGAACTCGGCCTGGGACAAAGATTGTTTGAACGCAGCAGCCAGGGCCTCAAGCTGACCCCTGCCGGCGAACGCTTTCAAGCGCGGATCGAGCGTGCTTTTGAACTGCTGCGCGAAGGCCAGCGGGTTCTGGGTACAGGCGCCCCCCAACTGCGCAATCATGCCACCCGTGTGCAGTTGCAGGCCCTGATCGCCACCGTGGAGCAGGGCAGCTACAGCCAGGCGGCGCGCGCGTTGGGGGTTTCCCAGCCCAGTGTGCACCGCGCCGCGCGCAAGCTGGAAACCCTGTGCCGCCAGCGCCTGTTTGCTGCCACGGCGCAAGGCGTGGATGTGATGCCGGCGGCGCGAGAACTGGCGCGCCATGCCGCCCTGGCCCTTGCGGAAATCGGCCAGGGCATCGAGGAATTGCGCGAACTGCGCGGCCAGCGCGACGGACGCGTCTGGATCGGTTGCCTGCCGCTCGGCCGCACCCGGATTGTGCCCCAGGCGGTGACTCGGCTGCTGGCCCGCTATCCAGACGTCAAGGTGCGGATCGTCGATGGCGCCTATGGAGACCTTTTGAACGCCCTGCGGCACGGACAAATCGACATCATGTTCGGCGCCCTGCGGCTGCCGCCGCCCGCCGGCGACTTCATCCAGGAAGCCCTTTTTTCCGAACCCCTGTCGCTGATTGTGCGCGCCGGCCATCCGATCCTGTTCGATCCGCGCCTGGACGCCCAGAACCTGTCGCGGTGCGAATGGGTCTTGCCGCGCGAGGGGACGCCGGCCCGCGACAGCTTCACGGCCTTTTTCCGTACATACGCCGTGCCGCCCCCCCATCGGATCATTGAATGCAGCTCCCTGATCGCGCTGCGCGCGCTTCTGACCGAAAGTGACCGGATCGGCCTCTTGTCCACCGAACAGGTCCGCTACGAAGTCGATGCGGGATTCTTGAAATTGCTGCCAGCCCCGATGCCCCATACTGAACGGCCCATCGGCGTGACCATTCGCAAGCACTGGCAGCCAACGATGGTGCAGAACGATTTCATTGCACTGTTGCGCCGGATTTCCGGTGACGGCGCAAATTGACAAGACGGACGGCGCTCGGCACAGTTTGACATCCAACGGTCCTGCGAACAAGTTTCGACTGCCGGCGGGCAAGACGGAGGGCAGGCCGTTGCCGTCACGGGCGGCCGGAAGAAGGGCAGGACGATGCGGACACAGGTTGCGATCATCGGCGCGGGACCGGCTGGGCTTTTGCTGGCCCACCTCCTGCACAAGGAAGGCATCGATTGTGTCGTGCTGGAACGCAAGGACCGCGCCTATGTCGAGGGCCGAATTCGCGCTGGCGTCCTGGAACAGACCACCGCCGATCTTGTCAGGCGCGCGGGCGTGGCGGAGCGCATGGACAGCGAAGGGATCCTGCATGGCGGATTTTCCCTCGCCTTCTCCGGACAGCGGGTCCGCATCGACCTGGCAGGCCTCACCGGCCGGTCGGTGATGGTCTATGGCCAGACCGAACTGACCCGCGACATGTTCGCGGCGGCGCAGGCCCGCGCCATCCCGGTCGTCTTCGAGGCGGCCAATGTCGCGCTGCACGACATTGAAAGCGCCTCACCCCGTGTCAGCTTCGCCGCCGGGGGCGAGAACCGCGAACTGCGGGCCGACTTCATCGCCGGCTGCGACGGTTTTCACGGCGTCAGCAGGAGCTACGTTCCGCCTTCGGTCAGGCGGGATTTCGAGCGCGTCTACCCCTTTGGCTGGCTGGGAATCCTGGCTGATGTGCCGCCTTGCGACCATGAGCTGATCTACGCCAACCATGAGCGGGGCTTCGCGCTGGCCTCGATGCGCTCCCACACCAGGAGCCGCTATTATGTCCAGGTTTCACTGGACGAGAAGCTGGAAGACTGGCCCGATGAACGGCTGTGGGACGAACTGACGTTAAGGCTGGGCGGGGCCGCCGCGCCGCCGATCACGCGCGGTCCCCATATTGAGAAGTCCATCGCGCCCCTGCGCAGCTTCGTCACGGAACCGATGCGCCATGGCAGGCTTTTCCTGGCCGGCGATGCGGCCCATATCGTGCCGCCGACAGGCGCAAAGGGTCTCAACCTGGCCGCCGCCGACACGGCCTTTCTCGCGGACGAACTGGCAGCCTATTACCGTTCAGGTTCCGGCGGCGGGCTGGACCATTATTCCGCCATGGCGCTGGCGCGGGTGTGGAATGCCGAGCGTTTTTCCTGGTGGTTTACCCACCTGACGCACCGCTTCCCGGAAAATGGCGATTTCGGCGCCCGGATGCAAATCGCCGAACTGGATTATATCCGCGGCTCCGCGGCGGCCCGGCGCTCCATGGCGGAAAACTATGTCGGGCTGGCACTGGATTTCAGCCGGAACACGGCTTGATCGCGCAGGCGGTCGCCGGTGTTGAGCGCGGGGCGGCGACCGCCTGTGCCGCCTTCGCCATGGCAGGCGCCGCAGCTACCGCAAAGATGGCGCGGCCCGTGTCGATGGCCGAAGCGCTATCGGCAAAAGGATTGTTCGGTATATCCGGCCTTGTTTGCGCCGCAGAAAGCAGAACAGACAGGAGCAGCGCCGCAAAAGTGTCGACAAGGGTTGCGGGCCGCGATTCTCCCATTCATTTCCCCTCCCCCGACGCACTGTTATCAGCGGGAGGCATGATTACGAGCCGGGCCTTCGGTGGAGGCGGCACCAAAGCCAGAACATTTACAGGGCAATTGTTTGGTCCTACCGTCTGGCCCGCGCGCAACCGCTCCACGGGGGGGGAAAGACCGCAATGATCCGCAACTTCTTCATCGCGTCCATGCTGGCATGCTTCCTGGTCGCCGTGCCCGCCTATGGCGCCAGCGGCACCCTGAAAATGGTGAGCATCGACATGGAGGGCGGCGGCGGCACGCTGTTCGTGACGCCGGAAGGCCGTTCCCTTCTGATCGATACCGGCTCACCGAACCGCAATGTGCCGAATTTCGGACTGGACGGCGCTCATTATGGCCTCGACCGTATCATTGCTACCGCCAATTCGCTGGGAGTCAGCAGGATCGATTACCTGATTATCACTCATTATCACGCCGACCATGTCGGCGGGGTCATCGACCTGCTGCAGCGCATGCCGGTCGGGACCGTCATCGACCATGGCCCCAATCGCGATCACCCATTCCCCGACCAGGCGCCTGACTCGGTCGGCAACCGCATGGCGCAGGACAGCCGCGTGGCCTATGCGAAATATCTCGAGGCCATCAAAGGCCATCGTCATATCGTGGCCAAGCCTGGCGACGTATTTCATTTCGGCACCTTGACAGACACCATCGTCGCCAGTGACGGCAAGGTGATCACACATCCCTTGCCGGGCGCCGGCGGCAGCAATGCACACTGCGGCGCGCCGCCGATGGCGGAGAATGGCGGCCTGGAAAACGAGAAGTCGGTTGGCTCGATCCTGCGCTTCGGCAAGGTCAGCATCGCCGCGCTGGGTGACCTGAGCTGGAACCGGGAGCATGATTTGTTCTGCCCCATCGACAAGGTCGGGCACGTCAACATCCTGATCGTCACCAATCACGGCCTGGCGACCAGCAGCAACCCGGCCTCCATCGCCGCCATGCGGCCCGATATCGCCGTCATCGGCAACAGCGCCAAGAAGGGCGACGTGCCGGCCACCTTCAATGTCATCAACAACAGCCCGGGACTGAAGGGCTTCTGGAAGCTGCACGCCTCCGCCGACGATCCGGCTCTGACCGGCGATCCCGATTTCATCGCCAACCTGGAGCCTTCGCCGGACCACGGCCATGCCATCAGCCTGGACATCGCGCGCGACGGCCGCGTCACCGTCACCAATGGCCGCACCGGCTTCAGCAAGACCTACAATATCCAATGACCCCGGATTGTTCCATGCGACGAGGAAACTGCATGCCCACCATCCGCAAATTGTCGATCGGCGCCGCCCTGTTCGCCGCCGCCTGCGGCGGCGCCCTGGCGCAGCCGGCTACAAGCGTCAAGGATCAAGGCTCAGCGCCAGGGCCGGATTTGTTTTTGCCATGAGGTTGATATCGGCCACCGATATGCCTTCCTGATGCAGCTTGCGCATGAATTCCAGCAGGCCCTGGGGCGGCATCGGGCGAGGCGGGTCAGGGGGCTGCGACGGCCTGCCGCCCAAGTCGGTGGCAAGGATGCAAGATTTCGCACCGATCGCGCGGATCGCCTCGGAAAATATTGGCACCGTCAGCGGGGAATTCCGCGGCAGGGTAGCGCCATAGACGAACTCTATGAAGGCGCCGTCCCGTGCGGCCTGCTGCATCTGCGGGATGGTCATGCTGACCGGCGCATTCATCGCATGAGTGACGACGATGTGCTGGACGCCCCGCGCGTGCGCTTCGTGCACCACCAGCAGCGCCTCTGCCGCCGAGACATGGCCGGTCTCCAGCACGAGCTGCGGATGTGCCGCGATATAGTCGATTAGTTCCAGCACGTTTGGCAACAGCTTGCCGTGCTGGGCCACGGGAACCTGCGGCCCCTTGCCCTTGACCTCATTCTCGGAGTCGAAGGTCGGCAGCCACACCACCCTGCCATAGCCGCCTTTGACGTTGGCCATGTGCTTGACGGCTTCGAGGTTGATGCCGCCAATCGCCAGATCCTGGGTCACGCCGCCGAACAGTTCGATGCCGGGTACTTCCTTGCGCATCAGATAGACCATTGATGCGGTGGGTTCCCAGTGGTTCTTCATCACCAGGCCGCGCATGCCAGCCGCCTTGGCCAGTCGCGCCAGATCGTCGGCATCGATCCCGCGCTCCACGCTATCTGGTCCCATATGGGCGTGAAAATCGATGGCGCCCTTGAGGTTCGGCTCCTCATCTTGCTGGGCCCATGCGGGCGCGCCCAGCAGCATCAGCTGCAGCATCAGACCCCTCATCAAACAACGCAAAATCCCCGTCATTCCACGCATCGCGCACTCCCTTTTCGGGCCAAGTTCCCGGCATCGATCAATCGAAAGACGATTTGAGCGTTACCAGGAGATTATGCCGCTTTATTTCGTCAAAATATTTTTCCAGCGCCGCATCCTGAGCGATCACGCTAGCCGCCGGGTCCAACTGACTTACTTTCGCGCGCCGCGCCGATGCGAGGCGATCAATGACCTGCTTCACATATGACCGCGGAACCACGACAATGCCGTCTCCGCTGGCACACACCACGTCCCCGGGATGGACAATTACGCCGCCGCAGCACACCGGAACATTGATTTCGCCGGGGCCCAGCTTGGGTCCCGACCATGTCGACGTGCCGGTTGCGTAAATGGGAAACTTTGCATTTTTCGCTTCCGAGGCATCGCGATAGGCACCATGCACGATCAACCCGCGCAGTCCGCGTTCCGCGATGGCCCGCTGAAGCATCTGAAAACCGCCAAGACACCACTGCGTAAATCCCTGTGCATCAACAACCAGAACATCGCCCGGTTGTACGAGCGTGAGGGCCTTCTTGACCGCCAGATTATCACCAGGAGGGCACTTCGCGGTGATGGCGGTGCCCACGACAGGCAGCGCCGGATCAAAGATCGAATGAATATCATGGACGGTATACATGCGCCCCACGACATCGGAGATGTCCGGCACATAGAATTCCGCAAGGCTTGACAGGATATCTGCGTCGATAGCTACGGCCGGCAGCCCGATCAGGAACGGTACGACAGGCATTTTCCAGCGTCTGTCGATGGGGGACTCACCTGTCATTGTCCAAGTCCTTTCGATTGTTGCGCGCCTTTATGCCGCATTTTCTGCCTGCCGAAACATGTAAAGGCGCTCGGGATTATCGACGAGAATTTTCCCCGCAATTTCGGGTGTGGGGGCCCACCGCATAAGGCGGTCCAGGGCCCTGCCGTCATCTTCGCGTCTAAAAGGCTCGATACCACGCGGGGACCGGGGTATCCCGGCCTGAGGGAATGGATGCGGCCAGTCGGAACCCCAGATCATGCGATCGCTGTTGGCAGCGATGAGCCTGCTCGCAATTTCATCAACGTCGCAATAGTCCGCAGCCTCTGAAATGCGATAGGGCGCGGACAGTTTCACATAGGCCTTGCCGCTGGTCGCCAGTGATAACAAGGCCTCGAAGCCCGGCTGGAAAATGCCCCGCTTCGCCTGCGCCCGCCCGAAATGATCTATGACTAGGGGCACCGGAAGGTCCAGGATTACGTCATGCAGCTCCGCAATCATGGCAAGGCTGGCATAGGTTTGTACATGCCATCCCATTTTCTCGGCCGTGGCGGCAGCCGCCCTGATGTCGCGCGCAGCCGCTTTGGGGTCGTTTGCGCCCAACGTCTCCAGATTGACACGGATGCCGCGAACACCAGCCAGGTTCAGCGCGGACAATTCCCGATCCGTTACCGACGTCTCAAGGACGACAACGCCGCGCGCGCGTCCGGCAAGGCGGTCCAGGGCGTCCACCAGGCAACGGTTGTCGGCCCCATAGGGCGTGGGTTGCACGATGACGGCGCGCCGCACCCCGATCGCGTCAAGCAACTCCAGGAGGTCGCGGGATGTGGCGGGTCCCGGCGTGTATAGCCGTCCGGCGGAAAGCGGGAATGCGGCGGGATCCTCGAACACATGGACATGGCAATCACAAGCGTTGGGCGGTACTGCGATTTGCGGCCGCGTCCAATGGGAAGCGGGGGAACGTGTGAGAGTGGGCTTCATGTGGTCGCTCGTTTCTGTAACAATAGACGCAGATCCGGCGCAGGAGTTTCTTTTAGGCTTGGTGCTTATGGCCCACCATACGCCAAAGATGTATATTCAATGAGCAAAAGGTTGTGAAGGCCGAAACCTGCCGTAACGCGGTGACGCTACACTTGGGCGCGGGATTCGCTATAATTTGGCGGTGGGCGCGTTGATTGATACAGACGGTGACGGTCGCAGCGCGCGGATATGCGGGGCGTCGACCATCGCTTTGCCGTAACCGGACCGGGACCCGCGCTGCGATTATAATTTGCTGCGATATCAACAAAAAGTGCGAGGAAGTGAATGAGACTCATGAAAATCGCGATTGCGGCTTTGGGCATGGTGATCGTCGCGCTGGCTGCGCCCGCAGCGCATGCGGAAAGGTTAGCCATTTCGGAATATGGCAAGATCACCTCCAGCCTTCCCTGGGCGGTGGCCTTCAAGAAGGGCTTTCTCAGCCAGGATGGGCTCGACATCACCGAGATCGTTTCCTCCTCGGGCGGCGGCGGCGGACTCAGGAATCTGCTGGCCAGCGGGATGGGGGTCGGCCAAGTGGGAACCACTAGCGTCATCTCTGCCGTCAATCAGGGAATGGATCTGCGCATCGTCATGTGCACCTCTGATCATATCGGCGAACTGGCTTGGGCGACCACGAAAGCCAGCGGCATAAAGTCGATCAACGACCTCGCCGGCAAGCGGGTCGCCTTCACCTCGCCGCGCTCGACGACGGAAATGGCCTTGCGCGCAGCCATCGCTCGGGCTGGCCTGATCGGCAAGGTCGACATGATTGCGATCGGCGGGCTTGGGGCGGGGCTGACCGCCCTAGGACAGGGCGCGGTTGACGCAACGCCACTCGTCGATCCCACGCTTTCGCTGCAACCGGACAAATACCGCGTCCTATTCCACGGCTATGACGTGTTTCCCGTATTCACCTCCTCGGTGCTCGTGGCCACGCCCGAATTCATCCGCCAGCACCCCGACAAGCTGCGCGCTTTGCTGCGCGCCCACCGGCGAGCCATCGAGTTCATGAACAAGAACCGCGAGGAAACCGCGCTGATCTACTCCCAAGTCTTCGGCTTCAGCCTCGCGGACGCCAAGAAATTGCTGCCGAAATACTATGCTTGGGGGGTGTTTTCCCATGGCGAATTCTCGAAGGAAGGTCTCGGCGCCACATCCAGGGCCATGCAACTGGTCGGCATGATCAACAAGCCCGTGGACTGGTCAAAAATTGTTGACCAGCGCTTCCTCGGGGCCGATCAGCAGAGGAAGCTGTGGTGAACCCGCATTCCCCGGATGATGCGCAATTTCGTAGGGTAATGATCGCGATTCAGTTATTGGAAGCAGCGCATTATTCAAACATCGAGGCACCGATCATGGCCCGCCCAGCGGGTGAATCGGATTTCGGTGTTTTGAGGCTCGATATCGCGGTCATCGGCAACAGCGCCAAGAAGGGCGACGTGCCGACCACCTTCAATGTCATCAACAACAGCCCGGGACTGAAGGGATTCTGGAAGCTGCATGCCTCCGCCGACGATCCGGCTCTGACCGGCGATCCCGATTTCATCGCCAACCTGGAGCCTTCGCCGGACCACGGCCATGCCATCAGCCTGGACATCGCGCGCGACGGTCGCGTCACCGTCACCAATGGCTGCATCGGCTTCAGCAGGACCTACAATATCCAATGACCCCCGATTGTCCCATGCGGAGAGAAAACACCATGCCCACCGTCCACAAATTGTCGATCGCCGCCGCCCTGTTCGCCGCCGCCTGCGGCGGCGCCCTGGCGCAGCCGGCGCTGGGCGCCGCGCCGCCCAGGCCGCCCTTCATCCTCAGCAGCAGCGCCTTCCAGATGGACGAGGTCATTCCCGGAAAATACGCCGGCACGGCCGGCGTCACGCCGCCACTGTCCTGGATCAACACCCCCGCCGGCACCCAGAGCTTCACCTTGCTGCTTCACGATCTGGAGCCGGCGATCGACCACGGCACCGGCGACGTCACGCACTGGCTGATGTTCAATATTCCCGGCACCGCCACCGCGCTGCCGCAAGACGTTTCCCCGGCTTCGGCGCTACTGCCGGACGGAACCATCCAGGCGAAAAACCAGGCTGGACGGCCAGGCTTCATCGGCCCCGGCGCACCGCCGCCCAATTACCATCACTATGTCTTTGAGCTCTATGCGCTCGACACCAAGCTGAACCTCGGCGCCGAGGCCAGCCGGAGCGAAATCATGGCGGCGATGGAAGGCCATGTGAACGGCAAGGCGATCCTGGTCGGCCGATACCATCGCTGACCGGCAGCACGCCGGTTACCGGACCGGCTGAAACAGCTTCGGCATCAGTTCCGCCAGCAGGTGCCGCCAGGCCTTCCATTCATGCTCGCCTGGCGTGGTGTGGAACTCGTTATGTATGCCGCTTCTCTGAAGCAGGTCCACGAGCTTGAGATGTCCAGGATAGCGCGTGTCCTCGGTGCCGACGCCCAGGAACAGCAGCTTCAGGCGCCTGTTGACCGCCGCCGGGTCCTTCAGCAGGCCCGGCACCTGGGTCTCGATGTCGAATTTGGGCGACCCGAAAGCGCCGGCGCTGAACTCGGCGACCCATGCGAACTTGTCCAGATTTCTGAGGCCCAGGGTGAAGGACTGGCCGGCGCCCATGGACAGGCCGGCTATGGCCCGCCCTTCGCGGTTGGCCTGAACACGGTAATTCTTCTCGACGATCGGCATCACATCGTTGAACAATTCCCGGCCAAAGGCCTCGATTGCCGGCAGCGTCGTCGCGTCGCCGTCGATGTCGCCATAGGGCATCACCACCAGCATGGGCCGGGCCTTGTGCGCCGCCAGCAGATTCTCCTGGATCGCCGCGACATGGCCCAAGCGCGACCAACCTTCCTGGGAGTCGCCGCCGCCATGGAAAAGATAAAGAACGGGGAACCTTGCGCGCTGATCGCGGTCGTATTCGGGCGGCACATAGATCGCGACCGTGTGCAGTTCTTTCGTCTCTGAGACGCGATAGCTGCGCAGGTGGATGGCGCCGTGGGGGACGTCGCGCACCTCGTCAAAACGTGGCGGCTCACCTGGGACCTCGAAGTAGCTCCAGGGGATGGCGCCGCCGGCGCTGATATTATGGTTGGCCAGGTCGAGGGCGCGCACCCCGTCGATCATGAAGGCATAGCGGTAGATTTCCGGCTCCAGCGGGCCGACGCTGAGGCTCCAGAGTCCATCGGGACTCTTCTGCATTGGCATGGCCCACTGGCCCGGCTGATCCTTGACCGTGCCCGGGGGCTTGGGATTGTTCGGGCCCAAGCTGGCATTGACCAGCACCTCTGTGGCCTTAGGCGCGCGGATGCGGAAGGTGACCCGATGGTCCGTGGCGACCTCGGCAGAGATGATCGGCTCCGGCCGCTGCTGGGCCTGCGATGCGGGAAGGACGGCCGCCAAGGCCAGCACAAAGGCAGAAAGCCGGACAGCGGGTTTCATGGAGGCTGTTTCAGCGCTTCTTCGGCATGCAGACATTGAAGCTGGTCGTGATGTCCGAATTCTCCCGGTAGAGCTTGTGGAAGGCATCCCAGGCTGCGTCATGGCCGGTGCTGCCCGGCATGAAGGGCGGGGCAATGTGGAAGGACAGCATCTGGTCCTTGGCGTATTTGTAGCTGTTGGTGGCCTTGTCCAGAACCATCATCTTCGCTGCGAAAATCTGGTTCTTGGTGAACCCGTGGGCTCGGTACCAAGCCCGGTGCGCGTCCAGGGCCTTGAGATAGCCAGCCATCGTCCCCTTGGGCGTGATCTGGATCAGCCGCACATTGGCGATGTCGCCGTCGCATGGCGGCACCACGGGCTCGTTGCCGGTACGCACTGGCGCATTGCCCGCCGCCTGCGACAGAGCCGGCTGGGCCAGGATCAGCCCGAACACGGCAGAAAGAACAATCAGATGACGCATGAACTCTTCCCCCATATTTTGATCTTGTCCGGTCGCCTGATGCCCGACCGCCGATCCGGTTCGACGGTTTGTTTCGCGCCGGTTAGATTGCAAGACTATCGCATGGCGCGGGCCCGATCCAGAAGGAAAGAGCAGGGCTTGGGGGCAAGGACCCGTGCGCAAGCACCGAATCCGTAACGCGGCATGGCACAAATGGCGTCAAACCGCGGGAATTCCATTTCGTTGCCTCAAGGCACCGTCGGCGTTCGAACGCCGGGCCTATTTTCGCCGATCACATTCCTGTTTCAGCCGGAAAATCCCCGGGGTTACTTCTTGGGAGTCAGCTTGAGCAACCGGGCGTGGGCGCCGTCGGTGAGGACATAGACCGCCCCGTCCCTGAACACTCGCACATCGCGGCTGCGCCGGTCGAGATCGGTGAGCAGCGGCTCCTCGTTCACAACCTTGTCATCCTTGCTCAGTTCCAGGCGGGAAAGATACTGGCCGGCAAGCGACCCCACCAGTACGCTGTTGCGCCATTGCGCGAACAGCTTGCCGGTATAGAAGGCAAAGCCGGACGGCGCTTTCGTGCTTCCCAGTCGTCTCTGGCGGCTCTATTCTTCCGCCATGGTGGCTGGATCGACCGGCCATTGGGGAATGTCGGTTAATGCGGAAAACGTCAAGCCGGCGCGGCACAGCGGGGAGGATGCGATGTCGATCAACGGAACGGCCGGTCTCGGGCTCGGCATCGTGCTGGGCCTGAGCCTTATAGGCGGGTGGGCCTCGGCGGCGGAGATCACGGTGCTGACCACCCTGAACATCCGGCCGGCGCTCGACGAGCTGGTCGGCCCGTTCGAGCGGGCGACCGGAAACCATGTGACGCTCGATTCGAAGCCCGCCGCGCCGACCATGGCGCGCGTCGCCGCCGGCGAGCCGGGCGATGCGGTGATCCATTCCCGGCTGACGCTCGACCGGCTGCTGCAGGGTGGCAGGATCGTGCGGGGCAGCATCGTCGACGTGGCGCACGCCTCGATCGGCGTCGTCGTCAAGGCGGGCGCGCCGAAACCCGACATCGCGACCGACGAGAAACTGAAGAGCGTGCTGCTTGCCGCGCCGTCGCTCGCCTATCCCGATCCGGCGCAGGGCAGCATGGGCGGCAACTACCTCGCCGACCTCTTCGAGCGCTGGGGCATCGCCGCCGCGCTGAAGCCCAAGACCCGGCTCGCGGCGGGCGGCGCGCCGGCGGCCGAGCTGGTGGCCAAGGGCGAGGCCGCGCTCGCCCTCAACCAGATCGCCGAGTTCCTGCCGGTGAAGGGCATCGAATTCGTCACGCCGCTGCCGCCCGCCCTCACCGGCAAGGTGGTGATGGCCGGCGCCATCCTTCCGGCCGCGCGCGAGCCCAAGGCAGCGATGGCGTGGCTCAAGTTCCTCGCCTCGCCCGCGGCGGCCGCGGCGCTGCGCGCGCACGGGATGGAGCCGTGATCGGCACCCGCCTATGGGTGTTGAGTATCGTAAGATTGATGGACTCTATAAATCCGGAACAAATTCGATCGAAGCGAGGGCAGTCGTAAGCACGGACGAAATGCTGCATGCGACAGACCGGTCGGCCGACTTTTTGTAACGAAACTGTGAAGGCGTTTTGTCCACGCCGCATCGATGCGGACATTTTAGGCGGTCGCAGCTCGATTTTTTACTGCACCGCAACATCGGAATATCCTGATCCGCTTCCCGCCTCGCACAATCCTTCCTCCGACGCCCCAGTTTTGTGATGCAATCGCGGCAAATTCGTATCCGGTCGTTGGATCCAATCGGGGGCGGGGTGACGCTGGCGGCGATGAAGGCCAATGCCGGGGTGGCAGGGGTCCGAACCCCTTTATTGACAGGAACGAATTTCACAGCTTCATGGCGCGGCAGGAAAGGCAGTTCGATGACACGCTCGCCGGACAGCGGGCTGCTGCCGCTAGGCCATGAGCCTCGAACAGTTGCTTTGATTCAACTTCGTTCATTCCAGGAGGAGAAACAACATGAAACGCAGGGACTTCCTTAGTATGGCAACCGTTGGAGCGGCGGCAGCGTCCGTTCCCGGCAATGTCATGGCGCAGAGGGCGCCAAATCCGGACGCCAGCCTGACGGCGCAGCGGTCTGGAACAAATGCCTGCCTGCCGAACTGGGGCCGGCTCAAAACGCGCACCGCGCCAAAGGTTGAGGTGCTCTACAAGACCACGCACGGAAAACCCAACGGCCTGGCCATCACCAAGAATCCCGGCGAGCTGTGGGTGATAGACCAGGGTACGGAACGCTGGGTAACGCTCACCAATATCGCCGACGGCTCGGTCATCAGGGAATTTCAGACCGATGTGGTCGGCCCCAGCGGCGTTGTGATCGACGATAACAATGTCATGTGGTTGACCTCCACCCACAACAGCTTGATCGTCAGCATTGACCCGGCCAACGGCAAGACGATCGCCAAATACATCACCCCGGGCGCCGGCCGCATCTATGAGAAGAGGGGCGATCCGCCCGCCCGTAACAGCAAATTGCCGACCGCCTATCCCGACCTGTCCCGCGAAGTCGATGCCCGAGCGGGCCGTCCGGCCCAGGCCGGGGGTCGTGGCAGGGGCCCCAAACTGCCGCCGGGCCAACTGCCTCTGGATACCGAGGAAGGTGCCGGCGGAACGGGAGCGCACGGCATTCTCAGCAAGGGCGAGTTGCTCATTTATGCCAACCCGCCTTCGCGTGCGATCTACGTTCTAAACCAGAAGACTTGGGAGGTGCAGGACGTCTGGCCGACACCCGGCAACCGACCGCACGGCATGACATGGAACGATGCCGCCAAGACCAGCTTCTGGAACGTCGATTCCAATCTCAACGCTTTCTATCATTACGACGCCGCGACAGGGCAGATTCTCGAGAAGGTTCAGCTCCAGGATGATCCCTACACTGTGTGTCATGGCGCCAAGCTCATTCGCTCCGGGCCGGGAGCGGGCTACATGTATTTCTGCGACGATGTCGGCTGGATTTGCCGCATAAAGTGGGTCTGAGCAAACGCCGGAGTTAGAACCAGCGCCAATAGCGACACTAGGCCAATTTCTGATGTGCGCTTTTGGCGCAAAGCAGACATTCCTTGAGCCTTGGCGCTGGCCCGGCGACAAAGCCTTGGGTCTTGGTACCCCTTTCGTACATTTTGCCCGGTTCGTTATTGGTTGTGTGCTTGCGCCCTATCTGGATGGAGCGTCGGCTATAAAGTAGTCTCAATCATGCTGGCACAAAATATTTGTCAGGCAGTAGGCCTCGAGAACTTTGGGAGGATACATGAAACCGCAGACCGCATTTCGCTATCTGATCGCAATGTTTGCGCTCGTTATGGGCATGGGCGCTGTCCAGGCCGCGCCCCTCACGGAAGTCACCGTCATACCACAAGCCAAAACGCAGGCGGCGCTGGACAACAAGGCGAATCTTCGCTTGCTCGTCACCGACGACGTGTGGGTGGAGGGCGCGTACCGAGACAAGGCGGGAGATCCGGAACTGCACACCGACAATACCAATGTATTTTACATTACGGCTGGTTCGGCGACGATTGTCGCAGGCGGAACCTATGTCGGCGGCAGCTCGATAGGTCGGGGCGAGGTGCGCGGGGGTACAATCGACGGAGGGACAACTTATAACCTGGTCAAGGGCGACACTATTGTCATTCCAACCGGCAAGCCCGTCTGGTTCAAGGAAGTTCCGACATCTGTCAGTTATTATGTGGTCAAGATGTTTAAAAGATGATGCAACGAATTGGACTGCGCCGCTGGCGCGGGCTTTTCGTCCGGCAGGTATAGAACAGAAATAGCATGATCGTGCGCGCATCCGCGGCGTGGGATGACCCCATGCCGGCGAGGGTGCCTATATTGACAACCCCTTCATGCGCCCGCTTCTCCGGCAGGTCCAGGCGCAGGGGCTGATCCCCTTCATCCATGTGCGTGAGCGCGAATATGAAGCCTGGTGGCGGCTGGACGTGTTGGCCGGGGAGTTTCCCGGCCTTACTTTCGTCGCCATGTCCGGCATTACCACCACGGACGACCGCGCGCATGGCGTCGAGATCATGCAGCGGCGCAAGAATATCCTGATGGACACGGCGCCGGCGATCTATGGCGGCGACCAGTTCCTGCAGAATCTCGTCAGGCGGATCGGCGCTGACCGTATGCTGTTCGGCACGGACAGCAATCCGACCTTGACGCTGGAGGTGATCCGGCGCAGCACACTGTCCGACGCCGACAAGAAGCAGATACTCTGCGCCAACACCGCCAAGCTGTTCGGCCTGCCCGCCTGAGGCGGCGCGTCTCGCGGAATTGGGCGTTGGTACCAACACTTGCCAGCCAGCCGCGCACCAGCATCACATCGGCCACGGTTTCCAGAACCTTCAGGGCTGTTGATCGACCCGGAGGGCGCTGGCAGCCAGGATGGGTTTCACGGCGAACCAGAATTTCGACGAGATCATTCAGACCTATCAGCAGGACGAGATGGGGAAATGAAAAAACGCCAGAGCGGACTCCGGCGCTTTTCGAATTCCGTGCGGGGCCGCTCTCAGGCCAGGAGCTGGATCACGCCGTAAACAATGCCGAACAGAATGGCGAAGACGCCGGCCACGACCGCCACCGATACCCAAAAGGGAAACGCCCCGCCGCCATTGGCAAGCTTGGTCTCGTCCCGTCCCTCAACATCCGACATGGCATTCTCCCTGGGCGCGCGTCTTTCAAAGGTTGCGCGCCGGTTTGTCAATCATACCGCGATGGGCGCGGCGATCTTAGCGTGAGATTGATAGTCCTGCAGCGTGAAATCCGCGTACCGGAAGGCAAATATATCCTTCACATCGGAGTTCAGCCGCATTGTGGGCAGCGCAAATGGCTGGCGGGAAAGCTGCTCATTGGCCTGGTCGAGATGGTTCAGATAGAGGTGGGCATCGCCGAAGCTATGGATGAAAGTGCCGGGCTTCAGGCCGGTGACCTGCGCCACCATCAGGGTCAAAAGCGCATAGCTGGCGATGTTGAACGGCACGCCCAGGAAGACGTCGGCGCTGCGCTGGTAGAGCTGGCATGACAGCCTGCCGTCCGCGACATAGAACTGGAACAGGCAGTGGCAGGGCGGCAGGGCCATGCGCGGGATGTCGGCGGGGTTCCATGCCGTGACGATCAGGCGGCGGGAATCCGGGTTGGCCTTGATGTCGCGGATCAGGTTCGAAATCTGGTCGATGGTGCCGCCCTCTTTCCCGTCTTTTGGCTGGCTGGGCCAGGAGCGCCACTGATAGCCATAGACCGGGCCCAGCTCGCCATTGGCATCGGCCCATTCGTCCCAGATGGTGACGCCATGTTCCTGCAGCCAGTGCACGCTGGTCTCGCCGCGCAGGAACCATAACAGTTCATAGATGATCGACTTC
This sequence comes from Rhizomicrobium sp., assembly GCA_035549455.1. GTDB lineage: Bacteria > Pseudomonadota > Alphaproteobacteria > Micropepsales > Micropepsaceae > Rhizomicrobium. The sequence continues at coordinate 107,882 of DASZQW010000003.1, read as the reverse complement.
AGATGGACCTTCTTGGTGGTGACCAGGGGAAAGCCATCGGCCAGGTCAAAGCGCATCTGGTGGCCGAAGATGGAGCGCGTGCCGGTGCCGGTGCGGTCGGTCTTTTGCGTGCCGGTGTCGCGGACCAGCTTCAGAAGGGCGAGATATTGCTTCATGGGCAAAGCCTAGCGGATTCGGCTCAGAATGGCAGGGCCTTGAGGTCAGGTTCCAGCCATGCGGTCTGTGGTCCCGCAGGCCTTGGCCGACGCGGTGGATATGGGCGTCGCCTGTGGCCCCCTTTTTCCGCCGGATGGCCGCGGAGTCAAGGAAATTTCCTGCCCTTCTTTTCTTAACCCCGAACGCTTATATTGAAGGCGTCATCCGGGCTTGCCCGGGCGACTATGGCGATAAACGACTGTGTAATAAGCAGGCCGGACCCGGGGGCGGTACCCGGCGCCTCCACCATATGCCCATCCCGATGGGTATTTGTGGGGGCGAAACAGGATCGACGGATGTGTAAAGGCAGTTCTTTTGCCCGGTATGGTTCCGCCGTCATCGGACTATTGTTTAGGTGCCAACGATAATGAAATGGCCCTCGCTGCCTAACTTCGGTTAGCCAAGCGCGGCTCGGGGGGCGCCGGGCAACAGAAGCCCCCCACCTTATTTCACTGGCGCTTGGGCGCCCCCCTGTTTTTTGACGGCACGATGCGCGGGCGCATCGTGCGGGGCAGTTGCACCGGGCAATAGGTCCGTAGGTTTTGAGCGGCAGCGAAGAACGTGTGCGGACGCCCACTTCTCACTGCGTAATCTTGATGGCGATGTCGCCCGTCCGGGAGACGATCGCGACCTCGGTGTTGGCGCCGCGCCGGCGCAGCCGCAGATTGACGCGTGCCTCGCCCAGCGCCAGGCCGTTGATGGCGATGTCTTCCAGAAATTTGGGAAGCTGCGGATTGTTGAAATGGATCTCGCCGATGGCGTGGCACAGTTCCAGTCCCAGGCAGGCCTGCAGCAGCGCAAAGGGCACCACGCTGGCCCAGGCCTGGGGGGCGCAGGCCACCGGATAGAGCGTCGGCGCGGTGCCGCGGCGGCGCGGAAAACCGCAGAACAGTTCGGGAAAGCGCATCATCTCCATATGCGCGGCCGCGTCGAACAGGCCTTCAAAGATCGCGGAGGCTGCGCGCTTGCGGCCATAGCGCGCCAGGCCCAGTGCGATCAAAGCATTGTCGTGCGGCCACACCGAACCATTGTGATAGCTCATGGGATTGAAGCGCGGCGCGTCCGCCGACAGGGTGCGCACACCCCAGCCGGAGAACATTTCGGGCATCATCAGCGTGGCGGCCAGCCGCGTGGCGCGCTCCGGCGAGGCGATGCCGCAGAACAGCACCTGCCCGGCATTGGACGCGCGCACCTTGCAGGGCTTCTTGTCGCCGTCCAGCGCCAGGGCATAGGTGCCCAGCTCCTCGATCCAGAATGCCTGTTCGAAGGCGATACGCAATTTTTCAGCCGCCTTGCCCAGTTCGACGGCGCGGCTGAGATAGCCCAGCGCGGCAGCCAGCGCCGCGCCTTCCTTCTTGGCGGCATAGACATAGGCCTGGACCTCGCACAGCGCGATGGGGCCGGTCGCCAGGGCGCCGTCCGCGTGCATGATGGAGTCCGAAGAATCCTTCCAGCCCTGGTTGGTCAGGCCGTTCTCGCTGAGCCGGTAATATTCGACAAAACCGTCGCCGTCGCGGTCGCCATAGGTATCGATCCATGCCAGCGCCGCCTCGATATTGGGCCAGATCGCGCGCAGGGTTTCATCGTCGCCGGTGCGTTCGTGGTAGCGCGCCGCCAGCAGCACGAACAAAGGTGTGGAATCAACGCTGCCATAATAGTGGCCGAACGGCACCTCGCCCAGCACCGCCATCTCGCAGGCCCGCGTCTCATGCAGGATCTTGCCTGGCTCGGCGTCACTGCGTTTGTCCGGCGCTGTGGCCTGGTTGGCGGCCAGGTATTTGAGCACACCGCGGGCAAGATCAGGATCCAGCCACAGCATCTCCAGCGCCGTGATCAGCCCGTCGCGGCCGAATGGGGTGGAGAACCAGGGCGTGCCGGCATAGGGATAAGGCCCCTGCGGCGTGTCGGTGACCAGCATCGAAAGATCGGCGCCGGCCCGGTGCAGCATCTTGTTGGCCAGTTCGTTCGTCGAGGCCACGGTGCCGCCCAGGTTGGCGGCGTGCTGGGCGCCGCGCCGCGCCGCGCGGTAGGACTCCGAGAATCCGCCCGCCTGTTCGGGACGCGGCCGGCTGCTGTTGGTGCAGCGCACGGCGACGAGGATGGCGGTCTGTTCGCCGGGCTGCAGCTCCAGCACATAGACCGCCTGGTTCTTGCTGAGCTTGCTGGGCGGCGGATCGAAGCCCACTTCACTGCGGCGCTCGACATCGTCCAGCCCGACATAGCGGAATATCGACTTGGCGTTGCCGATCACCGCGCTGGTGATCTCGCCGCGCCTGGCGCGCGTGATGCCGCGAATCTCGAACAGGTCGGCGAAATCGGCGGCGAAGTTGATGGTCAGCCAGAACTTGACGGAGCGGGCATCGAAATTGTGGATCGCCAGCCGTTCGTGGCAAGTGCCGTCCCAGAGGAACTTGGAACGGCGGATGTGCAGGATCTCGCGCGGCAGGACAAGCTGGCCGTCCTTGTAGATGTCGGGATTGGAGAGGTCGACATTGAGGACGACATTGTCATTCTCCACCGCGCTGGACAGCAGCACGGGCCGCTGGCCATCGACCAGCAACTGCAGGCCCGACAAATAGCGGGTGTCGTTGAAGAATATCCCGCCCGGCGTCAGGTCCGGCGCGATGCAATCGCCCAGCGCGTCGAACAGGGCGAAAGTGTCGCCCTGTTTCAGCGTACGCGGCCAGCGCTGCTGGATGCTTTCGGTCGCCTGAATATGGAAAGTGGAAATATCGTCAGGCGATTCCGGAAGAGGCTTGGCCTCCATCATTCCTCGCTCATAATGAACTATTCCGCGGCAACCGCGGTGACGTCTCCCGAACGCGCCAGCTGCCGGTAGATCTTGACATATTCGCGCGCCATGGCGCCAACGCTGAAACGTTCCTCGAACCGCGAACGGATCGAGGGACGAAACAGGGTGTCGATCCTGCCGCAGGCCGCCACCGCCTGGTCCACCGTCTCGACCACGAAGCCGGTCAAGCCGTCTTCCATGATTTCCGGCACCGAGCCGCACTTGAAGGCGATGACCGGCGTGCCGCAGGCCATGCTTTCGATCATCACAAGGCCGAACGGCTCCGGCCAGCTGATGGGGAACAGCAGTGCCTTGGCATTGCCCAGAAAGTCCTGTTTTCGGCTGTCGTCGATCTCGCCAATGAACTCGACATGCGCACTGGCGTCCAGCACCGGCTTGACCTGCTCGTCGAAGAATTTCTGGTCAACCGGATCAATCTTGGCGGCCATCTTCAGCCGCATGCCCGCCCGGCGCGCGATCTCTATGGCCTGCAGCGGCCCCTTGTCGGGGCAGATGCGGCCCAGGAAGGCGAGATAGCCGCTCGCACCCCTGTCCTCGTGCAGCAGGGTGCTGGGCAAGCCGTGATAGACCGTGCCCATCCAGTTGACCGGCGGCACCGGCAGGCGCTGATGGTTGGAGATGGACACCAGCGGCATCTGCGGGAAGGCGCGATAGATGTCGGGCAGCTCGGGCAGGTCCTGGCGGCCATGCAAGGTGGTCAGGGTCTTGTGCGCCAGGCGGCGGAACAGGGGATAGTGGAAGAAATCGATGTGGAAATGCATCACATCGAATTGCTCCATCATCGTCGCCACCCGGTCGAGCATGATGATGTTGTAGGTGGTAGAGTTGTGGATGCCGGTGAGCCGCAGCGCACGGGGGACGATGGGGACCAGCCGGGCCGCGGTGCGGGAATCGCCGGAGGCGAACAGCGTCACCTCATGGCCCTGGCGCACCAGTTCCTCGGTCAGCCAGGACACCACCCGTTCGGTGCCGCCATACAAGGTGGGGGGGACACTCTCCACCAAGGGCGCTATCTGGGCGATTTTCATCCGACAAACCCCTGAGGAAACAGACTGCTGCCCAAGCACAACGGCAGGCTGGACCCTCCGGTTCCTTATTTTCTTCGCAATTGCGTCAAAATAGCCTGCCGGACATCTGCCTCGCATTTGGGCACGATTGACTTGGCCAGCTTCCCGAATAGTCTCCAACCCATATGGCAAAAGACTTTATCGGCTACCAGGCTCTGACCGACCAGGCGTTGCGCGGTGTCGTGCGCGACGCGCTGCGGCGCATCGAAAAGTCCGGCCTGATCGGCGCGCACCACTTTTATCTCACCTTCAAGACCCATGCGGATGGTGTGGACATTCCGGAGTTCCTGAAGGAGCAATATCCCGACGAAATGACCATTATCATCCAGCACCAGTACTGGGCGCTGAAGGTGAAGGATGACTATTTCGAGGTGACGCTGACCTTCAAGAAACTGCCCGCCCCGCTGCATATCCCTTTCCAGGCCCTCACCGCCTTTTTCGACCCGGGCGTGCAGTTCGGCCTGCAGTTCCGCGCCGAGGGCGACGCGGCCAAGCCCGGCCCGGTGATGGTGCCTTCCAGTCCGGCCGAACCCGACAAGGGCCAGGACACCGAGCCGGCCGCCCTCAAGCCGACCGACAAGCCCGCCGCTGACAAGACCGCGCAGGACAAAGCTGCGCCGGGCGAAGTGGTGAGCCTGGACAGTTTTCGCAAAAAGTAACCTTCAAAGCTCTTCACCATGACCAAGACCCGCACCGAAACCGATACCTTCGGACCCATTGAAGTCGCCAGTGACCGCTACTGGGGGGCGCAGGCGCAGCGGTCCCTGGGCAACTTCAAGATCGGCTGGGAGAAGCAGCCGCTTGCCATCGTGCGGGCGCTCGGCATCGTCAAGCGCGCCGCCGCCGAAACCAACATGGCGCTGGGCCACCTGGACAAGAAACTGGGCGAGACCATTATCGCCGCCGCCCAGGAAGTGATCGACGGCAAGCTGGACGATCACTTCCCGCTGGCGGTGTGGCAGACCGGGTCGGGCACCCAGTCCAACATGAACGCCAATGAAGTGATCTCCAACCGCGCCATCGAGATGCTGGGCGGGGTGATGGGCAGCAAGAAGCCGGTCCATCCCAACGATCACGTCAATATGAGCCAGAGCTCCAACGACACCTATCCCACCGCCATGCACATCGCCGCGGCCGAGGAGATTCACCACCGGCTGCTGCCCGCGCTGAAGCACCTGCACACCGCGCTGGCGGCCAAGGTCGTGGCGTGGAAGGACATCATCAAGATCGGCCGCACCCACACCCAGGACGCCACGCCCCTGACCCTGGGGCAGGAATTTTCCGGCTATGCCACCCAGGTGGGGAACGGCATCGAGCGCATCGAACTGACCATGCCCCGGCTGATGGAGTTGGCCCAGGGCGGCACGGCGGTCGGTACGGGGCTGAACGCGCCGGTCGGCTTTGACAGAAAAGTGGCGGAGCGTATCGCGAAAATCACGGCCATGCCCTTCACCACCGCGCCCAACAAGTTCGAAGCCCTGGCCGCCCATGACGCCATGGTGTTTTCCCATGGCGCCATCAACACGGTCGCCGCCAGCCTGTTCAAGATCGCCAACGACATAAGGCTTTTGGGCAGCGGCCCGCGCTCGGGCCTGGGCGAGCTGGCGCTGCCGGAGAACGAGCCGGGCAGTTCGATCATGCCGGGCAAGGTCAACCCCACCCAGTGCGAGGCGCTGACCCAGGTCTGCGTGCAGGTGTTCGGCAACAATGCCGCGCTGACCTTCGCCGACAGCCAGGGCCATTTTGAACTGAATGTCTACAATCCGGTGATGGCCTATAATTTCCTGCAGTCCGTACGCCTGGTCGCCGATGCGGCGGTCAGCTTCACCGACAATTGCGTCGTTGGGATCGAACCAAGGCTGGACAATATCAAGCACGGGTTGGAGCGTTCGCTGATGCTGGTGACGGCGCTGGCGCCCAAGATCGGCTATGACGCCGCCGCCAAGATCGCCAAGACCGCGCATAAGAACGGCACCACCCTGAAAGAGGAAGCGGTCAAGGGCGGCTATGTCACGGCGGAGGAATTCGACGCCGTGGTGCGGCCGCAAGACATGATCGCGCCCAAGTAAGTGCGGTTGCCAAGCGCCGTCTATTTCAACGACGATGTCCCGGTCGGCCCGGGCTTCGGTGCCTCCGCGACCATGCGGCCTCAGGGCAATATCGCCGCGCCATGAGCGCCCATCGCATCATCCCCGCGCCGGGCCATTACATCATCCGCGACGATGCCACCGGCAAGGTCAGCTACTGGCAGGGCGAATATCACCAGAGCGCCGCCGACAATCGCGGCGTTTCCACCGCCGACTATATCCACGCCATGTACTTTTTCCTGATGCAGGCGCGCGCCAGGGACGTGTTGATGATCGGCTGCGGCGGCGGCACCCTGGCCACCATGCTGCACCGTTCGGGCGTGGCGGTGACGGTGGTGGACCTGCACAAATTCAGCTTCGACATTGCGCGCAAATATTTCCACCTGCCCGACGGCGTCACCTGCCATGTCGGCGACGGCATCGCCTATCTGAAAGCGCATCGCCGCCGCCATGACGCCATCGTGCTGGATGCCTTTGGCAAAGGCGGCATGCCGCCAGCCTTCCTGCAGCCCGCTTTTTTCCGGCTGGCGAAATCGCGCATGACCGCAAATGGCCTGTTCCTGATGAATGTGATCGTGGCCGATGACAAGGATCGCACCCCCGACAATCTGGTGCGGGCGATGCGCGCCCTATGGCCTCGGGTGCGGCTGCTGGACACCGATGGCTGGGTGGACCGCAATGCGGTGATCGTGGCGGGGCGGGTGAGCGGGCTGAAGAAACCTGTCGTGCTGACGCCGCCCAAGCCCGGCTGCGCCAAGCTGGCGCGCCAGCTCGACATTCTGGACTGGAGGAAGCTGCGGTGAGCTTGAAGAAACGCTCCTTCTCCCTGTCGGGCCATCGCACTTCCGTCGCGCTGGAAGCGGAGTTCTGGGCGGTGCTTGACCGGGCCGCGGCGGCGCACGGCAAAAGCCTGGCGGCGCTGGTGGCCCAGATTGACGCATCCCGGCAGGAGCGCCCGCTCGCCTCTGCGCTGCGGCTTTACGCCCTGGCCCAGCGGCCCTAACCTTCACCCATGGCCGAGATCGTCAACCTCAACCGCGCCAGGAAACAGCGCGCCAAGGCGGAAAAGCAAAAGACCGCCCAGGCCAATCGCGTGCTGCACGGAACCCCCAAGGCGCTGAAAAATCTGTCGGACGCCCGCAAGGAAAAGTCCGATCAGGCGCTTTGCGGGCATAAACTGGGAAAAGAGCCGGACGATAATTAGATGGGTTTTCCAGCCCCCAGGTTCTAAAATCCGCCGATGTTCCCAGATTCCCGCAGGTCTCCATGAGCGCCCTCTTATGACTTCATGGGGCGACCGCTATTCCGATCCCCTGGATTCGGCGTTTGAAGAGCCGTCACAGGCTGCAGTCCCCCGCGACCCGGTCTATCTCAGCGGCCTGAACGCCGAGCAGCGCGAGGCGGTGGAGGCGGTGGACGGTCCCGTGCTGGTGCTGGCGGGGGCAGGCACCGGCAAGACCCGCGTATTGACCACCCGCCTGGCGCATATCCTGGCCACCCGCCGCGCCTGGCCGGGGCAGATTCTCTGCGTCACCTTCACCAACAAGGCGGCGCGCGAGATGAAAGAGCGTATCGGCGCGCTGATCGGCGGCGTGGTCGAGGGCATGCAGTGGCTGGGCACCTTTCATTCCATCGGCGCCAAGATGCTGCGCCGCCATGCCGAGCTGGCGGGACTGAAATCCAACTTCACGATTCTGGACAGTGACGACCAGTTGCGCCTGATGAAGCAGCTGATCGCGGCGGCGGATATCGACGAGAAACGCTGGCCCGCCCGCACCCTGGCCAGCATGATTGACGGCTGGAAAAACCGGGGCCTGCGCCCCGACGATGTGTCGGAAGGCGAAGCCCAGGGCTATGCCTTCGGCAAGGGCAAGTCGCTGTACCGCCAGTATCAGGAACGGCTGAAGGCGCTGAATGCGGCCGACTTTGGCGACCTGCTGCTGGAGGTGCTGCACATCCTCAAGACCCAGCCCGACATCCTGGCCGATTACCGCGACCGCTTCCGCTACATGCTGGTGGACGAATATCAGGACACCAATGTGGTGCAGTATCTGTGGCTCAATCTTCTGGCCAAGGGCAGCGGCAATGCCAAAGAAAATATATGCGTGGTGGGCGATGACGACCAGTCGATCTATGGCTGGCGCGGCGCCGAGGTCGAGAACATCCTGCGCTTCGAGCGCGACTTTCCCGGCGCCAAGGTCATCCGGCTGGAACGCAACTACCGCTCCACCCCCGTGATCCTGGGCGCGGCTTCGGGCCTTATTGCAGCCAACAAGGGCCGACTGGGCAAGACCCTGTGGACCGAAGGCGACGAGGGCGAGAAAATCCGCGTCACGGGTGTGTGGGACGCCGAGGAAGAAGCCCGCAATGTCGCCAGCGACGCCGAAGACCTGCACCGCCAGGGCAACAATTTCGCGCAGATGGCGGTCTTGGTGCGCGCCTCGTTCCAGATGCGCGAATTTGAAGACCGCTTTATCTCGCTGGGCCTGCCCTATCGGGTGATCGGCGGCCCGCGCTTTTATGAGCGCCAGGAAATCCGCGACGCCATGGCCTATCTGCGCCTGATCGCCCAGGGCGATGACGATCTGGCCTTTGAGCGCATCGTCAACAAGCCCAAGCGCGGCATCGGCGATGCCAGTGTGGCGACCTTGCACAATTTCGCCCGCGCCCGGCAGTTGCCGCTGCTGGCGGCGGCGCGCGAGATCGCCGACACCGACGAATTGCCGCCCAAGGCCAAGAAGGCGCTGGCCGAGCTGGCCGGCAATTTTGCGCGCTGGACCGAGACCTCGCGGGTGCTGCCCCATACCGAACTGGCCGAGATGGTGCTGGACGAAAGCGGCTATACCGACATGCTGAAGGCCGACAAGTCGGCGGAAGCGCCGGGGCGGCTGGACAATCTCAAGGAATTTGTCCGCTCGATGGAATCCTTCGAGTCGCTGGCGGCTTTCCTGGAGCATGTCAGCCTCGTGATGGAAATCGCCCAGGATGAATCCGGCGACCGCATCAACCTGATGACCCTGCACGCCGCCAAGGGGCTGGAGTTCGACACCGTGTTTTTGCCGGGCTGGGAGGAAGGACTGTTCCCGTCCCAGCGCACCATGGACGAGAACGGGTTGGCGGGGCTGGAGGAAGAGCGCCGCCTGGCCTATGTCGGGCTGACGCGGGCCAAGAAACGCGCCCGCATCTCGATGGCGGCGAACCGGCGGGTGCATGGCTCGTGGCAGGCGGCGCTGCCCTCGCGCTTCATCAAGGAAATTCCCGAAAGCCATGTCGAGGCGATAGTGGATGAAGGTTTTTACGGCGGCTATGCCGGTTTTCGCGACAACGGCCAGGCGGCGGAATTCGCCAGCACTTACGATTCACCGGGCTGGAAGCGGGCCCAAGAAAACATGAAGTCCAACAAGGCCGCGTCCGGCGGCTTTCGCAGCCGCCCGCCGCTGATCGAGGCCCAGGCCTGGAGCGTGCAGACCTCCGATCCCGGCGCTTCGCAATATGCCCGCGACGACCGGGTGTTTCACCAGAAGTTCGGCTATGGCCGGGTGCGCTTTGTCGAAGGCAACAAGCTGACGGTGGAATTCGACAAGGCCGGCGAGAAGCGGGTGATTGACCAGTTTGTCAGCCGGGCATGAAGAAAAAAAATAGTGTCATCACCCGCGAATGCGGGTGACCCAGGTGATGAGGGGCACCGTGCATGGAGAAAAGCGAGATATTAAACGAAATCAAGCGCGTCACTGCTGAGAACGGTGGAAAGCCACCAGGCAGGCTGGCGTTTGAAGCTGAAACGGGCGTCAAAGAGCATGAATGGCGCGGCCGACATTGGGCACGGTGGAGCGATGCAATTCGGGAAGCCGGTTTTGAGCCGAATTTAAAGAATGCTGCCTATGGCGAAACCCATTTGATCGAGCAGTTAATCGAGCTAATCCGAGAGATCGGTCACTTCTCTACATCCTCTGAACTGAAGCTGAAAGCTACCAACAACCGTGACTTTCCCAGTGAAACGGCGTTCAGACGATTGGGGGGAAAGCAGCAACTTGCTGCGCGAACGCTCGCATATTCAAAAAGTCATTCCGGCTACGAAGACATTTCGGCGTTTTGTGAGGTTGCCAGCGCAAATTCCGCAGCCCACAAAAAGAGAGAAAATATCCCAGAAAGCGCGATTGGATTTGTCTACCTGATAAAATCAGGCCGTTTCTATAAAATAGGCAGAAGTAACGCGATAGGCCGCCGCGAACGCGAGCTGGCAATTCAACTTCCAGAAAAAGCCAACACTGTCCACAGCATTCGTACTGATGATCCAGTCGGTATTGAGACCTACTGGGACAACAGATTTGAATCCAAGCGGAAGAATGGCGAATGGTTCGATCTGAGCGCTCAAGATGTCGGCGTCTTTAAGAAGAGAAGGTTTATGTGATCGAGGGAACGCCTACTGTCACCTAGATGGCCCGCATTTGCGGGCCATGACAATAGGGGCGGGGTGTCAGAGCGTCTCCGCCAAATCGCGCCATTCAACATTGTTCTGCTGAATCAGATTCATCTTCCATTCCCGCTTGTATTTCTTCAGGCGCTTCTCGCGGTGGATGGCCTGCGCGATGTCATGGAAGACTTCGTAATAGACCAGCCTCTTCACGCCATAGGTCTTGGTGAAGCCCGGCACCAGCCCTTCACGATGCTCCCAGCAACGGCGGCCCAGATCATTGGTGACGCCAATGTAAAGCGTGCCGTTGCGTCGGCTTGCCAAAATATAGACGTAATAGGTCTTCGACATGGGTGAAGCGTCACCTGGGTGGCCCGCACTCCGGCGGGCCATGACAATCGAGATTGTGACAAGCGTCAATGCACCTCTCGGCAAGCCAGCGTCGCGCTGACCAAGATTGCGGGGTCGTGCACAGCGCGCGAGATATCCTCCTGTTCCCGGCATGCGCAACGATGTAAAATCTCGGCGATGAAACAGAAACGCAGCCCTTATCCACACGCATTGTTCGATCACTTAGCGGATCGGGTCTTCGCGCCGGCACGCCGCGCGTTGTGGATAGGCCCTGTCCCACATCCTTTTGCATCAGCCGGTTGGCGCAAAGATGGGGGGAGGGGGGCCGGTTTTTTCGCCGCACAATTAAATTGCCGAAGATCGAATCTGGATCGCGGACCGACGCTTCGCTATCCACGCTTTTCGCCGGACGCATGGCGCGAAGTTGACGGCGCGGGGCCTTATGGGCATATCCCCGCCATGACCAATCCGCCACCTTTGTGGAAAGCCTCCGTCGCGCTGACCAAGGCGCAAGCCCCCGATGTCGCCGCCGCCCTCGAACTCGACGGCAGCGCCCAGGCCGTGCTGATCGCCGAGGAGCCCTTCGCCGAGGGCGCGGTGGTGGAGGCGCTGTACACCGACGCGCCCGACGCCGCCTATCTCAGCCGCATCGCGGGCCTCGAGATCACGGTCGCCCCCCTGCCCGACCAAGACTGGATACGCCTGAGCCAGGAAGGCCTGCCGCCGGTGCGCGCCGGGCGCTTTTTTGTCTATGGTGCGCATGATGCCGGTCAGGTGCCGCACGGCGTGATCCCCATCCGCATCGAGGCCGGGCTGGCCTTCGGCACCGGCCATCACGAAACCACCGCGCTGTGCCTGACAGCGCTGAGTGATCTTGCCCGCCAGCGCGCCTTCCGCAATGTGCTGGACCTGGGTTGCGGCACCGGCCTTCTGGCCATCGGCGCGGCGAAACTGTGGAAGCGTCCAGTTCTGGCGTCGGATATTGATCCGGTGGCGGTGGAGGTGACGCGCCAGAACGCCGTCGCCAACGGCGTTGGCCCGCTGGTCAGAGCCGTCACCGCCGACGGGCTGGCCAGCCCGGTGTTGTCGCGGGGCGCGCCTTATGACCTGATCGTCGCCAACATTCTGGCCGGACCGCTGACCCAGCTTGCGCCGGGCATTCAAAAGGCGCTGGCGCCGGGTGCGATGCTGCTGCTGTCGGGGCTGCTAAACAACCAGGAAAAGCTGGTGACCAGCTTTTACCAGTCGCTGCGGCGGGTTGCCGTGCGCCGCGATGGGCCTTGGAGCGCGCTGGTGTTCCAACGGCCGTAGCGAAAGGTCCAGTGGACCTTTCGCCCGCTGGAACGCCGCAGTGCCGCGCGCTCAAGCGCGGCGCGAGGCACCAGCAACCTTGTCGGGCTGGACGCCGAGTAATACCATCAGAGCATGGACAAGCCATTCCAGAGTTACGACGACACCTCGGACGCTGCGACCTGCGCCCCGCGTCTTGCGGCCCTGCGGCTTGAACTGGCGCGGCGCGGGCTGGACGGCTTTGTGGTGCCGCACAGCGATCAGCATATGGGCGAATATCTGCCCGCCTTTGCCGAGCGGCTGGCCTGGCTGACCGCCTTCACCGGCTCGGCGGGTGCCGCCGTTGTGCTGGCCGACAAGGCGGCGATCTTTGTTGATGGCCGCTATACCCTGCAAGTGCGGGCGCAGACCGACACCGCGCTGTTCGAGCCGCGCGATCTGGTCCAGGAAGGGCCGCAAGGCTGGCTGCCGGGCGCGCTCTCAAAAGGCGCGAAGCTGGGCTATGACCCCTGGCTGCACACCCAGCATGGCGTGATGCATCTGAAGGCCGCCTGCGACAAGGCGGGCGGGGCGCTGGTGGCGGTTGATTCAAATCCCATCGACGCGGTGTGGCACGACCAGCCCGCGCCGCCGGTCAGCCCGGCCAGGCCGCATGCCCTGAACCTGGCGGGCGAGCAGAGCGAGGCCAAGCGCCTCAGGCTGGGCAATGCGCTGAAGAAGGCGGGCATGGACTCCGCCGTGGTCACCCTGGCGGATTCGGTGTGCTGGCTTTTGAACATCCGCGGCCATGACGTGCCGCACACGCCCTTCACCCTGGCCTTCGCCATTTTGCATGACGATGCCAGCGCCGACCTGTTCCTGGACCCCGCCAAGCGCAATCCGGACCTGATGGCGCATCTGGGCAATGCCGTGCAGGTGCATAATCCCGACCAGTTCGAGGCGGCGCTGGCCGCCATGAAGGGCAAGAGCGTGCTGGTGGACCCGTCCACCGCGGCCGCCGCGATCTTTGACCGGCTGGCCAGGGCGGGCGCGAATGTACGCCAGGGGCCGGACCCCTGCCAGTTGCCCAAGGCCTGCAAGAACCCGCTGGAAATCGAAGGCACACGCAAGGCGCATATCCGCGACGGCGCGGCGCTGGCGCGCTTTCTCGCCTGGTTCGAAAGCCATGCGGCGGGCGGGGACCTGACCGAGATCGAGGCGGCTGAGACCCTGGAGGGCTTTCGCCGCGCCACCGGCTGCCTGAGTGACGTGTCGTTCGACACCATCAGCGGCGCGGGGGCGAACGCCGCCATCGTCCATTACCGGGTGACGCGTTCGACCAACCGCAGCATCAATCCCGGCGAAATGTTCCTGGTCGATAGCGGGGCGCAATATCCCGACGGCACCACCGACGTCACCCGCACCGTGATGGTGGGCGAGGCCACGCGCGAAATGAAGGACCGTTTCACCCGCGTCCTGAAGGGCCATATCGCACTGGCGACGGCGCGCTTTCCCGAAGGCACCATCGGCATGCAGCTGGACAGTTTTGCGCGGCGGCCGCTGTGGGAGGCGGGACTGGATTACGATCACGGTACCGGCCATGGCGTGGGATCATACCTGTCGGTGCATGAAGGGCCGCAGAACATCTCCAAGAAGATGGTGGCGCAGGCCCTGAAGCCGGGCATGATCTGTTCCAACGAGCCGGGATTCTACAAGGCGGGCGCCTTTGGCATCCGCATCGAGAACCTGGTCGTGGTCAGCGAGCCCAAGGATGTCGGCGGCGAACGCCCGATGATGGCGTTCGAGACCATAACCCTGGCGCCCATCGACCTGAACCTGGTCGAGGCTTCGTTGCTGACAATTGAGGAAAAAGGTTGGCTGAATATGTATCACGCGCGGGTGCGGGACACGATCGGCCCGCTGGTCGATGACGAGACGCGCAAGTGGCTGGATCGCGCGACGCGGAGCATCTAACCGATAAGCTTCAGCCACGCATCCTCGTCCATCACCGTGACGCCGTGCTTCTGCGCGTCTTTCAGCTTGGACCCTGCCCCCGGCCCCGCCACCACAATGTCGGTCTTGGCCGAGACCGAGCCTGAGACTTTGGCGCCCAGGCTTTCGGCCCGCGCCTTGGCTTCCTGGCGGGTCATCTTTTCCAGCGTGCCGGTAAAGACCACCGTCTTGCCGGATACGGGTGAGGATTTGGCGGGGGCGGCCATGTCGGTGACGGTCAGCCATTCGAGCAGCCGGTCCAGCGCCTTCATATTATGCGGCTCGTCGAAGAAATCATGGATGGCTTCGGCCACCACCCCGCCAATGCCTTCGATATTTTCCAGTTCCGCGCGGGCGTTGTCGGCCTTCATGCCGTCCAGGAAGGCGCCCAGCGTGCGGTAGCGCCGCGCCAGCAGGCGGGCGGTGGTTTCGCCGACATGGCGGATGCCCAGCGCATTGATCAGCCGGTCCAGGCCGATGGTGCGGCGTTTTTCGATCGCCGCCATCAGGTTCTCGACCGCCTTGTCCTCGCGGTCCTTTTCCTTTTTCGCCGCTTTCACCGGCTCCTTGCCTTCAGCGGCGCGGCGCTCTTCCGACAGGGCGGCGCGGTGTTCGGCCAGTACCTTGCTGACCTTGGCGGGCTTTTCCGTCAGGGCGAAAATATCGGCAGGCTCCTTCAACAACCCCTTTTCGTGGAACAGTTCGATCATGGTGCCGCCCAGGCCTTCGATATCGAACTGGTCGCGGCCGACAAAATATTTCAGCCGCTCCACGGTCTGGGCGTCGCAGATCAGCCCGCCGGTGCAGCGCCGGTCGACATCCTGCTTGCCGGTTTTTTCATCGACCTCGCGCACCGCATGGCTGCCGCAGATCGGGCACAGGTGCGGAAACTTGTAGGGCCGGGCGTTCTTGGGGCGCTTGTCGGTCAGCACCATCACCACCTGGGGGATCACGTCGCCAGCGCGCTGGATCACCACCGTGTCGCCGATACGCACATCCAGCCGGGCGATCTGGTCTTCATTGTGCAGGGTGGCGTTCTGCACAACCACGCCGCCCACCGTCACCGGCTTCAGCCGCGCCACCGGGGCCAGCTTGCCGGTGCGGCCGACCTGGATCTCGATGTCTTCCAGCACCGTCTCGGCCTGCTCGGCGGGGAATTTGTGCGCCGTCGCCCAGCGGGGGCTGCGCGAGACAAAGCCCAGCCGCTCCTGCAGGTCCAGCCGGTCCACCTTGTAGACCACGCCGTCAATGTCATAGCCCAGCCGGGCGCGCCTGCTTTCAATGTCGCGATAGAATTTCAAAATCTGCGCCAGCGTCTCGCAGCGCCGAACCAGCGGATTGACGACCAAGCCATAGCTTTCGAATTTTTCCAGCATGCCCGATTGCGTCTGGGCGGGCAGTTCGGAAACCTCGCCCCAAGTATAGGCGAAGAAATTCAGCGCCCGGCTGGCTGTGATCGACGGGTCCAACTGGCGCACTGAACCGGCGGCGGAATTGCGCGGATTGGCATAGGTTGGCTTGCCGTCCTTTTCCTGGCGCTTGTTCAGCGCCGCGAAGGCCTTGTGGGTCATATAGACCTCGCCGCGCACTTCCAGCACCGCGGGCGGCTTGCCCTTCAGGCGCAGGGGAATGTCAGAAATGGTCTTGAGGTTGGCGGTGATGTCCTCGCCTTCCTGGCCGTCGCCGCGCGTCGCGCCCTGCACCAACACGCCATGTTCATAGCGCAGGCTGGCGGACAGGCCGTCGATCTTGGGTTCGGCGGTGACGGCGATATCCTCGCTTTCCTTCAGGCCCAGGAAGCGGCGCACCCGCGCCAGCCAGTCGGCCACATCCTCGTCGCTGAAGGCATTGTCCAAAGACAGCATCGGCACGCGATGGGTAACCTTAGCGAAGCGCGTACTGGCCTTGGCGCCGACCCGGTGGCTGGGACTGTCGGCGCGCACCAGCAGCGGAAAGCGCGCCTCGATCTCGGCATTGCGGCGGCGCAGGGCGTCATAGTCCGCGTCGGAGACGGTCGGCGCGTCCTTCAGATAATAGCTCTGGTCATGCAAGGCGATCGCGCGCGCGAGCCTGTCCAGCTCCTTTTCCGCCTCGGCGGAGCTGAGCTTGTCGACGGCTTTGCCGGTCACGCGGTTTTGGCCCGTTTGCGCGCGGCCTTGCCGGGACCAGCCGCTTCCGCCATCAGCCGCTTGGCGGCGGCGCGTGCCTCAACGGTGACATTGGCGCCCGACAACATGCGGGCGATTTCCTCCAGCCGTTCGGCATCGTCCAGCAGTTCGATCCTGGTCTTGTCCCCGGCCCGCGAGATGCGGAAGTGCCGCGCCGCCCGGGCCGCGACCTGGGGGCTGTGGGTCACCAGCAAGACCTGGGTGGTTTCGGCCAGCCGCTGCAGGCGCATCCCCACCGCATCGGCCACCGCGCCGCCCACGCCACGATCCACTTCATCGAACACCATGGCGGCGGGCGAGGAGACCTGGGCCAGCGCCACTTTCAGGGCCAGCGAGAAACGCGCCAGTTCGCCGCCCGAGGCGATCCTGGCCAGTCCGCCGAAGGCCGCGCCTTCCACCGTCGCCACTTCAAAGGCGATGCGTTCCAGGCCGCCGGCCGCTTCCTTGCCCTCGTCCAGTCTTTCCAGCGCGACGCGGAACTTGGCATGGCCCAGCTTCAGCGGCGTCAGTTCGCCCGCCACGGCGGCTTCCAGCTTTTTGGCCGCGCCGGCGCGGGCCTTGGACAATTTGCCCGCCGCCGCCAGATAGGCGTCGCGGGCGGCGGCGACCAGGGTTTCCGCCTGTTTGATCTGGCTGCCGCCGGTGGCCAAGGCGTCCTGCTTGGCGGCGAATTCCTCGCGCAGGCCGGGCAGCGCCTCCGGCGTCACGCCATATTTGCGCGCCAGCGCCCGGAGCGCGAACAGCCGCTCCTCGGCCTTTTCCAGCGCGCCGGTGTCGCTGTCCAGCCGCGACAGCAGGGATTCCAGTTCATGGCGCGCCTCTTCCGCCAGGGCATAGGCCTGTTCCAGCGCGGTTTCGGCCGGGGCGGCGATCTTGCGCGCCTGCTCATTCATGCGGCTCAATTTCTTCAGGGCCTGGGCCAGGCCGGTCTCCGCGCCGCGCTCGCCCGACAGACTTTCCAGCGCCGAGGAAACTTCTTCCACAATGCGGGCGGCGTTCTGCATCAAAGCGCGCTGGCTCGCCAGTCTTTCCTCCTCGCCGGCCTGCGGCGCGAAATCCGACAATTCCGACGCGGCGGCGCGGACGAAATCGGCTTCCATCTGCGCCCGCTCGGCCAGCGCCTTAAGGCCCGCCAGCGCCTCGCGCGCACCCGCCAGTTCGCCAAACAGCGCCGCCACAATCTGGGCGTCGCCGTTCAGCCCCCCAAAGCCGTCCAGCAGGGCGCGGTGGGTGGCGGTGTCGAACAGGCCCCGATCGTCCTGCTGGCCATGGACTTCCAGCAGCAGCGCTCCCAGGTCCTTCAAGAGGCCCACGCCCACCGCCTCGTCATTGACGAAGGCGCGGCTCTTGCCGTCGGCGGACAAAGTGCGGCGCATGACGATCTCGCCCATATTGTTATCCGGGGCCTCGATCGCCTGCTCTGCCAGCAGGGCGCGGGCGGCGTGGGATTTGGCGGGTTCGAACACGGCGGTGGCGCTGCCCTGACTGGCGCCCGCACGCACGCTGGCCCGGCCTCCTCTTCCTGCCAATGCGTTGCCCACCGCCAGGCCCAGGCTGTCCAGCAGGATGGACTTGCCGGCGCCGGTCTCGCCGGTCAGCACGTTCAGGCCGGGCGCGAATTCCAGCGCCGCCTGCTCGATCAGGACGATATCACGGATGGTCAGGGCTGCCAGCACTGATCCGAATCCTCAGAAAACGCGATGGAAAGCCTGACTGATCCAGGAGCGCTTGTCTTCCGCCGGTTTCAGGTTGCGGCCCTTCAGGATGTTGAAGGCGTCCTTGTACCAGGTGGAACCGGGATAGTTGGTCCCCAGCACGGCGGCGGCGGTCTGCGCCTCGCTGTCCAGGCCCAGGCTGTAATAGGACTCGGTCAGCCGCTCCAGCGCCTCGGCGATCTGGGGCGTGGTCTGATACTGGTCGACCACGGTGCGGAAGCGGTTGATGGCGCCGATATAGTCGCCGCGCGACAGGTAATAGCGGCCCACCGCCATCTCCTTGCCCGCCAGATGGTCGTTGGTCAGGTCGATCTTCAAGGTGGCATCGCGGGCATATTCGGTGTCGGGGAAGCGCTGCACCACGTCCTGCAGCGCCACCAGCGCGCCTTCGGTATTGGACTGGTCGCGGCCCACATCCACAATCTGCTCATAGAGCGCGATCGCCTTGAGGTAGAAGGCATAGGCCACTTCCTGGCTGCCGGGATGCAGCGCGATATACTGGTCGGCGGTGGCGATGGCCTGGGTATAGTCGTTGCTCTGGTAGGAGCAGAAGGCGCTGATCAGCATCGCCCGGCGCGCCCACACCGAATAGGGATGCTGGCGGTCGACCTCGTTGAACTGGGTTGAACATTGTTTCCAGTCCTGGGTGTTGATGGCGCGCCAGCCATCGGAATAAATCTGCTCGACGCTGCGCTCCTTGTAGTTGGCGGCGTCCTTGTTGGCGTTGTTGGTCTCATCGTCCTTGTCCCCGAACAGACTGCAGCCGGTCAGGGCGATCAGGGTGCAACCGATCAGGGCGGCGCGCGCGGCAGGCTTGCAGGCAAAGACGGACATGACATTACCCTTTTACGCGAAATTTCTAAGCTTTTCAGTAGCTTAACACCAGCCCAGCCAGCCGCGTCGCGCATTTGGTTCTTATATACCGGCGCGGCACCGTCTCAAAGTGGCAGTTTGTTAGGGATGAGGCCGGATGAGCCAAAGGTCCCTGGCGGCAGCGTATGGACCGGGCCAGCGGCAAAAAGCAGGCGAATTTCTAAAGTTCCGCGACCTCGAACTGGCCGGGATCGGCGAACAGCGCCCGCAACAGGGCGTTGTTGGTGGCGTGGCCGGATTTGTGCCCCTCGAACCGCGCCAGCAGCAGCGCCCCGGCCAGCGCCATGTCGCCGATGGCGTCCAGGATCTTGTGGCGCACAAATTCATCGGGGAACCGCTGGCGGTCCCTGTTCACCACCCCGCTTTCGTCCAGCGCCAGGGTGTTTTCCAGGCTGGCGCCGCGGGCCAGGTTCATCTTGCGCAGCGCCTCCAGCTCGGACAGGAAGCCAAAGGTGCGCGCCGGGGCGATCTCGCGGCGGAAATTCGCCCGCGTGAAGACGAAGTCCATCTCCTGCCGGGCGATGCCGGGATAATCCAGGGCATAGAAATAGGACGGGGTTTCGGCGGGCAGCAGGCTGGCCCGCGCCTCGCCCTGGGCCACCGTCACCGGCTTCACCACCCGGATCGCGGTTCGCGGCGCGTCCTGTTCCGCCACGCCCGCGCTTTCCAGCAGCGCCATATAGGACAGCGCGTCGCCGTTCAGGATCGGCGGCTCCGGCCCGTCCAGTTCCACCAGCAGATCGTCGATGCCAAGCCCGGCACAGGCCGCCATCAGATGTTCGATCACCCCCACGCGTGCGCCGCCCTGTTCAATCACCGTGCCCAGCCTGGTCTCGCACACCCGGTCGAAGCGGGCTGGAATGTCGGCCCCAAGGCCAACTTCCAAGTCTGTGCGGCGAAAGACGATGCCCCGGCCCGGCGCGGCGGGCGACAGGGTCATGGCCACGGTGGCGCCGGAATGGAGCGCGGTTCCGGTGACCGATACCGGGGCCTTGATGGTTTTGCGGCGCGTCATGGCGGCTTTATAGCCTGCCGGGCGCGCCCCGGCGAACCCGGCTTGCGCCGCCCCGCCTGCGGGTGTCTGCTGGTCGCGCCGTCGGCTCGGGAGTAGGCCGCATGCGGAGGATCGTCCTGGCATTGCTGCTGGCGCAGGCTGCGCCCTTCGGGGGCGCGCATGCCGCGCTCCTGGCCGACCAGCCCTACCGCATCGGCTATCACGGCCGGCTCGCCACCGACGTCTATATTGACGGCAAGGGGCCGTACAATTTCCTGATTGATACCGCCTCCAGCCGCACCCTGATCTTCGAGCATGTGCGCGCGGGCCTGGACCTCAAACCGTCGCAGCCCAGCTTGCTGACCATCTACAGCATCAACGACATCGGCCATGCCGTGCCGGTCAAGCCGGGCGGCATCAGCGTCGGGGCCGAGACGATCAAGGGCCTGACCCTGGCGGTGCTGCCCGACACCAACACCCAGGACGGTCCGGACGGCATCCTGGGCACCGATTTCCTGTCGCACTATCTGGTGGTTCTGGACCGCAGCACGATGCGGCTGAAGCTGCTGACCCCGGGCAGCGCCTCGGCGCCCGACTTCAAGGGCTGGAGCCGGGCAGAACTGACGGCGCGGTCGCTGAAGAACTTCCCCATCACCTTCTGGTATCTCGACACCCGCTTCAATGACCGGCGGCTGACCGCCCTGTTCGACCTGGGTTCAGCCATGACCATGCTGAACTGGCAGGCGGCGGAAAAGCTGGGCATCCGCCAGAAGAAGTTTGCCGCCTTCGGCCCGCCCCCCGAACTGCTGCAGGATGTGCTGGGCAAGGACGCGCCGGCGGTAAGGCTCTACGGGCTGGACGTGACAGTGGGCGGCGGCCAGAGCTGGAAGCACCAGGCGGCGATAATCGCGGATGCGCCGGTGTTCAACTATTTTGACCTGGACGAAAAACCCGCCGCCATTGTGGGCCTGAACCTGTTGGGCGACAATTCGCTGGCGATCGATTTCGCCGGCGGGCACTTGTATGTCGGGCCGGCCGGCGCCGACATCAGCCTTTCGACCGGCGAGCCGCCGCCGCCGCATTTCCTGTAAGGCGCAAAGGACCCGCAAGACGCAATGAAAAGGGCAGCTAAGGCCGCCCTTTTCACTTCAATCCCTGGAACCGGTCAGTTCGACTGGCGGCGCAAAAAGGCCGGTATTTCGAACTGCTCGTCCCGCTTATGCTCGGGGAACAGGTCGTCGTCCTTGGCGCGGGCCGCGTCCGGCGAGACTGTCTGTGTCATCGGCGGCTGCGGCATGGCCGATTGCGGCATCGCCCCCTGCGGCATGGGTTGGATCGTGGCGCGCGGCTCCGGCTGCGGTTCGGCGCGCATGTCGACGGCCGGCTTCTTGCGTCCGAAGATGCTCCAGCCACCCTTCTTCTCGGCCTGGGCCTTTGGCGCCAGCGGCTGCTGGCCCAGCGGACGATAGCTTTCGGTGGCAGGGTATTTGGAGGTCGTCTGGGCCGAGACCGGCATCGGCGTGGCGATTTCCGGGGCGTCCTCGCCGCCCAGAATATAGGCCTCGGCCGGGCTCTTCTCCACGCCCATCTCGCTGGCCAGCGCGTCCATGCTGGCATGCACCGGATTGGCCCTGGGCGGCGGCGTCACCGCAGGCATGGCGGTGGCCGTTGCGGGCGCCCGCTTGAGGTTGAGGTGCGGATGCAACGGGCGGACTTTTTCCGGTAGCGGCATCTTGATCTGGTCGGCATCGATGCCGGTGGCCACCACCGACACGCGGATGCGGCCTTCCATCTCGTCCAGGATGGTGTTGCCGAAGATGATGTTGGCGTCCGGATCGACCTCGGCGCGGATGCGGTTGGCCGCCTGCTCGACCTCGAACAGCATCAGGTCGGGTCCGCCGGTGATGTTGATCAGGACACCCTTGGCGCCTTTCATCGTCACATCATCGAGCAGCGGGTTGGAGATCGCCATGTCGGCGGCGCGGCTGGCGCGGTCTTCGCCTTCCGCCTCGCCGGTGCCCATCATCGCCTTGCCCATCTCGGAAATCACCGACTTAATGTCGGCAAAGTCCAGGTTGATCAGGCCGGGCATCACGATCAGGTCGGTGACGCCGCGTACACCGGCATGCAGCACCTCGTCGGCCATGGCGAAGGCCTGGGCCATGGTGGTGCGGTCGTTGGCGACCCTGAACAAATTCTGGTTGGGAATGACAATGAGGGTATGGACGAACTGCTGCAGGTCCGAGATGCCGCGCTCGGCCACCCGCATGCGGCGGTCGCCTTCCAGCGCGAAGGGCTTGGTGACGACGCCCACGGTCAGGATGCCCGCTTCGCGCACGGCACGCGCGATCACCGGCGCCGCGCCGGTGCCGGTGCCACCGCCCATGCCGGCGGCGATGAAGACCATGTGGCTGCCGGTGAGCTGATCCATGATCTCGGTGAGGGATTCTTCCGCACCGGCGCGGCCGACTTCCGGCTGGGCGCCTGCGCCCAATCCTTCGGTGGTCGCCACGCCAAGCTGGATGCGGCGCTGGGCCTTGGACTGGGCGAGGGCCTGGGCATCGGTGTTGGCGACGACGAAGTCGACGCCTTCGAGGCCGGCCTCGATCATGTTGTTGACGGCATTGCCGCCGGCGCCGCCGACCCCCAGCACGGTGATGCGGGGACGCAGCTCCTTGGTCTCGGGGACTTTAAGGTTGATCGCCATGTTAAATTCTCCTCATTGAGATGTTTCGATCACCTTGCGGCACGCCAGAATTCCCAACTGATTCGCTGTTATATTGTTGAATCACTGAAGCCATCGCTTGGTCAACCGGCCGAGCCAGCTTTCGCCCCGCCGTTCGCCCGTGACCATGGCGATGGCGGGATTGAGAAGCTCGGGCGGCATGGTGGCGCCCGCCATCAGAAGGCCGATGGCGGTGGCGTAATCGGGGCCAGCGCCGGCCGCCGCCAGGCCCGCGAAAGCGGCGGGACGGCCGATGCGGACCTGCTTGTTAAGGATTCGGGCAGCCAGCTCGCGGGTCCCGGCCAGCTGGCAGGCGCCGCCGGTCAACACGGCGCGGCGGCCCGCCGCCACGTCGAAGCCGCTGGCGCGCAGCCGGGTCTGGACCTCGCCGAAAATCTCCTCCAGCCGGGCCTGAATAATGCGGGTGAGCATGGAGCGCGGCAGGCGCAGGACGCTGTCGTCGCCCTCCTCGCCCATCTGGGCCACGGCCACCACATCGGCGCCGCCGTCCATCTCGCCCATCGCCGCGCCATAAAGGGTCTTGGTGCGTTCGGCGGCGGCCAGGGGAGCCGCCAGCATGCGCGAAATGTCGCTGGTAACGGCAAAGCCGCCCACCGGCACGACATCGGCATGCACCAGATGGCCTTCCATGAAGACGGCGATGGAGGTGGTGCCGCCGCCCATGTCGATCACGGTGGCGCCGATCTGCTTTTCGTCCTCGGTGAGGGTGGAGAGGCCGCTGGCATAGGCGCCGAACAGCGATCCCACCACATTGAGATGGCATTTCTCGACCGCCAGCTTGAGGTTGGCCAGCGGCGACGGCTTGACCGCCACCGCATGCATGGCGACGCCGATGCGCTGGCAGAACATGCCGGACGGGTTCTTCACGCCCCGCGCCTCGTCCACCACATAGGTGGTGGGGGCGGACTGGATGATCTCGTGCCCGTCCAGCCGGGCGCGGGTGCGGCCATCATTGAGCAGGGCGCGCAGGTGATGGTCGTTGATCAGCGCGCCGTCCAGCGCCATCACGGCGCGGCTGGTGACGCTGACCGGCTGGCCGCAATTGACGCTGATCAGAACATTCTGGATGCGGGCATCGGCCATGTTCTCGGCGGCGGCAACGCAATCGCGGATCGAATCCTCGGCCTGCTCCAGGCTGGTGATGGTGCCGGCCTTCAGGCCGCTGGATTCGCGCAAGGCGCTGCCCAGCACCTTCAGCGTGCCGCCTTCGGCCTGGCCGATGACGCAGACGATCTTGGAGGTGCCGACATCCAGCGCCGAAACCAGTCCGGTGCGGTAGGCGGGGATTTCGTTGCTCACGCGCAACTTCAGGGTCTGGTTCATGTCTCTTTGCCCCTCTCAACGTCTTTCTTCTCGCCGCTCTTCAGCACGAAGAAGTAATGGGTCGGCGACCGCAGGTCTATTTCGCTGACGTCGCGTTCCAGGATTCCGGCGTCTATGATCAGATGTTCCAGCGCGTCGAGCTGCTTGGGCCAGTCGGCTTCCGGCAGCTTGACCACCACGCCGTCATCCAGGATCAGGTTCCAGCGGCGCATCGAGACGCGGGCATAGGCCGCGATGCGCGCCGCCACGGCGCGGTGCGCCTGGACCGCGTCCACCAGTTCGGCGGCGGCTGGACCCGCGCCTGCGCCCACCAGCTTGGGAAGACGGCGGAACTTGTCCACGTCGCGGCTGGTGATGACGGCGCCCGAGCGCTCCACCACCGCGATGGGGGCATTGCCATGCGCGTCCGGCGGCAACTGCCACAGCGCAAAGGGGCGCTTCTCCACCAGGGTGACGAAAATGGCGTCGGGATAGCGGCGATGCACTTCGGCCGAGGCAATCCAGTCCAGGTGCGACAGTCGGCGCTGGGCGCCGTTAAGATCAGCGGAGAAGATGGACTGGCCCGGCTGCATGCCCAGCACTTCCAGCACCTGGTTGTAGGGCGTGCGGCGGTTGCCGGTGATGTGAATCTCGGCGATGCCGAAGCCGGCATCGGCCACCACGGCGTCAATGCCGCGATTGACGCCGCGCACGGTGCGGCCGATCACGCCGCTGGCGAACAGCGCGCCGATCAGCACCAACACGGTCAAGCCGGCGCAGAGCGCGACGATGGGACGATGCACCAAGATCGAGAAACGCCCGGAAATGCGGGCCAGAATTCCTTTCTTCCCGGACTTGCGGGCGCTGCCGGGCTGGACGGCGGGCAGCTCGCGCTTGCCCCGCGCCGGGGCCGCGCGGGTGGCGCGGACCTGGCCGCGATTCTTGCGTTCCGGATTCACCGATCGCATGAAGCATCCTCCACCATCCAGCGGCACAATTTCGCGTAGGACATCCCGACATGGGCGGCCTGTTCGGGCACCAGCGAGGTCGGCGTCATGCCGGGCTGGGTATTTGTTTCGAGCAGAATTAGCCGCGGCTTGCTGCCGGTGTCGTCATAACGCAAGTCGGTGCGCGACACGCCGCGGCAGCCCAGCGCCCGGTGCGCCGTCACCGCCATCTGAAGGCAGTCGCGTTCGACGGCGGCGGGGATTTGCGCGGGCAGGATGTGGCGGGAGCCGCCTTGCGTGTACTTGGCTTCGTAGTCGTAGAACTCCAGCGTGGTGGTGATCTCGGTCACGCCCAGCGCGCGCGCTTCGCCGGAGGAATTGGCACCCATCACGCTGACGGTCAGTTCGCGGCCCGGCACGAACTCCTCCACCATCATCTCGCTGGACAGGTTCCATTCGGGCCGCGTCAGTTCCTCCGGCGGGCGGTTATCGCCTTTGCGGATGATGTAAATGCCGACCGACGAGCCTTCATTCACCGGCTTGATGACATAGGGCGGCTCCATCAAATGCTTCGCGCCCACTTCCCTGCGGTCGGCAACGATGGACTTGACCACCGGCAGGCCGGCGGCGCGATAGATGTCCTTGGTGCGTTGCTTGTGCATCGCCAGCGCCGAAGCCAGCACGCCGGAATGGGTATAGGGAAGGCGCAGCCATTCCAGGATTCCCTGCACCGTGCCGTCCTCGCCGAAGCGGCCATGCAGGGCATTGAACACCGCGTCGGGCCCGACACTGCGCAACTGGCCCATCAGGTCATCGCCCGGGTCAATGCTGACCGGATCGAAGCCTTCCTGTTCCAGCGCCTTCATTACGCCCGTGCCGGAGGATTGCGAGACTTCGCGCTCGGCGCTGCGGCCGCCCATCAACACGGCAATGCGGTGGTACGTCATGCCCCTCTTCCTTCAAGGAGGCCCACCCGCTTGATTTCCCAGTCCAGGGTGACGCCGGATTTTTCCTTGACGCGCCTGCGCACGTCCTCGCCCAGCGCTTCCAGCTCGGCGGCGGTGGCGTCGCCGGTATTGATCAGGAAATTTGTGTGCTTCTCGCTGACCTGGGCGGCGCCGAGCTTCAGGCCGCGACAGCCCGCCTCGTCAATCAACTGCCAGGCCTTGTGGCCGGGCGGATTCTTGAAGGTCGAGCCGCCGGTTTTCGACTTGATCGGCTGGCTGGCTTCGCGGTTGGCGGAAAGCTCTTCCATCCGCGCCTTGATCGCGGCAGGATCATCCTTGGTGCCTTCGAACACCGCCTCGATGAAGATCAGCCCGTCGCGGGCGCCCTTGGCCTTGCGATAGCCGAAATCCATATCGGCGCTGGAAAGCCTGATTTTATTTCCTTTTTCGTCCAGCGCGGTGGCCTCGACGAAAATGTCCCTGACCTCGCGCCCATAGCAGCCGGCATTCATCTTCAGCGCCCCGCCGATGGTGCCCGGCACCCCGCGCAGGAATTCCAGCCCCGCGATCCCGGCATCGGCAGCGGCGCGCGCCACCGCACCGTCCAGCGCCGCGGCCCCCGCGCGCAGCCGCAGGCCATCTGTCTGGATTTTTCCGAATGCGCTCGACAGCCGCACCACCGCGCCGGGAATGCCGCCGTCGCGCACCAGCAGGTTGGAGCCGACGCCGATCACCGATACCCGCAACCCTTCCGGTTTCGCCGCCAGGAAGGCCGCCAGGTCGTCGGCATCGGCGGGGCGGAACAATATTTCCGCCGCACCGCCGGCGCGGAACCAGACCAGATCCTTCAGCGGCGCGCCGCGCACCAGGGAGCCGCGCACCGGCGGCAGCATGTCGCAGGGCCCACTTCCACCCACGGAGGTCATCATCACAACAGACCCTCCAGCTTTTTTGCCAGAATCTGGGGAAGGGCGTTCATCCAGCCGGTGATGGAGCCCGCGCCGGTGCCGATGATGGCGGCACCCGGCCTGACATAGGGCAGCACCGCCTCGGCCAGATCGTCCTCGCCATCGATGGTGATGACATTGCGGTGGCCGTGGGCGCGCAGCGCCTCGGCATAGCTGTCGCGGCTGAAGCCTTCTATGGGTTGCTCGCCGGCGGCATAGACCGGGGCGATGATCGCCACATCGGCGTCGTTGAGGCAGGTGGCGAATTGCTCGAAAGTATCGCGCAGGCGGGTATAGCGGTGCGGCTGCACCACCGCCACGATGGGGCCTTTATAGGCCTGGCGCGCGGCGCGCACGGCGGCGGCGATCTTGAAGGGATTGTGGGCGTAATCGTCAATGATGGCGGCGCCATTCACCTCGCCGACCTTGGTGAAGCGGCGGCCGACGCCCTTGAACCCCGCCAGGCCCGACTTGATGACGGCGTCCGGCACGCCCAACTGCCGTGCCACCACGATGGCGGCGGTGGCGTTCTGGACATTGTGCTCGCCCGGCATGGGCAGCAACAGGCCTTCCAGCTTTTCCTCGCTGCCCTTGCGGCGGTCGGTGAACACCATGTCGAAACGCGACGCGCCTTCCGAGAAGCTGACATTCACCGCCCGGGCATCGGCCTGGGGGCTGAACCCGTAAGTGATCATGCGGCGGTCGGTGATACGCCCGACCATGGCCTGAACCTCGGGGTGGTCAATGCACAGCACCGCGAAGCCGTAAAAGGGCACATTCTCGACAAAGCGCTGAAAGGCGTCGCGCATGTTTTCGAAGGTGCCGTAAAAATCCAGATGGTCGGGGTCTTCGTTGGTGACGACCGCCACCGTCGCGGGCAGGCGCAGGAAGGTGCCGTCGGACTCATCGGCTTCCACCACCACCCATTCGCCCGCGCCAAGCCGGGCATTGGTGCCATAGGCATTGATGATGCCGCCATTGACCACGGTGGGGTCCAGCCCGCCCGCGTCCAGCAGCGCCGCCACCATGGTGGTGGTGGTGGTCTTGCCGTTGGTGCCGGCGATGGCGATGCAGGAGCGCAGGCGCATGATCTCCGCCAGCATCTCGGCCCGGCGCACCAGCGGCAGGCCCAGCTTGCGCGCCTCATCGAACTCGACATTGCCGGGCTTGACCGCCGAGGAATAGACCACGGCGTGCGCGTCTTTCAGATTGTCGGCATTGTGGCCGACCGAAACCGCGATGCCCATGGCGCGCAACCGTTTGACATTGGCGCTTTCCGACGCGTCGCTGCCCTGCACCTTGTAGCCAAGATTGTGCATGATCTCGGCGATGCCCGACATGCCGATGCCGCCGATGCCGATGAAATGAATGGCGCCGATGTCCAGCGGCACGCGGGTGGTGACGGGTGTCGCCATCACGCGGCTCCTGCAAGCTGTTCGACCACATCCGCCAGCCGGGCCGCGGCATGCGGCGTCGCCAGCGCCTGGGTATTGGCGGCGCGGCGCGCCAGCCCGAGCGGATCGGAGAAAATCTCCATCAGCATCCGGGCCAGTGAATCCGGGCTTAAATCGCGCTGCGGCACGGTCCAGCCGGCCCCGGCCCGCGACAGAATGTCGGCGTTGGGCGTCTGGTTGTCGTCCAGCGCGCCGGGCAGCGGCACCAGGATGGCGGGGCGGCCGATCGCCATCAGTTCGGACACCGTGCCGGCACCGGCCCGCGCGATCACCAACTGGCTTTCGGCCATGCGGCGCGGCAGGTCGGTGAAGAACGGCTCGAGGGTGGCGCGAATTTCCGCATTGGCATAAATCCGGCGTACCTCATCAATGTCCTCGGCGCGGCACTGCTGCACCACCGACAGGCGCATCTTGATGTCATGCGGCAAGCGGGTGAGCGCGGCGGGCACGATTTCAGAAAGCGCGCGCGCGCCCTGGCTGCCGCCGAACACCAGCAGGCGCAGCGAGCCACCCGCTTGCGGCACCTGATAGGGTGTGTTCCACAACGCCTCGACCTCGGGGCGCAGCGGATTGCCGGTCAGCACCACCTTGGACGAATCGGCAGGCGCGAAGCGTTGAAGCGGGAAGGCGGCGGCCAGCACCTTCACCCGGTTCATGACCAGCCGGTTGGCGCGGCCGACCACGGCATTCTGCTCGATGATGGCTGTGGGCAGGCGCGCCAGGGTCGCGGCCAGCATCACCGGCACGGATGGATAGCCGCCAAAGCCGACCACCGCCGCCGGCTGCAGCTTCAGCAGCCTGGCGAAGGCGATGGCGATGCCCGCCGCGATCTTGAACGGCGCGGCGATGGCATTGAAGGGCGAGGACGGCACGGTTTGGATCCGCGCGCCGGGAAACTGGGCGCTGTAGTTGGCAAAGCGGCCATCGGTCATCACCACAATGTCCCGGCCGCGCCGGGCCAGCTCCATCGCCAGCGCCTGGGCCGGGAACAGATGGCCGCCGGTGCCGCCCGCGCAAAGCACGATAACGCTCATGAGCGCACCATGAAGAAGCTGGGATCGTCGCGTGTCATCAGCCGCGAGCCGACTTGCGGTCGCTGGCGCGTCACCGCCAGCGCAAAGCCCATAGTCAGCGCCACCGCGAACAGCGACGAGCCGCCATAGGAGATGAAGGGCAGGGTCATGCCCTTGGCGGGCAGCAGCGACACCGCCACGCCCATATTGATGAAGGCCTGCACGGCGGTCGCCACCGCCAGGCCCGCCCCCGCCAGCTGCGAGAAGGGCTCGCGCGCATTGGCGGCGCGCAGCAGCAGCCGCACGGTCAGGATGCAGAACAGCAGCGCGATGACAAAACATAGCGCGAAGCCGAACTCCTCCCCCGCCACGGCGAAGATATAGTCGGAATGCACGTCGGGAATGCGGTACTTGATGGTGCCCGCGCCCGGCCCCACCCCGGTCAGTCCGCCATGAGCAAAGGCCTTCAGCGCCAGCCCGGCCTGATAGCCGGTATCGCTGTCGCTGAGGAACTGCGCCACCCGGTGATGGACATGGGGGAAAATCTCATAGGCCAGCACGCCAAGCGCGCCGGTGACTCCCAGCCCAGCGCCGATCCACAGAAAGTTGACGCCATAGAAGAACAGCATCGCGCCCCACAGGCACAGCAGCAGTCCGGTCTGGCCCACATCGGGTTGCTTGATCAGGATCGCCAGCGCCGGAACCAGCAGCAAAAAAGTCACCAGGGGCTTGGGAATGGCCAGCGGCTGGCGATCAGCCAGAACCGCGGCGGCCAGGATGGCGAAGCTGGGCTTGAGGAATTCCGACGGCTGCAGCGCGAACGGCCCCAGGTCGAGCTCGCGCCGCGCCCCCAGCACATCGGCGCCGATGAACAGCACCAGGAAGGAGCCGATCAGGGCGCAGGCGAATATGATGGCGGCCAGGATGCGGATCTGGCGCAGGCTCAGCAGCGAGACGCCGCACAGAATGGCGATTGCGACGCAGGCGAACAGCACCTGTCGCGCGGTATAGCGGAAATCGCCCGCCGACAGCGGCCCGCCGGTGATGGCGGGGCTGGCGGCGAAGGCCAGCATCAATCCGATGCCCGCCAGGATCAGCATGCACAGCAGCGCCATGCGGTCCACCGTGAACCACCAGTCGGCGAAGCCGGATTTTGTCGCCCGGTTGATCATGATGCCGCCTTCAAATCGCGCGGCAACCGCGCCACCAGGGCGCGGAAGGCATCGCCGCGCTGCTCGAAATCCTTGAACTGATCATAGCTGGCGCAGGCCGGCGACAGCAGCACCACCGGGGCGGGCACCGCGCTGGCGGCGGCGTCGCGGGCAGCGGCGTCCACGGCGTTTTCCAGGGTACCCGACATTTCATACGGCGCCTTGCCGTCCAGGCTGCGGGCGAATTGCGGCGCGGCCTCGCCGATCAGGAAGGCCTTGCGCACGCGTGGGAAAAACGCGGCCAGGGAGTCAATGCCGCCGTCCTTGGGCTTGCCGCCGGCGATCCAGTAAATGTCGGGATAGACGGCAAGCGCCCGGGCTGCGGCGTCGGCATTGGTGGCCTTGGAATCGTTGATGAAGCTGACCTTGTCGATGCGCCCGACATCCTCCATGCGGTGGGCCAGGCCCGGAAAGCTCTTGATCGCCTCGACGAGGGCGCGGCTGTCGCCGATGATGGCTTTCACCGCGCCATAGGCCAGCGCCGCATTCTGCCAGTTGTGGGCGCCCGGCAGATGCCCGGCCTGCGCCATCTCCATCACCTTGACGGCACGGCCGTTGGTGGCGTCGTAGAGCGCGCCGTCGACCACGAAGATGCCGCGTCCCAGCACCTTGCCCACCGACACCGGATGGGCGCTCGCGCCGCCGGCCGCGGACAGGCGCGTGAAGATGGACGACGACCAGTCGTCATCGACGCTGATGACAAGCTGGCCGGTCTTGGCGGCGCCCGCCAGCATGCGCGCCTTGATGGCGGCGTAATTCTCCATCGTGCCGTGGCGGTCAATATGGTCGGGCGACAGGTTGGACAGGATCGCCACATCCGGCGCCAGGCCCGGCGCCAGGTCGATCTGGAAGCTGGACATTTCCAGCACATAGACGGTTTTGGCAGCAGGAGGCGAAAGCTCCAGCACCGACTTGCCGATATTGCCGCCGACCTGGGCGTCGAAGCCGCAGGCGCTCAATATATGGCCAATCAGCGCGGTGGTGGTGGATTTGCCGTTGGTGCCGGTGATGGCGATCAGCGGCGCCTTGCCTTGCACTTCATGGGCAAACAGTTCGACATCGCCGATGACCGGCACGCGCGCGCGGTTGGCATGTTCCACCACGCCATGCGGTGCGGGATGGGTCAGCGGAACGCCCGGCGACAGCACCAAAGCGGCGATCTTCTCCCACGGCCATTCGCGCCACGGCATCAGTTCGGCGCCTTCCTGGCCGCCCAGGTCGCGCGCGGCGCTGTCATCGTCCCAGGCGATGACTTTGGTGCCGCCGGCCACCAGCGAACGCACCGCGCCCAGCCCGGTGCGGGCGAGGCCGAAAACGGCGACAGTCTTGCTGGCGAAAAGGCGGCTGGGGATCATCGCGTTACCGCAGCTTCAGGGTGGCGAGGCCCAGCAGAGCCAGCACCACCGCCACGATCCAGAAGCGGATCACGATGGTGGGTTCGGTCCAGCCCAGCTGCTCGTAATGATGATGAATGGGGGCCATGCGGAAGACGCGCTTGCCGGTCAGCTTGAACGACACCACCTGCACCACCACCGACACGGTCTCGATGACGAAAAGCCCGCCGACAATGGCCAGCACGATCTCATGCTTCACCGCCACGGCCACGACGCCCAAGGCCCCCCCCAGCGGCAAAGAACCCGTATCGCCCATGAAGATGGCGGCGGGCGGGGCGTTGTACCAGAGGAATCCAAGCCCCGCGCCAACCAGCGCCGCCAGAAACACCGCCAGCTCGCCGGAATATTCGACATAGGGAATCTGCAGATAGCCGGCGAATTTCTCGTTGCCGACCAGATAGACGATCAGAGTGAAGGTGGCGGCGGCGATCATCACCGGCACGATGGCCAGCCCGTCCAGCCCATCGGTGAAGTTGACGGCATTGGCGGCGCCCGCGATCACAAAGGCGCCCACCACCACGAAGAAAAGGCCCAGCGGCAGCAGCGCCGTCTTGATGAAGGGCACCGCCAGCGCGCCGGACAATCCGCCGACCTGCGCCTGCATGATCAGCCAGGTGGCCAGGCCCGCCACCCCGAACTCGATGGCCAGGCGCGCGCGGCCCGACAGGCCGTCGGACGTACGCTTGGTCACTTTGTAATAGTCGTCCAGAAAGCCCAGCAGGCCGAAGGCGGTGGTAACCAGCAGCGCGATCCAGACATAGCGGTTGGACGGGCTGGCCCACAAAAGCGTCGAGCCGATCCAGGGAATCAGGATCAACAGACCGCCCATGGTGGGGGTGCCTGCCTTTTCCAGGATATGGCGCTGGGGACCATCGGCGCGGATCGGCTGGCCCTTGCCCTGCTTCTTCTTCAGCCAGCGGATCAGCATGGGATTGATCACGAAAGCGATCAGCAGCGCGGTGACCACCGCCGCGCCGGAGCGGAAGGTCAGGTATTTGAACAGGCGGAAGAAGGCCAGCTGGTCGGTATGGGTGAGAAGTGAGAGGTAATAAAGCATCAGGCCCCCGCCTTCAGTGCGTCCAGGATCACCGACATTTTCGCGCCGTTGGAGCCCTTGACCAGCACTGTGTCGCCCGATTTCAAACATGCCGTCACCAGCGGCACCAGGCCCGCGGAATTTTCGGCATAGCCGCCGCGGCGGCTGGCGGGCAATACGTCCCACAAAGCGCGCATCTGGGCGCCGGTCGCGAACACCAGATCGACCTTGCCGGCTTCGATGGGCGCCGCCAGCCCGGCATGGTGGGCGGCCCCGCCCTCCCCCATCTCCAGCATGTCGCCCAGTACCGCGATCCTGCGGCCTCCTTTAATAGAAGGGGGGGCCGCACCCAGCAGCGCCAGCGCCGCCGCCATGGAAGCGGGATTGGCATTGTAGCTTTCGTCGATCACATGGATGCCGCCCGCCTCAAAGCGCGCGCCGCGGCCCTTCAGGGCAATAAAGCTCCGCAGCGCCGCCGCCGCGTTCAGCACATCGCCGTCCAGCAGCGACACGGCGGCAAGCGCCCCCACCACATTCTGCGCGATATGGCCGCCCGGCGCGCCGACGTAACAATCCACCGCGCGGCCCAGTATATCGGCCCTGACCCGCATGCCTTCGCCTTCGGGGGTGAAGGCGATCAGTTTTGCCTCGCCCTTTTCGCCAAAGGTGACGATGCGGCCGACATGGGCCTGGCGGGCGCGGGCGATCAACCGTTCGGCATAGGGGCTGTCGGCGGGGATCAGGCCGAAGCCGCCCGGCTCCAGCCCCTCGAAGATTTCCGATTTGGCGTCGGTGATGCTTTCGCAATTGCCGAAGAATTCCAGATGGGCGGGCGCGATGGTGGTGACCAGCGCCAGATGCGGGCGCACAAAGGACACCAGGGCCCTGATCTCGCCGAAATGATTCATCCCGACTTCGAAAATACCATATTCGGCGCCCTGCGGCAGGGCAGCCAAGTTCAGCGGCACGCCCCAGTGATTGTTGTGGCTGGCAGCACTGGCATGGGTGGGGCCCAGCGCATTGCAGGCCAGGCGCAATATTTCCTTGGTCGTGGTCTTTCCGGCGCTGCCGGTGACGGCCAGGATTTTCGCATTGCTGCGGGCGCGGGCGGCGCGGGCCAGGTCTTCCAACCCGCGCCGGGTATTGCCGACGATCAGTAATGGTCCGGTCACATCCTTTGGCACATGGGTCACCAGTGCCGCGCCCGCCCTGGCGGCAAAGGCGGCAGCGACGAAATCATGGCCGTCGCGATTGCCGCCCTTCAGCGCCACGAACAGGTCGCCTTCCTTCAGGGTGCGGGTGTCGATGGAAAGTCCCGACACGCTGAACGGCTCGCGGGCCTTGCCCAGAGTGGCGGCTTGCGCCTCGATGTGGGTCCACAGCGTCATGCCGCGCGCCCGCCTTCGGCGATTGCAGCCTTCACCGCTTCGTCGCGATCGGAAAAAGGATGGGTGACGCCGTTGATATACTGGCCGCTCTCATGGCCCTTGCCCGCCAGGATCAGAACATCGCCCGCGCCCAGCGACGCGACCGCCGCATGAATGGCCTGGGCGCGGTCGCCGATCTCGCGCGCGCCGGGCGCGGTCGAAAGTATCTGTGCGCGGATGGCTGCGGCATCCTCGGTGCGGGGATTGTCGTCGGTGACGATCACATCATCGGCCAGGCGCACCGCGATGGCGCCCATCAAGGGGCGCTTGCCCTTGTCGCGGTCGCCGCCACAGCCGAACACCAGATGCAGGCGCTTGGCGGTGTGGGGGCGTAATGCTTCCAGAACCTTTTCCAGCGAATCCGGCGTGTGGGCGTAATCGACATAGATCGGGGCGCCGTCCTTCGACAGGGCCACCTTTTCCATGCGGCCCGGCGAGCCTTTCAGATGCTCCAGCGCCTTGAAGACGCGGGCCGCGTCTTCGCGCTCATTTTCATCAAGGAGGCCAATCGCCAGCCCTGCCGCCACCAGCGCGTTCGACGCCTGGAAGTCGCCGGCCTGCGGCAGCTCGACGTAAAATATCTTGCCGCCGAAATGCAGCGTCAGGCTCTGGGCGCCACCGCGATCCTCGCGGCGGTCGAGCCGGATGGTCTCGCCCTTGCGGCCCACGGTGATGAGCTTCAGCCCGCGCGCCTTGGCGGCGCGGATGAAGGCATCGGCATGCTCGGCATCGGCATTGACCACCGCCACGCCGCCATCCTTCACCACCTCGGTGAACAGCCGCAGCTTGGCCCCCAGATAGTCGTCGAAGGTCGGGTGATAGTCCATGTGGTCGCGGGTGATGTTGGTAAAGCCCGCAGCCGCGATCTTCACCCCGTCCAGCCGGTGCTGGTCCAGCCCATGGCTGGAGGCCTCGATCGCCAGGTGATCGACACCGTCCGCTTTCAGTTGCGCCAGCAGCTCATGGATTTCCACCGGGTCGGGGGTGGTGTGGTTCAATGCCTGCGCGCCCTTGGGTCCAATCACGCCCACAGTGCCCAGGCTGGCGGCGGGCTTGCCCAGCGCCGTCCAGATCTCGCGCAGAAATGCGACGATGGAGGATTTGCCCTTGGTGCCGGTGATGGCCGCGACGATTTCAGGCTGGGCGCAATAGAAGGCCGCCGCACAGCGCGCCAGGCCCAGGCGCGGATTGGCGTCGGCAATGAAGGTGACGCCCAGCGCCGCCACTTCGGCTTCCAGCGCCGGCGCGCCCAGGACCGCGGCGGCGCCGCGCGCCACCGCATCCTTCACATATTTCGCGCCGTCGGTCCTGCTGCCCGCCAGCGCCGCGAACAGGTAGCCGGGTTTGACCTTGCGGCTGTCGCTGGTCAATCCCGTGATATTAAGCCCCGCAAAGTCTTTCATCCCCGCAAGGCTGATATCGGAACGTGGCGCCATCATGTCGGGCCGCCTGCCAGCTTGGTGGCCAACTTGGTGGGAGGGGCGTTGTTGGGAACGCCCAGCAGCGGCGCGATGCGCTGAATCACCCGGCCCACGGCAGGGGCGGCGGTCCAGCCCGCCAGCGCGAAACCGCCGGTTTCCTTGGTGCCGTGCGGCTGGTCGAGCAGGATGAAGACGATGTAGCGCGGGTCATGCACCGGGAACACGCCGCAGAAGCTGGTGCGCAGGGCATGGGGGATATAGTGGCCATGAGGCCCCGGCACCTGGGCCGAGCCGGTCTTGCCGCCCACGTCATAGCCCGGAACATCGGCGCGCTTGCCCGACCCGTTGGTCACGACATAGCGCAACAGATCGCGCATCTGCAGCGAAGTCTCTTCCCGGATCACCTGCTCGCCGCGCAGGTCTGAAACCGATTGCTTGATGAAAGTGGGCGTGATGCGGCGCCCGCCATTCACCACCATGGCGGCGGCGGCGACGAAGCTGAGCGGCGACACCGAAATGCCCTGGCCGAAGCCCACGGTGGCGGTTTCGATCTGGCCCCAGTTGGCGACGGGATAAAGCGGCCGCGCAGTCTCCGGCAATTCGCTGGACACCGGCTTGAGCAGGCCCATACGGGCAAGGAATTCGCGCTGACGGATAGGGCCGCTGCGCAGCACGATCTGTGCCGTGCCGATGTTGGAGGACTGGGCCAGGATATCGCGCGCCGCCAGCATGGCCGGCATATGCTCGGCCTCGTGGATGGTGTACTTGCCCAGCTTGAAGCCCTGGCCGATGGGGAACATCTCGTCCAGGCTCTTGAGGGTGCGGTCCTCGAACGCCATGGCGAAGCTGAAGATCTTGAACACCGAGCCCAGCTCGTAAATGTCCTGCGCCATGATGTTGCGGCTGGAGTCGCCCGACATCATCCTGCGCAGGTTGGGATCGAAGCCGGGCGCTGACACCATCGCCAGAACTTCGCCGGTCCTGACATCCATCACCACGCCGCCGGCGGCGCGCGCCGTGAAGGTGGTGCGCGCGGTCTCCACCTCATGCGCCAGGATATACTGGACGCGCATGTCGATGGAGGTGACGACTTGGCCGCCGGCGGCGCGGCGGATTTGGTCCTGCAATCCCAGCTCCAGGCCCGACAGGCCGTTATTGTCGGGATCGGTGACGCCCACGATCTGGGCGGCATTGCGGCCATCGGGATAGTAGCGCTTGGAGTCGGGCTCGAACTCAAGCCCCGGCAGGCCCAGATGCATCACCCTGGCCTCGGTGGCGGGGGTGATCTGGCGCGCGATCAGCACATAAGGATGTTTTGTGTTGTTGAAGGCGCCCAGCAGCCTGCGGGCATCAGTGCCGGTGGCCGCAGCCAGCTCGCTGGCCGCCTCCTGCTTGTCCCACAAGACATGCGGGCGGGCATAGAGATCCTTGACCGGCAGGTCGCGGGCCAGAAGTTCGCCGTTACGATCCGTGAGGTCGGCGCGGGCGACCACCGAGGCGGCGGCGCGGCCGTCACCCAGCGACTTCAGCAGCGTGACATGGACCAGACGGACTCCCACCAGTGCGAAAGCGGCGGCGCAAAGAACTGCTCCGATGACGATGCGCCGCTGAAAGACGGTGGGGCCTTCGCTCATATCCTCACATGCCGGGGTCGGTTGGCGCGGCCGCCGGAATCTGCACGCTGGCATTGTGCACCGGCGTGTTGTTCAGGGGCGCGTTCGGGCCCCCGCCCTCACCGGCGCCGCGTCGCGGCAGCTGGTCGAAGGAGGACAGCTGCACCGAGGCGCTGTCGGCCATGCCCAGCCTGCTTTCGGCGAGTTGCTGGATACGCTCCGGCGAAGCGACATGCTGCCATTCGGTTTCCAGGACGCCGATGGCGCTCCTGGTGTCGCCGATCTGGCGCACCGCCTGGTTCAGCTCCATACGCGCCATACGGGTCTTTTCAGAGACATGGTAGAGCGCCAGGATCGAAAGACCCATCAGCGCCACGCAGAAGAAATTGAGCACGCGAACCATGAGCCGCTCCTATGCCGCCAGTTTGAGCCCAGCGCGCAGCTTGGCGGACCGG
Source organism: Rhizomicrobium sp. (assembly GCA_035549455.1). Lineage (GTDB taxonomy): Bacteria > Pseudomonadota > Alphaproteobacteria > Micropepsales > Micropepsaceae > Rhizomicrobium. The sequence continues at coordinate 70,032 of DASZQW010000003.1, read as the reverse complement.
GCACGAGGGTTGACGTTAAGTTCGTCCGCCGACGGGGTGCGCGGGCGGGTGGTGAGAAGCCGGAAGGATGCCTGCGGCGCGGCTGCCGCCGGGGCATGGCGCGAGCCGCGCGGCGCAGCGGTGGAGCGGCGGGTGAGGAACTGCTTGACGATGCGGTCTTCCAGGCTGTGGAACGACACCACCACCAGGCGGCCCTGCGGCTTGAGGATGGAGAGTGCCGCCTCCAGGCCGCGTTCCAGCTCGCCCAGCTCGTCATTCACATGGATGCGCAGCGCCTGGAAGGTGCGGGTGGCGGGATGGATGGCATGGCGCAGGGCAGCGGGGCCTTGCGCCTGCGAGACGATGGCGGCCAGTTGCGCCGTGCCGGTGACGGGGCGCGCCGCGATGATGGCCGAGGCGATGCGCCGCGCATTCTTTTCCTCGCCATAGCGGGCAATGACCGAAGCCAGCGCGCTGTGGCTGGCGCTGTTGACGAAATCGGCGGCGCTTTCGCCCGACAGACTCATGCGCATGTCCAGAGGACCGTCCTCGCGGAAACTGAAACCGCGCGCCGGCTGGTCGAACTGGAAGGACGACACGCCCAGATCCAGAACCACACCGTCGCTTTCGCCGGCAAGCCGGTCCATCGACGAGAATTCGCCCTGCACCAGGGTCAGCCGACCTGCGAAGCGTTCGACCAGCGCCTGGCCGCGGGCGATGGCGTCGGGATCGCGGTCGATACCCAACACGCGGCAGTCGGCGGCTTCGAGAATGGCGCTGGCATAGCCGCCGCCGCCAAAGGTGCCGTCGACATAGGACGCGCCGTCGCGGGGCGACAGCAGCTCCAGCACTTCGTTCAGCATGACAGGAAGGTGACCATTGGAAGCGTGACCGCTCATGCGCCCTCACCAGAACGCGCGCGTTCCATCTTGGCCTTCACCCGCGCCAGCGCTTCGGCTTCCACCGGGGCATAGCGGTCGGCGTCCCAGATCTGGAATTTCTGCGCCTTGCCGACAAAGACGATGCGGTCCTTGAGCCCGGCATGTTCGATCATGGGGTCAGGCAGGCGCACACGGCCATTCTCGTCGATGGGCAGCGCCTGGGTGCGCGCGATCAGCGCGGTGGCTTCGTCGTCAAAGCCGGCGGAGAAGAACGGGTCCTGTGCCGCCAGCCGCGCATTGACGCGGTCGAGCAGTTCCTGGCCGAAGGCGTCGAGGGCGGGATCAAGGAAGCTTGGGCAGACATAAACGCCGGCGGTGTTCTGCGCCGACAGGAGATGGCGATAGGTGGCGGGGATGCAGACCCGACCCTTGCTGTCGAGCGACCCCGGAACCGTCGAAATGAACGGCTGGACCAACCCGGTCATGGACCCGCAAACCCCCTGTCCCGGATGCCCGGTCCCGGAAGGGGAACGGGCGGGTCACACAGACCCTTGGGACGATATGGGATAGCATGGGATGACTTTGCCCGTCAAACCAAAAACCGTTATTTTTGAGGGACTTGCTAGTGGCGTTAACCTTTTGGACCCCCACCGGTGGAGTCCACAAGAACGATTAACGAACATGGTAACAATGCGGTGACGGGGGTAAACAGCGCGTTAACGATTTGAAGCGGGAAGCTCGGCCTGCAACCGGAAATTGCCGCCACGGCGCGGCGGCGGCCGGGAGAGGCGAGCGCAACCACAGGATGATTCGCGCAGGCGCCATCCTATTGTCAGCCCCGTACGGGATGCCGAAAGTCAAACCGCGCACCCATCGCGCAGCAAGCAGTTGAAGGAAGGTTGGCAATGAAGATCGGATTTATCGGCCTGGGCCGCATGGGCGGCCATGTCGCGGAAAACCTGCTGAAGGCGGGACACAGCGTGACGGTGTGGAATCGTTCGCCTGCCCCGGTGCAGGAACTGGTGGCCAAGGGCGCGGTGGCGGCGAAGGCGCCGCAAGACGCGATGCAGGGCGAGGCGGTGTTCTCGATGCTGGCCAATGACGCGGTGATGACCGAGGTCGGGCTGGCGGGGCCGCTGCTCGCCAAAGCCGCGAAAAACCTGATCCATGTGAACATGGCGACCATCTCACCCGCCTTCGCCAAAGAGCTGCAGGCAGCGCACAAGCAGGCCGGCTTGCATTATCTGTCGGCGCCGGTATTCGGGCGGCCCGACATGGCGGCGTCGGGCCAGATGGTGCTGGTGGTGGGCGGCGAGACTGGAGCGCGCGAGACCATGCAGCCGGTGTTCGACAAGATCGGCAGCCGCACCGTGCCGGTGGGCGAGGAAGCCGAGAAGGCCAACCTGTTCAAGATCGCGGGCAACTTCATGATCGCCTCCGAACTGGAAGCCATCGGCGAGGCCTTTGCCTTGCTGCGCAAGGGCGGCGTCGACCCCGCTTTGTTCCATGATGTCTTGAGCAAGCGGCTGTTCACCGGCGCGGTGTTCACCGCCTATGGCCAGATGGTGCTGAACAAGCAGTATGAACCGGCGGGCTTTGCCCTGACCCTGGGGCTGAAAGACGTCAATCTGGCCCGCGCCGCGGCGCAAGGCTTGGGCGTGGAGATGCCGACCGCCGATCTGCTCAAGACCAATTACGACCAGGCTGTGGCCTGGGGCTGGCAGGACAGGGACTGGTCCGCCATCGGCGAAGTTGCCGCGCGGAAGGCGGGCCTCTGACCCTCCAGCGCTTCCTTGACGCGCAGGCGCCCATTTACGAGACGGCACTGGCGGAATTGCGCGCCGGGCAAAAGCGCTCGCACTGGATGTGGTTCGTGTTTCCGCAGCTTTCGGGGTTGGGCCGCAGCGCCATGGCGCAGCATTACGCCCTGCGCTCGCTGGACGAGGCGCGCGGCTTTCTGGCCCACCCGGTGCTGGGCCTGCGGCTGCGCGAATGCACCAAGGCCGTGCTGGCAGTCCAGGGCCGCGACGCGCGTGCCATTTTCGGCGCGCCGGATGACCTGAAATTCCGCTCGTCCCTGACGCTGTTCGACCTGGCCGCGCCGGACGATGTGTTTGGCGCCGCGCTGAATCACTATTTCGGCGGGCAGGGAGATGCGCTGACGCTGGAGAAAGTGAAAGTGTCAGATGGCCTGTAAGCCGGGTTCTGTGCTTCTTGCGAAGCGGTGACCATTCCTCTGGGACGTTCATCGCTGAACGCCTCGCGCGACCGACCCGGACGGCTGGCCGAAAAAACCAACATGCCGTCCCTATTTGGTCTTGCTCCCGGTGAGGCTTGCCTAGCCGCTCCTGTTGCCAGGACCGCGGTGCGCTCTTACCGCACCATTTCAACCTTGCCGGACCTTTGCAGGTCTTAGGCGGTGTCATTTCTGTGGCGCTGTCTCTGGGGTTGCCCCCGCCGGACGTTATCCGGCACCGTTTTTCCGTGGAGCCCGGACTTTCCTCGACTGGCTTGCACCAGCCGCGGTCACCCGGCCATCTGACGCGGGCCTTATAGGGGCAGTTTGGCCAGCAGCCAAGCCAGCAGCCCTGCACATTCGCCATCCCATTGGCCGTCCAGCTTTTTGGGGCGGAAATGGCGCTGGAAGGCGGTGATCACCTTATCCAGCGGTGCGGCCGGATCATAGCCGTAGCGCAGAAGCGCCTCGGGGCCGAGCGCGCTTTGTATCGCTTGCGGCCACAGCCCGATGCCTGCATCCGCCAGACGCTTCCAGGGAAACAGCTCGCCCGGATCGTCCTTGCGCGCCGGCGCCACGTCGCTGTGGGCCAAGACGCGCCATGACGGGATCACGTGGCGCATCAAAATCGAATGACACAGCGGTATCAAGGCGGCGATCTGCGCCTCCGGGAAGGCGTGATAACCAAATTCATGCCCCGGATTGACAATCTCGATGCCGATGGAACGCGCATTGATGTCGGCGGCGCCCGCCCAATGCGCCACCCCGGCATGCCAGGCGCGCCGCGCCTCGGGCACATGGGCATAGATAGTGCCGCCTTCGCCGATGGTGTAGTGCGCCGAGACCTTCGCCGCCGGATCGGTCAGCCGCGACAGCGCCGCCTCGCCGCTGGCCATGCCGGTATAGTGCAGCACCAGCATGTCGATGGCGGCGCCGTCGCGCCCATCCTGGTTCGGCGAAGGCAGTTCGACGCGCTTCATGCCAAAACCCTCACATCAGGCCCCGCTCGAGGCGGATCTTTTCATAGGCATTGTTGATGGCGGCCAGCTTGTCGGTGGCCAGTTTGAGGAATTCCGGGGGGACACCGCGCGCCATCAGGCTGTCGGGATGGTTCTCGCGCACCAGCCGGCGATAGGTCTGCTTGATCTCATATTCGTCGGCGGCATAGGACAGGCCCAGAATGACATAGGGATCGGTCAGTTCGGGCGCGAAATGGGCGGCGCGGATGCGGCGAAATTCGCCAGGCGCAAAGCCGAAGATCTCGGCGACCTTTTCCAGGAACTGCGCCTCGCAGGGATGCAGCACGCCGTCGGACTTGGCGATCTCGAACAACCCATCGAGAATGTCTTCCAGCATCGCCGGATTGTCCCGGAACAGCCCCGCGATCTGGCCGGCATAATGCTCAAAGCCGGCAATGTCCTGGCGCGCCAGGTTGAAGACGCGGCGCACATTGGCGTCTTCCTGGTCCGGCACGACAAAGACCCGGCGGAAGACCTCATACTCTGCCTCGGTCACCACGCCGTCGGCGCGGGCCATCTTGCCCGCCAGGGCGATGATGGCGATGGTGAAGGTGACACCGGGATCGGATTCGCGGTCCAGGATGAAGTGCCCCGCCACCGCGCCGACCAGCGCGCCCACGGGTCCGCCGACAAAAAGACCCGCCGCAGCTCCACTGACCTTGCCCCAGACCGACATTGCGTTTCCTAAGCGGCGTCAACTGCGCGGGGATTGTAGTTCAAAAGCGGCCCAAGCCAACGCTCGGCGGTGGCCAGGTCCCAGCCCTTGCGGCGGGCATAGTCTTCCACCTGGTCGCGTTCGATCTTGCCGACGCCGAAATAGCGGCTTTCGGGATGGGCATAATAGAAGCCCGACACCGACGATCCCGGCCACATGGCATAGCTTTCGGTCAGTTCGACGCCGATCCGGTCCTTGGCGTCCAGCAGCTTGAACAAGGTGGCTTTTTCCGAATGTTCCGGCTGGGCGGGATAGCCCGGCGCCGGGCGGATGCCCTGATAGGCTTCCTTGATCAGCTCGTCATTGCTGAATTTCTCGTCCGCGGCATAGCCCCAATAATCCTTGCGGACCTTTTCATGCATGCGTTCGGCGAAGGCTTCCGCCAGCCGGTCGGCCAAAGCGCGCAGCAGGATGGCGGAATAATCGTCCTTGGCCGCCTCAAAGGCCTTGATGTGCGGTTCCTCGCCGATGCCCGCCGTCACCACAAAGCCGCCGATATAGTCATCAGTGCCGCCATTTTCCTTTGGTGGCGCGATAAAGTCACTGAGCGCCAGATTGGGCCGCCCCGCCTCGCGCGTCATCTGCTGGCGCAAAGTGTGCAGCGTTTCAATCGGGAATTTCCGCGCCCCCACTTCCGCGTCATTTTCGCCATAGACCAGAATGTCATCGACATTGTCCGGATCGCTGTTGGCGGGCCAGAAGCCGATCACGGCGCGCGCCGTCAGCCATTTCTCGGCGATGATCTTCTTCAGCATCGCCTGGGCGTCGTTGAACAGGTCGGTGGCGGCCTTGCCCACCTTGTCGTCGGTCAGGATCGCCGGATACGGCCCCGCCAGCTCCCAGGTCTGGAAAAATGGCGTCCAGTCAATGTAGCGCGCCAGCTCCGCCAGGTCGTAATTGTCGAACACCCGGGTGCCGAAGAATTTCGGCGGCGGTGCGACCTTGGAGAAATCCGTCGGGGCGCGGTTGGCGCGGGCCCTGGCGATCGGCAGCCGCACGCCGCCGGCCTTCTGGTTGGCATGGCCGGTGGCGATCTTCTCATATTCGGCGCGGATGTCGGCCGCGTAGGTCGTGCCATTCTCCTTGGACAAGAGGCTTGAGGCCACGCCCACAGCGCGGCTGGCGTCGGTGACATAGACGGTCTGGCCGCGCCGGTAGCTGGGGTCGATCTTGACCGCGGTATGCACCCGGCTGGTGGTGGCGCCGCCGATCAACAGCGGAATGTCGAAGCCCTGGCGCTCCATCTCGGACGCCACCGTCACCATCTCGTCCAGCGACGGCGTGATCAGGCCGGAGAGGCCGATAATGTTGGCCTTGTGTTCGCGCGCCGCGTCGAGAATTTTCTGCGTGGGCGTCATCACCCCCAGGTCGATTACCTCATAGCCGTTGCACTGAAGCACGACGCCGACAATGTTTTTTCCTATGTCATGCACATCACCCTTCACCGTCGCCATGATGATGCGTCCGACCGGTTCCTTCACCTGGCTCTTGTCGGCATCCATGAAGGGCAGCAGATAGGCGACCGCCTTTTTCATGACGCGCGCCGACTTGACCACCTGGGGCAGGAACATCTTGCCCGCGCCGAACAGGTCGCCCACCACATTCATGCCCGCCATCAGCGGGCCTTCGATCACATCCAGCGGCCGCGTCGCCGCCGCGCGCGCTTCCTCGGTATCGTCGATGATGAAGGCATCGATGCCATGCACCATCGAATGGGTGATGCGCTGGGTCACCGGCAGGGCGCGCCAGGCGGCGTCGGCAACCTCGGCCACCGAGCCGTCGCCCTTATATTCCTGCGCCAGGGTCAAGAGCCGCTCGGTGGAATCCTCACGGCGGTTGAACAGCACATCCTCGATACCTTCGCGCAAGGGGGTGGGGATGTCCTGATAGACGGTGAGCTGGCCGGCATTGACGATGCCCATATCCATGCCCGCCTTGATGGCGTGGAACAGGAACACCGAATGCATCGCCTCGCGCACCTTGTCGTTGCCGCGGAAGGAAAAGGAGAAGTTCGAGACGCCGCCCGAGATATGGGCATGCGGATTCTCGCGCCGGATGATTTCCGCCGCCTCGATGAAGGCCTTGCCGTATTCGTTATGCTCTTCCAGGCCGGTGGCGACGGCGAAGATATTGGGGTCGAAGATGATGTCCTCGGGCGGGAAGCCGACCTTGTCCACCAGGATGTCATAGGCGCGCTTGCAGATCTCGGCCTTGCGCTGCCTGGTATCGGCCTGACCCACCTCATCAAAGGCCATCACCACCACAGCGGCGCCGAAGCGGCGCACTTCACGGGCACGCGCGACAAAGGCCTCTTCGCCTTCCTTCAGCGATATGGAATTGACCACCGCCTTGCCCTGGCAGCATTTCAGGCCCGCCTGGATCACGCTCCATTTGGAACTGTCTATCATCAGCGGCACTTTTGAGATGTCGGGCTCGCCCGCGATCATGTTGACGAAGCGCGTCATCGCCGCTTCGGAGTCCAGCAGTCCCTCGTCCATGTTGATGTCGATGATCTGGGCGCCATTCTCGACCTGCTCGCGCGCCACGCTCAGCGCCGTCTCATAGTCATTGGCGGCGATCAGCTTCCTGAACCTGGCCGAGCCGGTGATGTTGGTGCGCTCGCCGACATTGATGAAATTGAGGTCGGGCGTCAGGGTGAAAGGCTCCAGCCCCGACAGGCGCATATATTTGGGCTTGCCCGGAATCGCGCGCGGCGTCACGCCGGCAATCGCCTTGCCGAAGGCGGCGATATGGTCCGGCTTGGTGCCGCAGCAGCCGCCGACAATATTCACCAGGCCGGAACGGGCGAATTCCCCGATCATCTCGGCCATGGTTTCCGGCGTCTCGTCATAGCCGCCGAATTCGTTGGGCAGCCCGGCATTGGGATGCGCCGACACCAGCGTATCGCAGGCCGCCGCCAGTTCGGCCACATAGGGACGCAATTCCTTGGCCCCCAGGGCGCAGTTCAGCCCGATGGCGAAGGGGTCGGCATGGCGCACCGAATGCCAGAAGGCCTCGGGCGTCTGGCCGGTCAATGTGCGGCCCGACAGGTCGGTGATGGTGCCGGAAATCCACACCGGCAGGCGCAGGTCCATCTCCTCATAGACTTCTTCGACAGCGAAGATCGCGGCCTTGCAGTTCAGGGTGTCGAACACCGTCTCGATCATGATGACGTCGGCGCCGCCCTTGATCAGGCCGCGGGCGCCTTCGCGATAGGTCTCGCGCAACTGGTCGAAGGTGATGTTGCGGAAGGCGGGATCATTGACGTCGGGCGAGATGGTGGCGGTGCGGTTGGCCGGACCCAGCACGCCGGCCACCAGGCGCGGCCGGGCGCGGGTGGAAAATTCATCGCACAAATCGCGCGCCAGCTTCGCGCCCGCCTCGTTCAATTCGCCCACCAGATGCCCCAACCCGTAATCTTCCTGGCTGGTGAAGTTGGAATTGAAGGTGTTGGTTTCGATGAAATCAACGCCGGCTTCCAGATACTGACGGCCGATATCGCGGATGACCTCGGGCTTGGTCAGGGTCAGCAGGTCGTTGTTGCCCTTCAGCTCGGAAGGATGGTTGCCGAACCGGCTGCCGCGAAAATCATCCTCGCCCAGCCTGAAGCCCTGGATCATCACGCCCCAGGAGCCGTCCAGCAGCAACAGGCGTTTCTTCGCCTCGTCCTTCATCCAGGCGATGCGGGCTTCGCGCGAAAAGCTCATGACAAATTCCTGGAATTGGGTTCCTGGGGTGCGATACCGAGAATGCGGCAGGCCGCATAGGTCAGGTTGGCCTGGTTGAGGGTATAGAAATGGAATTGGCCGAAGCCCCGGGCGCGCAGCAACTGCACCTGGTCGGCCAGCACGGCTGCGGCGACGATGCGGCGGGTCTCGACATCGTCTTCCAGCCCGTCATAGGCGCGCGCCAGCCAGGCGGGGATCGACGCCCCGGTCTTGGCCGCCATGCGCGATATGCCGACGAAATTGGTGGTGGGCATGATGCCCGGCACCACCGGAATGGTGATGCCCGCCTTCGCCGCATCGTCGCGAAAGCGCGCCGTCACATCATTGTCGAAGCAGAATTGGCCCAGGGCGCGGGTGGCCCCGGCATCCATCTTCTTTTTCAGCAATTCAATGTCATGGCCGTGCGACGGCGAATCCGGGTGACGCTCGGGATAGAAGGAGACGCTGACCTCGAAAGGCGCGATCTTGCGGATCCCCGCGATCAGTTCCGGCGTCGATTGATAGCCGTCGCCATGGGCTTCGTAGGCCCCGGTCATGCCGGGCATGTCGCCGCGCAGCGCCACGATATGCTTGATGCCGGCGTCCCAGTAGCCGCGCACAATATCGTCGATCTCGCCGCGCGAATGAGCGACGCAGGTCAGATGCGCCGCCGGCTTCAGGCTGGTCTCCTCGACGATGCGCTTGACGGTGGCATGGGTGCGCTCGCGGGTGGTGCCGCCGGCGCCATAGGTCACGGAAACGAATTCGGGCTGCAGCGGCTCCAGCCGCCGGATCGCGGTCCACAGATTGGCTTCCGCCTCGTCGGTTTTCGGCGGCGAGAATTCGAACGAGACCGCCAGCGGCCCCGGCTTGGTAATCAGATTTTCCAGGCTCATGCGGCCTCATTTTTGGCTTTGGCTTTGGCGATGGCGAGCCACAGCTTGACGGTGAGTTTTTCCCCTGCCTCGGCATGGGGCGCGATGGTTTCACTGCCCGCGGGGGACAGTCCGGCGGCGGCGAACCAGCCTTCCACCTCACGGTCGGAAAAGCCCAGCCGGCGATGCGCAAACTCGTCGCGCAGATATTCTTCTTTGTGGCTGGTGAAATCGGCGACCAGCAGCCGCCCGCCCGGCGCCATGACGCGGGCGGCTTCCGCCACGGCGCTGCCCGGATCGTCCAGGTAATGCAGCACCTGGTGGAACAGCACCACATCAAAGCCACTTTTTTCGCTATTGGCGGCGGCCGCACCGTTGGGAAACGGCAATCGATAAGTGTCGCCCAGCCGCACCTGCGCGTTCTGGATGCCCGCCTGCAGCAGCCGGTCACGGGCGATGGCCAGCATGTCGGGACTGATGTCGACGCCCACGGCGCGCCCGGCATGCGGCGCGATCAGTTCCAGCATCCGCCCGGTGCCGGTGCCGGCATCCAGAAAATTGTCGATTCGCGCTGTGGTAAGGTGGCGGGCGATCGCCGCTTCCACGTCTTTCTCGGGCGCGTGCAGCGCGCGGATGCGTTCCCACTCCGCGGCGTTGGACTTGAAATAGGCGGCGGCCGCGGCGGCGCGGGTCTCGCGCACATGCTTGAGCCTGGCGTGATCGGCCTCCTGCGACTGCGGATCGGCCAGGGCGGCGATGGCGGCGCCCAGCTGGGCGCCCGTGCCCCGGTCGGCGGCGCGGCAGAATACCCAGCTGCCTTCCTTGAAGCGCTCCACCAGCCCCGCTTCGCCCAGAAGCTTGAGATGCCGGGAGACGCGGGGCTGACTCTGCCCCACAATCTCGATCAGCTCGCTGACCGTCAGTTCAGCCTGGCGCAGCAGCAGCAACAGGCGCAACCGGGTAGGGTCGCCCGCGGCCCGCAGCATGGATACCAGCCTGTCCAAGGCCTCACCTCACATATAAGCATATCTTTATATGCCTTATTTCCCTGCGGCTGCAAGGGGGCTGGACGACAGCACCCCGGACCCGGCAAAAATCCTGTAAAACATGGCTATCGGACAGCGAATGCGCGGGCTTAGGGCGCTTATTCTGGGAGTGGGCGGACTGGCCCTGGCTGGCTGCGCCTATCCGCCGCCCACGCCAGAAGCCTTGGCTGCGGGCGATCCCTATGAGGCGATGAACCGCGACACGCTGCTGCTGAACGGCAAGCTGGACCGCTATGTCGTCGGTCCCACCGTGGGGATTTATTTCCTGCTGGTCCCCGATGCGGGCCGCCGCGGCGTGCACAATTTCCTGGGCAACCTGGCGCTGCCCACCATCTTCGCCAATGACGTGCTGCAAGGCGAGGTCCGGCGCGCCGGACAATCGCTGGAGCGGCTGGTGGTCAACTCCACGCTCGGTTTGGGCGGATTCCTCGATCCGGCCAGCAAAATGGGGCTTCCCGGACATGGCGAGGATATGGGACAGACCTTCGCGGTGTGGGGCGCCAATGAGGGGCCTTACCTGATGCTGCCCTTCTTCGGGCCGTCCAGTCCGCGCGACGCGGCCGGGCTGGTGGGCGACGCGCTGATCGATCCCACCAACCAGATTCCCTTCAAGCAGCACATCTGGTGGACGGCGGGACGGGACTATTTCACCCTGCTCGACCTGAAGGGCCAGACCTACCAGACCGTGCGGGGCATCCAGCGCAGCTCGGTGGACTATTATGCCAGCCTGCGCAGCTTCTGGCGCCAGTACCGGGCGGAACAGATTCGCAATGGCCGCGCCCCCGCGCCCGCGAACTTGCCCGATTTCTGATGAACCAATGACTGTTTCGGTACGTAATATAAGTGCCTGTCCTGCCTTGAACTTGCCGCGCCGACACGCGACATTCGCGCCGAAGAACAGAGTGATGCCGATGACCCTGCCCCTGATGCGTCGCGCCGTGCTGGTAGCGGCCATTCTTTTCGCGGCGCCCATGGCCTTGGTCCGGCCCGCGGCGGCCGCCAATGTCGCGGAAGCCTTTGTGGCCGACAATATCCACAAGGGCCTTGAGGTCCTGAACAACAAGAAGCTGAGCACCGTCCAGCGCCGCGACCAGTTCGAGACCTTCCTTCTGGGGCTGGTGGATGTACGCCGCATCGGCCTGTTCACCCTGGGCCAGTATCGCCGCGGCGCCCCGCCCGAGGATTTGGATGCCTTCATCGCCGCCTTCAGGAATTATGCGGTCGCCGCCTACCAGTCCTATTTCGCGCGCTATTCCGGCCAGACCCTGACGGTCACCGGCTCGACCGAGCGCAGCCCCACCGACTTCATCGTCGCCACCCAGCTTGTCGATCCCAATTCCAGCCAGCCGCCGCTGGAAGTGGATTTCCGGGTCCGCACCGACACCGGCAAGCCGGTGCTGGTGGATGTCTCGGTGTCGGGCATCTGGCTGTCGCTCGAGGAACGCGACCAGTTCACTGCCTTCCTGGGCCAGAATGGCGGCAATATCCGCACCCTGATCACGCATCTGTCGGACCTGGCGGTCAATCTCGGCAAGCCCAGCAACTAGAGATCAAATAACGACAAAGGCCCCGCGACCATCGCCGCAGAGCCTTTTTCTTTGCAGGTTATCCGCGCGCGGCGCAGGGGAATTTCCGTTCAGCTGCGCGCGAAGCGCTTATACTTGATCTTGTGCGGCTGGTCGGCATCCACGCCCAGGCGGCGCTTCTTGTCGGCCTCATAATCCTGATAGTTGCCCTCGAACCATTCGACATGGCTGTCGCCCTCGAAGGCCAGCATGTGGGTGGCGATGCGGTCCAGGAACCAGCGGTCATGGCTGATGATCATGGCGCAGCCGGCGAAATCCTCCAGCGCCGATTCCAGCGCCCGCAGGGTATCGACGTCCAGATCGTTGGTCGGTTCGTCGAGCAGCAGCAGGTTGGCGCCCGACTTCAGCATCTTGGCCAGATGCACCCGGTTGCGCTCGCCGCCCGAAAGCTGGCCGACTTTCTTCTGCTGGTCGCCGCCCTTGAAGGCGAAGGCGCCGGTATAGGCGCGGCTATTGATCTTGGTCTTGCCGAACTCGATGATGTCGGTGCCGCCGGAAATTTCCTGCCACACCGTCTTGCCCGGATCGAGCGCGTCGCGGCTCTGATCGACATAGCCGATCTGTACCGTCGGCCCCACCTTCAGCGTGCCGGCATCGGGCTTTTCCTGGCCCGTCAGCATGCGAAACAGCGTCGTCTTGCCCGCGCCGTTGGCGCCGATGACGCCGACGATGCCGCCGGGCGGCAGCTTGAAATTGACATGCTCATACAGCAGCCGGTCGTCATAGCCCTTGGCCAGATCGCTCGCCTCGATCACCAGATCGCCCAGCCGCTCGGCCACCGGGATCATGATGGTGGCGGTGCCGGCGCGCTGTTCCTGACTCCTGGCGACCAGTTCCTCAAAGGAATTGATGCGCGCCTTGGACTTGGCCTGGCGCGCCTTGGGCGATTGCTTGATCCATTCGCGCTCGCGCGCGATGGTGCGCTTCTGGGCCTGCTCCTCGCTGGATTCCTGCTTGAGGCGCTTTTCCTGTATCTCGAGGAACGAGGAATAATTGCCCTCGTGCGGGATGCCTTTGCCGCGGTCCAGCTCCAGGATCCATCTCGTCACATTGTCGAGGAAATAGCGGTCATGGGTGACCAGGATGACGCAGCCCTTGTATTCGCGCAGCGTCGCTTCCAGCCACTCCACTGACTCCGCATCGAGATGGTTGGTGGGTTCGTCCAGCAACAATATGTCGGGCGCGTCCAGCAGCAACTTGCACAGGGCGACGCGGCGGCGCTCGCCGCCTGACAGGGTCTCGACCTTGGCCTCGCCATCCGGGCAGCGCAGCGCATCCATCGCCTGATCCACCTGCGAGTCCAGGTCCCACAGGCCCTGCGCCTCGATCTCGTCCTGCAGCTTGTCCATCTCGTCGGCGGTCTCGTCGGAATAATTCGACGCGATCTCGTTGTAGCGGTCCACCAGCGCCTGCTTCTTGGCGACGCCTTCCATCACATTCTCGCGCACCGTCTTGCCCGGATCGAGCTGCGGCTCCTGGCTCAGATAGCCCATGCGCACGCCGTCGGCGGCCCAGGCATCGCCGGTATAATCCTTGTCCATCCCCGCCATGATCTTCATCAAGGTGGACTTGCCCGCGCCATTGACGCCGACAATGCCGATCTTGGCGCCGGGATAGAAGGACAGCCAGATGTCCTTCAGCACCTGCTTGCCGCCGGGATAGGTCTTGGACAGACCCTTCATCACATAAACGAACTGTGGTCCGGCCATTTGCAGGTTCCTCGATACTGGAATAACGCGGCTTTTATCGGAGCATGGCCGACACCGCAATTGTTGCCGTTATTTTTGGGGTCGCACGGGCAACGGTCGGTACGCTGTCGCTACCGACCGCTTCGCTCCGGGCTGCCCGATGCTCCCGAACGAATTGCGGCCCGGACTTTTCAGAACTTGATTTTCGCGCGCGACAGCAGCGCAACACTCGTCGCGCCGGGCTGGCCCTGGAAATTGGTCTGGTAGGCGGCGTTGGTCTGCAGCGCCACCGCACCGTTCAGGAAGTTGGTGATATAGCCGACCTGGATGTCGGTCTCGGTGGCGCGGGCGCCGCCCAGGGTGGCGGCCCGCGACACGACCAGCGGCGGCGGCGAATCCCCCGAGCCCAGCAGGCTGGCGAAGCTGCCCGCCATGCTGGGCGCGGGCCGCGACAGCGAAAGCCCCAGCGTGTCGTCGCCGAACACGCCATGCTTGGCGACCGCGATGGAATAGGATTGTTCGCGCAAGGAGGTGCCCATGCCGCCCCGATCCAGCTGGGTCAGACCCTCGCTGAAGGAGGCCGTCGTCACCCAGCCCTGGCCGATGCTCATATGCGCCGCCACGCCCAGCGCATTGGTCGCGGACCTGGGCGCGAATTGGGCGGCATTGGCGATGTCCAGCGGCACACCGGAGCGGTCGGACGAAATGCCGGTCAGATCGACGCCCAGCGCGGTGGAAACGTCCCAGGACAAGCCGCCCAGCAGCGACCGGGTCTGGCTGGCGTCATAGAGCAGGCCCAGATTGCCGGTCGGGGCTGCCGGATCGAAATGAAAACTGTCCAGCCGCTCGCTGTTGACGCCGGCGCCCAGCCGCAGCCGCACATTGGCGGCCGGCGCGAAGGTGACGCCGCCATAGCGGCCGCCATTGGCGAGATCCAGGAACGGCGCGTTCACCGCCGAGAGGAAGGGCTGCTGGCTGCCATCATAGTTGGAAAAGCGCGAACCCATGTCCAGCCCGCGCCCGGCGTCCAGCGCCAGGTTGGGCGTCAGCGCCATCGAGGTTGCGAAAGACGACAGGCCCGCGCCATAGGCGGCGTCGGCCAGGCGCGCACCGGAATGATCCAGCGACGCCAGCACTGCCGGCTCAACCGCGAAACCCGCCACGCCGGTGGCGGACAATTCATAGGCCGAGATCGCCTTGGAGGTGCCGAAGGATTGCAGGCTGGGCGGCAGGTCGGCCGCGGCCGCATCGGCCATGAACGCGCCCATCGCTGCCGCGGATGCGACAGCAACGCCAACGGCCAGTACCGTCGCGTGCGCGAACTTTTTCATCTCAAACCCCACAGCCGGGGCCCCTCTGATAGAGGGAAGAAAATATCAGACGGGGGGGGTCCATCCAAGAAAAACGATAGATTTTATGCGGCTATTCAGTCACATACCGGGCCCGCAGCGGGCGCAGGGTTGCCGCCGCGTTAATAGTTCTTGAAACAATATTCGGGTTTGCCCCCTCAGGACAGGTAACAAATCCACAGTTTTCCCAACGGCTTACGGGTTAATACGGCCATTGGGCCGCTAAAGAACCTGAAAATCGTAGCTGAAATGGGACGTTAGATAGAGGGAGCCCTGCTGGTCGGTGGTTGTGGCCCAGACGCGAAACCGGGTCCCAACAGGGTAGTCCCGGCACAGTTTCCGGCTGCATTGCACGGGTACGCCGTCATAGCCCTGACCCTCTACCGCCCGGATATGGACGGGGCCGTGCTTCCCGCTGGTGTCTTCTGGAACGTAAGATTCGACCTCGACCCAAAAGTGCCCGGCACCGTGCTTGGTCGGCCTCACCCGAGCCGATCAGCCAGCTTTTGAAGCTGGGTAGCCTTCTGGCGGGCTAGGCGGGCCGCCGCGACCTCCCAGCCCGGGGGCGGTGTCCGGTGGCCGGGCTTGTTCGGCTCCATACGTGCCTGTTTGATGGACTGGGGATTACAGCCTAACTCGGCCGCCAATTCCTCGGCCCCCGTTTTGGCAAAAAGGGCGTCGGTGGCGGCCTTAAAATCTATACCCACGTGTATACTCCGGCGTTGACAGGCACCTTAAGATCGTATACCTATACGTTTACAAACGCAAGGCACGGTCATGGAAAAGAACCACCTCACTCGCAAGCTTACGGTCCGCGATTTCTTTAAGCGGTTTCCCAACGAGGAGACCTGCCTTGAACATGTGATGACGGTTCGCTTTGGTCATCGCCCTACCTGCGGCAAGTGTGGCGTGGTGGACGCCACGTTTCACCGCCTCGAAAATCGCAAGGCTTATGCCTGCGCCCATTGCGGCGATAACCTGTATCCCTGCGCTGGCACCGTCTTTGAAAAGAGCCGGACGCCGCTCCAGGTTTGGTTCTATGCGATCTTCCTGTTCATTTCGACGCGGCATGGTGTGAGCGGCATGGAACTGCATCGCCAACTTGGCGTGACCCGCAAGTGTGCCTACCGGATGGGTATGCAAATCCGGAAGCTGATGAACAATGCCGACTATCGCGAAATGTTGGGCGGCATTGAACAGCAAGTTGAAATTGATGAGGCCTATATGGGCGGTCGCCGGGCCGGTAAGGCCGGTCGTGGCGCTGCTGGCAAGACCGTTGTCATGGGGATGCGCGAGCGCAACGGCTATCTCCGCTGCAAGGTCATTCCTGACGCCAGCCAGAAGTCTCTTCGCGGCGTCTTTCAGGAAAACATTGCCCCCGGCACGATGATCTCAACCGATGAATGGCGCGGATATTCCTTAGTAATCGGTGACGGCCACAAGCACGGCACAGTCTGCCACGGGCGCGGCGAATATGTGAAGTTTGATGAGGAAGGTTATCGCCACGATACGAACGGGCTGGAAAGCTTCTGGCGCTTGTTCAAGGCTTCGGTACGCGGCACGCACGTGCAGATTTCAAAGGCCTATGCCGACCAGTATCTGAACGAGTTCACTTTCCGTCAGAACCACCGCGAGATGGGGAACGCGATGTTCGACCTGGTGATCGCGGCGATTTAATTACCTTGCTGAGCGTGCTTTCAAACAGATCGGCATCAGCCTCAGCTGTCGTGTTTTCGTGCTGCGCGACAAAATCACGTAACCGATTCTTTTCTATGGCTTTTATTAAGGTCAGCCGCTTACGGGGCATAAATCGATTCCAATCGCCACAGGGGGATGCTAATCTGCCAGCACCAAAGGCGCGAGGTCTTCTGGAAGGACCCCGCGCCGATGGTTCTTACCCCTTCTGGAAGGGGGCAGGACAGTACGACCGCCCTATGGGCGGCTTTCCGGTAATGTCCGGATGGGGTGCTGATCCATGCTTCTCCTTTCCTTGAGGGGTTGTGAGCCGCGCGCCGTATTCGGCAAACTTACATCGCGCGGCACGCTCAAAACTGGCGGCGACTGACTTAGGTCAGTCGCCGTCTGTGTTTTAGTCCTTCGCTGCACCTGAACTCTTCATCAGCTTCTCGAAACCTTCAAACCACTTCGTCTTGATCGGGTCCGGCCATGCCGGATCGAACGGGGGAAACTTCGCAAGCAGTTGGTTGGTAATGTCGCCGCCATTCCCATTGTTCTGATTGACGTTGGGATTAGGCGGCGGCGGGGCTTCTTCCCGCTTTTCACGCTTGACCTTGGGCTTGCGCGGGCCGGTAGGGCTGGCCTTCCTTTTGGTGAGATGCGGAGAGAGGTTGACCCCCGCGTCGGCGGCGATCCCCAGGAAGAAGGCAATAGCCTTCTCAGCGGTACTGCCATTAACGCCAGCCTCGCGCTTGAACTTCTCTTCAAACTCATGGGGCGAAACCCTGTCTAGCGCCATGCTGCCGTCAAACAGATAGGGATAGGCTTCGCTGACGATTTCCTTAAGCAGGGCGGTCCGATCCGCCCCAGTGGCCTTGAGAAGCTTCTCAAGGCGGGGCGTGGGTACATCATCCTTACCCATCAGCTTCAGGTACCGGAGGCTTCCAACCAGCGCCTGCCGCGTCCCGTAATTCAGGTGCGACATGACCCCCTTGTCGATGCGGGTCGGCAACGGCGGGTTGTCCCGCAGATGGTTCAGATAGTTCTCAAAGCTCGTTTTTGACGAGTATGGCGGTGCTTTTTGGTCCGGTTCCGCACTCATGGGATCCAGTTCCTTTCGTATTCGGCACCTTATATTCCCACGCGAAGACCGATTCCGCAACCCATTATACGACGTCCTGCGTGTTACGATTTACTGTGGACCGTTACGAAATTCCGTGTTCCACCTGCGTTCCAACTAAAAACATATATAAATCAACTACATATAACTTTCACGTGAAACAGGCCTGTTGCGTTTATCGCAACACATGTTCCATGTCCGTATAGATGTAGTCGCGCTTTTTTGGGAAATCACCGGCGGTGCCTGAAACGCGCCGACCTGCGCCAGTTTTTTGATGGCCGAAAGGCCCCTAAAAAATATGGCATAAACCTTTGAAAATATTGTCCGAAGCCGCGCGCTGGATTTTTCGGTAATCAAAGATGTGGCGCAGGTCGGCGCATTTCAGGCACCGCCGGTGATCCGTACCTGTCTCAAGGGGGCAAACCCGACAATATTTCAAAAGCGCCCTCAATTCGGGGTCTCGGGGTCCGAAGCGGCGAAAACCAGATCGCCGCAGGCCTGTTCCAGGGCGCGCCGCAGATCCTGGGGCGAAAAGGGCTTTTGCAGCACCGGACGCCCGCGATGCCGCTCGGGTAAGTCGCGTTCGCCATAGCCGGTGGCAAAGATGAAGGGGACGCCCTCGCCCGCCAGCCGGTCGGCGAAATCGAACACCGGCTTGCCGTTCAGATGCACATCCAGGACCGCCAGATCGTAATCGCGCTCGCGCGCCATGGCCTGGTCGAGATGGCTGACCACGCCCGCCACCTGGTAGCCAAACTCGGCCAGCAGATCTTCCATGAACAGCGCCACCACAATTTCGTCCTCGACGATCAGGATTCTCGTCTTGCCGGAGCTCATGTCAGGGCCATCGTCCATTCGCGGGCCAGGTGCCCGGCGAGCCAAGCGGCGTCGAGGACCAGTCGAAAGCGCGGATCGCCGCGCCCGTTTCGCCGACCCCTTGCGGGAAATCGGATGCTGGCGCGCGGGTGCCGGAGCTTTTTATGTGCAGGTACATTCTTCGATGATCATTGCCGCAGGCGCGCAGACGCCCGCCCGCCGGACCCCACAATTCAACGGCATGGGGTTGTCAAAGTTCCATTGCGCATCAAATATCTGGCACTGCTCTATCATCAGCCTGGGGAACTTTTGGCCTCTTCCGGCGGTTTATTCAGAATTATCCACGTCTTAGGGGCGACAGCGTTTTCCGGCATGGCCGGCCTGTCGAGATCGCATGCAAGCCGCCATCGAACCCGCCGCCAGCCTGAGCCAGGCCTATCGCAGCGTGCGCGCCCGGAGTCTGGCGCTGGCCGCGCCGCTGTCCCCCGAGGATGCCGCCATCCAGTCGATGCCGGACGCCAGCCCGGCCAAATGGCATCTGGCCCATACCAGCTGGTTTTTCGAGACGGTGATCCTGTCGACACAAGCCGGCTACAGGCCGTTCGATCCCCGCTTCACCTATCTGTTCAATTCCTATTACGAGGCGGTGGGCCCACGCCATCCCCGCCCCAAGCGCGGCCTGATCACCCGGCCATCGCTGGATGAGGTGCTGGCCTATCGCGCCCATGTCGATGCGGCGATGCAGGCGCCCTGCGCCGATGGCGCCATGGCCGATGCCATTACCCTGGGCCTGCAGCACGAGCAGCAGCACCAGGAGCTGATCCTGACCGACATCAAGCATGCCTTCTTTTCCAATCCGCTGCTGCCGGCCTATCGCAACCACGCGCCCGCGGCGCACGCCGCCATGCCGCAGGATTACATCGGTGCTCCCGGCGGCGTGACGCTGATCGGCCATGACGGCGCAGGTTTCGCCTTCGACAATGAAAGCCCCAGGCACCCGGTATTGCTGCGCCCGTTCCGCATCGCCGCCCGGCCCGTCAGCAATGGCGAATACAAGGCCTTCATCGCGGATGGCGGCTATCGCCGCGCCGAATTCTGGCTGTCGGACGGCTGGGCCAGGGTGCAGGACGAGCAATGGGAGGCGCCGCTCTATTGGCTGAAGGATGATGACGGCTCGGAAAGCGTCTTCACCCTGTCGGGCGTCCAGCCACTGGACCCTCATGCGCCGGTCGAGCATGTCAGCTTCTTCGAGGCCGCCGCCTATGCCGCCTGGGCGGGCGCGCGCCTGCCCACCGAGTTCGAGTGGGAGGCGGCGGCAACAGCCGATGCCTGCCGCGACCGCTTCCGGTATGGCGAGGTCTGGGAATGGACGCGCTCGTCCTACGATCCCTATCCCGGCTTCAAGGCGTTTGAGGGCGTCGCCTCGGAATATAATGGCAAGTTCATGGTCGGCCAGATGGTGCTGCGCGGCGGCAGCCATGCCACCCCATCGGGTCACGTCCGCCCGACCTACCGCAATTTCTTTCCCCCGGCGGCGCGCTGGCAGTTTTCCGGCATTCGATTGGCGGAAGACATATGAGCGCGCCGCGTCTTTCAAATGGCCCGAAAGCTTCGCTTTCGGGCAGGGCGCGCTGGCAGTTTTCCGCCATTCGATTGGCGGAAGACATATGAGCGCGCCGCATCTGATGGACATCAAGCCTGCCTGGCGCCACGAAGCGCCCGCCGAAAGCTTCGCGGACAGCGTGCAGAGCGGCCTGCGCCGGACGCCCAAGGACATCGCCTGCAAGTTTTTCTACGACGAGGAAGGCTCGCGCCTGTTCGACGCAATCTGCGAGCTGCCGGAATATTACCAGACCCGCACCGAGACGGCGCTGCTGCGGCGCCATGCGGCGGAGATCGCCGCCCTGATGGGCGAGGGCGCGGAAATCCTGGAGTTCGGTGCGGGATCGCTGCGCAAGGTGCGCATCCTGCTGGATGCCGCCCACCCCCGCGCCTACACACCGCTGGATATTTCCGGCGCCTATCTGAACGCGGTGGTGCGCGAACTGGCGGCGGATTATCCGGCGCTGGTGCTGAGGCCGGTGGTGGCGGACTTCACCCTGCCGCTGGACATTCCGGCAAGCGGCCCGCGCGCCGGTTTCTTCCCCGGCTCGACCATCGGCAATTTTTCTCCCGACGCCGCCATGTCGCTGCTGCGGCGCATGCGCGGGGCGCTGAACGGCGGCGGGCTTCTGATCGGCGTGGATCTGGTAAAGGACCCGGCGCGGCTGCACGCGGCCTATAACGACGCTGCCGGCGTCACTGCGGCGTTCAACAAGAACCTGCTGGCGCGGGCCAATCGCGAACTGGGCGCGAACTTCGATCTGGGCGCTTTCGCCCATTATGCGCCCTATAACGTGCTGATGCAGCGCATCGAAATGTATCTGGTGTCGCTGAAGCGCCAGAGCGTCATGCTCGGCGCGCAGCGGGTGGAGTTCGCCCGGGGCGAAGCCATCCATACCGAGGACAGCCACAAATACACGATCGAAAGCTTCCGCGAGATGGCGGTGAAGGCCGGCTTCCAGCCGCGCGCGGTGTGGACCGATGAAGAGCGGCTGTTCTCGATCCACTGGCTGGAAAGCCGCTGATTTTGTGATGACCTCCTCTCCTTGCGTGCTTTGCACGCGAGGGGAGACGGGCCTCTGGAATTCAAGACGCGAGAAACAGCACCGGCTTGTCCCAGTTCTTCAGCACCTTGGTCGCGGTGTTGCCGAAGAACAGTTCCTCGCCCGGCCGCGCGCTGACGCCCATCACGATCATGGCATAGTTGCGCCTGGCTTCCTTCAGGATGGCGTCGGCAGCGGCAGCGCGCGGCGATATCCTGGTGGTGACGCCGACGTCATAGCGTTCGCCCAACTCGGTCATGTCCTTGAGCACGCGCTCCTCGCGCAGGCGGGTGCGCGAGCGGCCATCGGCCTGGGAGACGAACAGGGCGTGCACCTTGGCCCCGGTGGCGCGCCCCAGGGCGAAGGCGATCTCGGCGGCGCGGCGCGACTGGGGCGAACCGTTGACCGGCAGCAGCAGGCGCGAACGGCTGTTCAGCTGGACCGTGGTGTCGCCGGCATCGGCGAACACGATCAGCGGCCCTTCGAAGCCGGCCGAGAGCTGGGTGATCTTGGGGGCAAAGCCGCCGTCCGCTTCGACGCCGGATTGCACGCCCACGAACATGAGGTCATAGCCCTTGCGGGCCTCGTCCCGGACCACCTCGGCGGGGGCATCGATCGGCACCCGCGCCGTCAGATGCACCTTTTCGGGATCGGGTTCGGAATCGTCCGCGATCACCTTGGCGGCGCTTGTCTTCGCGCCCGCCTTCACTTCGCGGGCCAGCGGATTGGACTTCATGTCGCCGGCGCTTTGGGTGTGCGATTGCGCCCCGCTCATGTCCTTCCGGGCGGAATCCTTGGAGTCACTCTGCTCGGCATGGCCGGACTTGCCGGGCCTGTCTTTTTCGTCCTGCCGCGCCTTTTGCGCGATGTCCAAGGCGCCCCTGTCATGAGCCTGGTCGTCGGTGGCGCCGGGTTTGTCAGCCGAGCGCAGGTCGCTTTCCAGCTTCAGAATGGTGACCGGCATGCCCTGGGCGCCGGCCAGGAGGCCCGCCAGCCGCGCCGCCATGCGGCCGACCGCGCTGTCGTCCGCCGCCAGCAGCAGGCGTTCCAGCCGTGGCAGAAAGCCCTTCTGGTCCATCGTCTCGCGCGCGATGCGGGTTTCCTCGTCCTTGCTCATGGGAAGCCCGCTCAGGGCCGCGCGCAGCATGGGCGGCATCGCCATGGTGGTCACCACCGCCATGGTGACGATCATGGTGTAGAGATTCTGCGTCAGCGCCCCCATCGAAAGACCGATGGATGCCACGATCACCTCGGTCGAGCCGCGCGCATTCATGGCGCATCCCAGCGCCACGCCCTCGCGCCATTTGAGCCGGCCGATCATCGCCCCGGCAAAGGCGCCGGAGAATTTCCCCACCGAGGCGATCAGCACCAACAGCGCCGTCAGGCCCGCGATCTTGCCGTCCTTCAGGATGGTGAGGTCGGCGGATAGACCCGACATGCCGAAGAAGATCGGCATGAAGAAGGCGGTGATCATGCCGCGCATCTGGTTCTTGATATGGTCGGTGAGGATGGGCGATTCCCCGATCAGCACCCCCGCCATGAAGGCGCCCAGCACCGTGCGCACGCCCAGAAGCTGGGTGATCAGCGCGAAGCTGCCCATGATGACGATGATCATGCTGATCACCGGAAAGTCGCTGCGGAAGGTGTCATTGACCCAGCGGATCGCCGAGAAGACCAGCCAGCGCCCGATGGTGAAGCAGAAGACCAGGAACAGCGCCACTCCGGCCACCGTCTTGCCCACCATCCACCAGTCCAGCCCGTGACTTGCGCCGCCGCCCGTATTGGCGCCGGTGATGCCGAAGATGATCGCCATGATCACCCAGCCGCAGGTGTCTTCCATGATGGCGGTGGCGACAATGATCTGGCCCAGGTTGCGGCGCATGAAGTTCATTTCGCGCACCACCATGGCGACGATCTTGATGGAAGAGATCGACAGCGCCGTGCCCAGGAAGAGCGAGGTGGCGAGATGATTGCCGCCGCCGAACACGGCGGCAGGACCGAACTCGCCCAGCGCGAAGCCGCAGGCAAAGGGAAAGGCGATGCCGCACAGGGCGATGGCCGCGGCGGCGAAACCGGATTTGCGGACCAGCTTGAGGTCGGTCTCCATCCCGGTCAGCAGCAGCAGCATCAGGATGCCGACCTGCGACAGGCCGTCGATCATCCCCTTCTGGGTTTCGTCCTGGGGAAAGAGGAAATGCTGCGCCTCGGGCCATAGCCAGCCGAACAGCGAGGGCCCCAGGATGATGCCCGCCAGCAGGGTGCCCATCAGCGCCGGCTGGCCGATGCGCTGCATGCCTTCGCCCAGCACCCGGCCCACGATGAGAAGCAGCAGGATCTCGGCCACCAGGATACCTTCGGTCCGGCCGGTGCCGCTGGAGCCGTTGCCTGCCGCGCCGCCTTTTTCGCCTTGGGTCTGGGCCTGATCGCCTTGGGTCTGGCTCTGGGTCTGGGTCTGCGCGGCGTGGGCCGGGGACCAGACCTGGCCGAGCTGCGCCGCACCAAAAAGAAGAATCAGGCCCAGGACGAACAGGGACAGACCGGTGCGAATGCGGGTCATTGAAATCTGCGCATAACATGGGGAAAAGCCCCCAATGGAACCGGTAACGCTCGAATGGGCATTTGCGTTCGGCCACACGCCGGGGAATCCCTGGCGACGATCAGGAGGCGTCGGTGCGGGGTTTGTCGGCCTTGTGCTTGTTGAACTTCTTCTTGCCGGCAAACTTCCTGCCGCCGAATTTCTTCCTGTCGCCATCGAATTTCTTGCCGGGAAAGCCGGGTTTGCGCGGCCGCGCTTCGCCGGGGCCGTCGCCTTGCGGCAGTGCCGCGCGCGGGCGGGCGGTGGATTCGCCGCTCTGGTCCAGCGCGGGCGAGATGCGCACCCCGCCTTTCTTGCGCTCGCTGACCAGGATGGTGAATTTCGGCGCGGCGGCGGGCGCGACCTGGAACAGGGTTTCCATCTCGAACACCCGGATGGCGCCGATGTCCTTCTTGGTGAGTTCGCCCTGGCGACAGATTTCCGGCAGCAGCCATTTGGGATCGGCGTTGCGCTCGCGCCCGACATTGAGGCGGAACCACACGCCATCGGTCATCGCGCCGGGGGCGGCGCCGCGCGCATGGGTGGGGGCATGCTGTTCGCGCGGACGATGTTCCTGGGGCTGTTGCTCGCGCGGCGCATCGCTGCGGAGCTTGTGGTCGCGCCGGGGCTTTTCGGATTTGTGATCGCGAGGCTTGTCGCGCTGGAACGGGACGTCTTCCTCGATATCCTCGGGCGCGGGCAGCCCGGCGCGGTAGAGCTTGACGAAGGCCGCCGCCAGCTGGCGCGGGTCGCGCGACCGAAGCAGCGCGTCGGCCATGACCAGATCGTCCTCGCTCGCCGCTTCGGTGAGCAGCGGATTGTCCAGCAGCCGCTCCTGATCCAGCTTGCGGATTTGCGCCGCCGTGGGCGGATTGCCCCAGCTGGCGGTGACGCGGGCCCGCCCCAGCATCTCCTCGGCGCGGCGGCGGCGCGATGGCGGCACCAGCAACACGCTGATGCCCTTCTTGCCGGCGCGGCCGGTGCGGCCGCTGCGGTGCTGCAGCACTTCGGCATCATTGGGCAGGTCGGCATGGATCACCAGCGCCAGGCCCGGCAGGTCGATGCCGCGCGCCGCCACATCGGTTGCGACGCAGACCCGGGCGCGGCCGTCGCGTAGCGCCTGCAGCGCATGATTGCGCTCGCTCTGCGACAGCTCGCCCGACAGCGCCACGCAGGCGAAACCGCGCTCGGTCAACTGGGCTTCCATGTGGCGCACGGCGTTACGGGTGTTGCAGAATACCAGCGCGCCGGGCGGGTCCAGAAAGCGCAGCAGGTTGACAACGGCGCGCTCGATCTTGTTGCCGGCGATGCGGATGGCGCGATATTCAATATCGGCATGGGCGCCGGTCTCGCCCCGCGCCGCGATGCGCAGCGCGTCCTTCTGGTAATGCGTCGCCAGGGTGACGATGGATTTGGGCAGGGTGGCCGAGAACAGCAAGGTGCGCCGTTCCGCCGGCGTGGTTTCCAGGATGAATTCCAGATCCTCGCGAAAGCCCATGTCGAGCATCTCATCGGCCTCGTCCAGCACCACCACCTTCAGCGCCGAGACTTTCAAGGCGCGGCGTTCCAGATGGTCGCGCAGGCGGCCCGGGGTGCCGACGACGATATGGGCGCCGCTGGCCAGGTTGCGGCGCTCCTGCCCCGGATCCATGCCGCCGACGCAGGACACAATGCGCGCACCGGCATACTGATAGAGCCAGCTCAATTCGCGCTGGACCTGCAGCGCCAATTCGCGGGTCGGCGCGATGATCAGCGCCAGGGGATCGCCTGCCGGGCCGAATGTGCCCGCACCTTCCAGCAGGCTGTCGGCCATCGCCATGCCGAAGGCGATGGTCTTGCCCGATCCGGTCTGGGCCGACACCAGAAGATCGCGGCCCTCGGCCTCGACCTCCACCACCGCCTTCTGGACGGGCGTGGGCGTGGTGTATTCGCGCTCGGCAAGGGCGCGGGACAAAGCGGGATGGGTGGCGGGAAAGGCCGTGTCGGACAAACGGGAAACTTTCAGGGCGGGATTTCGGCCCCTCTTTAGCCTTCTCCCCCGAAAAAGATAGCCAAAGGGCGTTTCAGCCCTTCATGCCGCCCATGCGCGCCATCATTTGCCGGTCTTTGTTGCTTTCCATCAGTTGGGTCAGCCCGGAAATGGTGCCCAGCCCCAGCCCGCCGGGCATGCCGGTTTCGGGGTCGGGTTCGATCCTGGAATAGCTCTCGCCGGAAACCTTTTCCCATTTCCCGGCGGGTTTCTTGATTTCGACGCTGGCGACGGTGGCCTTCAGCACCAGGCGCACGATGGCGGGATGCGGCGCCGAGGGCTTGGTCAGGCTGGGAAAGCCGTCCATCATGGCCCAGCCATTGGCCAGCGCCCAGCTGGTGATCTCGTCCTTGGTCATGACGCAACTAGACCAGACTCTGTGCCGCCAAAGCAACAATGAGGACCGCACATGAAAGCCATCCTGTCGGCCTGGCAATTCTGGGCCATCCTGTCCGCCTGTTTCGCCGCCCTGACCGCGATCTTCGGCAAGATCGGCGTGGAGAATGTCAATTCCGATTTCGCCACCCTGATCCGCACCATCGTCATCCTGGTGGTGCTGGGGCTGATCGTGGCGCTGACAGGCGCCTGGCAGCCACCCCAGTCGGTGTCGCAGCGGACCTATCTGTTTTTGCTGCTGTCGGGCCTGGCGACCGGCGCCTCATGGCTCTGCTACTACCGCGCCCTGAAGCTGGGGCCGGCATCGGGCGTTGCCCCGATCGACAAGATGAGTGTGGTGCTGGTGGCGCTGCTGGGCGTGGCGCTGCTGGGCGAAACCCTGTCGGGCCGCAACTGGCTGGGCGTGGCGATGATCGCGGGCGGCGGCGTGCTGGTGGCCCTGCGCGGCTGACGCCAGCCGAACATCAGGCGACTTGCCCGGCGCACCAACCCGATGACCAGGCCCATTGGAAATTGTAGCCGCCCAGCCAACCCGTAACGTCCACCACCTCGCCGATGAAATAAAGCCCGGGTACGGCGCGGGCCTGCATGGTGCGGGAATCCAGGCCGCTTGTGTCGACGCCGCCAAGTGTCACCTCGGCGGTGCGGTAGCCCTCGGTGCCGGACGGCACGACCCGCCAGTCATTCACGCTGCCGGCCAGCCTGCGCAGCCTGTCATCGGACAGGCCGCCCAGCGCGCCGGCATAGTCGCTGGTGTCGGCCAGCTCCTTGGCCAGGCGGCGCGGCAGATACTGGGCCAGGAAATTGTGCGCCGACAGCTTGCCTTGTGTCTGTCGCGCCGCACGCAGCAAATCGAGCATGTCCGCGCCGGGCAGAAGGTCGATTCCCAGTGTCCCGCCCTCGCGCCAGTAAGACGAGATTTGCAGGATCGCCGGGCCGCTGAGACCGCGATGGGTGAAGAGCAGCGCCTCCTCGAACGCCGTGCCGCCACAGGCGACCCGCGCCGGAACCGCCACGCCCGACAGCGCCGCGGCCTGCTCCAGCAAGTCGCCCGCGAAGGTCAGCGGCACCAGGCCGGGGCGCAGCGGCGTCAAGGCCAGGCCGAACTGCCGCGCCAGGCGATAGCCGAAATCGGTGGCGCCCATCTTGGGAATGGAAAGCCCGCCGGTGGCCACCACCAGGGCACGGCATCCGATGATATCGCCCGATGACAGTTGCAGCGTGAAACCATCGGGACCCTTCTCGACATACTGCACCTGGGCGTTCAGGCGCAGCGCCGCCCCCACCTGTTTCATCTCGGCCAGCAGCATGGCCGTGATCTGGGTGGCCGAGCCGTCGCAGAACAGCTGGCCAAGGGTTTTTTCATGCCAGGCGATGCCATGGCGCTCCACCAGGGCGATAAAATCTGACGGGCCATAGCGGCTGAGCGCGGAAATGCAGAAATGCGGATTGGCCGACAGGAACTGCGCGGGAGAGGCCTGCAGATTGGTGAAGTTGCAGCGGCCGCCGCCGGAGATGCGGATCTTCTCGCCCGGCGCCGATGCCGCGTCCAGAACCAGCACCTTGCGGCCCCGCGCGCCGGCGACCGCGGCGCACATCATGCCCGCCGCGCCCGCGCCGATGACAATGATATCGGGGTCCATCGCCGTTCAATTTCCGGAAAAATCGGTGGTGGGCGGCACAGGGATCGAACCTGTGACCCCTTCCATGTCAAGGAAGTGCTCTCCCGCTGAGCTAGCCGCCCCACCTGCGGATTTTCCTGATCGCGCCCGCTTTCGGGGACGCTCAGGGCCGCCTCTATAACCCCCAGAACCCGTAAAGAAAAGGCGTTTGGAACGCCCTAGGCCGCAGCCAGCATCCGGTCCACTTCCGCCACGATTTCGCGCAGGTGGAAGGGCTTGGACAGGACCTTGGCCTGCTTGGGAGCGCCCGATGCCGGGTGCAGCGCCACGGCCGCGAAGCCGGTAATGAACATGATTTTCAGGGCGGCATTCAGTTCGGCTGCCCGCTTGGCCAGTTCGATCCCGTCCATGCCGGGCATCACGATATCGGTCAGCAGCAGGTCAAAGGTGACGCCCTTGATGCATTCAAACGCGTCGCTGCCGTCGCCGAAGTCGGTCACCGAATGGCCGGCCTTGACCAGCGCCGCCGCAAGGAACTTGCGCAGGGATTCATCGTCTTCCGCCAAAAGGATCTGCGCCATGTTCGCCCGCCTGCCCGCCGCTATAAAAGCCTATACAGGGCAAGGCTGTAAACTGCGGTTAACGGCTGGAACCGCAGGGCCGGGCAGCGGCGCCTTGCCAGTCCCCCGGGCCGGTGCTTCCCTGTCCTCCGCCATGAGTCTTAACGAGCCCTTCCGACTGGAGCGCCCGGCCCGCCAGAGCGTGCCGTTCCTGTTCGCCTCGCCCCATTCGGGGCGGCGCTATCCCCAGGCGCTGCTGGAACGCACCCGGCTGGACGCCGTCACCCTTCGCCGCTCGGAAGACGCCTATGTCGACGAGTTGTTCGCCGGCGCAGTCGGGCTGGGCGCGCCGCTGCTGGCGGCGCAGTTCCCTCGCGCCTTTCTGGACGTCAACCGCGCCCCGGCCGAGCTGGATGCCGCGATGTTCGACGGAGCCCTGGAGGTACCCGTGGACGCACCCAGCCCGCGGGTGGCGGCGGGACTTGGGGTGATCCCCCGCATCGTGCGCGATGGAGCGGAAATCTATCGCGGCAAGCTGGAATCCGGCGAAGCCGATGCCCGGCTGGAACAGCTCTACAAGCCCTATCACCAGGCGCTGGCAGCGCTGATCGCGCAAACCCGTGTCCGTTTCGGGGTGGCGGTGCTGGTGGACTGCCATTCCATGCCCTCGGCCTTGTCGGTGCCCGACATCGTGCTGGGCGACCGCTATGGCGCCTCCGCGGCGCCGGCGGTGACGGCACGCGCCGAAGCCGCGCTTGCGCGCGAAGGGTTCAGCGTGGCGCGCAACACGCCTTATGCCGGCGGTCACACCACGATCCAGTATGGCAAGCCGGGACGCGGCATCCATGCGTTGCAGATCGAGATCAACCGCGCTTTGTATCTGGACGAGGACCGCATCGCCAAGAAAGCGTCCTTCGAATCGGTCCGGGCGCGCCTGACGCGGGCCATGCAGCACCTGACGGCGCTGCCCGCCAGCCAGATCGCCCATCCCGGCCAATTGCCGCAAGCCGCGGAATAACGCCGCCCAACAATGCTTGCGCCGAGGTTGTGCCGCTGCCATTCGCTGCACCGAGCGGCACGCATTGCTGCCGAGCGGACTGGGCAAAAAAATGGCCGCTCCGAGGAGCGGCCAAGTTCAGGGAGGAAACGCCCAGGAAGGGCGGCGGCCTCGCAATCGAAGATCGCGATACCGCGCTGCAATAATATGCCGGAGAGGAGGCTTGTCTGCAAGGATCAAAGTATAACGATTCCAGACAAAATGCCGCAGAAAGTCTGGAAAAAATGACGATTTTTGCCTGATTTTTCTTCATTTGCATGTCCGATGCGCAATTGTGCGATGCAATGTTGAGCAACAATAATCACCGTTCTGACGCGAAGCCGCGCCAACGCCTGCCCACCCCGCCCGCAGCACGAAGCTCCGTATGCGGAACTTGCCTCCGCCAATGGTTAACGCGGGTGCCGGTCATCACATCGTCGCATGCGCGCAACAAAAGATTCGCGCGGGTCAGCTACTCCGCGCCTTGAAAAGGCGTGGAGACACCTTCGATGGCCGATGTGTCCTTTTTCGAAAATGCCCTGGGTGCGTTTCCCGCAACACGCAGCGCGCCGCCCGTCACGGCAGTCCGCGATACCGCCAAGTTCAAAAAGCACCGCACCATCTTCATCTCCGACACCCATCTGGGCACGCGCGGCTGCAAGGCCGAGGCGCTGGCCGATTTCCTCAGCCACAATGAATGCGAGACGCTGTTCCTGGTCGGTGACATCGTCGATGGCTGGCAGATGAGGCGCCGCTGGTACTGGACGCCCGCCCAGGACGAGGTGGTGCGCCAGGTGCTGCACAAGGTCGACCGCGGCACGCGCGTGATCTTCGTGCCCGGCAACCATGACGAATTTGCCCGCGATTATGCCGGTCGCCTGTTCGGCGGCATTGAAGTGATCGACGAGGCGATCCACCAAACCGCCGATGGCCGCCGCTTCTGGGTGCTGCATGGCGACCGCTTCGACGGCGTCATCGCCTGCGCCAAATGGCTGGCCCATGCCGGGGACTGGGCCTATGGCGTGGCGCTGCGCTGGAACGACCTGCTGTTTGCGGTGCGCAAGCGCATGGGCCTGCCCTATTGGTCGCTGTCGGCCTGGCTGAAGCACAAGGTCAAGAACGCGGTCGAGTACATCTCCCGCTTCGAGGAGATTGTGGCCCATGAAGCGGGCTTGCGCGGGGTGGACGGGGTGGTGTGCGGCCATATCCATCACGCCGAGATCCGCATGATCGGCAATGTCCTGTACCTCAATGATGGAGACTGGGTTGAAAGCTGCAGCGCCCTTGTCGAAGATGCCCGCGGCAATATGGAGATTCTGCGCTGGGCAACCCCACCTCAGAGACAGGCCGCAGCAAGCCCGGCCCCGCGCCGCGCCAAAGCCCAGGCTGTACCCGCCTAGGGCAAGGCGGCTGGAGCCGGGAGTCATTCCCGGCGTGGCGAAGCATTTGAAAATCCTGATCGTCACCGACGCCTGGGCGCCGCAGGTCAATGGCGTGGTGCGCACCCTGGAGATCACCGCCAAGGACCTGGCCGTGCTGGGCCATACGGTGCGCATGGTCACGCCGCTGGGCCGGCGCACCTTTCCCCTGCCCACCTATCCCGAAATCCGGCTGGCCTTTTTCCAGAAGCGGGCGCTGACGCGCGAGATACGCGAATTCGCGCCCGACGCGGTGCATATCGCAACCGAAGGCAGCCTGGGGCTGGCGGCGCGGCGGATATGCAGGAAGCACGGCATCGCCTTTACCACCGCCTTCCACACCCGCTTCGCCGAATATGTCCATGCCCGCTTCAAATTCGTGCCGGAATCGCTGGTGTGGCGCTGGCTGCGCCGCTTCCATGCCCCAGCCACGGCGGTGATGGTCGCCACCCAGACCCTGAAGGACGAACTGGGCGGCCACGGTTTCAAGCATCTGCGGCTATGGTCGCGCGGCGTCGACACCGAACGCTTCCATCCCAGCCCGCAGAAGCTGCCCTATGAAGGTCCCGTCTGGCTGTATGTCGGGCGGGTGGCGGTGGAGAAGAATATCGAGGCCTTCCTGGCGCTGGACCTGCCGGGCACCAAGCTGGTGGTGGGCGATGGTCCCGCCCGGGCCAGCCTGTCGCGCAAATACCCCCAGGTGAAATTCCTCGGCGCCCTGACCGGCGAACCGCTGGTCGGGACCTATGGCGGCAGCGATGTCTTCGTCTTCCCCAGCCGCACCGACACGTTCGGGCTGGTGCTGCTGGAGGCCCTGGCCTGCGGCCTGACGGTGGCCGCCTATCCGGTGGAAGGCCCCCGCGACGTGGTGGGGGCGGGCAATGACGGGGCCGCCGCCGTGGCCGTGCTGGACGAGGACCTGCGCCAGGCCTGCCTGGGGGCCTTGGCGCTACGCCAGAGCCCCGGCTGCCCCACCCCCAGGGCATTTGCCGAAAGCCGCTCCTGGCGCTCCTGCACGCTTCAGTTCCTGCGCAATCTGGCGGTCGAGCCTGATGCCCCCTGAGGCGGTCTAAGTCCTTGCCGGGCGGGGCTTATCGAAGCCCGCGGGACAGGCTAGAAAGGCCCTGCAAGCCGGGATCCTGCCACACCATCATGAACGCGAACCGCCTGACGGCCCGCGAATATGCGTTCCTCGGCCTGGGGCTGTTGTTCTGGGCGGGGTTTGTCATCTTGCTGGGCAAGGACACCAGCTGGGACTTCCGCAATTATCACTGGTACGTCCCCTATGCCCTGCTGAACCATCGCATGGGGATCGACGTCGCGGTGGCGCACCAGGCCAGCTACTACAATCCCTATCTTGACGTGCCGTTCTACTGGCTGGCAACGCATAGCCGGGCCTGGATCGCCCTGGGCGCGCTGGGCGCCGCCCAGGGCGCCAACATGATCCCGCTCTATCTCATGTCGCGCGCGGCGCTGCGGGTCGAAGTGCGGCCGTCCGACGTCAGGCTGATGGCGGGCGCATTGTCCCTGCTGGGCATGGTCGGCGCGCTGACCCTGACCGAATTCGGCACCACTTATTACGACAATGTGATGAGCGTGTTCGTGCTGGCGGGGCTGGCCATCCTGGTCTGCAAGCGCGAGACCCTCCGCAATGGCCCCTTGGCAAAGGCAGGTCTGATCGCGGGTGTGGCGGGCCTGCTGACGGGCATGGCGATGGGGCTGAAGCTGCCGGAAATGCCCTTCTGTATTGGCTTCGCCGCGGCGCTGGTGGCGCTGGGGGGAAGCTGGAAGTATCAGCTCACGCGGCTGGCGGCCGGCGGCATCGCCGGGGTGACCGGCTTTGCCATCTTCAGCGCGCCCTGGATGCTGCAGACCTACCATCTCACCGGCAATCCGCTGTTTCCCTATTTCAACGAATATTGGAGGTCGCCGCTGGCGCTGGCGGCGCCCTATCGCGACCTGCGCTTCGTGCCCACGCATTTCTGGCGGCAGCTTTTCTTCCCCATCCTGTTCACCATCGACTGGCATGTGGCGGACGACCTGGGCTACCAGGATATCCGCGTCCTGCTGTGCTACCTGCTGGTGATCCCGGCGGCGATCCTGTGGCTGCTGAAACGCGAAAGCCGCGATCCCCTGCTGGACAAGCGCGCCACCGCGGTGCTGTTCGCCTTCTCGGCGCTGGCCTATATCGCGTGGCTGATAACCTTCGCCATCTATCGCTACATCATCCTGTTCGAGATGCTGGCGCCGCTGCTGCTGATCGGCGCCGTCGGGCTGTTCCCGGCCGCGCGCCGCTCCCGTTACCTGGCGCTGGCGGCCCTGGCGGCCTGCTGCCTTTTGACCGCGCGCAGCGACTTTGTCGAGCGCGCCCCGGTCGAGGATCCCTATGTCCAAGCGGCGCTGCCGCCCATTCCCCGCCCTGACCGTACCATGGTGGTGATGACCGGCGACGCGCCCATGGGCTTCATCGCCACGACCCTGCCGCCCCAGATCCCGGTCCTGCGCATCGATGGCTGGATGGTGCAGCCCCGCGACGGCACCCGCATGACCAGGGACATGATGCGCCGGGTGGCGGCGCAGCTGGCGGGCGGCGGCGACCTGTACCTGATCGCCGAAGCCGACGACATGTCCCGCGCCCGTGACGCGCTGGCGGACTATGACCTCGCCATCCGCTGGCCGGAATGCCAGCAATTCGATACAAACATCGCCGGCAGCTATCAGTGGTGTCCGCTCGCCAGAAAGTCGTGAAATGAAGATCGCGGTCCTGGTGCCCTGCTACAATGAGGAAGCCGCCATCGCCAAGGTGGTGGGCGACTTTCGCGCGGCTTTGCCGGGCGCGGCGAT
This sequence comes from Rhizomicrobium sp., assembly GCA_035549455.1. Taxonomy (GTDB): domain Bacteria; phylum Pseudomonadota; class Alphaproteobacteria; order Micropepsales; family Micropepsaceae; genus Rhizomicrobium. Next base: position 36,213 of record DASZQW010000003.1, on the reverse strand, counting down.
CTATGTCTATGACAACAATTCCACCGACCAGACCCGGGCGCGGGCCGCCGAGGCCGGCGCGGTGGTGCGCACCGAATCCCGCCAGGGCAAGGGCAATGTGGTACGCCGCATGTTCGCCGACATCGAGGCCGACCTGTACCTGCTGGTCGATGGCGACGACACCTATGATGCCGCCGCTGCTCCGGTGATGATCGCCCGGCTGGTCGCGCTGGGCGCCGACCTGCTGACGGGGCGGCGGGTCCATAGCGACGCCGGCGCCTACCGCCCTGGTCATGTGCTGGGCAACAAGCTGCTGACCGGCCTGACCTCCTGGCTGTTCGACGTGCAGCTGTCGGACATGCTGTCGGGCTATCGCGTCTTTTCGCGGCGCTTCGTGAAAAGTTTTCCGTTGACCTCCCAGGGGTTCGCCATCGAGACCGAATTCACCGTCCATGCCGTGCGCCTGCTGATGCCGCTGACCGAGATGGACACCCGCTACAAGGAGCGGCCGGCGGGATCGCTATCGAAGCTGAACACCTATCGCGACGGCCTGCGCATCCTGGGCTTCATCGCCTATCTGGTGCGCGAAGAGCGTCCCTTGATGTTCTTCACCGTCATTGCGGCGATCCTGGCGGGCGTGGCGCTGCTGATCGGCGCGCCCGTGGTGCAAGAGTATATGACCACCGGACTGGTGCCGCGTCTGCCGACCGCCGTGCTTGCCACCGGGTTGATGGTGATTGCCTTCCTGTCGCTGACCTGCGGGCTGATCCTGGACACCGTGACACGGGGCCGCTGGGAGGCCAAGCGCATGGCCTATCTGGCCATATCCGGCCCCCAGGACCTGGCGTGAAATTTTTCCCCATCGCGCACTATCTCTGGCGTCATTCCTTCGTCCGTTTCGCAGTCGTTGGCGGCCTGGGCTACCTGCTGGCGATCCTGCTGCTGGCGGTCTTCACCGGCGCGCTGAAGCTGGAATTCGCCGCCGCCAATGCGCTTACCATCTTCCTGACCATGGTCTGCACCTGGCTGGGCAACCGTTATTTCACCTTCGCCGACCGCCGCGCCAGGAGCCTGGCGGGCGCCTCGCAGGAATGGCTTAAGTTCATGGGCGCCAACGGGCTGGGCGCCCTGATCAACTATCTGGCGGCGCTGGCGCTGGTGCATTATGCGGATGCGCCCTTCAGCAACAAATTCGTGGCCCAGGCCATTGGCGTGCTGACGGGGCTGGTGTTCAATTTCACCTTGTCGCGCACCCTCGTGTTCCGGACCAGTCCATGACGATCATCGCTATCACCGGCCCGCGCGGCATGACGATCAAGATGATCCATGTCTAAAGTCTGGCTGGCGGCGCTGGCATGGCTGCTGCCGGCCCCTGCCCTGGCCGACAATTATGTGCGCACCCAGTTCGAAAGCTGGACGGCGGGCGATGAACGCGGCTATGGCGAGTTCATCGCCTCCCTGGGCGAATCCGGTTGCCGCACCGTCGACCGCTGCCTGAAAAGCCCCGCCAACCCGTTTCGCGCCAGCGATCCCGACGGCTACAGCTTCCGCTCCGATTGCGCCGACCTGCCCTATTTCCTGCGCTTCTATTACGCCTGGAAGCGCGGCCTGCCCTTTTCCAATGTCTCCGACGTTTCGCCGCGGGGACGCTCGCGCGATATCCGCTACAGCGCGCGGGGCAACCAGGTGGAAGCGCGCCATGACGTGCTGAGCGGCGACAACGCCATCCGGGTGCTGGAAAATCTGCGCGACCAGATCTCGTCGGCCACCTACCGCATTCACCCGGCCCTGGAAGAGCCGGAAAACGACCTTTATTCCCCGGCGATCAGCCCGCGCGGCATTCATCCGGGCACTGTGATCTACGATCCCAACGGCCACCTGGCCATCGTCTGGAAGATCGAGGCGGATGGGCGCATCCGCTATATCGACGCTCATCCCGACAATTCCCTGACCCGCGGCTATTACGACCTGCGTTTTGTGCGCGCCTCGCCCGGCACGGGGGCGGGATTCAAGAACTGGCGGCCATCCCGGCTGGTGGGCGCGGACCGGGCCCGGGACGGGACGCTCATCGGCGGGCATGTGGTTGTGGCATCCAATGCCCAGATCGCCGATTTCGCCCTGACCCAGTTCTTCGGCACCGGGCCACGCCTGGACGACGGCGACTGGAAGCGCGGCGCCTTCCTGCTGAACGGCGGCGGCCTGGACTATTACGACTATGTCCGCGCGTCCTTGAGCGGTGGCGCGCTGCATTTCGATCCCTTGCGCGAGATCGCCGACATGGTGGTGTCCAACTGCGCCGACCTGGGCTACCGGGTCGATGCGGTCAAGCTGGCGCAGCGGGCGGGCCTGCAGAACGCGCCCGAGCCGCCGCGGCTGCCGGAAAACATCTATGGCACCGAGGGCGACTGGGAGACCTATTCGACGCCTTCGCGGGACGCCCGCCTGAAAACCGCCTTCAAGGAAGTGCGCGACAACGCCCAGCGTTTCATGACCCTGTGGCAGGCGCGCGACCCGCGTCTCAACTATCGGGGGTTCGATCTGGCGGGCGACATGCTGGCCGTGTATGACCGCGCCGCCGCCCGGTGCAGCATTTCCTATGCCCGAAGCGATGGCAGCCGCGTCCTGCTGACCTATGAAGAAGCGCGGCGGCGGCTGTTCCGCTTGTCCTTTGATCCCTATCATTGCGTGGAGCGGCGTTGGGGGGCGGCGGGCGAGGAAGCGCAGACCTGCCGCGACGGGCCGCTGAAGCAGCACTGGTATGAGGCCGAGCAGAGGCTGCGCAACCAGATTGACCGCAGCTATGAGGCGCGGATGGATTTTGACCTGGGCGACCTGGAATCCGGGCAGGGCGGGGTGGCCGCGCCGCCCGATACCGACACCCGCGCCTATCTGGCCGGGCAGCAAAAAAGGCGCTGACCGAAGCCAGCGCCTTTTTGTCAGGTACCGTCCTGCCTGTTAACGGCGGGCGATCAGCGACCACAGATGCGCCACGGCGGCGTCGTTCGGCGGCGCCTTGACGCCGGCCAGGACCTTGACGGCGTCGGCCTTCTGGCCGGCGGCGATATAGGCCTGGGCCAGGCGCATCTTGGCGTTGTTTTCGTCCTTCAGGGGCTTCTTCATGCCCTGCTGGATGACGCCGATCGCCTCCTTGGCCTTGCCCTGGCCGATCATCTGCTCGCCGACCTTGACCAGCGCGTCGCCCTGGGGCTGTGCCTGGGCGGCGGCAATGTTCTTCTGCAGGTCGGCGACATTGGCGGCGGCCTGGCTCTTGGCCAGGCTCAACAGGCGGGCGGAACGGTCGTCATTCAGGACCTTCGCCGCCATACCCTTTTCGATATAGGTCTGGGCTTCGGTGGCATTGCCCAGCTGCAGCGCCAGCTGCGCCAGCAAGGTATATTCGTCCTTGGTCGTGATGTTACCGGTCATGAAGCGGATGCGGTTGAGATCCAGAGAATTGTGGTCGGAAAGGCCGCGGGTGCGTTCGCTGAGCCTGAGCAGCTGCTTCCAATAGTCCGGCTTGCCGGAGCGGGCGACCAGGGTTTCCAGCGCCTGGCGCTGGGTGTCGTCGTCGCCGACCTCATAGGCGCAGCGCGCCTGCAGCTCCAGCGCGGTTTCACCGGCGTTGGACAGGTTGGACCTGATGTAGCGCACGCAACCGGCATAATCGCCGGCCTTGTAATAGGCCTGGGCGATGATGAGCTGCGACTGGCCGTCCAGCGCGCCATTCTTGCGCAGCAGGTCGGCGTCGGCGATCACGTCGCGGTACTTGCCGGCATTATAGTCGTTGGCGAACTTCGCCTTGGCGCCGGCAGCGCCGCCGATTGAAGCATCGCCCGACTTGACGCCGATATACTGTTTCATCTGGTTGATGATGGCGCCGTCATCCGGCGAGGACTTGGCGGCCTCGGCCTCGTCGATCTTGGCCATCGCGGCCTTGTAGTTGCCGGCGGCCGTCAGACTCTGCGCCTCCTTCAACAGGGTGCCGACCTTGGCGCTGACGGTGGCGGCCTGGGCCGGCGCGGCCAAGGCAAAGGCGGTCGCGCCAAGGGTGGCGGTGCCGAGAAGGATTGCCGTCAAGGCGGTACGCAGTTCATGGGCAGTCATAACCAAGACCTCATTTCGCATCGTCACAAAAGAAAAAGCGCGCGGGTTTGCCGCGCGCTTTCACTCACGGCCGTGTCCCTCACAGCCTAATTATACTGATCAATTCCGGTAAATCCAATATGGGTGGCGCCAAGGCGCTGGGCATCGGCCAGAACCTTCGCAACTGCATCATATTTGGCCAACCGGTTCGGGCTGACATGAATTTCCGGCTGCGGGTCTTTTCTGGCCGCGTCCTCGAAATAGGCGTCCATCGTGGCACGGTCCACGGTAGCACCGTTCCAGGTGATGGTGCCGTCAAAGTCCACACCCAACTCCACCGTATCCGGAATCACCGTCGGCGGCGTGGCGTTGGGAGCCGGCATATCCAGCTTCACCGCGTGAGTCTGGATCGGCAGGGTGATGATCAGCAAGGTTAGAAGAACGAGCATCACGTCGATCAACGGCGTGGTGTTCATTTCCACCATGACCTCGCCGTCAGCGGTATTTGCACTCATTGCCATGGCGAATTACCTCAATAGCTTCCTGCTTCCAGCGAGTGGGGCTCAGTGATGAAACCCACTTTCTGGATGCCGGCCTGCTGACAGGCCAGGATGACACGGCCAATGGCCTCGAAACGCACATTCTTGTCGCCGCGGATGTGCACTTCAGGAAGCGGCTTGTTCGCCGCCACCGCCCGCTTCAGGGCGTCGACGAAGTTCTTGCGCATCTCCAACTGATCGACCGGCTTGTTGTTGTAGTACATCGTCTCGTCCGAAGTCACCGCGATCACAATATTCTCAGGCTTCGTCACCGTGACGATATTGCGATAGGTGGGCAGCTGCAGTGGGATCGTCTTGGTGATCACCGGGATGGTGACCAGGAAGATGATGAGCATCACCAACATCACGTCCACCAAAGGGGTGGTGTTGATCGTGGTGTTCAGTTCCGCAACATCGTCTTCGACGGCATGTTGGACGTCGACTGCCATGCAAATGGTCTCCTAAACGCTATCTATCCGCTTACTTGGACTTGCTGATGAGATAGGCCTGCAGGTCGCCCGCAAAGGCGCGCAGCTTTTCGGTGATCACCTTGTTGCGGCGGACCAGGTAGTTGTAGAGCAACACCGCCGGAACCGCGACGAACAGACCGATGGCGGTCATGATCAGCGCTTCACCGACCGGGCCGGCGACCTTGTCGATCGAGGCCTGGCCGGCCACGCCGATGCCGATCAGGGCGTTCAGGATGCCCATGACGGTGCCGAGCAGACCGACGAAGGGCGAAACCGAACCCACCGAACCCAGGAAGGCGATGCCGCCCTGGAGGCGTGAATTGGCGTCTTCCAGCTGGCGGGTCAGGGTCATGCCGATCCAGTCATTCATGCCGACCAGGCTGGTGCCGCCGGTTGAGGCCTTCAGGCCCGCTTCGGCGATGCCACGAAACACCGAGTTCTTCGGCAGCTTGTCCACGCCTTCATTCAGCGTGGCCGAGGTCCAGAACTTCTTCTCGACGGCCGAAGCCTGGCCCAGGATGCGCTGCTGTTCGATCCACTTGGTGAAGAAGATGTACCAGGTGCCGGCCGACATGATGGCCAGCACGACCAGGATCGCCTTGGAGATCCAGGAGCCTTCCGCCCAGATATGGCCCAGCGAATACTGGGTCGGCACGTCGGCGGCGGCGCCGGCGGCGGGCTTGTCATTGGCGGGGGTGGCCGGAGCCTCGGCCGGGGCCGGAGCAGGGGCGGCCGCATCGGCGGCGGGCGCCGCCGGAGCGGGTTGAGCGTAAACCGGAGCAATGGCGCCCAGGCTGGTCATGGCGACGATGGCGGCTGCGATCGTCAGTTTCTTGAAGTTCATTTTCCTACTCCGTGAATTACTGGAAACGTTGAAAGGGTCAATGGATTAACGCGCGTCCTTGAGGTCCCATTTGACCGAGACGCGGGTGCGGGCGTCGACAGGCTGGCCTTGGCTGGTCGGCGGCTGCCAGCGCCAGTGCTGCTTGACGAACTCGCAGGCTGCGCTGTCGAGGCGGTCGGAGCCGGATGAGTTCACGATCTTGCATTCCTCGACATTGCCCTCGGTGGTGATGTGCACCTCCATCAGGGTCGTGCCCTGCTCATTCAGGCGCACCGAGATGGGCGGATAGGGCGGAATCGTATGCGTGCGCCCGATGGGCTTCAGCACTGTGTCGGAGATTGCAGCGCGCGGCGGGGCCGGCGGCGGCTTGGGGACGGTGGTGACCGGCGGCGGCGCCGCAGCGGCGATCTGGAAATCGGGAACGATGGCGACCGGCGGCGGCGGCTTCACCAGATCGGGCGGCGGCGGCGGCGGGGCCTTGGGCGGGGTCTTTTCGGTATCGACAGTGGCCTTGATTTCCTGAAGCTGCTTCAGCAGCGCACCCTGATTCAGCGCCGCGACCAGGCCAAAGATGACCGCGATATGGATGCCGACAACAATTGCGATGCTGCTGGCGCGATTGCTGACGCTCTTTTCGGCGATTTTCAGATGATTTGGACGTTCCATATACTCTCGCTCAGACAGGAAGAACCCCGGCGCATCCGCGCCCGGGTCCGGTGAATTTCTTTTTCCGTGACCGTAAGTCTAACTGCTACCCGACCTGACGCCTTCTCAGTGCGCCTTGCCGGCGCTTTTAAAGCAATCGCTTCTCCTCTTTGCAAGAGGCATCAACACCCTTGTTCCCCGGGCGCCGCGCCGGTCTGCGGCACCCGCTCACAGTGCCAGCTTTTTGCGGCGCGCGCGGCTGCCTGCTGCACTTGCACACTTCGCAATTGCAGCATTGTCGCCAACGGCTCTAAACCAAGGCGCAGACATGCAAATCACCGCTCGACGCCTGCTTTCTGCGCGTTCGGCATGTCCAAAGGCCTCCGCCATCCATAGCTTTGCGCACCAGGTTCCCTTGCGACATCGTTGCTTTGGCGCGCGGCGAAAATTCGGTGATGCTTGTGCCAAGGAACGCGCGTTTCCCGCCTCTGAGGATTCTTGCGACAATTTGAAGGACCATTGAAGCATGCAGTATCTCCACACCATGGTGCGGGTGTCCGACCTGGACGCTTCGCTGGCCTTCTATTGCGGCCTGCTGGGCCTCAAGCAGGTCCGGCGCATCGACAATGACAAGGGCCGTTTCACGCTGGTCTTCCTGGCGACGCCCCAGGATGCCGGGCGCATCGCCCAAAGCGGAGTGGAAAGCCCGGTGATCGAGCTGACCCACAATTGGGACGAACAGGGCTATGGCGGCGGGCGCAATTTCGGCCACCTCGCCTACCGGGTCGGCGACATCTATGCGGTGTGCGAACGGCTGATGGCGGGGGGCGTCACGATCAACCGTCCGCCCCGCGACGGCCACATGGCCTTCATCCGCTCGCCCGATGGCATCTCCATCGAATTGCTGCAGGACGGGCATCTGGAGCCCCGGGAGCCCTGGGCCTCGATGCCCAACACCGGCGCCTGGTAGTGAATTTCGCCTCCGACAACGCCTGTGGCGCGCCGGCTGGCCGAGGGCCTGACGGGCCGGGTCAGATCCTGCCCAGGACCGTCAGGGTGCCGACCTGCGTGGTCGAACCATTATTGCCCCGCAGCCAGTCGTAATTGACGCCCAGCGACCAGGTGTCGGTGCCGGCGCTGAGGCTGAGGCCGCCAAAAACATTGCCGGCATCGGGATCGGGACCGATGAAGGTCATGGTGTTGCCTGTGACGCCGAGCCCGCCGGTGGAGTCGAAACCGGCGCGGATCTTCACCGGCTGGTGCAGCAGGTCATAGCGATAGCCGAGGCGGCCTTCGGGCGTCAGGTCGATGCCCCACAGATTGACGCTGCCCTTGATGTCGGCTCCCAGCGCGGTGCGAAGCGAGTTGGCGAAATAAGGCGCCACTGCCAGGTTGAAGCCGGCGCCGCCGCCGGTTTCGGTATAACCCTCTTCGCGCAGGGTCAGCCCGTCCAGGCTGACATGGGGATCGATCTCCACGCCGCCCAGCACATGGGTGATCACGCCCAGATTGGCGCCCAGCGCCAGCATGGCGCCAGGACGCTTGCTGCTGGCGGTGCGGGTGATCGAACCGGCCTGGATGCTGCGCAATCCGGTGAAATTGCCATAGGCGGCGGAGACCTGGGTATCGAGGAAGACATGCCGGCCCTTCCAGTCAGTATAGCCGGTCAGCATGTACCATTCGGTCTGGGTGCGGGTGGCGCGCGGCAGAAGCTGGTCGGCGTCGCCGCTATAGAAGGTGAAAGCGCCGCCATACCAGCCGCTGCGCGGCCCGCCGGAGTCCACGCCCAGGGCGAAGCCGATGCCGTGATCCTTGTAGGAGATGAGCGTTCCGGCGCCCGACTGACGGCCCTTGTTGTTGATATGGCCGGCGAATTCCTCGCCCCACAGGGTCAGGTCGCCCGCGACATTGCCATAGCTGCGCAGCAGGCGCTGGCGCGCCGCCACCGGCCCGGTGGCCTGGTCGGTCAGCATGATGGCGATCTCGCGGGTGGCGCCGGAGGTATCGGGGGCAAATTGCGAGAACACCTGCCCGGCCTGCTGCTGGCTGGCGGCGACGTTGATGCCCGAGCCGGGCTGGCCGGGGGTGTTATAGATGGTCATTGAGGTGGCGACGGCTGCCCCGAGTTCGGCATCGGTCGACAGCGCTGTGGCGACGAAGGGGAACTGATTGGCGGCGTCGCCCGACAGGTTCAGGCCCGGCGAGCCGTCGGCATTCAAGGCGTTGATTGAGCGCGGCAGCAGGTGCAGCAGCAGCACCTGCTGGCTGGTGCCATCCGTGTCGATGGTCAGCAGCGCGGGGCCTTGATCGGCCTTGTAGGCACCGGACGTCGCCGCCGGCACCGCGCCGGAACCGGCCGGCGATTCGAACAGGAAGGGCGTCTGCTGGCCCAGTTGTGCATTCTGGGTGGCCAGGGAGGCCGGATCGTCGGTGATTGCGTTCGGCGACCGGATCAGGGTGATGGTCTGCTCCACCGGCGCCGTCACAGTGCCCCTGCTGGCCGAAATGTAGCTGCCGAATTGCAGCGCCAGATTGGCGCCGGTCAGGGTGACATTGCCGCCCGCCTGCACCACAGGTGTCAGGGCGCTGAGATTGTTCTGGGTGATCGACAGACCCAGGGTACCGTTGGCCTTGATCAAGAGATCATGGGCCCGCAGCGTGTTGTTGTCGTTGGGCAGATTCAGCGTGTTGCTGGCGACAAACAACAGGCCATTGGGATCGACCACCACATCCAGCGCGCCGGGGGCGGCATGGATGTCGGCATTGACATAGCCATAGCTGCCAACTTCCAGCCTGTGGCCGGTGCCCGAGCCGAAATCCAGAACCGCCGCCGTGGTGGTGGGGGGAAGGCCCGAGGTCTGGGAAATGATGGTCCCGGCCAGGATGGCGTAGTTGGTCGGCGTGTTGGTGACGGTAAGGCCGGGATCGAGGTTGGGATTGGCCGCGCCGTTCGTGCCGGTATTGCCGACATTCAGCATATTGCCAGTGCCGGCGGGCGCATACAGCACATCGCCCAGGATGCGGCCGCTATTGTTGATGACGGTGGTGCCGATGGGCGCGGATCCCAGGTCGATGGCGCGCGTCAGGTTGATCACATACGCACCGGTCTGCGGCACCAGCGTGGTGTTGACCGCCTGGATGGTGCCCGCATTGTTGATGGTGGCGAGCTTGCCGGACTGGTCGATGATCGCTTCGGAACGCAGGGTGAAGGGGGAATTTTGGGTGGCGAAGTTCTTGTCCGGCGCGACGGTTGTGGTCTGCACCCTGGCGGTGATGGAGGCGCCCTTGCCGACATTGATCGTCGGCACATTGGCGTTGGTGCTGAGCGCGATGGCAAAGGCCGAGCCGCCGCCCACGCCCGACACGGTGGCGCTGATCTGGCCCGGCGTGGTGGTGGTGCCGGAAACGGTTTCCGCCAGCACATCGATGCGCGGGATGGTGGCGAAATCACCGACCCCCAGCGCTGTGGCGCTCACCGCCGTGGCGGTCTGCAGCGTGGTGACCGAGACGGCCGCGATGGTGCCGGTGTTCAGCAGGCCGCCGACGGCGTTGTAGTTGACGACGGTGGGGGCGCCCGTGCCGCTGGGGTTGGCCACGGTCTGGTTGGTGTTATGGACGGTGATGTCACAACTTCCCGCCACTGAACTCAAGCAGGTCCTGTAGGCGCTGGAGGCGCCCTGGATGACGATGGCCGCGGAACTGAGCTGCGGGTCCAGCGATTGGGCCCCGATGGTGCCGCGGTTGATGAAGGAATAGCCCGGATCGGCGTCGATGTCGGCGGTCACCGGGCCCAGGATCACAGCGCCGCGCGGCGCCTGGTTCGTGCCGGTGATGGACTTGCTGGGGTCAATCAGGATGGTGGGGCTGGTGATCAGGCCGGCAGCGCTGATCAGCGCGGCCGCGTTGTTGCTTGAGGTGGCGGGACCGGCATTGAGGAAACCGCCATCGATGCTGCCGCCGATCACCACGGCCGAGCCGGGCTGCGGGTTGCCGCCCTGACTGCTGGGGGTGGACGTTCCGATCAGCTGGATGTTGGCGGCGTTGATGAAGCTGCCGCCCGAGGAAGCCGGGCAGACGAAGCCGGTCGGCGCGCCGGTGATGGTACAGGCGTGAATGCCGCCCAGCGTCGTGATGCCGGTGATGCCCGGTCCGACGCCCGTGATGGGGGCGACGTTGAGGAAATTGCCGTTGATAGTGCCGCTGAGGAAAACCACGGCGCTGCCCGAGCTGGTGACGGAGCCGGCGCTGGGCGACTGGATGATGCCGCTGCCGCCCAGAAGGATATTGCTGGTGACGCTGGTGCCTTCATCCAGCACGAAGGCCGCCGAGGTATCGCCCGTCACGCTCAGCGTCGAGGACTGGGTGGCGGTTGCGCCGGTGGAGGTGAGGCCGGTCAGCGTTGTCAGGGTGATCGGGCCGTAAAAGGTGTTGCCGCCGGTGATCCAGATGCCGCGCTTGCCGGTGCCGGTGCCGGCCACGGTGATGGTCCCGTTGGAGGTGAACCCGCCGGGCGATGAGATTGAGGCGGCGCTGGTGTCGATCAGCACGGCGATGCCGGCATCGACGCCGTTATTGGTCAGCGTGCCGTTGTTGAGCAGGAAATTGTCGGAGTTGATGGTGGCGGCAGCTTGGCCGCTGGTCCCGGACGCGATGGCGCCGGTGGAATCGATGGTGATGTTGCCGGACGTCGAGGTCGAAAGCGGCGTATTGGTGACGGTGCTGATTTCGGTATCCGCGCGGGCCGCGGCGAAGCTCGCCGCGAGCAAGGCAGCCGCAGCGGCGGAAAGCATCAAACGGTGCCTGGTCAACACAACCTCTTAAATAATGTCGCCGGGCGGGCGGCCCCGCTGTTCGGCATTTGCCTCTTCGCCGGTCCGCTCCCCGGACCGTTCGACGCGCGCTTGCGGCGCCGCTGTCGCGCCCTTTTACCCTTCGCCGGCCGCCCCGCCCCCCCCGGCGGATGCCAAAGGGGGCCGGGGCGTGTTCCGGCAGCGCCTTTGTACCCGGCTATGGTCCCGGTTCAACAGCAATTTTCGGCTCAGGCGGGGGGTTTTGCGCCAAAATCTGCCGTCTTAATCAGCCATTAGCGCGGTTCGGTGCAAAATCGGGCCTGTGAAAAAGGCTTAACCCGCGAAATCGCCCCATGATCAAGGCCCGGCATACCGGCTTCGCCAAGCTCACCCAGAAGGATGTGAGCGCCGCGGCCGCACGCCATGAGATGCTGTATTCCGGCCGCATGGGCGGGGCGCGCGCCGTCTTCGCCTTCTGCGACCTGTCGGGGCTGGACCTGTCGGGCCGGAACCTGGCCGATGCCGACTTCACCGGCGCCGTGCTGGAAGAGACCATCCTGACCAACGCCAAGCTGGATTCGGCCTCCTTCTTCGGAGCGGATCTGCGCCGCTCCAACCTGGCGGGCGCCTCGATGCGCCGCGCCGACATGCGCGGCGCGTCCCTGCGCGGCGCCAACCTGATTGGCGCCGATCTGTATGAAGCGGACCTGCGCGAAGGCAGCATCGCGGAAAAGGACAAGTACGGAAACCTGCGTGTGCTGCAGCACGATATCGGGGCGTCGGAAATGCCCGCCGCGATGATGAACTCGGCCAATCTGGAGCGCGCCAAGATGACCGGCGCCATCGCGGTGCAGGCCGACTTCACCGACGCGGTGATGAAGGGCGTCAAGCTGACCCGCGCCAATCTGCGCCAGGCGCGGCTGACGGGCGCGAACCTGGAAAATGCCGACCTGTCGGGCTGCAACCTGACCGGCGCCGACCTGGCCGGCTGCATCCTGATCGGCGCCAAGATGGATTTCGCCACCACCCATGGCGCAGACATGACGCGCACATTGACCGAAGCGGCGGTGCCAAGCCCCGAAACGGTGATCACCGTCCAGAATCTGCTGGCGGCCCATTCGCGCTGGGCGGAAACCGATGGCCGCGAAGGCCGCCCCGCCGACCTCGGCAAGATGGATCTGCGCCATGCCGGCAACCTGTCCCACCGCATGCTGACGGCGCTGATTGCGCCCGATGCCGTCTTCTATGGCCTGAACCTGGAAGGGGCCTCGCTGCAGGGCTCGAACCTGGCGGGCTGTGACCTGCGGTCCGCCAAGCTGGGTGGCGCCGACCTGCGCGGCGTCAACCTGTCGGGCGCGCTGCTCAACCATGCCGACCTGCGCGACGCCAAGCTTGGCCCCCTGATGATCGCGGGCGGCCGCCTGCTGCCGGCGCGGCTGGACAATGTCCAGGCCCGCTACGCCGACCTGCGCGGTGCCGACCTCAGGCGGGCGCGGCTGTCGGGCGGTGACATGTCCTATGCGAATCTGGTGGATGCCGACCTGCGCGACACCGAAACCCAGGGCGCGGAGTTCGCCGGCGCCAAGCTGCCGGGCCGCTTCGCCGAAGCCTTGGCGGCTTCGGCCTGACCCCCTCCGGTTTCAACTTTCGCTCGGCTGCTCAGGCGTTCGGCCGGCTTGGCCGCCGGCCTCACCCTTCGCACATGCCTCGCACGTTGAAACCACCTCCCCCTCCTGCGCGCTGGCGCGCGCGATGGGGAGGCGGGCCTCTGGAATTCGTTTAAGCAGCAAGGACCGCCGACTTGGCGCGGACAAACTGCGCCAGCCGCGACAACGACACCTTCGCTTCGCTGCGGCCGGGCTCGGTCTGGAACAGGTGGCCCATGCCGTCATAAATCTCCACGCTCACCGGCACATTGGCATCGGCGGCGCGGTCGCCCAGCTTGGAGGCGTCGTCGCGCAGGATCTCGTTCGCCCCGGCATGCACCATCACCGGGGGGAAATTGGCCAGGCTCGACCAGGCCGGCGAGGCGTAGGCGTCGCAGGGATTGGATTTGCGCAGATAATTGCGCGCCGCCAGGAACAGCATGTCCCAATCCAGCAGCGCGTCGGCCTTGCGGTTGGCCAACATGGAAAGGCCGGACAGCGACAGGTCGGCCCAGGGCGACAGCGCCACCACCCCGCCCGGCATTTCCAGTCCCGCATTCCTCACCGCCAATGCGACAGCGAAGGCCAGCCCGCCGCCCGCCTCGTCACCCGCCAGGACGATGGCACCGCCCGGCACGCCCTTGTTCAGCAGGCCGCGATAGGCGTCGACGCCGTCGCGCACCGCCGCGGGAAAAAAGCATTCCGGCGCCAGGCGGTACTTCACGCTGAAGGCGCCCACCCCGCTGGCTTCCACCAGCCGGCCGACCAGCGGGCGATGGGTCTCGGGCGAGCCGGCGACAAAGCCGCCGCCGTGGAAATAGAGCATGGTGCGAGCGCGGTCGCCCGCGCCCACCCATTCGCCGGGAATGGGGCCAAGCTGGCCCTGGGCATAGTCCAGCAGCGGGGCGGCGCCGAAGCGCGCGAACAGGGCGGCATAGCGGGCGCGCAGATCCTCGATGCCGGTGGGGGGCTTTTGCGCAGGGTCCTTGGACCAGAGAGCCATCATCACCCGAAGCAGCGTTGCGCCGCGATTCTAACAAAAAAGCGGGGCCCTCCAAAGGAGAGCCCCGCCTGTTAACGATTACCCCCTCCGGTTTCGTTCGGGTGGCTTGGCCGCCACCCTCATTCCGCTCGGCTGTGCTTCCTAGTTAAGCGGCCTGCTGGCCTTCGATGGTCTTGAGATCCGGCGCATTGATGACGATGCGGCGCGGACGCTTTTCTTCGGGCACGATGCGCTCCAGATCGACATGGAGCAGGCCGTTCTCAAGGCGCGCCGCCTTGACCTCGACATGCTCGGCGAGCTGGAAGCTGCGCTCAAAGGCGCGGCCGGCGATGCCCTGGTGCAGGAAGTCGGCCTTCTCGGCCTCTTCCTTCTTGCCGCTGACGGTGAGGACGCGGTCCTTCACATCCACCGAAAGGTCGTTCTGGGCGAAGCCCGCCACCGCCACGGTGACGCGGTAGTTATTCTCGTCGCTGCGTTCGATATTGTAGGGCGGATAACCCTGCTCGGACGCGGTGTCGATCAGGTTGAGCAGCCGGTCGAAGCCGACGGTGGAACGGTAAAAGGGCGAATAGTCGATATGCATGGGACAACCTCCTTGAAGCGTTGCAAAACCGGCCCCGAAGCGGCGGCCGGACAGCTTCGAGATAGGAGGATTTGGGAGGCCTTCAAGCCCCTTTGCGGGGCTTGAAAATCGGGTTTAAGTGCCCAGAACCCAGGGAAAAGCCGATAAAAATGATCCCCGCCGCCGCCTGTTTTGATCCGGTGCCCCTCCAGGCCGTGGGCGCGCGCCTCAGGGCCGCCCGCTTCGCACCCGACCCCAGCGTCGCCGCCCGCGGAACCTGCGTCCTGCTGAACGGCCAAACCGAGTTCATCGAAAAATATTTCGAAGTGATCGACGAGCTGCGCGAGCGCGGTTTCGCGGTGGCGACCATGGACTGGCGCGGCCAGGGCGGCTCGGCGCGGCTGCTGCCCGACGACAGCCGCAAGAGCTTTGTCGGCGACTTTCACGACTATGACGAAGACCTGGACACGCTGATGAACTGGATGGTGCGGCCCATGCTGAAGGATGGCGAAAAGCCCTTCGCGCTGGCCCATTCCATGGGGGCGCACAACCTTCTGCGCACCCTGGCCAGCCATCCGCAGCGTTTCGGACCCTGCGTGCTGAGCGCCCCCATGATCGCCATCTCGCTGCGCGGCCAGCCCCAGTGGATGGTCAAGGCGGTGACGGCGTTCGAGTTGTGGCGCGGCAACGCGGCGGGGTGGGTGTGGGGCATGGAGGACCGCGATCCCCATCGGGTCACGTTCGACACCCAGCTTGTGACCTCGGACCGGCAGCGTTTCGAACGCACCCAGATGCTGCTGCGCGAAAATCCCGACCTGCGGCTGGCGGGCGCGACCTGGGGCTGGCTGGCGGCGGCCCTGCGCTCGATGGCCTGGCTCCGCGCGCCGGGGCGGCCCGAAGGCATCACCCCGCCGACCCTGGTGGTGGGGGCGGGCGCCGATCGTATATGCCTGACTCCGGCCGCCCGGGCCTTCGCGGCGCGGATTCCCAACGCCGACTATGTCGAGATCGCGGGCGCGGGCCATGAGATATTGATGGAGAGGAACGTCTATCGCGCCCAGTTCTGGGCAGCGTTCGACGATTTCATGAAAAACCGCGCCCCTGGCTGAGCCCGAGCGCGGTGTTTTTCATTGCGCGTAATTACTGCTGGGGAGCTGCTTCCATGGGCTGGGCCTCGGGCTGGGCGGGAGCCTGCGGGGGCATGTCCGACGCCGTGGTCGCAGTGGTTGGAACTGCCGCGCTTGAGCCGGACTGGGTGCTTGCCAGAGACGAAGCGGGCGCCTGGGGCGAAACGGGCTCGCTCACTATGGCCTGCTGCTGAGGCTGGGGGTTGACCTGGGTGGAGTCCGCAGCCATGCGGGCCGAAGCGGCATCACTGGCAGCGCTATCCGCCGAAGACGCCGCGGCGACGCGGCTCCTGCCAGGCTTGGCCGCGGTCTTCACCGGGGCGATTGTCTTGGGCTCTTCCACGGTCGTCGCGGTCGGCTGCGGCATGGGGGCCGGAGGCACGGCCGCAGGCTGCGGCATCGGCGCGGGCGCCGTCTGGGGCAGATTGGCGGCGGTCACCACCGAAGGCTTGCTGCCGGTCTTGGCATTGACACTGTAAATATAAGCGCCCGCGGCCCCCACCATCAGGGCAACTGCAACGGCAGCGCCGATCTTGGGCATGTTGTTGGGCTCACGCGTTTCCGGATTGACGGTGTGGAAAGACGCCAGGCCCGCACCATTGCCGAGGGGCTCGTTGTTCAGGATCAACGGACGGTCATCCGAAGATGTATTGAAATCGCGCAGAGACATGCTGTCCTCCAGACGGTGAATATTCGTGTCGGACAGAGAACTGCCTTTGCGTTCCAAGGTTGCGGGTCGACGAAACAAAGGCAAATTACGGCGACAATGGCACAACATTAAGCGCTGCCAATATTCGGCCTTATTGCAAAATTTTGGAAAACGACATGGTCAGGTGGCGTTGAGCAACGCCATCGCGTGGGCATGGACGCGGCTATCCCCGCACGCCAGTATCGTTGCGCCGTCGCGGCAATCGCCGCCCTCCCACGCCGTGATGATGCCGCCCGCGCCCGTCACCAGCGGGATCAGGGCGGCGGCGTCCCAGCGCTTGAAGCCCGCCTCGATGACGATGTCGACAAAGCCCATTGCCAGCAGCGCGAAGAGATAGCAGTCGCCATGATAGCGGGTCATGCGCGCCTGCGCCTTCACCCGCGCGAAAGCCGCCTGCTGGTCGTCCGTCATATAGGCGGAGGGGTCGGTGGCGCAGAGAATGGCGTCTTTCAACTCGGCGCATTCGCGCACCTTCAGCGGCGTGCGACGCTCGCCTTCCACCAGCACGCTGCGGCCATTGACGCCGATGAAGCGTTCGCCCAGCACCGGCTGATCCAGGATACCCAGCAGCGGGACATCGTCCTGCTCCAGCGCTATCAGCGAGCCCCACTCGTGACGGCCGGCGATGAAGGCGCGGGTGCCATCCACCGGGTCCAAAACCCAGCGCAAACCGGATGTGCCGGGCTTGTCTCCAAATTCCTCGCCCAGGATGGCGTCGTCGGGCCGCTCGCGCTCGAGGATGGCGCGGATGGCGCGCTCAGCGCCCCGGTCGGCCTCGGTCACGGGGTCGAAGGCGTGCTGGCCCGGCTTGTGGGCGACATCCAGCGTGGAGCGGAAGAAGGGCCGGATCACCGCGCCGCCGGCGTCGGCCAGGCGGTTGGCAAATCCGATGAGCTTGTCGTCCACGGCCACGGCGATTCCCTTCGCCGCCGATTATAGCAGACTTAGGCGTCGGCGGCTTGCTTCGCCCGTTTCCGTAAATGTGGCAGCAGCGCGCGCTTGCGCAGGCGGATGTTGAGCGGTGTTACTTCCACCAGCTCGTCATCCTCGATATAGGCCATCGCCTGTTCCAGGGTCATCGGCACGATCGGGGTCAGCTTGACCGCCTCGTCCTTGGAGGTGGTGCGGATGTTGGTGAGTTGCTTGGACTTGAGCGGATTGACGTCCAGGTCATTGTCCTTGGCATTCTGGCCGATGATCATGCCTTCATAGACCTTGGCGCCGGTCGAGATGAACAGCTTGCCGCGCTCCTCGATGTACCACAGGCCATAGGTCACCGCTTCGCCCTGCTCGGTCGAGATCAAGACGCCATTGGTGCGGCCGCCGACACTGCCCTTGTGCGGGGCATAGTCCAGGAACATGCGGTTCATCACGCCGGTGCCGCGGGTGTCGGTGAGAAATTCGCCGTGATAGCCGATCAACCCGCGCGCCGGGGCGTGGAACACGATGCGGGTCTTGCCGGCGCCGGTGGGGCGCATGTCGGTCATCTCGCCCTTGCGCATGGAAATCTTCTCGATGACGGTGCCGGTATAGGCGTCGTCCACGTCCACCGTGACTTCCTCGATCGGCTCCATCTTCTCGCCATTCTCGGTCTTCATCAGCACGCGCGGGCGGCTGATGGAAAGCTCGAAGCCTTCGCGGCGCATCGATTCGATCAAGACGCCCAGCTGGAGTTCGCCGCGGCCGGCGACTTCGAAGTCCCCGTCGCCGGTTTCGGCCACCTTCAGCGCGACATTGCCTTCGGCCTCGCGCAGCAGGCGCTCGCGGATGACACGGCTCTGCACCTTGTCGCCCTCGCGCCCGGCATAGGGGCTGTCATTGACCGAAATGGTCATCGCCAGGGTGGGCGGGTCAATGGGATGGCTGGGAATCGGCTCATTCACGGTCAGGTCGCACAGCGTGTCGGCGACGGTGGCGGTCTCCAGGCCGGCAATGGCGACGATGTCGCCAGCTTCGGCGCGATCCACCGGCACCCGCGCCAGGCCGCGAAAGGCCAGCAGCTTGGTGACACGGGTCTTTTCGATGATCTCGCCGGCTCGGTTCAGCGCCTTGATGTTGCGGCCCATGGTGATGACGCCGGATTCGATGCGCCCCGTCAGGATGCGGCCGAGGAAATTGTCGGCCTCCAGCGTGGTGACCAGCATCTTGAAGGGATGCTCTTCGCCCGCCAGCTTTTGCGGTTTGGGCGGCGGCACGTCCTCGACGATCAACTGGAACAGGGGATCGAGATTCTTGCGCTCGTCTTCCAGTTCCTTCACCGCCCAGCCGTTGCGGCCCGAGGCATAGAGATAATGGAAGTTGAGCTGGTCGTCATTGGCTTCCAGCGCCAGGAACAGGTCGAAGATGGATTCCAGCGTCTCTTTCGGCTGGGCGTCGCTGCGGTCGATCTTGTTGATCACCACGATGGGCTTGAGGCCCAGTTTCAGAGCCTTGGAGAGCACGAACTTGGTCTGGGGCATCACGCTTTCGGCGGCGTCCACCAGCAGCACCACCCCGTCCACCATCGACAGGATGCGCTCCACCTCGCCGCCGAAATCGGCATGGCCGGGCGTGTCCACGGTGTTGATGCGGGTGCCGTGCCATTCCACGCTGGTGCATTTGGCCAGGATGGTGATGCCGCGCTCGCGCTCCTGGTCGTTGGAGTCCATGGCGCGCTCGTCCATATGCTGGTTCTCGCGCACCGAGCCGGACTGCTTGAGCAGCTGGTCCACCAGCGTGGTCTTGCCGTGGTCGACGTGGGCAATGATCGCGATATTGCGGATTTCCATGGAATCAGGGCCTGTGGGTCTGAGAAGGCGCGCCTTATAGAGGCGGCCCTGCTGCGGAGCAACATGCGCGCTGGGCGCACCGTCACGCAATTGTCGGAATTAACTGGTTTCTGTAGCTACTCCGGGCGGTTACCGGGTTCCTGAGGGCGCGCTTTTCGCCACACTTGTGAGAGGCTTTTCCCTTATAAGGCTTTCAGATAACGCCGAAATAAGGCAGGTCGGGGTGACCTGCGCATCGCAGGACAAGCCCCGACCAGAGCGGCAACAAGACCGCGGGTCCGCCAACAGCGGACGAAGAGGAACTACTTCATAGTGGGGCCGCCTCTTTTTCGGGCGCGGCTTCCGGCATTTGGTGTTGCAGCATGTGGTGTCAGGAATCGTTGCGATGAATCTGCAGATCAATCCCCTGCCCGCCGGAATGGCAAGCCGCCCGGGGAACGAGGACAGTGGCCTGAAGGGCCGGAAATACCTGATCGGCGGCGCCGCGCTGGTGCTGGTGCTGGGCGGATTCTGGTATTTCACCCATGACAGCGCACCCAAGGCGAAGCGCAACCTGGCGGCTCCGGTCAAGGTGGCGGCGGTGGAGAGCCGCACCATGGCGGTCATCGAGCGCACCATCGGCACGGTGATCGCCAATTCCAATGTGTCGGTTAACGCCCGCGTTCAGGGCCAGCTGGTCAAGGCCTTTTTCAAGGAAGGCCAGATGGTCAAGCTGGGCGATCCGCTGTTCCAGATCGATCCCCGCCCCTATCAGGCGACCTATGACAATGCGATGGCATCGCTGGCATCCGCCAAGGCCAAGGCCGACCGCTTCACCCGCCTCAAGGCACAGAACGCCATCGCCGGCCAGACTTTCGACGACGCCCAGGCCAGCTATCTGGAAGCCAAGGCCACCGCCGAAATGGCGCGCCTGAACCTGGATTTCACCCTTATCCGCGCGCCGGTGACCGGCAAGACCGGGCCCATGCTGATCCAGCCGGGCAACATGGTGGCGGCCTCGACCGCCTCGACCAGTGCCACGCCGTTGGTCACCATCACCGAGATTCAGCCGGTGAAGATCTCGCTGGCGCTGCCCCAATCCGACCTGCCGCGCATCCAGGAGATGGCGCACAGCAAGGGCCTGACCATCACCATGAACATGCATGACGCGGGCGGCGGCCAGGACCGCACCGCCAACGTCGATTTCATCAGCAACACCGTAACCAACAACACCGGCACCATCGAGCTGCGTGCAACCTATCCCAATGCCGACCTGGCGCTGGTGCCGGGCCAGCTGGTGGATGTGACCGTGGCGCTGTCGCAGATCCCCAATGCCCTGGTCGTGCCGCGTGACGCGGTCAATACCGGGCCGGACGGCCAGTATGTCTATACCGTGCTGGACGGCACCGCCCAGCAGGTGCCGGTGAAAGTGCTGTTCGACGACGGCACCAGCGACGCGGTGCAGGGCAGCCTCAAGCGGGGCCAGCAGGTGATCGTGGACGGGCAGCTGCGGGTGGTTCCGGGCGCCAAGGTCAACATCACCGGCGCGCGCGCGCATGCGGCTATCACCGAGGGCGGTCCTCGCACCAGCGGACGGCGGCGGGTGCGCCAGGCTTCGGAGAATCAGGGCTGATACGCTATAGGGCGCGCCGCAGGCCTGATCACATTGTGAGGGACACGGCCTTTCTGAGGACGCAATGAATCTATCGCAACCCTTCATCGATCGTCCCGTCATGACCACCCTGGTCATGGCCGCGCTGGTGATTTTCGGCGCCTATGGCTATTCCAGCCTGCCGGTCTCGGACCTGCCCAATATCGATTTTCCCACCATCGAGGTGCATGCCAACCTGCCGGGCGCCGATCCCGACACCATGGCCTCGTCAGTCGCCTCGCCGCTGGAGAACCAGTTCGCCACCATAAACGGCATCGACCAGATGACGTCGAGCTCGACCCAGGGTTCGACCAGCATCCAGCTTCAGTTCAGCCTGGACCGCAACCTGGACGGTGCCGCCCAGGATGTGCAGTCCGCCATCAGCGCCGCCACCCACCACCTGCCAAAGGCGATGCCCCAGCCCCCCACCTTCAGCAAGGACAACCCGGCCGACCAGCCCATCATGATCCTGGCGCTGCGCTCCAAGACGCTCAAGCGCTCGCAAGTGGATGAATATGCCGAGACGCTGCTGGCGCGCCAGATTTCGACCATCGAGGGCGTCGCCCAGATCAACGTGTTCGGCAGCGCCAAATATGCCGTACGCATCCAGGCCGATCCGGCAGCGCTGGCGGCGCGCCAGATCGGCATCGACAAGCTGGCCAGCGCAGTCGCCGCCGCAAACGTCAACCTGGCCACGGGCGCGCTGAACGGGCCCACCCGCTCCACTATCATCCATACCGGCGGGCAGTTGAACAACGCAGCGGAATTCGGCAACCAGATCGTCGCCTTTCAGAACGGTGCACCCGTGCGGCTGAAGGATGTGGCGCGGGTAATCGACGGGATGGAAAATCCCTATGGCAAGAGCTGGTACAACGGCGACGAGGCCATTGTGCTGGCGATCTACCGCCAGCCCGGCTCCAACACCACGGGCGTGATCGACGCCATCAAGAAAGTGCTGCCCCAGTTCCAGGCGACTTTGCCGCCCTCCGTCCGGCTGGACGTGGTGTTCGACCGCAGCCAGATGATCCGCGCCTCGATCGAGGATGTGCAGTACACGCTGCTGATCGCAGGCGCGCTGGTGGTGGGCGTGATCTTCATCTTCCTGCGCCGCCTGTCGGCCACAATCATCCCCTCGCTCGCACTGCCCATCGCAGTGATCGGCACTTTCGCGGGCATGGCCGCCTTTGGCTTCAATTTGGACAATCTGTCGCTGATGGCCCTGACATTGTCGGTGGGCTTTGTGGTCGACGACGCCATCGTGATGCTGGAGAACATCGTCCGACACATCGAGAGGGGCGAGAAGCCCTATGCGGCGGCGGTCAAGGGCTCCAGCGAGATCGGCTTCACCATCCTGTCCATGACCATCAGCATGGCGGCGGTGTTCATTCCCATCGTCTTCATGGGCGGCATCGTGGGGCGCCTGCTGCACGAATTCGCCGTCACCATCATTCTGGCGATCCTGTTCTCGGGCGTCATCTCCGTCACCCTGACGCCGATGCTCTGCGCCCGCATCCTGAAGGACGAGCATGGCCAGAAGCACGGCTGGTTCTACCGATTGAGCGAGAACACGTTCAACCGGGTGCAGGCCTTCTATGACCGCACCCTGCGATGGTCGATCGGGCACCGACCGGTGATCCTGGGAATCTTCTTCGCCAGCCTGGCCGCCTCGGTGGCCCTGTTGATGCTGATGCAGCAGGACTTCCTGCCCAGCGACGACAACGGCCGCATCCAGGCCAACCTGCAGGCCGCCAACGGCACCTCCTATACCCAGATGGCGGCCTATACCCTGGCCGCAGCGCGTATCATCTCGCACGATCCTGATGTTTTGAACGTGATGGGGTCGATGGGCGGCGGCAACGGTACGGCCGGCGCCAACAGCTCGCGGCTGATGATGATCTCGCTCAAGCCGCTCAGCGAGCGCAAATCGACGCCGGACCAGATCATCGGCCGGCTGCGGCCCCAGGTGAACCGCATCGCCGGCGTCAACGTCTTCCTGGTCAATCCGCCCACCATCCGTGTGGGCGCGCGTGGCTCACGTTCCAACTACCAATACACGCTGCAGAGCCTGGACCTGTCGCAGCTGCAGGATTATTCCGGTCGCCTGATGGCGGAACTGCGCACCATGCCAGGATTCGTCGACGTCACCTCTGACTATGATGCGGCGATGCCGTCGGTGCAGGTCAAGATCGACCGCGACCGCGCCGCCGCCTTCGGCGTGTCGCCGGAGCAGATCGAGACCGCGCTGGGTTCGGCGTTCGGCGGCCAGCAAATCTCGCAGATCAACGCCTCATCCAACCAGTATGAGGTGATCATGGAGCTGCTGCCGCGTTACCAGCGCGACGCCAGCGCCCTGGACCAGCTCTACGTCACCGGCACCGGCGGCCAGCTTGTGCCGCTGACGGCGGTAACAGACATGAGCTCCAGCACCGTGGCGCTCAGCGTCAATCACGCCGGCCAGATTCCGGCGATAACGATTTCCTTCGACCTGGCGCCGGGCAAGGCGCTGTCGGACGCGGTCAGTGGCATCCGCAAGGCCAGCGACAATGTCGGCATGCCCGATTCCATCCAGGGCAGTTTCCAGGGCAACGCGGCGGCGTTCGAGGAGTCCACCAAGGGGATGGGTGGGCTGCTGATCATGGCGATGTTGGTGGTCTATATCATCCTGGGCATCCTGTATGAGAGCTTCATCCACCCCCTCACCATCCTGTCGGGCCTGCCCAGCGCCGCGGTGGGCGGATTGCTGACGCTGTGGTTCGCGCACCTGCTGTTCCTGGCGGGGATCACCTCGTCCGACATGTCGCTGACGCTTTACGCTTTTGTCGGCATGATCATGCTGATCGGCATTGTGAAGAAAAACGCCATCATGATGATCGACTTTGCGCTGAACCGGCAGCGCAGCGATGCTTCCATACCGCCGGAACAGGCGATCTATGAGGCCGCCATCACGCGCTTCCGTCCCATCATGATGACCACCATGGCGGCCCTGATGGGCACCCTGCCCATCGCCTTCGGCAGCGGGGCAGGCGCGGAAACGCGCCGGCCCCTGGGCCTGTGCGTGGCAGGCGGCCTGCTGCTGTCGCAGCTCCTGACGCTTTACATCACGCCGGTGATCTATACCTATCTCGACCGCTTTTCGAGCGGCCTGAAGAGCCGCAGACGCAGCGGCGGTACAGCGGTCGCCCCGGCCGAATAACCTTCACGCTAGCTGTCCAGGGGCGCATCTGTAATGCGCGGGCGCAGCAGGTCGAACGGTCCGCACAGCAAAAGCCCGGCGACGAAGCCGCCCAGATGCGCCTGCCAGGCGATCAGTCCGCTCTCACCGCCCATGCCGAACCCGGTCATCCCGGCCAGCAGGTTGATCGCGGCCCAGACGCCGGAAAAGATCAGGATCTGGCGCGACAGGATCGGAGCCAGCGGCGCCCCCTCCGGCACCGCCCAGGGTGTCTGGCCCGGCAGCATCCTTAACGCCGCCGCCATCAGGCCCGAGATGGCGCCCGACGCCCCCACCACCGGCACCGGCGAACCCCAGTTGAAGGCCAGGTAACAAAGCGCCCCGGCCACGCCGCAGATCAGGAAGAAGGCCAGGAACAGCGCCGCGCCGAAGCGGCGGGCGACGATGGGTCCGAAGGCCAGCAGCCACAGACTGTTGATCGCCAGATGGGTCCAGCTGCCATGCAATCCCATATAGGAGACAAACGGCACGGCGCGTTCCCACACTGTGCCAGGATTGGCCATGTGGCTTTGCAGAAAGGCATGGCTGTAGCGCAGCGGGTAAAGGCCGAACTGGTAAACGAGATCGTTGGCCCGCTCCTCGGGCTGCAGGATGCGGGCGGCATGCAGGACGGCCAGCAGCGCGATCAGCCAGATCACCACGGCAGGCGCGCGGAAGATGGGCTGGCGCGGGGGATGGGGCTGCAGGAAGGCCATGCGCCTATCTAGGGCGCTTCGCGCCGCTTCGCCAGCGCGGGCCTGTGCCGGAGCGGGACGCCGGGACCGCCGGCGGGCCGCGCGCGACCGCGCCCATTTCGGGACAAAGGCGGGCATGGGACGCCGCCCCGGAACCAACCCAAGCCCAGGCCCCGCCCCCTTTGTCGCAGAAAAGCCGGGTTTGGCGCGGCTTCCGGCATGGAGCTGTGCCGGGACGGCACAGCCAAGCCCTAACGGCGATTAAGAGACTGGCATGGCGGTTGCTCTGTTGGGGTCAACAGAAATGGAACGCCCCGCCATGACGCACCTGACCAAGATTGCCGCTTTTGTCCTGATCTCGCTGGCCGCCGCCCCTGCGGCCCAGGCGCAGGTCTGGACCAATTCGGCCGCCTATAACGGTTACGGCTCGTCCAACATGAACACGGCCTCCGCCTATTCCATGCGCGACGCCAACGGCAACCTGACCATGGTGAACGGCCAGGTCACCTCGGCCCAGTACGCCTCCAACAGCGGCGGCCAGTCGGCCTATGCCGGCGGAGTTGGCACGGGCAGTGCAAATGCCTACGGGCAGGCCAGTGCCATCGGCAATCAGCTGAACGTGGTGGTGGTCGGCAGCCACAATACGACGATCCTCGACTCGACCCAGATCAACAACGGAAACCAGACGGCCACCGCCGAACTGAACACGCACTAAGAAGTTAGGAAAAGGGAAGCCCCTCCCATGAACCGCATCGCCCGCAAACACCTCCTCAAGCCACTGGCCTTTTTTGTGGCCGCCCTGGCTCTGGAAGGCTGCATCAGCCCCTATCCGGACAGCGTCGGCCGCTACACCTCGCCGATCGGCGGTGCGCCCGTGATCTCCAACGAGACCCCCTATTCCGCGGCCCTGCGCTGCATGGCCGGCTTTGTCCGCCAGCGCCCGGTGCGCATCGCGGTCGGCCAGATCGCCGACTATACCGGCAAGACCGAATCCGATGGCTCGGGCCGCAAGGTCACTGCCGGCGCCGCCTTGATGGAGATGAGCGCCCTGAACAAGGCCGGCGTCCACATGGTGGAACGTTTCGACACTTCGGTGGCCGAAATGGAACTGAAGTATGCCAACAACAAGCTGATCGGCGACGACCAGCATCCTCAGCCCGCGCCCGGCGACTATCGCCGCATCCTGGCCGGTTCGATCCCCGGTTCCGACTACTACATCGTGGGCGGCATCACCGAGCTGAACTTCAACATCCGCTCGGAGAACGCTTCGGGCAATGGCGGCGGCACGGCGACCAACGCCACCACCGGCACCGCGGGCGGCAGCATGTATGTGATGAATGTCGGCCTGGACCTGCGCCTGGTCAACACCAACACGCTGGAAGTGGCCGACGTGATCTCTTACCAGAAGCAGATCATCGGCCGCCAGGTTTCGGCCGGCGTGTTCGACTTCCTGGGCACCAACTTCTTCGACGTCAGCGTGGGCGAAAGCGCGCTGGAGCCGATCCAGCTTGCCGTCCGCTCGGTGATCGAACGCGCCACCCTGGAGATGATCACCCGCATCTATCGCGCCCCGGGCGCCTGCGCCATCCCGCTGGGCACCGATGCCGATCCCCTGCGCGAAGCCGGTGAGCAGCCCTACTACGCCCCGGCGGCCTATGCGCCCCAGCCCTACCAGCAGCCTTATGGTCCGGCCCCCTACCAGCCGGCGCCGTATCCGGCCTATGCCCCGATCTATAGCGACGCCGGCCGCAACCAGCCCTATCGCGGTTACGTCTCGGCCGAGCCTGCGGGGATGCGGGGCCTGCGCGGCGGTCTCTAAACCGAACCATCTTTAAGCAACAGACAACCAAACCAACCGAATTTTCAGGAGCCCCACCATGAAGACCTTCAAGACCCTTCTCGCCGCTTCCGCCCTCATCGCCCTCTCGGCCACGGCGGCTTTCGCCGGCGGCGCCGGCAGCGACCAGTACGGCACCTGGAACGACTCCTCGTCGCAGGGTTCGGGCAGCCAGATCCTCAACAACCAGATCAACCTGCAGAACAACTGGTCGAACCTGACCGGCGTCGTGGACACGGTGGGCGGCGATGTCGTCGCCCAGGGTTCGGCGGCGGGCAACATGATCGACGTCACCACCATGAACAACACCCGCGTTCAGAACAACCAGATCGTCGGCGCGGGCGCCACCATCGGCTCGAACGTCTCCCTCGACGCCAACAATGTGTGGGGCAGCGTGGGCGTGCAGAACCAGGTCCTGTGCAACGGCGCCAGCGTCTCCACCGATCCGGTCCTGACCGCGGTTCATTCCAACCAGGAATGCCATGCCAGCGATCCCTATTCGGGCGTCAGCGCCTATGTCACCAACGTGGCCGGCAATGCCGTGTTCCAGGGCTCGGCGATCAGCAACAGCTTCGAGGCCGACTCAAACGCCCCGAACATGCCGATCTCTTCGCGCCAGCTGAACAACTCGGCCTCGGTCTCCAACATGAACGTCGCGGCCGGCAATGTCGGCGGCACGGTCGCCATGTCGTCCAGCGCGATCGGCAACACCTCGCAGATCATCCACTACAACACCAACTGACCGGACAGGGTTGCTCCGGAATTCTAAGGGGCAAAATTAGAGTTCCGGAGATTGGGGCGGGCGCGCGGACATTCGCGCCCGCCCCTTCTTTTTTCCAAATGCCGGTGTTTTATCCACTTCAATCTTTGCCTTTTCACGACCGTGGTAGTATGTCCGCGACATGCGCCCGATGCCGATAGACTTGGAAGCGTTCGAGGCCGCGCCCGTAACGCGCGCGCCTTTCGCCCATGCCATGGTGCCGCATTTTGTGAAGCCCGAGGCGATGGCGGCGATCAACGCCGACTATCCGCTGGTGACCCATCCCGGATCGTTTCCGCTGCCGACGCTGGAATTCGGCCCCGCCTTCGCGGACTTCATCGCCGCCATCCAGGGTACGGAATTCACACGGCTGGTGGAAAAAAAACTGGGCATCGACCTGAAAGGCCGGCCCACCATGGTGACGGCGCGGGGCGTCTCGGCGGCGCGCGACGGCCAGATTCACACCGACAGCCGCACCAAGATCATCACCGTGCTGATCTACATGAACAATGCCTGGGAGACGAAAGCCGGGCGGCTGCGGCTGCTGCGCGGGCCGCACGACCTGGAGGATGTGATCGCCGAAGTGCCGCCGGACGAAGGCACCCTGCTGATCTTCCACAACCAGCCCAATGCCTGGCACGGCTTCCATGCCTTCGAAGGCCCGCGCCGGGTGATCCAGCTTAACTGGGTGACGAATATGGGCGTGGTGCGGCGCGAGCAGTTCCGCCACAAGGTCAGCGCCTTCTTCAAGCGCCTGGGCGGCAAGTCTGTTCAGCCGTCTATGTAGGTCGCTCCGGCCCGCGCCCATGCTCCGTGAGATAGTCGTGCCACTGCCCGCGCGCATCGCGGATGCGATGGCCTTGCATGGTCTTTTCCACATTGTGCGATTCCAGCGCCACCTTGCCGAAGCCGCCGGGGATGTCCAGCATATAGGCTGGCATCGCCAGACCCGACAGGCGCGCACACAAGCCCGCCATCAGCGCCAGGCCGTCGCCGATATCAACGCGGAAATGCGAGGTTCCCGGCGCCAGATCGGGATGATGCAGGTAATAGGGCTTGATGCGGTTCTCGGCAAAGGCCCGCATCAGCGCCGCCAGCGCCTCCACATCGTCATTGACGCCCTTCAGCAGCACCGACTGGCTGACCAGCGGCACGCCGCCATCCACCAGCCGGGCGATGGCGGCGCGCGCCTCGGGTGCGAATTCGCGGGCATGATTGGCATGGACGGCGACCCAGGTGGTGGCCCCCGGCGCATGCAGCGCCGCCACAAGTTCGTCGGTAACGCGTTCGGGATCGACCACCGGCACGCGGGTATGCCAGCGTATCACCTTCACATGTGCGATTTCCGACAGGCGCCGTGTGATGTCGGCCATGCGGCGGGGCGACAGGATGAAGGGGTCGCCGCCAGTCAGGATCACTTCCCAGATTTCGTCCTGCGCGGCAATATAGGCCAGCGCGGCTTCAAACGCCTCCGGCGACAGCGCATTCTCCCTGCCGGGGCCGATCATCTCGCGGCGGAAGCAGAAGCGGCAATAGACCGGACAGTTCGCCACCGCCTTGAACAGCACGCGGTCCGGATGGCGATGGACGATGCCCGGCACGGGCGAATGGGCGGCGTCGCCGATGGGATCGGCCAATTCATCCGGCAGCGTCACCAGCTCGTCCAGGCTGGGAAGAAACTGGCGCGCGATCGGGTCGTTGGGATCGGCGGGATCGACCAGCGACAGAAGATGCGGCGACACCGCCACCGGATAACGGCGGGCCACCTGTTCGATGTCTGGCGCGGTCTGTTCCAGACCGCGCGGGGCGATCGTCATTTTCTGGTCTTGAAGTTGGGCAGGAACACGGTCAGCAACCCGATGGCTGGCAGGATGGCGCAGACCTTATAGACATAAGCGATGGAGGTTGCATCCGCCAGCGCCCCCAGCACCGCCGCCCCGATGCCGCTCAGGCCGAAGGACAGGCCGAAGAACAGGCCTGCGATCATGCCGACCCGGCCCGGCAGCAGTTCCTGGGCATAGACCACGATGGCGGGAAAGGCGCTGGACATCACCAGGCCGATGATCACCGACAGGATGCCGGTCCAGAATAGGTTGGCATAGGGCAGCATCAGGGTGAAGGGCAGCATCCCCAGGATGGAGAACCAGATCACATATTTGCGCCCGATGCGGTCGCCCAGCGGCCCGCCCAGCAGCGTACCCGCCGCCACCGCGCCCAGGAAGAAGAACAGATGCACCTGGGCGCTCTGCACCGACATGCCGAAAGTGTGGATCAAATAGAAGGTGTAATAGCTCGAGATGCTGGCCAGATAGAAGAATTTTGAAAAGATCAGCAGCAGCAGCACCGCCAGCGCAATCCGCACCTGGCGGCGCGACAGGTCGGGGTGCTTGACCGGCGCCGCGCCGCGGATGCGCGCCAGGCCGTGATGCTTGTACCAGCGGCCGATGTTGAACAGGATCACGATCGTCAGCAGCGCCAACCCCGCATACCAGACGATGGAGCGCTGGCCATAGGTCGCCACCAGCAGCGCCGCGGTCAGCGGGCTGATCGCCTGGCCGGTATTGCCGCCGACCTGGAATACCGACTGCGCCAGGCCGTGGCGGCCGCCCGAGGCCATGCGCGCCACCCGGCTGGCCTCGGGATGAAACACCGCCGAGCCCAGGCCGATAAAGACCGCGGCCAGCAGCAGCACCACGTAACTTCCCGCCATCGCCAGCACCAGCAGGCCCATAAGCGTCGAGACCATGCCGATGGCCAGCGAATAGGGCCGCGGCTTGAGGTCGGAGAAATAGCCCACCGCCGGCTGGAACAGCGAGGCGGTGCATTGGAACGCCAGGGTTACCAGCCCGATCTGGGCGAAGCTGAGATGAAACTGGGCCTTGAGGGTGGGATAGATCGCCGGCAGTAGCGACTGCATCATGTCGTTTAGCAGATGGCAGACGCCGATCGCCACCAGCACGGCGAAGCTGGTGTTATGGACGTTTCTGCCGGCGGTGGTGTCCGTCATGGCGCAAAACCTAGCCTGCGGGCGGTTTTTGACCACCCTTAATCGCGCAAAGCGGCTATTCCGGCAGCGGCGTCCACAGCACGGAATCGATGTTCGGCGCGCCGATCGCCAGCATCACCAGCCGGTCAAAGCCCAGCGCCACGCCGCTGGCGGGCGGCATATGGGCCAGCGCCGCCAGCAGCTCCTCGTCCAGCGGATAGCGGATGCCATAGATCCGCGCCTTCCTGGCCATCTCGGTCTCGAAGCGGGCGCGCTGCTCAGCGACATCGGTCAGCTCGCCAAAGCCGTTGGCCAGCTCCACGCCGCAGGCATAGAGCTCGAAACGTTCCGCGACGCGGGCATCGCCGGGGCTGACCCGCGCCAGCGCCGCCTCGCACACAGGGTATTCATACAGGATGGTGGGCTGGCCGACTCCCAGCCGCGGTTCGACGCGCAGGGTCAGGATCTTGGCGAAGGTATCGGACCAGTCGTCATCGTCGGCCACATCAATGCCGCCGCGCCGGGCGCGCACCCGCAACTGGTCGGCGTCGCCCATGCCGCTATCCGACAGGGTGGCCAGCAGATCGATGCCCGCCAGATGGGTGAAGGCCTGCGCCACCGTCAGCCGCTGGGCTGGGGCGTGGGGGTCGCATTCCAGCCCGCGGTGGCGCAGGCGTTCGGCGCCCGCCACATCGGCGGCCAGCCACAACAGCGCCAGGGCGTCCTCGATCCCCTTCTCGTAATCTTCCCGCGCCCGGTACCATTCCAGCATGGTGAATTCCGGGGCATGCAGGCGGCCGCGCTCACGATTTCGGAAGACGCGGGCGAAATCGAAGATCCGCGTCTCCCCGGCCGCCAGCAGCTTCTTGGCGGCGAATTCCGGCGAGGTGTGAAGATAGAGCGGGCGTATTTGGGCGTCCGGTCCGGTCAGGCTGGTCTCGAAGGCATGAAGATGGGTCTCGTTGCCCGGCGACGCCACCAGGGCGCCCGCCTCGATCTCGGTAAAGCCCTGGGTCTCGAACCAGCCGCGCAGCGCCGTCTTCAGGCGCCCCCGCGTCAGCAGCAGGGGGCGGCGATCGGCATGGCTTTGGGCGTCCCACCAGGGCATTTGAAGTCCTTTATCCGGGCTGGTATAGCCCGGCCAGACTTTTCCAATAAGCCCGAATTTTCGTGAGGTTCCCGTGGTTTCGGTTATCGCCAGCTCTGTGCGCAAAGGCAATGTCATCGAGAAGGGGGGCAAGCTCTATCTCGTGATCACGGCCGAGAACATCCATCCCGGCAAGGGCACGCCCGTCACCCATCTGGAGATGCGCCGCATTTCGGACGGGGTGAAGACGGTGGAGCGGCTGCGCACCACCGACAGCATCGAGAAGGCCTTTGTCGAGCACCAGAATTTCCAGTATCTCTACCAGGACGGCGACCATTACATCTTCATGCAGCCCGAATCCTTCGACCAGATTCACGTGTCGGGCGATGTGGTGGGCGACTATGCCCCCTATCTGACCGAGAATATGGACGTGCAGCTTCAAATGTTCGAGGGCAACGCCATCTCGATCGAAATTCCCCAGCGCGCCACGTTTGAAGTGATGGAGACCGAGCCGGTGATGAAGGGCCAGACCGCCTCCGGCTCGTTCAAGCCCGCGCTTCTGTCCAACGGCGTCAAGACCATGGTACCGACCCACATCACCGCCGGCACCCGCATCGTGGTGATGACCGAGGATGGCGCCTATGTCGAGCGGGCGAAAGACTGACCATGGCGAAGCGGATTGACGTTAAAAACCTTCCGCTTCACACCGGCACACTCTATCCGCCGCCCTATGACCAGCCCTGCCGGGCGCGGGCGCGCCGCCGGTTGGGCGACGCGGCGGGCCTGACCCAGTTCGGCGTCAATATGCTGCGGCTGCCGCCGGGTGTCTGGTCCAGCCAGCGCCACTGGCACACCGGCAGCGACGAGTTCGTGCATGTGCTGGAAGGCGAAGTGGTGCTGGTCACCAATGCGGGCGAGGAAATATTGAAGGCGGGCGACTGCGCCGGCTTCAAGGCGGGGGCGGAAGACGGCCATCACCTGCAGAACCGCTCGGACAAGGATGCGGTGGTGCTGGAAGTCGGCACCCGCCTGCAGAGCGAGCAGGCCTTCTATCCCGACATCGACCTGGTCCATAACGGCCACGGCAAGCCGGCGATCTACAGCCACACCGACGGCACGCCCTATACCGACATCAAGCGGCGCGGGCCGGACAGCCAGGACTGAAGGCCGCATCAGGCGCGGAAATTGATCTCGACCAGCACGCCTTCGGGGTCCGGCACGAAAAGCTGCGACAGCGCCCCGCCCGGCACCAGCCGCTCCTTGAAGGCGATACCCGCCGCCGCCAGCCGGGCGCGCATGGCGGCAAAGTCATCGCCTCGGAAGGCGACATGGTCGAAGCTGCCGGTGCCGTCCGCGGCCTTGGGAATGACAATTTCGTCACGGCCCCAGGCACCGGCGCTGTCCGACGCCTCGACCAGATGCACCACCGGCACATCGCCCAGATAGAGCCAGTGGCCCCGGAACGGGAAGTCAGGCCGCGCCCCTTCGCGAAGCCCCATCAATTCCACATAAAAATCGCGGGTGCGCTGCAACTGGGCGCAGCGGATGGTGACATGTTCCAGCGCCTGGACCGCCATGGACTCAGGGCTTTTTCTTGCCGCGCTGCATGCTGAGGGGCGGCAGGGCGAAGGGCGTGGGGGCCGGCTTGCTCTTGGACCCGGCATTCGCCTTTGGCTTCTTTTTCTCGCGATTGCTGCGCTGTTGACCCTTGGCCATGGTAATTGCCTCGCTTTTCTGGCGGATGACTCGGTGGCGGCAGCCTAACGCTGTGCCCCGGCCCGTGCTAGGCTGGCCGTGTTATTTCCGAAAAGAGGACATCATGAAAAAACAAATCCTGATCGGCCTGATGGCTGCCTGCCTGGCCACCCCGGCCCTTGCCGCCCTGAAGCCCGGCGATGCCGCGCCCGATTTCACCGCCCAGGGCAGCCTGGGGGGCAAGCCCTTCACCTTCCACCTGAAGGATGCGCTGAAGAAGGGTCCGGTGGTCGTGTATTTCTATCCCAGCGCCTATACCGGCGGTTGCGACCTGGAAGCCCATACCTTCGCCGAACAGTCCGGCAAGTTTGCCAGCGCCGGTGCGCAAATCCTGGGCGTATCGGCCGACAGTCTGGACCGGCTGAAAGTGTTCAGCGCCGATCCCAACTTCTGCGCCGGCAAGTTCCCCATCGCCTCGGATGCCGACACCGCTATCGCCAAGTCCTATGACCTGAATGTCGGCGCCGCCAGGGACGGCGCCAAGGACGTGCGGGGCGACGAGATCGGCCACGCCTTCATCGAGCGCGTCACCTATGTCATCGGCAAAGACGGCAAGATCCTGGCGGCGCTGTCGTCCAAGACCGACGGCCTGTCGCCCGACCAGCATGTGGACAAGAGCCTGGCCATCGTGGCGGCGAAGTAGAGAGGCGCGGTCCGCCACAGGCGGACAAAATGGTCCGGCGGACCATTTTGAGCGACGAGCGCCCGTAGCGTGAGCGAAGGGCCTGCGCAAAATGTAAAAAGCCCGGTGTTGCCACCGGGCTTTTTTTGTTTTCAGAACGTCGCGCGTCCGGCCCGCACCTTTTCGGGCGGCGCTTCGAACATCGCCCGCGCGCTGGCGCCGCCGGTGCGGCTGACGATCACCACGCCATCGCCGCCATGCACTTTCCAGGCGCGGTCGGGATTTGTGAAACTGTCGCCGCCATGGCGGTTCAGCTGCATTACAAAAAACTTTCCCTTGGCGCGGTTTTCCATCTCCTCGATGGAAAGGCCGGTCAAGGCGCCCTTTTGCGGCACGGCGATCACCTCCATCTCCAGTCCCAGCCCGCGCAGGGTGCGTTCCAGTTCGCTGAACTTGGCGCTTTCGCGCAGCATGCGCGCGGTTTCGGGAAACAGGATCAGCTCGGCGATGCGTTCCGCGCCGATATGGGCAGGCAGCACCACCTTGTTGGCGCCCGCCTGGATCAGCTTGGATTCGGTTGCCACCGCCTCGCCCCGCGCGATGATCTCGATTCCCGGATTCAGCGCCCGCGCCGACAAGGTGATGAAAACATTGGCGGCGTCGTTGGGCAACACGGTGGCGAGTATGCGGGCGCGCGCGATGCCGGCACTGGTCAGGGACTGTTCGTCCGTGGCGTCACCCACCAGGCAGAGATAGCCGCGAGCGCGCACATCGGCGGCCTTCTGCTCGCTATGCTCCAGCACCACGAAGGGCACGCCGCCCGCCTTGAGTTCCCCCGCCAGCATCAGTCCGATGCGGCCGAAGCCCACCACGATGACATGGTTCTCTAGCTTGTCGATCTCGGCTTTCACGCGGCGGCCTCCAAGGATTTGCTGCAATTGGGTGATGGTCAGGAACTGGACCAGCGCGCCGGTCAGAAGGATCATCCCGGTGCAGCCCAGGATCATCAGACCCACCGTCACGCTGTGCAGATAGGGCGTGTCGATCGGATGCACTTCGCCATAGCCGACCGTATAGATCGTCAGCAGCACCATGTAGCTGGCGTCGGCGAAGCTCCAGCCCGCGCCCATGTAAGCCAAAGTGGCGAGCAGGATCACGGCCAGCATGAAGGCCACGATCGAGCCCAAGGTGCGGGCGGGCGAGCCCAGCAATTCCATGAAAACCCCCAGTTGCGGCGATGCTGGCATGCCGTGATGCTGCGTCGCAATAGACCTGGAAAAGCTAGCGATTCCAATGATTTAATGTTGCCCAAATGCCACTGACCCGTGGCAAGGAAACGTCTTTGTACGGCGTCGAAGTCTTGCTCTAGTCCGGGTCGGACAAGGCTGTCGGGGGGCAAAACCGCGCACCGCATGTCCACCCGGGCGAAGCCGGGATTCACCAAAGCGGGTCATGGGCGTGTCGAAATACTTTACCGGTGTGGCCGTTGCCGTGACGTTGCTTGTCCCCATGGGTGCGCACGCGTCCGAAGGCAGGCCGCTGACACAGCTGACCGGTCAGGTCGCGGGCGTCACCCATGACGTGATTTCGTTCCTGGGTTTTGGCGGCGACCAGGCCAACAATCCCACCGATCCCGCACCCGTCACCATCGCGGCGCCGCAGCGCCCGGCGCTGGCGCCGCGCGTGATGCCGCAAGTGACCCTCAATACCGACATGGCGGCGCCTTCCCTGCCCGATCCGGTCAAGCCGTCGGTGGAAACGCCGTTGCGCCGGCTGTTCTGCGTGGAATATGCCCGCATGCGTTCGGGCCTGGCGGTGTTCGGCGATGCCCGGCACTGGTGGGACCGCGCCAAGAATCTCTATGTCCGCGCCTCGTACCCGGTCGAGAAAGCGGTGATGGTGTTTTCCGGCTCCAAACGGCTGAAGCGGGGCCATGTCGCGGTGGTGACCGACATCGTCAGCCCGCGCGAGATCATCGTCGACCAGGCCAACTGGCAGAACAAGGGCGAGATCGACCACGACACCCCGGTGCTGGACGTCAGCAAGAACAATGACTGGAGCCGGGTGAGGGTGTGGGACATTCCCTCGGGCGGCTTCGGCGCGCACGTCTATCCCATTTCGGGCTTCATCGCCAAGGATCTGACCCGGCAGGCGCTGAACAATTAGGGATGGCGGTTTCCGCCGTCTCGATGATCACCCCAAGTCGATGATCACCCCAAGCTGAAGACCGGCCGACGCGCGGATGGGCGCCAAACGAAAAAGCCCCGGCGTGCGATTTCTCGCAAGCCGGGGCTTTCTTGAATTGTGTTGGCGGGTTTCTGGGTTTTCAGTCCTTGGCAGACCTGGCAGCGTTCTACTCTCCCGCGGCTTGAGCCGCAGTACCATGGACGCAGAAGGCTTTGACGGCCGAGTTCGGAATGGGATCGGGTAGAATTCCTTCGCTATGACCACCAGGTCGGCAAAGG
>DASZQW010000002.1:0-42579 GCA_035549455.1 Rhizomicrobium sp. | reverse complement strand
GCGCCGGGCCGGGCGGCGGGCGCGGCCGACGCCGCGCCCGCGCAGGTGGACTTGAGCGACCGCATGGAGCAGCCGGCTGGTACCCTGTCGCGGGGCTTGCGCCAGCGCCTGGCGATTGCCCAGGCCATCGTCCACCGCCCGGCGGTGCTGCTGCTGGACGAACCGGCGGCGGGGCTGGACCCGCAGGCGCGCCGCGACCTGTCGCAGCTCCTGCTGGCGCTGAAGGCCGGCGGCATGACCCTGGTGGTGTCGTCGCACATCCTGGCGGAACTGGAGGATTATTCCGATCGCATGGTGATCGTGGATCATGGCCGCATCGCCGGCGGCGAGGCGATCACCCTGCGGGGCGCCAAAGGCGGTCTGCGTGTCACCCTGGCTGTGTCGCAGCCAGGGCTGGCCGAAGCGCTGGCCCGCGCCGGGGCCACGGTGGTGGAAAGCAGCGACCGCCACGCGGTGGCGATGCTGGCGGGCGGGGCGGACGCGCGCAGCCGCCTGCTGGCGGCCCTGGTGCAGGACGGCTTCGCGGTGTCGGACTTCACCGAAGATGCCCGCAACCTGGAAGAGGTCTATTTCTCCCGGGTGAGGTCATGAACCCCGAATTCGTCCGCAACCTCTGGCTGGAAGCCACGCCGTTCCGCCTGGCGCTGATCGCCGGTGTGCTGCTGCTGGTGTTTGCGGCCCTGTCCGTCAGCCCGTTCGGCGGCGGCGCCGCCTATGTCGCGCAATTGATCTACTGGTTCTTCACCGTGCTGTGGGGTACGCGCAGCGCCGCCCTGTCGGTGGTGGGCGAAATTCGCGAGCGCACCTGGGACAGTCAGAAGCTGTCATCCATCGGCCCGGTCGAGATGGTGTGGGGCAAGCTGCTGGGCGCCACCATCCATACCTGGTTCGGCGGCCTTCTATGCCTGCCGGCGGTGCTGTGGCCGATCGTGCGGACCCAGGGCGCGGGCGCGGCGCTCACGCAAGGTGCGACCATGCTGCTGCTGGCCTTGCTCGCCCAGGCCGTGGCGCTGCTCTCCAGCCTGGTGCTGGTCCGGCGCAATACCGGCAACTGGCGGCTGGATACATTCCTCTGCCAGGTCGCGGGCATCGCCGCGGCCTATAGTTTCCATTCGCTATGGCGGTCCTTTGAGATCCTGACGGGCAGCGAGGCGCTCGACTGGTGGGGCCTGACCTTCGACAGCACCCAATTTCATCTTGTCTCGCTGGTGCTGTTCACCGCCTGGGCGCTGGCGGGCTGCTGGCGGGCCATGCGCACGGAGTTGCGCCTGATCAACGGACCGTTCGTCTGGCTGGCTTGGCTGCTCTTTCTTTTCTTCTATCAGGCGGGGTTCGCCGCGATGCTGCCTGCCGGCCTGAGCGCGATGGAGCCGCAAGGCGCGGCGCTGCGGCTGATGCTGGGCGCGCTGGCGCTGATCGGCTCGGCCTACAGTATGGTGTTTCTGGAGCCCAAGGACCCAGTGCGGCTGCGCTGGCTGGGTGAGCAACTGCGGGCCGGGCGGTGGTGGCGCGCCTTCGCGGGCCTGGATGCCTGGATGCTGAGCTATGGCGCGACCCTCGTCGTCGGGCTGGCGCTGGCGCTTCTGGTCGCAACCGGCCACCAGACCGGCATGCCGGGGCTGGGGCTTGCCGTGCTGGCGATTCTGGGCTTCCTGACCCGGGATGTGGCGGTGTTCGTGCTGTTTGGGCGCATCGCAGGGGGCAAAGGCGACTTCGCGGCGCTGGCGGTGCTGGCGGCGCTGTACCTGCTGGTGCCAATGGTCCTGAAGGGCGGGCCGCTGGCGGCGCTTTTCCTGCCCGTGCCGGGCAGCCTGCTGTCGCCCATCGCCGCCTGGGTACAAGGGATAGCGGTGATGGTATGGGCCATCCGCACAATGCGGTGCGTGCTACCTTAACAGCCTATTGGCTGCACTAATCTCCCATTAGTTATTTCTTGGGTCGCTGTTAACCTTGCCTGCTCCACATTGCGTTGGTCCAATAGGATTAACAGGCATGTCTCCCTCCGTCGCTCTCGCCCTCGCCGCGCCCGGAATCGCGCCCGCGCCGGCGCCGGTCCTGAACCAGTTGCGTGACTTCTCGCAGCCCTGGATGGACCTGAACGACAAGTCGGTGCTGGTCACCGGCGGCACCGGCAGCTTCGGCAAACATTTCATCAAGACGGTGATTGCCAATTATAAGCCGCGCCGCCTGATCATCTTTTCCCGCGACGAACTCAAGCAGTTCGAGATGCAGCAGGACTTCCCCCCGGCGCAGTATCCCTTCATCCGCTATTTCATCGGCGACGTGCGCGACCGCGACCGG
This sequence comes from Rhizomicrobium sp., assembly GCA_035549455.1. Taxonomy (GTDB): domain Bacteria; phylum Pseudomonadota; class Alphaproteobacteria; order Micropepsales; family Micropepsaceae; genus Rhizomicrobium. The sequence continues at coordinate 40,278 of DASZQW010000002.1, read as the reverse complement.
CTGGAAATGGCCTTGAACGGCGTGGACTTCGTGGTCCATGCCGCCGCCATGAAGCAGGTCACCACCGCCGAATACAATCCCTTCGAGTGCATCCGCACCAACGTCTTCGGCGCGGAGAATGTGGTGAGCGCCGCCATCCGTGCCGGGGTCAAGCGCGTCGTGGCGCTGTCGACCGACAAGGCCGCCAACCCGATCAATCTCTATGGCGCTTCCAAGCTGGCATCGGACAAGATCTTCGTCGCCGCCAACAATCTGGCGGGCGCCGACGGCACCCGCTTCTCGGTGGTGCGCTATGGCAATGTCTTCGGCTCCAGAGGCAGCGTGGTGCCCTTCTTCAGGAAGCTGATCGAGGACGGCGCCGACAGCCTGCCCATCACCGACGAGCGCATGACCCGCTTCTGGATCACCCTGACCCAGGGCGTCAATTTCGTGCTCTCCAGCATGGAGATGATGAAGGGCGGCGAGATCTATGTCCCCAAGATTCCCTCCACCACCATTCCCCAGCTCGCCCATCTGGTCAGCCCGCTGCACAAAACCCATGTCGTGGGCATCCGCCCCGGCGAAAAGCTGCACGAGACCATGATTCCGGCCGACGACGCGCACTGCACCGTCGAGCTGGAAGACCGCTATGTGATCCTGCAGAGCTTCGCCAATGCCGCGCGTGACGCATACTTGCATCGCGGCGGCAATCCCGTGGCCGACGGCTTCAGCTATTCCAGCGACTCCAATCCGGAAAAACTGGACGCCCGCGGCCTGCAGCTTCTGTTGCAGATGGCCTATGCCTGACCGCGCTCCTCCGCAGGACGAAGGGGCCATCGAGGCCCCGTTCCTGCCCTATGGCAAACAGGAAATCGCCGACGCCGACATCAAGGCGGTGGTCGAGGCCCTGGTCTCCGGCTGGCTGACCACCGGCCCGCGCGTTGCCGAATTCGAGCAGGCCTTTTCCGCCCAGTGCGGCGCGGCCCAGGGCGTCGCCGTCAACAGCGGCACCGCGGCGCTGCATTGCGCCATGCGTGCCGTAGGCGTGGGTGCGGGCGACGAGGTCATTGTGCCGGCCATCACCTTCGCTGCGTCCGCAAATGCCGCGATCTATGAAGGCGGCACCCCCGTGTTCGCCGATGTCGAGGCCGACACGCTGCTTTTGGACCCGGTGTCGGTGGCGATGAAGATCACCCCGAAGACCAAGGCCATCGTGGCGGTGGATTATGCGGGTCAGCCCGCCGACTATGACGCCCTGCGCGAGCTGGCGCGCGATCGCGGCATCGCTATCATCGCCGATGCCTGCCATGCGCCGGGTGCTACCTATAAAGGCCGCAAGACCGGCACCCTGGCCGACATTTCCTGTTTCTCGTTCCATCCGGTCAAGCACATGACCACCTGCGAAGGCGGCATGGCGGTGACCGACGGCGTGGAGACGGCGGCCCATATGCGCCGCTTCCGCAACCACGGCATCGACAGCGATCACCGCTCGCGTGAGAAGGCCGGGGCGCATGCCTATGACATGGCCGAGCTGGGCTACAACTACCGCCTGCCGGACGTGCAGTGCGCCCTGGGCCTGGCCCAGCTTTCGCGGCTGGATCGATGGGTCGCGGCGCGCCAGCAGGTAGCAGCCTGGTATGACGAGACGTTGGCGGGTATGGCTGAACTGACGCCTCTGGTCACGCGTAAGGACCGCACCAACGCCTATCATCTTTATGTTGTGCAGTTGGCTGAAGACATCAACCGCGATAAGGTTTTCGCGCGCCTGCGCGGCGAGAGCATCGGTGCCAATGTGCATTATGCGCCGGTCTACTGGCATTCCTTTTATCAGAAGCGCGGCTATCGCAACGGGATTGCCCCGATAGCGGAAGCCGTCAGCCGCCGCATTCTTACCCTGCCGATGTTTCCGGCCATGACCCGCGCTGATGTCGGCCGTGTCGCGGATGCACTCGCCAGAGCGACCGCCTGAGATATTACCATATCTCATCGACGTAAGATCGAATGGCAATGCCGGTGATTCGTCTGGTTATATGCGCCGCCCGCCATTAGTGTGTTGCCGGGTGTGACATGGGGGGCAGCGATGACGCGCCGCTGGGAATGAGCAGTTCGACGTCGGCCACGCCGGATGCGGTACCATTCCTTACGGCAAGCGATCAGCTCCTCCCGGCGCTGGACGGCTTAAGGGCGTTCAGCATCCTTTTGGTGCTGGCCGAGCATGCCGGGCTGCACCTGGTGCCGGGCGGTTACGGCGTCTTCGTATTTTTCGTCATCAGCGGATTTCTCATCACCCGGCTTCTTCTTGCCGAGCAGAAACGGCATGGCGAAATCTCGTTGCGAAATTTCTATATCCGCCGCGCCCTGCGGCTCTACCCCGTGGTGGTGCTTTACGTGACGGCGGTGTGTGCGCTGGCGCTGATCCAGGGGACGGAATTCTCCTGGTGGGCGCCGCTGTCGGTGCTGTTCTATTTTAGTAATTTCTATTTGCCGCATCTGGAGGCATTGGGAAAGACATCGCTTCTTCCCATCGGCCGGTTTTGGTCGCTGTCCATCGAAGAGCAGTTTTATCTCGTCTTCCCGGTAATTCTTTTGCTGGTTCGCACGCCGCGGCGGCTGGCCGCAGTGGCGATGGGCTGCATACTAATTGCGGTATCGCTGCGCTTCGTCGAGGGCGAGTTCATCTCGCCGCTGCTGAGACCGCAATATTTCTATATGCATCCGGAACTGCGCATGGACTCCCTGGCTTATGGAGTCCTGCTCGCGTCGTTGTGTGAGCTTCGCCCAAACATGGTCTTGGCGCTGGGCCGTCACTGGATCGGGGGGTTTTTGCTCGGCCTGACGTTTCTGGTCGTCAAAGAAGCGCCGCCGCTGGGCAAGCTGGTTTTTCGAGACCTGTTCATGGGCCTCTTTGTCATGGTCTTGATTGTGAGTTCCGTATTCCGGCAAAAATCCGGATTGCTGGGGATCGTCCTGAACTGGCCGCCGATCGTCTGGGTCGGACGGCTGAGCTATTCTCTGTATGTTTGGCATGGCTTGGTCGCTTTTGTGATCAGTCCCTATGTTTCCGGCGTCCGGCTCTCGCTGGTTTTTCTTTCGGGTTCTTTTCTGCTGGCATGTGCTTCCTATTATGGCGTTGAACGGCCATTGCTCTCGCTGCGCAAACGGTTCAGGCCCGCAGGCACGCGACGAGATCATATCTGAACGAATAGAAATTTCCTTGAGTCTCATCATGGCATCGGCGCAGTGGCCATTTTTTCGTTCATGGCCGGGGCAGGTCAGTGAACAACGGTTAGATGCGGCTAGCGGCCATATCGGACGTGGCTCGCTATTCCGCGGCTCTCTGCAACGCCTCAACGCCTAGCCGATGACCGAGAAACTGAAGCGCCGTGGCCCCTCGCGATAAGGCGCGGGTTTGCGGGTGTCATCCAGTTCCAATGCCGACAGCAGCAACTGGCAGAACAGCTTGCCGTTCGCGTCCCGGTGATTGATCAGCCCGACCAGTGGCGCGGTCTGGCGGTCCACCGTGACGCGCACCCTGCGGTTCCTGTCGGCCAGTTCCAGCCAGCCTTCCGTCATGCCCAGCGCGCAACCGGCCGAGACCAGGAACGATACCGCCGCGCCATGCTCCACCGTCTGCCCGGCGAGCGCGAAGGTCTCCGGCCCGCCACCATTGCAGGTGGTGAAGGAGAGGGTACCGGCGTCGAAAGCCTCGGGCAGCAGGGTGACATGGCCCAGCCGCAAGGCGCCGCGACCCCAGGATTCCCACTGGAATTCCAGCTCGAAGTCTATCCGCGGCGCATCGGCGCGGAAGGTCATCTGCTTCAGGATCGGACCCAGCGGCGTGGCGATCTCGCCCGCCACCGTCACCGCGCCACCGGCATGACGCATGATACGGGTCTTGGCCCATTCCAGGTCGGTGACCTTGTGCTCGCCCGGCGCCTCGAACACGCAATCGCCGGTGTACCAGTCGGCCTGCAGCGCGATGTCGTCGAAAGTGCCGTGCGGAATGCCGCCGACCAGGGACGTGAAATCCGGCGCGAAGCCCGCGCTGGCGATAGCAAGTCCCCGGCGGCGATCGAGCTTCGCCCTGACCATCGGAGTTTCGATTGTGATGTAGCGTTCTTCGACCGGTTCGCCCAGCACCGGGGGCAGGGGCAGCGGCGGCGCGGTGTTCAACCGCTGTTCCAGCGCCGTAAGGTCGGCGCAGAATTTCTCCCAGCGTTTCTGGGTGATGTGGGTGCGGAAGTCGCTGGCCCACAGCCGGCACAGTTCGCGCCACTCGGCATCGGGCGCATTGGCTTTCGACAGGGCGGCGAATATGCGCTGGCAAGCGGCGTTGACGCCGATGTCGTCGCGACCGGTCACGGCCCAGCGGGTGACATTGTATTTGCGCTGCTTCTTGACTGGCACGGGATAGACGGCGGTTTCCAGCCGCAGGACGTTGCCGCCGATCCCGGCCGCCAGCGCCGCCGACGGCGTCACCAGCCGCGCCCCTTCGATTTGGCCTGCGCTCTTGAAGGCCGAAGCGATACGCCCCCATTCAGCGCCGCCGGCATTGGCTTCTTCGGTGCGGTAGCGGCCGGGGCGGAAGCCGAACACTTCCGCGTCACTGGAATAGAGGCACAGCACACGCTCGCCGCCGCGCTGTCCGGCAACGAAGCCCAGATATTCGTCCAGTCCGATGTCGTCATGCGCCAGCCGCTGCATTTTCTGGAAGGCGACGGTGTTGGTCCACAGGATGGGGATGGTGCGGCCGTCCGCGCCCAGCGCGCGCTGCGGCCGGTAGCGGTACTCGGCGTCCCAATCGGGGTGATGGTTGGCGACATTGTCCCAGTCTACCAGCAGCGCTTCATAGCCCGCATCGAGATACTGGCCGACCAGGCCTCCCGACCAGGCCTGTTCGTTGACCAGCGCGATGCGGGGCTTCAACTCCAGCATCTTCTGATAGGCGTCGTTGCCCAGCCGCAGGTTGGCGGCCACCATCGCGGCGGGCACCAACGGCCCGATCATCTGGCTGTAGCCCGAACCGACGAACTCGATCCTGCCCGTCCCGGTCAGCGCCGACAGCCGCGTGATCCAGCCGGGATCGCAGGCCGCGATGGCCTGCAAGGTATAGGCGGTGGCCTCGATGCCGATGGGGCCATGGGCCTCGGCCAGGTCCAGCAGCGGGGTGTAGCAATTGGCGACCACGGTGGCGTGGCTCTCGTCCTCGATGGAGGAGAAGGCCAGGTTGAGATGGAAGAGGGCGAAGAGATTGAGCACGGCCCGATCTCAGGCCGGAAGGGCGTGGTAGAGGGTGCGGATGCGTTGGCGCGCGATGCCGCCGTCCAGCAGCGCGCGGGCGATGGCGCGCTCGCTGACGTAAGACGAGATGATCACCGGTGCGTCGCGTTCGTCCGCAAACAGTTGTGCCGGGCTGATCATGGGATGACCGGCCAGGGTCTGGCCCCATTTCTTGGAATCGCGGTCGGCGATGGCGATGACCCGCGCGCGGTGTGCGAACCCGGTATGGTCGAGCAACTGGGCGGTATGGATGCCGCCGCCATATATGAAAGCCGGGCCGGTGATGTCGGCCAGCTTGCGGTCGGTACCGGCCCAGAAAGCGGCATCGCGGGCGACATAGTCCCGCGCCAGCGCCAGCGCGGCCTCGGCGTTGCAGGCGGCCTCGGCCTGGACGGGCGCGGCCTTGCGCGCCGCGACGGCGATGACGGGATAATGTTCGGCGCGCATGGCGATGCGCATTTCCACCACTTCGAAGCCGGCGCGGGCCAGCAGCCGCTCCAAGATCGCCGGCTGGTAGTAGTGCAGATGCTCGAAGGTGAACCAGCCGGGCGGCAGCAGGTCTATGGCGGTGGCGCAGGGCACTTCCAGCATCAGCATGCCGCCGGGCGCCAGGGCGTCGTGGATGCGGGCCAGCGCCGCCGCCGGATCGTAGAGATGCTCCAGCACATGGCAGATCAGGATCAGGTCGAGACCCTGCTGTCGCGGAAGTGTGTCCTCCTCGCCACCCAGGTCGGATTCGATGCCGAAGATCGTTTTGGCCTGGGCAATGGCGGAGGGGGAGGGATCGCAGCCGCCGACCCGCCAGCCTTCGCGGCGGAACTGGTTGAGCATCTCGCCGGACGCGCAGCCCACTTCATAGGCGCGGCCCGGCGTCAGGCCGATGTCGCGCGCCAGCGACAGAAACCGCGCGGCATGGCGGCTGGGCGGCGCGGCGCGCAGTTTTTCCGGCTCGCCAAACAGCTCATAGGTGGCGAAGCTGCGGTAGTGATAGGCCATCAGGTCGGGCGGCACCGGCGGCCATTGCTGCAGATGGCCGCAAGTCCGGCAGGCGCTGAAATGAATGGTGCAGGGGGCGTCGCGGCCCAACAGGGCCAGAGTCTGCGTTTGCAGGACTTCCCGCGCGCCGCCGCGGCAGACGGCGCATGGGCCGGGCGCGGCATCCTCGCCGCGGAACGATGATGGGGTTTCCAGCAGTCCCATCTATCCGGCCGCGAACGCGGCCAGTTCGGCGGCGAGGCGGGCCTCCACCTGGTCCCATTCCAGCAGTCGTTCGCTGGCGAAGGTGTGGGCGCGCTGATACCAGGGATAATCGCTGGTCCCCAGTTGCGGCCAGCCCTGGCCGGCGCAGATCAGCCAGGTCTCGGTGCCGACGCCGGCCGCGGTGTGCGCGGCGGCGGTGGGGGCCGAAAGCACCAGATCCAGCGCCTGGCAAAGCGCCGCCGTGCCGTCAATGTCGTTCTTCAGGTCCAGGCCTTGGACCTGGTGCAGGGTGACGCCGAAATTTTCCCTGAAGGCCGCGATGTCGTCGGCGCAATCGCCATATTGCAGGCTGACAAAGGTAATGCCGGGCGTCTGCAGGATATGTCCCCAGAACTCGTGCGAGGCGTAATACTTGCCACGCTTGTTGGTCAGCATCATCGAGCGCCAGCAGACGCCGACCTTCTTGCCGGGCAGGGCAGCCAGCCCGGCCTTGAAGCCCGCGACCCGTTCGGGGTCCGGCACCAGGAAGGCCTTGCGCGGGAAGTCGGCCAGCGACTTGCGATAATATTGCAGCGCCGAACCCATCGGCGCCCAGACATCGGGCTTGTTCTCTCCTGAGGCGAAGGGAATCAGCCGCAGGTCCTTGTTGCCGTCCATCTCCATCAGCACGCGGTCGTCATAGCCGCCGACTTGGGCGGCGGGGAAGGAGCGCTGATAGAGCGGGATCATGCGCGGATCCACGCAGATCTGCAGCTTGCCTTTCGGTCCGACGGCTTCCTGCGCGTCCGGCAGGATGTTGGAGAACATGATCTCGTCGCCCAGGCCCTGTTCGGCGACCAGCAACAGCTTTTTTCCCGTCACATCCTCGCCCTGCCAGCGCGGCGCCTCGATCATGTGGTGGAAGTAGCAGCGGAAACGATCATTGTTGCGGATTTCATATTCGCGGAAGCCTTCTTCCAGCCGTCCCATGGCGATCAGGCAAATGCTGCGCGAATGGGTGGTCTCGATCCGTTCGGCCGGGTCAATCACCAGTTCCAGCGCCTTGTCGTAGCAGGCCAGCGCCTTGTCATACTGGGAAAGGTGCTGATAGGCGTAGCCCAGATTGTGGTAGGCGCGGGCGAAGCCCGGCTCCAGCCGCGCGGCTTCCTCATAGAAAATCACGCTTTCGTCGGCGCGGCCTTCCTCGGCCAGCACGGTCGCCAATGAGTTCCACAGGATCGCCTGGTCCGGCATCGCTGTCAGCGCGTCGCGCAGGGTATTGATTGCCAGTTCGGGGTTGCCCATGTCGGCCAGGATGCCGCCCAGATTGTTGTAGCCCAGTGGCGATTCCGGGCAGGCGGCGATGTAGAGCTGGAACATCTTCACCGCGCCGTCCTTGTATTTCAGGTTCCAGGCGGTGAGGCCCAGATTGATCAACAGTTCGGGATCCTCGGGGTCCAGTTCAAAGGCGCGTTCATAGGTGATCAGGGCCTTGTGCAGGTGGCCCATGCGCTCCAGCGCCATGGCCAGGACATGGAAGGCCTTGGGATTGCCGGGATCGGCCTCGGTCGCCCTGAGCGCCCACTGGCCGCCCTTGACGATGTCGCCCCGGCGCCAGTGGCGGACCCCCCGCTTGAGGGCGATGTTGGAGCGGCGGCGGTTCTTTTCCCGCGCCACGTCCTCCACCAGGCCTTCCAGCTTTTCCAGAGCCTCCATGCGGGCATCCGCCCCGGCGCGGGAATCCAGGGTCTGCTGGCGAAGGGCGGGGGCTGCCATGGCTATTCCGGCTTTAAAATCAGGGCCATCAAAGCCGGTTAACGTTAATCCCCCGTAAACGAAAAGGTTGAAAAATGGGCATTCTTCGGCCGGAGACTGTCTCCGTCCGGCCAGACGGGAATCTTTCGCGATGCACCTCGCAGAACGCCTGATGGACACTGCCCGGCACCACGGTCCGGTGCTGGCGACGGTTGACGGCCATGACGTGATCGAATGCGCGTCCTGCGGCTTCCGCCACATTGATCCGCTGCTCAGCGAGGAAGACCTGCGCAAGTTCTATGACGGGGAGTTCTATGAGAAGGAACGCCCGGACTATTTCAGCCGCGCCGAGTCCGACAAGGACTGGTGGATGCTGCGCTACGGCCATTACTTCGAATTGCTGGAGAGCCACGCGCCGGGGCGCCGCCTGCTCGACATCGGCTCCGGCCCCGGCTTCTTCCTGGAGGCCGGACAACGCCGCGGCTGGGACGTACTGGGATTCGAGCCGTCGAAACGCGCCGCCGACTACACCGCCGCGCGCGGCATCGCCATGGTCAACGACTTCTTCACACCGGGCAAGGTCGCCGACCACGGGAAGTTCGATGTGGTGTCTCTGAATCTGGTGCTGGAGCATCTCAGCGATCCCATCGCGCTGGTGCAGGGTGCCCGGCGCATGCTCAACCCCGGTGGTATCCTGTTCGTCACCTCGCCCAACGATTTCAACCCGCTGCAGATGCTGCTGTGGAAGAAGATGGACTTCAAGCCGTGGTGGATTGTGCCCAAACACCACCTGAATTATTTCGACCTGGCATCGGTCAGCCGCCTGTTTCGCGCCCAACGGCTGGAGCCGGTTCATCTGGAGACCAGCTATCCGCTGGAAAGCTTCATCCTGGCGGGCCGCAACTATGTCGGCGACGATTGCGTCGGCCGCTCCTGCCATGCCGAGCGCAAGGCGTTCGAGACCGCGCTGTTCACCCACGATCCGGCCCGGCTGCGCGCCCTGGCGGCGGGCTGGGCGGCGCAGGGCATCGGGCGTGAATTTGTCATTCTGGGCCGTGCGGGCTGAAATCTGGAAATGGTCGTCACATGTCAATAGTCGAATCCGCCCTGACCCAGACCGTACCCGAAGTGGTGGGCGCCGACCTGGTGCTTGACGCCTTTCTGCGCCACCAGGTCCGCAAAGTCTTCATCTTCCCCGGCGGAACCATCGCGCCGATCCTGGACAGTATCGAGAAACGCTCGCGCATCGAGGTGATCTGCCCGCGCACCGAGCAGGGCGCCGGCTATACCGCGCTGGGCTATGCCCGCGTTACCGGCGAGACGGCGGTGTTCATGGTGACCTCCGGCCCCGGCGTGACTAATGCGGTGACGCCCATCGCCGACGCCTATTACGATAACATCCCCATGGTGGTGATCACCGGCCAGGTCGGCACCGCCGACATGCGCGGCGACCTGCCGGTCAAGCAGCGCGGCTTCCAGGAGGTTGATACCGTTGACCTGATGACGCCCGTCGCCAAGGCTGCCTTCTGCGTGAAAGATATCGCCGACCTGCCGTCGGCGCTGGAGGAGGCGTTTCATCTCGCCGAATCCGGCCGCCAGGGGCCGGTGGTGGTGGACCTGCCGATGAACGTGCAGCGCGGGACCATTGCGCTGAACCGCCTGAAGCCCGTGGCGCGCCACACCGAAGTGGTGCCCGCCGTGCCGGGCGAGCGCATCGAGATTCTGGCCCAATGGATCATGGGCTCCAGCCGCCCGGTAATCCTGGCCGGCGGCGGCGTGGTCGCCGCCCAGGCCTGGCCGGAGCTGCGCGCGCTGGCCGACAAATACCGTATTCCCGTCACCATGAGCATGCCGGGGATGGGCGCCTATCCGTCGGATGCACCGCTGTCGCTGGGCATGTGCGGCTATGCCGGCAGCCAGTATGCCAACATGGCGATGCACAAATGCGACCTGCTGATCGGGGTCGGCACCACCTTCCATCTGCGCCAGACCGGCAGCCTGCCGAACCGCACGGTGGAAAAGGGCCGCATCGCCCGCATTGATCTGGACGTCAATGAACTGAACCATAGCCGCGTGCCACTGGACCTTTCCATCAATGCCGACGCCCGCGTGGCGCTGGCGGCGCTGGCGCGCGCTCTGGAACGGCGCGGCGCGACCCCCGACACGGCGCCGTGGCTGGAGCAGATCAACGACTGGAAAGCGCAATATCCGCTGCGGCCGGGCCGTCCCGGCAAGCTGCCCAAGCCGCAGGCCATCATCGCCGCCGCCAATGCCGCGCTGAGCGGCAAGGTGATCGTCACTACCGGCGTCGGCCAGCACCAGGTCTGGGTGCCGCGCCATTTCGATTTCGCGCTGCCGCAGCGCATGCTGCTGACCTCGTCGGGCCACGGCACCATGGGTTACGACCTGCCGGCCGCCATCGGCGCGCGCATGGCTGATCCGGACGCCAAGGTGGTCTGCTTTGTCGGCGACGGGTCCTTGCAGATGAACATCCAGGAATTGGCGGTGATCGCCGAGAGTAATCTCGACATCAAGATCGTGGTGCTGGACAATCACGCGCTCAACATCGTGGCCCAGTTCCAGCGCCAGGTGTGGAAGTCCGATCCCTCGACCGGCAAGCGCGCCAATCCCGATTTCGCGGCCATCGCGCGGGCCTATGGCCTGGATGCGGTGACCATCACGGCGCAGGACGGGCTGGAACGCGTCCTCGCTGAGGCGTTGAACCGCCCCGGCCCGGTGCTGATCCATTGCCATGTGGACCCGGAAGAAGACGTCCTGCCCATGCTGTTGGGTGGGCAGACGCTGGACAAGATGTCCACCGAATGGTCGTTCGCGCCATGAAAAAGCGCGTGGCGCTGGTGACGGGCGCTGGCAGCGGCATCGGCCGGGCCACGGCGCTGGCGCTGCTGGATGCCGGCTATGGCGTCGCCTGTGGCTACAATACCAGCCGCATGGGCGCCGAGCGCATCGCCAAGGGCCGCGACGCCTGTGCCGTGAAGATCGACATTGCCAGCCGCGCCTCGGTGCAGCGCGCCATAGCCGCCGTGAAAAAGCAGTTCGGGCGCGACATTGACATTCTGGTGAACAATGCCGCCCTGGTGCAGGAAAAGCCGTTCGAGCGCATCACCGACGCCGATTGGGACCGCATGCAGGCAGTCAACCTGCGCGGCGCCTTCATCACCGCCCAGGAAATTCTGCCAGGCATGGCGGCGCGGAAATGGGGCCGCATCGTCAATATCGCTTCCATCGGCGGGCAGTGGGGCGGTATGCGCCAGGTTCATTACGCCGCCGCCAAGGCCGGACTGATCAACCTGACCCATTCGCTGGCGCGGCTTTATTCGCCGCACGGCATTACTGCCAATGCGGTATCGCCGGGACTGGTTGAGACCGCCATGATCGCCAAAGAACTGAGATCGAAGGGGGGCAGGCAGAAGGCGGCGCAGATTCCGCTGGGCCGCATCGCCAGGCCGGAGGAGATCGCCGCCGGGGTGATCTATCTCGCCTCCGACGCGGCGGCTTACGTCACCGGCCAGACCCTGAACATCAATGGCGGGATGCTGATGTCATGAAGACATTGCTGATCCTGGGCGCTGGCAAGGAGCAGGTCGCGGCGTTCGAGGCCGCGCGCCCCAAGGGCATTCGCATCATCGCCCTGGACATGAACCCCAATGCGCCCGCCGGCGCGCTGGCGGATGAATTCTACCCGGTCAGCATCCGCGACCGCGACGCCATTTTGAAGTTTGTCCGCGAATATCCCTCGAAGATTGACGGCGTGATGACCATCGCCAGCGACATTCCGCACATGGTTTCGACGGCGGCGAAAATCGTGGGCGCGCCGCACATCCCGGTCGAAGTCGCCGAGTTGTGCGTCCACAAACTGCACATGAAGGAAAAGCTGCGGGACGATGGCGTCAATGTGCCGGCCTTCGCCCGCATCGAAAGCGCCGACGACCTGAAGGCCTTCGCCGCCAAGGTCGGCTATCCCATTATTGTCAAGCCGGTGGATTCCTCCGGCGCCCGCGGGGTGCAGCGCCTGTCGGCCGGCATGGATCTGGGCGCGGCCTTTGCCTATGCCAGCGGCTATTCGTTCGGCGGTGGCGTGATCGCGGAAAAATTCGTCTCCGGCCTGCAGATCAGTACCGAGGGACTGATGCATGATGGCGTATTCCACTGCACCGGCTTTGCCGACCGCAACTATTCCCGGCAGGATGACGCCGTACCCTTCATGGTCGAGGATGGCGGCGACATCCCCACCGTGCTGGACGATGCCGCCAAGGCGCTGATCGAGGCCGAATTCGAGAAAGCCACCCGCGCGCTCGGGATTGATTGGGGCCCGTCCAAGGGCGACATGATCATGGGCGAGGACGGCAAGCCCTATGTGATCGAGATCGCGGCGCGGCTGTCGGGGGGCAATTTCTGCTATGACAAGGTGCCCTGGTCCACCGGCGTGGATATCGTGGACATCCTGGTGGACATGGCGGTGGGCAATCCGGTGGATGCGGCGCGCTTCACGCCGACACGCAGCCTCGCCACCTCACAGCGCTATTTCTTTCCCGCGCCCGGCGTGATCCGCGACATTCGCGGGCTGGATGCGGTTGCGGGCGGCGCGATTCGCAAGGTGGACGTCTGGGCGCGGCCCGGCGACGCGGTGGCGGCCGCCGAGAACCATCCTTCGCGGGTGGGCTATGTGATTTCCTGCGCGGCCACCCGCGCCGAAGCGGTGGCGGCGGCGCAAAGCGCCATCGCCCGCGTGCAATTTGTGACTTCGTAAGGGGATAACGGAGGCCTGAATGGTCAAGTTCATCGCGGAAGTCTCCAGCAACCACGCCCGGGACCTGGGCCGCAGTCTGGCCTTCGTGGACGCGGCGGCGAATTGCGGCTTCGACGCGGTCAAGTTCCAGCTTTTCCGCGTGGCGCAGCTTTTCGCGCCGGAAATCCTGGAGAAAAGCCCGCAGCATTCCAAGCGCGTTGCCTGGGAATTGCCGCTGGCGCATCTGGAGCCGCTGGCCCGCCGCTGCGCCGAGCGCGGCATCGAATTCTCCTGCACCCCCTTCTATCTGGAAGCGGTCGCGGAGCTGGAGCCCTATGTCGCCTTCTACAAGGTGGCGTCCTATGAGCTTCTGTGGGGCGACCTGATGAAGGCCTGCGCCGCCACCGGCAAGCCGGTGATCATCTCCACCGGCATGGCGATCATGCCGGAAATCAGGGCGGCGGTGGACACGCTTCGCGCCGCCGGTGCCAGCGATATCACGGTGCTGCATTGCGTTTCGGCCTATCCGTCGCCGCCGCAGCAGTACAACCTGTCGGCCATCGCCGCCATCCGCCGCGAAACCGGGGCACGTATCGGCTGGTCGGACCATTCGCGCGCCCCCGCCGTCATCGAGCGCGCCGTGCATCACTGGAACGCCGAGACCGTCGAGCTGCATCTTGATCTCGACGGCACCGGCGAGGAATATCATACCGGCCATTGCTGGCTGCCCGACGAGATCGCGCCGGTGATCGCGCGCATCCGGCAGGGCATGACCGCCGATGGCGAAGGGTTTAAAGAGCCGGTACCCGCCGAACTGGCCGACCGGGAATGGCGCGCCGACCCCGCCGACGGGTTGCGCCCCATGCGCCACCTGCGCCAGACCTGGAAACCCGCCGCATGACCACCGCCGCGGTGATCCAGGCGCGCATGGGGTCCACCCGCCTGCCGGGCAAGGTGCTGATGCCGGTCGCCGGCCGGCCGATCCTGTGGCACATCATTCATCGCGCCGCGCAATGCCGCCATGTGGACCAAGTCGTGGTCGCGACCTCCGACGATCCGCGTGACGATGCGCTCGAAGCCTTCTGCCGGGATGAAGGCGTCCTGTGCATTCGCGGACCGTTGCTGAACATTCTGGAGCGCTATCGGCTGACTGCGCACGCCACCGGCGCGCAGGCATTGCTGCGCATCACCGGCGACGCACCGCTGATTGATCCTGGCCTGATGGACACGCTGCTGCAGGCGCTGGCGCGGGAAGACGGCGATTTCGTGCAGATGGCCGACGGCGCCGCCTGCGCCCATGAAGGCGCGGACGCCTTTTCCCGCCGGGCGCTGGACTGGCTGACATCGAATGCCGCGGACGACCCGGTGGCGCGCGAGCATGTGACAAGCTGGTTCAAACGCAATCCCGGTCATGTCAAGACGACATGGGTAGACGAATATCCGCCACTGGCCTTCCCGCCGGCCCGTCTCAGCGTGGACACCGAGGAGGATCTGATATTCATTCGCACGGTCTACGACCGGCTGGGCGCGGCACCGGGCGAGGCATCACTGCGCGACGTGCTGTTGCTTCTGGAGGCCGATCCCGGCCTGCGCGCCATCAACAGCCATGTGCGCCAGAAGCCCGCGACCGAGACCGAAGCCGCCTGATCCACCGGATTTCAGGCCAGCAGGTTTTCAACCTGCTCGGCGATGGCGAGCGAGGCGGTCAGTCCCGGCGATTCAATCCCGAACAGGTTCACCAGTCCAGGCAAGCCGTGGACCGCGGGGCCGTCAATCCGGAAATCGGCATTGGGGGCGCCGGCCACCGCCAGCTTGGGCCGCACCCCGGCATAATCGGGCGTCAGCATCTCTTCGCGTATGCTCGGCCACCAGCGCGCGATCTGGGGCGCGAAGCGGGGGGCGATGCCAGGGGACACCGTGTAATCGATCTGTGCCGGGTCTTGCGTTTCCAGCCATTCGACATCGGGACCGAAGCGGGCGCGCCTGCCCATGTCCAGGGTCACATGCACGCCCAACCCGCCCGGTTCGGGCAGGGGATAGACCAGGTGGCGGAATGGCGCCTTGGCGGAAAGCGACGCGTAATTGCCCTTGGCCAGGTAAAGCGGCGGCACATCGCGCAAACCTTCGATCCGCGCCGCCACCTTCTGCGCCCACAGGCCCGCCGCGTTCACCACCAGCCGCGTCTCCAGCGCCATCCGTTCGCCGTCGCTGGCAATCGTCAGCGTCCAGCCATCGCCGCCCCGCGCCGCCCGCAATACCTCGGCATCGCGCACCAGGGTCAGGTCGCCCAGCAGCGCCAGCATGTATTGATGACTGTCGATGATGCCGGTGCTGGGCGAATAAAGTCCAATATCGGCGCGCACCTCCGGCTCCAGCCGCGCGATAGCGGCGTGGGTAAGCGGCTGCAATTCCACGCTATTATCGCGCGCCGCCGCCGCGATGGCGGCCAGCTGCCCCTCCTGGCCCGCCTGGCCGACGATCAGCTTGCCGATCTGCTTGTGCGGCACGCCGTGGCTGGCGCAGAAGTCATAGAGCAGTTCGCGCCCGCGCGCGCACAGAAGCGCTTTCAGCGAGCCTTGGGGATAATAGAGGCCGGCATGGATCACCTCGCTGTTGCGGGCGCTGGTCTCCATGCCGAAGTGATCGTTCTTCTCCAGGATCACCACGTCGAGGCCGGCCTGGGCCAGCTGCCGCGCCACCGCCAGCCCCACCACGCCCGCGCCGATCACGGCGGCATCACAGGAAAATCGTTCCATGGCGTTCCTTTAAAGTCTCATGGATGCGGTCGCAATATCAGCCAGTCCGCAGGTAACGCACCGCTTCGTCGCGCCCGAACAGATAAAGCAGGGTGCGCAGTGCCTCGCCGCGCGCCGATTTGAGGTCCGGGTCGCGCGCCAGCACCAGCCGCGCATCGTCATGCGCCACGGCCAGCAG
The DNA here is from genome assembly GCA_035549455.1 of Rhizomicrobium sp. Classification (GTDB taxonomy): domain Bacteria; phylum Pseudomonadota; class Alphaproteobacteria; order Micropepsales; family Micropepsaceae; genus Rhizomicrobium. The sequence continues at coordinate 24,401 of DASZQW010000002.1, read as the reverse complement.
GTCGCCATGGACCGCCGGATCGGCCATGCGGAATTCCTCCAATCCCGATTGCCGCGTCCCCAGCACTTCGCCCGCACCGCGCAGGCGCAGATCCTCTTCCGCGATGACAAAGCCGTCATCGGTTTCGCGCATGGTCTTCAGCCGCGCCTTGGCGGTCTCGCCCAGGGGCTCGTGCCATACCAGGATGCAGGACGATTTTGCGCTGCCCCGTCCCACCCGCCCGCGCAACTGGTGCAGCTGCGCCAGCCCGAAACGCTCGGCATGCTCCACCACCATGATGGTGGCGTCCGGCACATCGACCCCGACCTCGATCACCGTGGTGGCGACCAGAATCTGGGTCTCGCCCGCCTTGAAGGCGGCCATGGCGGCATCTCGGTCGGCCGCCTTCATCCGGCCATGCATCAACCCGACATTCAGCCCCAGACGTTCGCGCAGCATTACGGCACGGTCTTCGGCGGCGGCCAAATCGATCTTTTCGGATTCCTCCACCAGCGGACAGACCCAATAGGCGCGGCTGCCCCGGTCCAGCGCCGTGCGCAGGTGGGTGATCAGTTCGTCCAGCCGGTCGGCGCTCATCACCCGCGTCTCGACCGGCTTGCGGCCCGGCGGGCGGCCGGTGATCTTGGACACATCCATGTCGCCATAGGCGGTCAAGGCGAGGGTGCGCGGAATGGGCGTGGCGGTCATCACCAGCACGTCCGCCGGTTTGCCTTTTGATTGAAGCTGCATGCGCTGATGCACGCCGAAGCGGTGCTGCTCGTCCACCACTGCCAGGCCCAGATCCTTGAACGTGACGTCTTCCGAGAACAAAGCATGGGTGCCGACCAGAATATCGATCTCGCCCGCCGCCAACCTGGCGAGCGTCGCCTCACGGCCCGCCCCCTTTTCCCTTCCGGTAAGACAGGCCAGCCGGACGCCCGCGGCGCGCGCATAGGGCTCCAGCGAGGCCAGATGCTGGCGCACCAGCAGCTCGGTGGGCGCCATCAGCGCTGCCTGCATGCCCGATTCCACTGCCCCCAGCATGGCCAGCAGCGCCACGATGGTCTTGCCGGAGCCGACATCGCCCTGCAGCAGCCGCAACATGCGCCGCTCGCTCGCCATGTCGGCCTCGATCTCGGCCAGCGCCACGAGTTGCGGATCGGTCAGCGCAAAGGGCAGGGCGGCCACCGCCAGCGCCTTCAGCTTGCCGGTGGCGACTGCGGCGCGGCCCTTCTTGCCTTCGCGCATATGGGCGCGGATCAGCAACAGCGCCAGCTGGGTGGCCAGCAATTCGTCATAGGCCAGGCGCTGGCGCGCCGGCGTCTGTGGCGACAGGTCGGCCTCATGCACAGGATTGTGCGCAGTTTCCAGCGCGGCATTGAATGTGCCCCATTTGCGCTGCTTCAGGAAAGCGGGGTCCTGCCATTCCGGCATCGCCGCCATCTTATCCAGTGCCCCGCACACCGCCTTGGCCATGGGCCGCGCCGTCAGCCCCTCGGTCAGGCGATGCACCGGCTCATGCAGGGGAAAGCTGGCGATCTCCTCCGGCGCCACGACATAGTCGGGATGGGCCATCTGCAGCCGGTCCTTGAACTTCTCGATGCGGCCCGACAGGACGCGGCGCTGGCCCAGCGGCAGCAGCTTTTCGAGGTAATCCGCTTGCGCGCGGAAATAGACCAGCTCCATGACGGCGCTATCGTCGGACACCCGCACTTTATAAGGCTGGCTTTTGACCCTGGGCGGCAGATGGTCCAGCACCGTCACCTCCACCGTGGCGATGCGGCCAGGTTCCGCCGCCGCCAGGCTGGGGCGATAGCTGCGGTCCACCACCCCCACCGGCAGGTCGAACACCAGGTCCACCAGCCGAGGCCCCGCGACCCTGCGGATCAGCTTTTCCAGCTTGGGGCCCACCCCCGACAGGGTGCGGATATCGGCAAACAAAGGGAACAGAATCGAAGGCCGCATGGCGGGGCGATAATAGGCGGAACCGGTTGTTCGGGAAGCGCCGTATGGCTATATCCGCCCCATGGATGACCTGCAGCAAGGTGGCTCTTCGGAGAACCGCCGGAAACGGCTTTTGTTTCGCGCCCAGCGGCGCGGCTTCAAGGAGGTCGACCTGATCTTCGGCGCCTATGCCCAAAGCCATCTGGCGGGCCTGGACGAGGCGGGGCTGGACGCCTTCGAGGCGCTGCTGACTGCGCCCGACCAGGATGTTTATGCCTGGCTGCGGGGTGCTGTCCCGGTTCCGCCGGATCATGACAATGCCGTGTTCGCGGGCCTGAAGGCGGTGTGCGAACAGAAGAACCCGCGCTGGACCTCATAGTGGATCGCCTGGAATACATCGCCAAGCAGGATGCGCGGCTGACCGTTTCGGGCGCGCCGCAGGGCTATGACGCCTATCTGGCGGCCCAGGCAGCGCAGCGGCGCGGCGGGCCGGTGCTGTTCGTGGCGCTGGACGATGTCCAGGCCGACGCCGCCCAGCACGCCATCGAATTCTTCGCCCCCGGCCTGGCGGTTCTGCCGTTCCCGGCCTGGGACTGCTTGCCTTATGATCGCGTCTCGCCCAAGCCCGACATTGAAAGCCGCCGCCTGGCGACCCTGGCGGCGCTGGCGCGCGCCCCCGGCAAGCCCGCCGTCATCGTCACCACCATCAATGCGCTGCTGCAGCGGGTCCCGCCGCTGGAGGCCATCAAGGGCGCCAGCTTCACGGCGAAGAATGGCGCCGAAGTGGATCGCGAGGCGCTGGTCGCCTTCCTGGCAGGCAACGGCTATGTCCGCGCCGGTACGGTGCGCGAGCCGGGCGATTTTGCCCTGCGCGGCGGCATTGTCGATCTGTGGCCACCCTCATCGGGGAAACAGGGCGACGACCAGCCCCTGCGGCTGGACTTTTTCGGCCCGACCCTGGACGCCATTCGCCGCTTCGATGCCGAGACTCAGCTTTCCGGCAAGGAATCGGTGCGCGAGATCGCGCTGCTGCCCGCCAGCGAAGCCCCGCTCAATCCCGGTGCCATCAGCCGCTTCCGCAGCGGCTATGTCGCGGCCTTCGGCGCTGCGGGCGACGACCCGCTCTATGAATCGATCAGCGCCGGCCGCAAGACGGCGGGCATGGAACATTGGCTGCCGCTGTTCTATGGCCATCTCGATACGCTGTTCGACTATCTGCCGCGCTGCCTCGTCATGCTGGGCCACCAGGCCGAAGAGGCCAAGGCGGCACGGCTGGAACTGATCCAGGATTATTACGAGACCCGCGAGCAGTTCCGGCACCAGAGGGACGACAAGCACGCCAGGAGCGTCGGCCAGATCCGGAGCGACCATAAAATAAGTGGGCCACCCTACAAGCCGCTGAAGCCCGAGACGCTTTATCTTAGCGACGCCGACTGGAAAGCTGCGCTGGGGCGCAACATCCTGCGCGAACTGACGCCCTTCCAGGCGCCGGAATCCACCGCCAGTGTCGATGCGGGCGGCCGGCAGGGCCGCGACTTCGCGCCTGAGCGCCAGTCAAACGTCGCCGGCGGAAACCTGAACGTCTTCCAGGCCGCCGCCGATCACCTCAAAGCGTTGCAGGCGGCGGGCAGCCGCGTACTGGTGGCCAGCTGGACCGAAGGCTCGGTCGAGCGCATGGGCGGGGTACTGTCCGACCATGGCGTCACGCCCATCGCCAAGGTCGCGGACTGGCCCGAAGCCCTCAAGCTGGACGCATCCGCCTTCGCCATCGCCTGCCTGGGGATCGAGCGCGGCATCGAAGCGCTCGGTTTCGTCATCCTGTCGGAGCAGGACATTCTGGGCGACCGCATGGTGCGGGCCCAGAGCCGCGCGCGCCGGGCGCAGAATTTCATCGCCGAGGCCTCGTCGCTGACGCCGGGCGACCTGGTCACCCATATCGAGCATGGCGTGGGCCGCTATCTGGGGCTGAAGGCGATCGACGCGCTGGGCGCACCGCATGACTGCCTGGAATTGCAATATGACGGCGGCAAGCTGTTCCTGCCGGTGGAGAATATCGAGCTGTTGACCCGCTATGGCTCGGACGAGGGCGCCCAGCTCGACCGGCTGGGCGGCGCGGGCTGGCAGAAGCGCAAGGCCGAGATGAAGGCGCGGGTGCGCGAGATCGCCGCCGAGCTGATCAAGATCGCCGCCGCCCGCCAGCTCAAATCCCTGCCGCCGCTGGAACCGCCCGGCGGCCTTTATGACGAATTCGCCGCCCGCTTCCCCTATCAGGAGACGGACGATCAGGAAAAGGCCATCGCCGAAGTGGTGGGCGATCTGGCGGCGGGCCGTCCCATGGATCGGCTGGTGTGCGGCGATGTCGGCTTCGGCAAGACCGAAGTGGCGATGCGCGCCGCTTTCGTGGCGGCGATGGCGGGCGAGCAGGTGGCGGTGGTGGTGCCCACCACCTTGCTGGCGCGCCAGCATTTTCGCGGCTTTGCCGAACGCTTCGCGGGCTTCCCGCTGAAGGTGCGCCAGCTTTCCCGCTTTGTGGATGCCAAGGAAGCCCGGGAGACAAAAGCGGCACTGGAAGACGGCACCATCGACATCGTCATCGGCACCCATGCCCTGCTGGCGGAAAGCATCCAGTTCAAGCGCCTGGGCCTGGTGATCGTGGACGAGGAGCAGCATTTCGGCGTCGTCCACAAGGAACGGTTGAAAAACCTGAAGGCCGATGTCCATGTCTTGACGCTGACGGCGACGCCGATCCCGCGCACCCTGCAGCTGGCCCTGTCGGGGGTGCGCGACCTGTCGCTGATCACCACCCCGCCCATCGACCGGCTGGCGGTGCGCACCTTCGTCACGCCTTTTGACCCGCTGGTGGTGCGCGAGGCGCTGCTGCGCGAGCATTATCGCGGCGGCCAGTCCTTCTTCGTGGCGCCGCGCATCGCCGATCTGCGCGAGGCCGAGACTTTCCTGAAGGCCGTGGTGCCGGAAGTGAAGTCGGCCATCGCCCATGGCCAGATGAGCGCCAATGTCCTGGAAGAGGTGATGACCGCCTTTTACGAGCGCAAGATCGATGTGCTGGTCTCCACCAACATCGTGGAATCCGGCCTCGACATCCCCACCGCCAACACGCTCATTGTGCAGCACGCCGACATGTTCGGCCTGTCGCAGCTCTACCAGTTGCGCGGCCGCATCGGCCGCTCCAAGGCGCGCGCCTATGCCTATCTGACGACTCCGCCCGAGAAGAAGCTGACCGAAACCGCAACCCGGCGGCTGGAAGTGCTGCAATCGCTCGACCAGCTGGGGGCGGGATTTTCCATCGCCAGCCATGACATGGACATTCGCGGCGCCGGCAACCTTTTGGGCGAGGAACAGTCCGGCCATGTCCGCGAAGTCGGGATTGAGCTGTACCAGGAGATGCTGGAAGAAGCGGTCTCCAGCATGAAGGAAGGCAGCGACGCCCAGGTTACCGACCAGTGGTCGCCCACCATCAATCTGGGCGCCTCGGTGATGATCCCGGAAAGCTATGTCGCCGACCTCAATGTGCGCATGTCGCTGTATCGCCGCCTGGTGGGCATCGAGACCCGCGACGATATCGACCGTTTCGCCGCCGAGCTGATCGACCGCTTCGGCCCCTTGCCCGACGAGGTGCGGCACCTGTTCGAGATTGTCGCCATCAAGCAGCTGGCCAAGCAGGCGGGCGTGGAAAAAATCGATGCCGGTCCTAAGGGCGGCACCATTGCCTTCCGCGGCAACAGCTTTGCCGATCCGGCGGCGCTGATCGGGCTGATCTCCAGGCACAGCGCCACCATGCGGGTGCGCCCGGACCAGAAGATCGTGGTGACGCGCGACTGGCCGACACCCGACGACCGGCTGGCGGGCGCCAAGGCGCTGCTGACCCAGTTGGCCAAGCTGGCAGGATCGTAAGGTCCGGTCGGCGCGTTATCCTGGTATAGGCATCACCGGACCATGATGTCCTTCTCATCTGCGTTCGCATGATGCCGGGTCGTCGCGCCGCTGGTTGCCCTGTGCATCGAAATACCGGAGGATCATGCCCGGCTGGGAACGAAGGAGGCTGCGGCATGAGCGACATTTGTACCCATCTCAATACCATTCAAAAGGTCACGCCCTCGGCCAGGGGCTGCGAGGAATGTCTCAAGCTGGGCTGGGAATGGTTTCATCTGCGGGTCTGCCGCGCTTGCGGCCATGTCGGCTGCTGCGACCAGAGCCGTGGCAAGCACGCCACCAAGCATTTCCACCGCACCAAACACCCGATCATCGAGGGCTATGATCCCCCCGAAGGCTGGGGCTGGTGCTATATTGACGAACGGATGTTCGACCTGGGCGATGATGTCACGCAACAGGTTGGCCCCATCCCGCGTTACTACTGATCAAACCAGGAAGGTTCCCCATGCACGAGACTATCCGCGAAGGCTTCGACGTGTTCCTCCACGACGGCGAGGATTCCGTGGGGGCGGTGCGCAAGGTGTTCAAGACCGAACTGGTGGTCTATGTCGAGAATGCCGGCGACTTCGAGGTGCCGTTCAGCGCCGTGAAGGACGCCGAAGCCGAAAAGGTGATCCTGGACTCCGGCAAGCTTCCGAAAGGCATGCTGGACGCCATCCGTCGCCGCCACAGTTCCGAAGACCCCACACTGCTGGGGTGAGGCCGGACGAGCAAAAGGTCCGCGGACCTTTTGCCCGGGCGAACGGTTCGTAGCAACAGCGCAGCGCCAGGCCGGGACCGAAGCGGGCGAAAGTGTCTGCAACTACTTCCAGGGCGTAACTGCCGGCACATGATCCGTCGCCGGCTCCGCGAATACCGAGCCGAAATCGGCCGGGCTGACGATCTCCAGATATTCCATGTCGGGCGAATAGTCGAACAGGTAATGCACCATGCCGGGGCGCTGATGCACCACGTCGCCGGCCTCGACCAGCGTGACCTTGTCCTCATACATGAACTTGGCCCAGCCCTTGGTCATATAGACAATCTGGAAATCGCAGATGTGATGATGCCAGCCGGTGCCGCCGCTGGGCGGCGCGTTGGCCTTGACCAGGTGAGCGATCACCTTGCCGTTGGTGGCGCCGGCGATCCCCAGGTCGCGATACAGGAAGAAATCACGCAGGCCGCCTTGCTTGAATTCGGTATCGCCCGGCTTGACGTGGCTGAAGAAGGTGCTGGTTTCGACCTTGCCCATGACTCTCTCCAATAGTGCGATGCAGCATTAAGCCACCAAATCGCGATCTTGAAAAGAGGGCATTAAAATCGGGCGCAAACGCGCCGGGCGGCGATGCCGAGGCAAGAAATTGTGCAACGCAATGACAGACTTAGGCGGCGTGGAAGTTGGCCTTGGGGTCCACCTTCAGCACCTCGATCAGGTATTTCTTGTTCTCGGCCAGCAGCGTCTCCATCGAGCCGGTTTTGGGGATCATCGAGGCGTCAAAATCCAAGGTCACCCAGCCGCTGTAATTCTTGGCGATCAGATATTTCTGGATGGCGGGGAAATCGACACCGCCCGAATCCGGCCCTACCATGCTGCGGAACCAGCCATGCCCACCGGCCTCAGGCCCGGAACGCGGCACTGCCACCGTGCGGTTGCCGCGCAGGCGGCGGGGCGCGTCCTTGTAATGCACTTCCGCGATGCGCGGCCAATAGGTGGTCAGCACCTCCATCGGGTCCAGCCCGCCCAGCACCAGATGGGCGGTGTCGGCCGTCATCCAGACATGCGCCGGATCGGTCTCCTGCATCAGCAGATCGACCTCGTGCTGCGTCTCCACGAGTGAATTGACGTGCGGATGCGGCGCCAGCTTGATGCCGTCCTTCAATATCTCGCGGCCAATGCGGTTCAGCGTGTCGGCGCAGCGCTTGATCTGCTCGTCATTGGTGTCATAGCGGGGGGGCCGCGGTCCCAGATTCATCTTGAAGTGATTGACAGTGCCGAACGGCACCAGGAACTGGCGCGCGAACCTCACATGGTCCGCCACCGTCTTGTCGGCCTGGGCCGGATCGAAGAAGTTGCCCGAAAAGTCCGGCCCCCCGCCATTGGAGCAGGTCGCCATGCGGACATGATGGGCATCCATGAACGCCTTCAGCGCCTTGGGCCGGTCCAGCCAGTTCACGACATTCTGGCGGAACGGTTCGATGCCGGGAAAGCCCAGTTTTTCGCCCACCGTCACCGCCGTCTCAATGTCGGTCTCCCACGAAATCGCGCTATAGGCATAGCGGAAGGGCAGCTTGCCCTGCGCAAGCGCGGCGCCGGGCACGGCGGTGACGGCAGCGGCGGTGGCCAGAAAATGGCGGCGGTCCAGCATCATGGTCTCCCCCCTGTTTTTATCGTTGGCCGGACAGTGCCACGCCCTCCAGGGGTTGTGAACCGCAAAGGGGTTCCGCACGTACTGGAACCATGATCCCCCGGAAAGCCACGATCCTGGCCAGCGCCGCGGCCCTGCTGTCGGCCTGCTCGCCCGCCCCCGTCCTGAACCTGCTGGTGCCGCGCGCCGGCTACGACATCCATGACGGCCTGGCCTATGGCCCGGACCCGCGCCAGAAGCTGGATATCTATGTCCCTCAGGGCCTGAAGGGGGAACAGCGCGCGCCCGTGCTGCTGTTCTTCCCTGGCGGCTCTTGGTCCAGCGGCGACCGCGCCATGTATCTGGCCTTCGGCCAGGCCTTCGCCACCAAGGGCGTCGTCACGGTGGTGGCCGATTATCGGCTCTATCCCCAGGTCAAGTATCCCGCCTTTGCCCAGGACGCGGCGGGCGCGCTGGCCTGGGTGCATCAACATGCTGGCGAATATGGCGGGGACTCGGGGCGCATCTTTGTCAGCGGCCATTCGGCGGGCGGCTACAATGCGGTGATGCTGGCGGCCGAACCAAAATTCATCCAGGCCGAAGGCGGCACGCTGTCCTGGATTCGCGGCGTGATCGGCATTGCCGGGCCGTATGACTTCCTGCCGCTGAAGGATGCTGATTACATCGACATGTTCCACGGCGCCAACAATGAAGACGCGATGCCCATCAGCCATGTCGATGGCAAGCGCCCGCCCATGCTGCTGACGGCGGGCACCGATGACAGCGTGGTGGGACCGGGCAATGCCGACCGCATGGCGGCGCGGCTCAAAAGCTTTGGCAACGAGGCGAACGTGATCAAGTATCCCGGCACCGGCCATATCGGCATCATCCTGTCGCTGGCGCCGGGCTTTCGCGGCAGGACGACATTGCGCCAGGACATGCTGGACTTTATTCATGCCCATTGAATGGCGCTGCGCACACACGTTCTCCCGGACCGGCTGAGACCGGGCCTCAAGCTGGTGTTCTGCGGCACGGCGGCGGGCCGGGCCTCGGCCCTGGCGCGGGCCTATTACGCCCATGCCCAGAACCGGTTCTGGAAGACGCTGCACCAGGTTGGATTGACACCGCGCCTGATCGCACCGGCGGAATACGAATGCTTGTGGGACCATGGCATCGGCCTGACCGACATCGCCAAACATGACTTCGGCATGGATCACCAATTGCCCAAAGCGGCCCTGGGCGATGCGGCGGCGCAGGCGCTGACGGCGCGCATCCTGAAAGCCCGGCCAAAAATCCTGGCCTTCACCAGCCTGAATGCCGGACGCAAGGTGATGGGACCCAAGGCGGTCGCGGGCGAGCAGCCGCAAAGGCTGGGCGAGACGCGGGTGTTTATTTTGCCGTCACCATCGCCGCTGGCGGCCAATCATTGGGACATCGGCCCCTGGCAGGCGCTGGCGAAGGCGGTGAAGGCGCTGAAGAACTGAAGCCGCGAAGGGCTTAAGAACAGAAGGAAATGGCTCAGACCGAGCCGTCGACAAAGCCCTGCTTCCAGCGAGCGCGTTCGGGATCGGCAGCATAGGGGCCTGCGGCCTCGTCCCTGGGGTCGGCGCGTTCCTGGCGCGCCTTGCGCGCCGCGTTCCAACCCTGGGCATAGACCCGGCTGAGCTGGAATTCTGATGGCGGAACGGGCATGGCAATCCTTTTGTGACAGCGCAACTTGTTGTGACAGTGCCGCTGGCGTGACGGCGAGAACAGTTTGCGGCCGGATGGCGTTTCCACCAACCGGCCGCATTCCTCGGCGCGGCATTTGCCCAAAACACGCCACACGGCGCTGGTGCGCCGGCGTCATGAGGGCACTCCGCTGCGCCTGATCTGTATTACTTGGTGACGGCGGTCCTGGGCGCGTCGGCCGGTGCGGCGGCGGGCTTGTGGTCGGGCGCGGGCGACTGCACGCCCGACTTGTGCTGGGCAGTCTTGTCGGCCGACTTGTCGGACGGCTGGACCTGCAGGGCGGCGGCGGGGGTGTTGGTTGACATTGTCATGCACCTTGGTTTGGACGGAGTCAGAAACCGCCTATGCAGACATGGGTATCGCCAGCCTCCATTACAACCGGCGGCTTGGCGGTCGCGGCGCGGAACACGGGAACTTTCGGGCTTAAAGCCGCGCCGCCATGCGGCCGGCTGGCGTCACCATCAGACCACCCATGATCGACTGGATCAGCCCAAGTTCCACCAGGCGCGCCTCATGCGCGGCCGGGATGGTGCGGGTCATGAAGCCGGGTGCCACCAGGCGCAGCGAGGCGAACTCCGCCACCGTCAGGCTGGAGGCATTGGGGATGTGACCCGACAGTTTCAGAGGGTGGCCGCGACGAAGCGAAACAGGTTGCTGTTGGACAGCATGGTGGCGTCGTCGCTTCTGTACTCGTCCTCGCCGCGGCAGAGGCCATAGCGGGTGTCGAACTTCAGCGTCACCTGGCCTTGTTTGTGATCGACCACCGTCGCCAGTAGCCATTGCTGGCGGCCGGGGACCCAGGCGGACCAACTTTGGCCGGTTTCGACTTCCACGGGCATGGGGCTTCCTGGGAACGGCGCGGGCGAACAGTTGCGCCGGACGCCGGTGACCACGCGCCTGTTGCGGCGCGAAGTCAACCATCCGTCCTTCAGGGCACGGCGGCGGCGATGGCGGTGCGCGGGGGCGGCTCTTCAAGGCGCACGCACTGTTCCGGCGCCAGGCGCTTGCCGCACATCGCCTCGGCATTGTCGGCCAGGCTGACGCGATAGCTGCCGATGGCGGGATCGGCGGCAGGGAAGTTGGTTTGCACGATCTGCGCGCCGGAGGCGAAGGCGGCGTCGCGCCGCTCCGTCTTGCCCTGGCGCGCCTCGCGGGCGTCGGAATCGGCGCGGGTGGTGACGATGAATCCGGCCTTCACTGCGGCGGCGATTCGGGCCTGGTTCTTCACCGGATCGGGGATCGACAAAAACGCAGCCTGCGGCGAGATCTCGTCTGCGGCGATGAACATGGTGCGGCCTGCCGGCGAGCCGCGTTCGTCCAGATAGGCCTTGGTCTTTTCCGCACTGTCGTCCAGCACAAACATCACCTTGCCGCGCGCCGCACCCAGCCTGGGCCAGGCATGGGCCAGGGCGGCGTCGCGCAGGGTGGGGTATTCGCCCTGCAGCTGGGCGGGGGTGATGACTTCGGCGGAGGCGAATACGGCGCGAATCTCGCCGTCCAGCGCGTCCAGCGCCGCACCGTCGCACGGAAGCGGCCTGGTCGCGCCAGGCATCGGCGTTTTGGTGTCATTGGTCTTCAGCGTGATGACGATGGGCAGGTGGCGGGGATGGGCTCTGGACCATTCGGCGACCTGCGTAAGGCAGTCATTGAGGGCGAGACAGGAGGAATTGTAATCCACATCCAGCACATGGATGACCTTGAAGCCGGGCCGGGTCATGGCCGCGACATAGGCGTTGGGCAGCAGATCCATCGCCATGGAAGCACCGGCGGGATTCTTGTAGGCCCCGCCCTCGGGATCGAAGGCGACATCGAAGGACAGCGCACGCACGTCGCCGTCAAGCTGGGCGGCGATGGGGGCAAGGCCGTAATCCAGCGCTTCGGCGTCCTTGCGGCCGCCCATGCGGATCAGGCCCATCAAAGCGTGGTCAGGACGCTGCTTGTAGCTTTCCGCCGTCCCCACCACCTGCAGCTGGTCGAGACGCAGGTTCGCATCCATCCAGCCGGCGCTGCAATGATCATCGCAATGGCGCGCCGCGGCCGGGGGAATGTCGGCCTGGGCGGCGGCAAGCTGGGACGACGAAAAGTATCCGGCGATGCCGAGCGCGGCGGCGGCGACCAGGACAGCGGCGACAAAGAGGTGGCGACGCATCTTCGGATTCCTATCCGACCCGCCGCGCCATGGTCAGGCCGGCGACCAGCAGCACCAGGAAGATCACCAGGAAGATGAAGAACAGGATTTTGGCAATCGCCATGCTGGCGCCGGCGACGCCGGTGAAGCCAAGCAGGCCCGCGATCAGCGCGATTACCAGGAAAATCAAAGCCCATTTCAGCATGGGAACTCCCGTGTTTCGAAATCCTTCAGGAAACACCGACCCGGATCACAACGTTCCCGCCTCTATTTTGGTGGGCTGGGGGAACCTATTGCGGTGCCGCTTTCCGTCCCGGCCTCACACCGCGCGTGAGCGCGGTGCTGCGGCGTTCGGCCGGGCAAAGGTCCATCGGACCTTTGCCAATCCGGCCTCACCCTATTGCGGTGACGCCTTTTCGCCGGCGCCGCGCGACATGTCGTGCAGCAGCTGTTCGGCCTTCCTGCCGGGGGAGGCGGTCTGGTCCGCCGCCACCGAGTCGGCGGAGGCGCCGGGCGCCACCGGTGGGGCGGTGGCCAGCGTCCAGGCCACCACCTGCGTCACCGCCGCCGCCAGCGCCTGCTCAAGGGCCGCGACCGCGGCGCCTGCGCTGTTGACGCTGGCCGCGGCCTTTTGCGTGACCGTGGTGACGGCGATGATCCTGCGGCCATGCGCGGTGGTAAGCTTGACGTTCAGGCTGACCATCACGGCCGGCACGCCGTCCTGCACGGCATAGACCGCCTGGAAGTCGCGCACCTCCACCAGCAAATTATAGTCGGCATGGAGCGCGTCTTCCTCCCGCGCCACGGCGTCCACCCGTCCGCTCGCCTCGAAGCCTTCCAGCAAAGCGCGCTGCACCGTGGCGGGCAGGCGATCGGGATAGGTCGCCTTGGCGTAGTAATCCATGCTGCCGTCGGGCTGCAGCAGGGCGATGCGGTCGCTGTCCAGCCCGCCCGGCACATCGGGGCGCAGCACCGCGAGCGACCAGTTCACCTTGTCGCCGCCTGCCGGCGCGGCCGGAAAACCCGGGCGCAGCGGATAAATGGTGCCGGCGTCGGGCGGGCCAAGCAGGTTGCCGCCACACCCCGAAAGGGTGGCCGCAAGCGTCAGCGCCGCAGCGCCGGTCAGAAGAAGGCGGCGGTCCATCATTTGGCGTCCCCTTTGGGCTCATAGCCCTTGCGCCGGTCGCCGAACAGAAGCTTGGTCGGCTGGCGGTTGAGCTGGTCGGAAAGCTGGTCGAGATTGGCGACCAGCCGCCGCATCTCGCCGATCAGGTCGGAAAGCTGCGCCAGGCCATCGCCGTTGATGAAGGCGTCGGCATCGTCGGCGACCTTGCCGTATTTCTTCACCGTCAGATTGACCTCGTTCATGGTCGGCCGCAGCTGGTTGGAGGCGTCGGCCAGATTGTTCATCGCCTTGTTGGCGTTGGCCAGGGTGGCGTCAATGTCGGCGCTGCGCCTGGCGATGACCTCGGTGGTCTCGTCCAGATTGGTCAGCACATGGGCGACGGCGCGCCGGTTGTTGTCGTTGAGCAGGTCGTTGATCCGCGACGCCGCGACGTTGAGCTTGGCCACCACCTCCGGCGCGGACTGCTGCAGCTCGGCGAAGGTGGATTGCTTGGTGCGGATCACCGGATAGCGCTGGCCTTCCCTGGTGACCAGCAGCGGCGATGACGCCGTGCCGCCGGCGATTTCCACGAACGAGCCGCCGGTCAGGCCCTGGCTGTCGATCGAGGCGACGCTGTCCTCGCGGATGTTGAGGTTGGGCTGGACCTGAAGCGTCACGATCACTCGCTGCGGATCGCTGGGATCGAATTGCAGGTCGGTGACGTGGCCCACGTCAATGCCGTTGTAGCGGGTGACGGTGCCCTTGCCCAAGCCCGTCACCGAGCCTTTGAAATAGGCCTGGTAATAGGCGTATTCCTGGCTGTACTGGGCGCCCGCCAGCCACAGCATCGTCACCACCAGACCGATGACGCAGGCGAGCACGAAGGCCCCCACCGCGACGTAATTGGCTTTGGTTTCCATCAGTGCGCCTCCTCCGACGCCAGTGCCGCCCGGCCGCGCACGCCCGAGAAATAGTCCTTGATCCAGGGATCGTCATTCTTGCGCAGTTCTGCGATGGTGCCGATCACCAGCTTCTTGTTGACCAGCACGGCGATGCGGTCGGTGACGGCGCGCAGTGTGTCAATGTCGTGGGTGACCAGGAACACGGTCAGGCCCAGCGCTTTTTGCAGGCGCTTGATCAGTTCGTCGAAAAGGTTGGCGCTGATCGGGTCCAGGCCGGAGGTCGGCTCGTCGAGGAACAATATCTCCGGGTCCAGCGCCAGCGCCCGGGCCAGGCCGGCGCGCTTCTTCATGCCGCCGGACAGTTCGCTGGGAAACTTGTTGCCGGTGTCAGGCGGCAGGCCGACCATGTTGATCTTCATGGCGGCGATCTGGTCCATCAGTTCCTGGCTCATCGAGGTGTATTCGCGCAAGGGCACCTGGATGTTCTCCGTCACCGTCTGCGAGGAAAACAGCGCGCCTTCCTGGAACAGCACGCCCCAGCGCATCTCCAGCGCGCGCATCCCCGCGCTTTCGATGTCGCCCGAGGTCGGCTGGCCCAGCACCATGACCTCGCCTTCCAGCGGCCGGATTAGCCCGATGATGGAGCGCAGCAGCACCGACTTGCCGGAGCCGGAGCCGCCCACCACGCCCAGCACCTCGCCGCGCCGCACATCAAGGTCCACATGGTCGTGGATGATCTTGGTCCCGAAGCCGTTGACCAGTCCGCGCACCTTGATGACGGCGTCTTTGTCATTTTCTTTGTCTTTTTCCGGCGCCATCAGATCCCCAGCACCGAGAACATGACGGAAAAGGCGGCGTCCAGCACGATCACCAGGAACACCGACTCCACCACCGAGCGGGTGGTCAGAAGGCCGACGCTGGCGGCGTTGCGCTCGACCTGAAAGCCTTCATAGCAGCCGACCAGGGCGATGACGAAGGCGAAGACCGGCGCCTTGACCAGCCCGACCAGAAGCGTCTTGACGTTCAGCGCCTGTTGCAGCTCGCGCAGGAAGGCGGGAATGGTGACGTGGAGGTCGAAATAGCACATCACCGCGCCGCCGATCAGGCCCATGATGTCGGCATAGAGTGTCAGCAGCGGCAGCGCGATCACCAGCCCGATGATGCGCGGCAGCACCAGCGTGTCGATGGTGTTCAGGCCCATGGTCTGCATCGCGTCAATCTCTTCATTGACGCGCATGGTGCCGATCTGGGCGGTGAAGGCCGAGCCGGAGCGGCCGGCGATGATGATGGAGGTCATCAGCACGCCCATTTCGCGCAGGGTGATGATGCCCAGCCCGTCGATGGTCAGAAGCTGGGCGCCGAACTTCTCCAGCTGGGTGATGCCCTGATAGGAGATCACCACGCCGATCAGGAACGACAGCAGCCCCACGATGGGCAGCGCGTTGATTCCGGTCTCCTCCACCTGATGGGCAATCGCGGCAATGCGCAGATTGTGCTTGGGCCGGGTGATGGCCTCGCCGGTCTCGACCGTCACCCGCCCCAGATAGCCCAGTATCGAGACGCCCTGGTGATAGGCCAGGATGGTGGCGCGGCCGATCTTGTAGAGACGGCCGCGGAAGCCCTGCGGGATGCGCGACTTGTGCGGCTCCGGCTTGGGTTCCTGGGCCAGGCTTTTCAAAAGCGGGCCATAGCGTTCCGGCACGTTCAGCTCGGTGCCGCCGCCCCCCGCCCGGCTGGTGCGCACGAGCAGCCATGCCCCGGCGCTGTCCAGGCGGGAGATGCCGCTGGCGTCAATCGGGGTGCCCTGGGCCAGCTTCAGCGCCGTCAGTTCCCGGTCCAGCCGGGCGCAGCTGGCGATGGTCCAGTCCCCGCCCACGGCCAGCTTGTGGCCGTCCGGGTCCAGCTTGAACCAGGCGTCCGGCTCGTCAGCGGCGGCGTCGATGGAGGTCAAGGCATGATCCCGCGCGCCTGGAAGCGGCGCTTCAGACCAAACAATGCCGCAGTCTTGGGGAAAGTTCCAATGCGCCGGGCTATTGGGCTGAGGACTGGCCGCTTTTGGGGCTGTGAGGATGGCGCCGGACTCCCTTCAGCATCAGCCGCACGGCCTCGAAATGGATGGCCGCAACCACTTTCAGGGTCATCAGGGGATAGGCCAGCAGCATCCCAAGCAGCGCGCCATCGCTCAGCGCCCGGCGCTTTCCGGCAAAGCTGGCGGTCAGGACGGGCGCGCCGGCTTCCTCCTCATTGATGGCCACGGCGACCTGTTCGCCGGGAGGCCGGATGCGGAAATTGTAGCGGCAGTCGGGCGACAGGAAAGGCGAGACATAGAACGCCTTGGCGCAGCCATGCCGCACAATTTTATTGGTCGCACGGACGTCGGCCATACTTGGCCCGTCGCGTGCGTCCTGCGAGACCGGCAACACATAGGCGTGGCGCTCGTCATAGGTGTTGTGCACCTCATAGATCACCGCCTTCAGCACGCCGTCCGCGCCATGGCAGAACCAGGCGCTGAGCGGATTGAAGACAAAGCCCAGAATGCGCGGATAGCACAGCACCCGGCGCGCGCCTCCGGCTTCGATCCCCGCCTGGGCCAGCAGATCGTTCAGCCAGACCGCCAGCGGGCGGCCATCGCCATGATCCCTGTTCTGGAAACTGAACAGGCCGGGCCGGTTCCAGCCCAGCAGGCGCAGGCCCAGCCGGGGGCCTTCCTCCAGGTCCAGCAGCAGGCAGAACACCCGGTACTTGAAACGGTGGTGGCGGGGCCGCAGCCGCCGGTGCATCACCCAGCCTTCGAAGATCGCCGACTGCGTCATGCTTTTGCTACGGCGCCGGCACGGCCTCGGATCATGTGATCCATCCTAGTCCTGTTCGCGTAGAATCCGGTATGTTGGCGCATGTCCCGACTTCCCCTGTTTCCCGCTTTTCCGCGCTTTCTTCGCGCGGGGCGGTGATTTTGCGCATGCGCCGCGATCCCCAGGCGATGGAACTGGACACCTTGCTGGGCCGGGTGGCCCAGGGGCGCGACCGCGCCGCCTTCGCCGCCCTGTTCGCCCACTTCGCCCCGCGCATCAAGGCCTATCTGATGCGGCTGGGGGCGCCCGCGGCGCTGGCCGAGGATCTGGCGCAGGAAGCGATGCTGAGCCTGTGGCGCAAGGCGCAGCTGTTCGACCCGGCCAAGGCGTCGTGCGGCACCTGGCTGTTCACCATCGCCCGCAACCTGCGCATTGACGCCCTGCGCCGCGAGAGGCGTCCCGAACTGGACCCGGGCGATTTCGCGCCCGAGGCCGAACCCGATCCCGGCGACGCCATGAGTCTGGCTGCGGGCGAGGGCCGCCTGCGCGAGGCGCTGGGGACCCTGCCGCCCGACCAGGCGCTGGTGGTGGAATTGAGCTTCTTCGCCGACAAGCCCCACAGCCAGATCGCCGACGAACTCGCCATCCCGCTGGGCACGGTGAAGTCGCGGCTGCGGCTGGCCATGGCGCGGCTGCGCGGCGCGCTGGGAGAGATGCCATGAGCATCGCGCATCATCCTGACGACGCCCTGCTGCTGGCCTATGCCGCCGGCATCACCGACGAGGCGGAAGGCCTGTTGGTCGCCACCCATATGACCTTCTGCGCCGCATGCCGTGCCGCCGTGGCAGACATGGAAAAGATCGGCGGCGGCCTGCTGGAGCGGGTCGCGCCCGCGCCGCTGACGGCGGACGCGCTGAACCGCGCCTTGGTCAGGCTGGACACGGTGAAGCCCTATGAACGCCCGCACCGCGACGTCTCCCATGACGGCACGCCCGATGTGCTGCACGCCTATCTGGGCGGCGACCTCGCCGATGTGCGCTGGCGGCGCATGGGCCCCAAGCTGGCCTATGCGCCGCTGTTCCGGCGTGGCGGCACCAGGGTGCGGCTGCTGCGCGGCGCGCCGGGCGCCGATGCCGGCCGTCACAGCCATTACGGGCTGGAATATACCCTGGTGCTGCGGGGCGGTTACACCGACCACACCGGCTCCTATGGTCCTGGCGACCTGCAGCTGGCCGATGCCGCGGTCAGCCACAGCCCCGTCGCCGACCCGGGCGAGGACTGCATCAACCTGGCCGTCACCACGGACTCGCTGCGGTTCGAAAACCTGCTTCAGAAGATTGCCGGGCCGCTGTTTGGTTTTTGACCCCCTCCGCTTTCAACTTTCGCTTGGCTCCCAAGTGGTCGCCTTCGCAGGTTGAAACCACCTCCCCCTTGCCATGCTTCGCCTGAAGGGGACGAGGGTTTCCGCCAAGCCGTGCCATCGCTATAAGACGGCATGCAGAAAACCCGTCTTGGCAATACCGGCCTGGAAGTCTCCCCCATCTGTCTGGGCACCATGACCTATGGCACGCCCAAATGGCGCGACTGGGTGCTGGACGAGGCGGCCAGCCGCCCCTTCCTCCAGCGCGCCCTGGAAGCGGGGATCAATTTCTTCGACACCGCCGATATCTATTCGCAAGGCCAGTCCGAGCGGGTGGTGGGCCGGGCGCTGAAGGACTTTGCCGCCAAGCGCGAGGATTACGTGCTAGCGACCAAGGTGTTCTCCAAGGTCGATGACGTCCATGGCGGCCTGTCGCGCAAGCACATATTCCACGCCATCGATGACAGCCTGTCGCGGCTGGGCACCGATTATGTCGATCTCTACCAGATCCACCGCTTCGACACGTACACGCCCATCGAGGAAACCATCGAGGCGCTGCATGACGTGGTGAAGTCCGGCAAGGCGCGCTACATCGGGGCCTCGTCCATGTTCGCCTGGCAGTTCGCCAAATATCTTGGCACCGCCGACAAGATGGGCCTGACGAAATTCGTCTCGATGCAGAATTTCTACAATCTGGTCTATCGCGAGGAAGAGCGCGAGATGCTGCCGCTCTGCCGCGACGCCGGCATCGGGGTGATTCCCTGGTCGCCGCTGGCGCGCGGCTTTCTGGGACGCAAGCTGGCGCATGCACTGGACAAGAACACCACCCGCGCCAAATCCGACACTGTTCTGGACATGGCGTTCGGCGAGGCCGATGTGCAAACCCTGCGCCGCGTGGAAGACACGGCCAATAAGCACGGCAAATCCAATGCCCAGATCGCCATTGCCTGGCTTCTGGCCAAGGGCGTCACCGCCCCCATCATCGGGGCGTCCAAGATGAAACATCTGGACGACGCCATCGCCGCGGCGGACATCACCCTCACCGACGACGAAATCAAATATCTCGAAGAGCCCTACCGGCCCAAGCCGGTGGCGGGCAATCTGCGCTGAACAAAAAGGGCGCCACGCGGGCGCCCTTTGGATTTCACAGACCGGCCTCCCCTTCGCGCGAAGCGCATGGAAGGGGAGGTGGTTTCAACGTGCGAGGCAAGTCCGACGGCGAGAGCCGGAGCAGCCGAGCGTAAGTTGAAACCGGAGGGGTTAAATCAGAGCGGCCACCAGTCCAGCTGGTTCTTGTAGTTGGCGTCGTCGGCCCGCTGTTCCCAGCCGCCACCCAGCGCGTTGTACAGCGCCAGGCTGGATTCCAGCCGCGCCAGCTTGGTCAGCACCAGCGAGTCCTGCGCCGAATAGAGATTCTGCTGCGCCGTCAGCAAGGTCAGGATGTCGATGGTGCCTTCGCGATACTGAAGCTCGGAGATGCGGAAAGCCTCGGCGCTGGCCTTGGTCTGGGTGTCGATCAGTGCCAGCTGGTCGGTGGTCGACTTGATGGTGCCCAGCGCGCTTTCCACGTCGCTGAAGGCGGTGAACACCGTCTTGCGGTAATTGGCGACCAGTTCCTGCTGCGTCGCCAGCGCATAATCGTCCTGCGCCTTCAGCCGGCCGCCGTCGAAGATGGTCTGCAGCACCGATGCGCCGATGGTCCAGGCAAAGCCCGCCGGGTTGAACAGGTTGGACAGCGCCGCGACGGGGCCATAGCCGACCTGGCCGGTCAGGCTCAGCGAGGGGAAGAAGGCCGCGCGCGCCGCATCGACATTGGCGTGGGCGGCATAGAGCTGGGCTTCGGCCTGGGCGACGCCGGGATTGCGTAGCAGCGTTTCCGACGGCAGGCCGGGCTGCACGGTGGGGGCGGCGATGCCGTCCAGATTCTGGGCGCGCACGTCATAGCGTTCCGGGGCGCGGCCCATCAGGATTGCCAGGGCGTAGCGCGATTCCTTTTCATGTTCGATCAGGCCGGGCAGGCGCGATTCCTGCTGCGCCACCACGGCCTGCTGTTCGGCCAGGTCCAGGTTGGACGACACGCCCGCCTCCACCTTGGCCTGGGTGATCGACAGGATGCGCCGCGCCGCCGCGACATTCTCCCTGGCGATGGCGATGCGCTCGCGATAGTGCAGCACGGTGAAATACTCGTCCGCCACCTGGCTGGAGATCGAGATGCCGGTGACGGCGGCGGCATAGCGCTGGGCGCGCAAATCCTCGCGCGCGGCGCGCAGATCCAGATACTGGGTGCCGAAGAAGCCCTGCTGATAGCTGGCGGTCAGCCCGGCGCTGAAGCGGTTGGACGCGCGCGGGATGGTGGAATTGCCGCCCAGGCGGGTGCCGCCGATGTTGCCGCCCAGGGCAGGAAACAACGCCGACAGCGCGACGCCGTCGCTGGCCTCGGCCTGCAGCACGCGGGCCGCCGCCATGGCGATGTCGAGATTTTCCTTCTGCGCCGTCGCTTCCAGGGGCGCCAGCTCGTCGGTGCCGAAATTGGCCCACCAGTCGGCCTGGGGCCAGACCGGAGCGGTCTTTTCGACGGGTGCGGTAAAGGCCTGGGGCAGGTCGCCGGGGCGGTCCAGGGGCGTGGGGTTGGCGGTACAGGCGGCCAAACCCAATCCAAGGCTGGTGGCCAGGACGGCGGCGCTTGCGCCACGAAATAGCGCGCCACGCGAAAAGACGCCACGAATCAAAAACTTCATCGAACTCTCTTTGCCTAAATGGGGCTTGGCCGAAATGGACCCAGCGAAAATACCCTGCTGCGATTAAGGCCCTGCTACCGGGGGAACGGCCCTATGGCGCCAAATATGGCTCTCAGGGGGCAACAGGCAAGGGCCTGGCCCTGTAAAGCTTTGTCGCGTGGCGGGAAAACCCCGCCTTTTGCGATCATTGCAGGGTGGCTTGGGAAGAAAATGAGCGGTCGGACTTGTGGCTTACCGTGGGGGGCGCCAAAGGTCCGACCGCCCTGTGTTGGCCGTATCCCTTTGGTGGAGCGCCGAACGGATACAAGCCAGCCCAAAGTCTCATCCCGGCGGGCGCGGCAGAAAAGCACGCGCTGATTTAATATTGTAACCGAATGTCGCGAAAGCCGCCACCGCCCGACCTTGGCCAAACAATTTCTTGCGCCCGCCTGCGCGAAACAGCCGGGCGTCAGCGGCGGTCGCCGCAATAGTCATCATGGGCAAAGGCCCTACTTCAGCCCGAATGCGACCACATGCGCGTCATGGGTCACGACATAGACGCGGCCCAGCGCCACCACCGGCTCGCTGAAATGCACCCAGTCGGGCAGTTGCTTGGCGCTGGACCACAGCATCTTGCCGCTGACCGCGTCATAGGCCTGCAGCACCATGTTGCTGACGGGGGTCGAGCGCATCACCGCGCTGACGGAATAGGGCATCATGGGATCGCCCGCCTTGAGGTTGTTCTGGCGCGGCTGGCCGCCGGTCGACAGGGCATAGACCACGCCGTTCGCCACCACCGGCGGATCGGGCATGATCATGTCGGCGGACGCCCATAGCGGCGCGGCGCTGATCTTGCCGGCGTCATTCTTCACCTCGAACGCCATCACCCGGCCATTGGGGGTGTCGCCATGGCTGACCGGAAAGACCGGCGACTCCTTCGACGGCTCGCCATACAGCGGCACGTACAAAAACCGCCGCCCGCCCGTTTCATAGGTCGTGATCGCGCCCCACACGCCCCGGCTGGGGTCGGTGCCGGTCTTGGCGTCATTGCCCAGATGCGGCGAGGCCCATAGCGGCGTCATGTGGTCCGCCCCGCCCAGGTCGGCGGCATCCAGGATGCGCAGCACGCCTTCCTTCTGCGACGCCGCCACCAGCGTCTTGCCGGCAAAATCGAACACCACCGGCGAGGCCGAGCCCGCCAGGTCGTTCTGCATATTGTCCTTCCAGTTGGCGGGCGTGAAACTGTCCATCAGCCGCAGGACCTTCGGCGCCAGCTTCAGGATGCTCTCGCTGAAATTGCCCGCCGCCGGGTCATACAGCCCGTCGCTGGTCTCCAGCACCACGCCGCCCGGCGCGGCGACCGCGCCGCCCCGGCCCCAGGGCGCGGCGGGCCGCGCCCCGCTGGTGAAGAAATACGTCACGTGCGGATGGACCAGGTCGGCCACATCCACCGCCGTCACCATGCTGGCGTCCAGCAGCGGGCCGTTGCCCCGCATCCTGAGGCCCGAGATCGCGGCGGCATAGAGCGGCGACGAGGGATCGCTGATCTCGCCGCAGGCCCGCCCGCTGGTGGCATAGATCACGCCATCGATCAGGTTCAGGCTCCAGGCCCGCGCGAAGGGCGCCACCGCGTCCACCGGCGCCAGCTTTTCGCTGCCGTCGGCGAGGCTAACCGCCCGCAGCTTGCCGTCGCTGGGAATGAAGAAGATCAGCCCGCGGCTGCGGTCGATGGTGGGCGTGTCATTGGCGTTGCCGGGGCACAGCCAGTCCCTGGACTTTTGCGCCGTGGCGGGATTGGGAAAGCTTTTCTGCCACACCGGCGCGCCGGTCGCCGCATCGATGGCGAACAGCGTGTCGTTGCTGCCCAGGATATAGAGCAGGTCGCGCGGGCCTTGCGCCGTCGCGACCCCGGCGGCGATCACCGGCGCGGTCATGGTGGACAGCACGAACTTGTCGGTGGGAACGGCAAGCTGGGTGCTGAAGACCTGCTTCAGGCGACGGACATTGGCTGGCGACAGGGTGGTTTCGCCCCGGTTCCAGCCGGTGCGTTCCGGATCATAGCCCCAGGTCGGCCAGTCCTTGTAGGTGGGCTGGGCGGTCGCGGCGTTCGGGATCGCGGCTGGCGTGGCGGCGGCGTTGGCCGTGCCTTCGGTCAGCCCGGCAGGCGCTTGCGCCAGCGCCGCACCGGCAAAAGCCAGGGCCGCACCGCAGCTGAACAAAATTTTACGCATGAGCTTTTTCCCTGAGCGTTATTTTGGCCGGGAGGCTCGGGTCTGGCGGCTCGATTGTCAACGGGTGAGACGCGCTTTGCGCCAGCAAACAAAATCGTCCAGTGGACGATTTTGAGCGGCGAACGAGCGCTTTGCGCCAGCAAAAAAAATCGTCCTGCGGACGATTTTGAGCGACGAATGCGGCGAGGCAAAGCGAGCCGTCGCCCGACCTTGGCCAACAATTCCTTGCGCGCGCCTGCCACGCACCGCTGGTAATTCAACAGGATTATCCACCTTACCCCTTTGCGGCGGCAGCGTCTGTCCAATAGCCCGCCAGGGCAGGAGGCCCGGGGGAGACTTGCGTGACTTGTCCGCCGGCAAGACTGAGCCGGACGAACTCCGCCACACCCAGCTTGGACGCGTCGATATTGGGCGCCAGGGTATACTCGTCCCGGCTATCCAAAAGGATGTGGTGGCCGTCGGGATAGATGTAGGTGATGCGGCCGATGGCGCTGTCGGCGCTCCAGGCCGGGATTGCGCCCAGGATCATCAGGGCGGCGAACGCAGGAAGCAATTTTCTGGAATGCATGACAACCTCCCTATTGTGCTTGGTTTGGCTAGTTCTATTTCGAAATCCTCCCCCGTTGATAAAACGCAAATCTTCCCCTGATTTATCCGGGGTTGCCCAAATTTAACCCCGGCAGAAGCGCTGCGACCTGGCGGCACGTTTCCCTCCATGCGCGTGATGCGCGATATGACCGGCGGTGGTGACGATGGTTCCCGCCAGCGCGGGAAATGCGGCGGCGAAGGCAATCGCCGCGATTACGTATCTGGTTTGCATGGCTGTTTAGCCAACAGCTCAGGGGCGCGATGGTTCAGATGGTTGCGGGGGTTTCGATAAACTCATCAAACTCGTTTTCTGATGCAGGCATGAGTGGAATAACGTTAGCTTGAGCGTGATTGACGTAGCGGGTGGCGGCGCTCGGCCCTAACTCACTCCGGCATTTTCTTGAGCCATTCCGCGTGCCTGACATATCCAGCGGCGGAGCCGTTCGAATACGCAATTAGCCTCATGCGAAATGGAAGTATGGAGGGCCAGCGAGCTGGTATTGGGCGCGTGACCTGCTCCCCGTAATGCCCCCGTTTATGGGGAGAGTCTGTTCTGGTTATGCCCCTGGCTGGGGCGTGCTGCAAACTCTGTCGGCGTGAGCCCGTCCAGGCTCGTGTGCGGTCTGAGTGTGTTGTAGTCGATCCTCCA
>DASZQW010000001.1:0-4141 GCA_035549455.1 Rhizomicrobium sp. | reverse complement strand
GATGGTCTGGGAATCGCCCGCAGCCGTGCCGGGCACGACGCCGGGCGGATTGACATAGAAGGGATTGGCCTGGGCGCCGGTGCGGAACACCGTGGCCTGGATGGTGCCGCGGGACTGGGGCGTCAGCGTCTGGCGGTTGGAGTAAATGAAGTCTCCGGAAAGGGTGATGTCGTCGCCGATATCCTGCTGGGCGCGGAGCATCATGTTGTAGCGGGTCTCCTTGCCATAGACCGAGCCATATCGCTGGGTGTCGCAGGGCGAATTGGCGGTGGTGTTGGCGATGGGACTGGCCGATGTGGGCGACACATAGACAGAAGAGGAACCGGCCGGCTGGATCGAGGCGGGCGAACAGTTGAAGGACTGGAAGTTGGTGCCGCCATAGGGCCGCTTGTCGGGGGCCAGGTAGGGGCGTGAAGTGTAGTCGTAGCGCAGCGAACCGGAGTGCGAGTAGCCCAGCGCCGCCATCACCGAACCGCCGCTCCAGCTTTTTCCGGCCAGCAGGCCAGCGGTCGCGGTGCCGAAATTATCCCCCGTGCCGATCTGGGCTGTCGCCATGACGCCGTCGTAGCTTTTGCGGGTGATGAAGTTCACCACGCCGGCGACGGCGTCGGAGCCATAGACCGAGGAGGCGCCTTCCGCCAGCACCTCGACCCGCTCCACGGCGATGGCAGGCACCATGCTGGGATCGGGCAGCGCCAGCGAGATATGGCCCAGCGGGATGCGGTGACCATCGATCAGCACCAGGGTCGAGTTGGAGGCGGAAGCGCCCAGGCTGTGAATGGTGGGGGCGTAATAGGAATTGCCGGCATTCTGCGTCACCCCCGACATGCCCAGGCCGGTGATGGCGGGAACGGTCTTGAGCATCTGCTGGGCGTTCTGGGCCGCGGTCTTTTCGATCACATCGCGGTCGACGGAAACCAGGTTGCCGCCAACCGGCGCCACACCCCGGAAGCTGGTACCGGTCACTGTCACCGACTCCACGTTATCCGCGGCGGCCTGGTCGGCTTCCTGCGCATTCGCAGACGTGATTGTTGCGGCAGCGAACAGGGCGACAAAAGACGCGCCCAGATTGAGCTTCAACGAATTTCTCATGATGTCCCCGTTCCGGCCGGAGGCCGGTTGCAGCGTTCCTCGGTCGGCACCGCTTTTTGATAGCGGGCTTGAACACTGGACGATGGGGACGAGCGCCACCCTCAGCAAAGGCCAAAAAAAAATTGACGGGAGATGGAAGACGGGCGCTAATTGGCTCAAGGGGAAAACAATAATGACAGAAATTCCTCACAGTAAGGAATTCTGGGCCGGGGTTCTGAAACGCATTGCGAAGCGGACGGGCGGCGTGGACGCCGAGGACCTGCTGCATTCCGCCTATCTGCGCCTGGAACAGTACAGCGCCACCAACACGGTGGCCAATCCGGCGGCCTTCCTGGTGCGCACCGCCGTCAATATCGGGATCGACGCCTATCGCCACGACCGGCGCATCTATGGCGACACGCGCGCGCCGGTGCCCGAGCTTGCCGACGCGGTCCCCAGCGCGGAAGAAGTCGTCGCGGCGAAGGAGTTGCTTTCCCGCATCGTGTCGGGAATCAATCGCCTGCCCGACCGGACGCGCGAGATCTTCCTGATGCATCGCGTCGACAAGCTGGAATACAGCGAGATTGCACGGCAGCTGGGCATAAGCGAAAGCGCCATCGAGAAGCAGGTGGCCAAGGCCATGATGATGCTGGCCGATCATGCGAAAGCCTGGTGACGTGACGGACAAGCCGGAATTGAACGAGACAGTGAAGCTCCAGGCCGCGCAATGGCTCGCCCGCCAGCGTTCCAACCTGCGCACCGCCGAGGATGCGCGCGCTTTCCAGGCGTGGCTGGCGGAGGATCCCACCCATGGCCAGGCCTTCGAGGCGCTGACGGCGGTGTGGGATGCGGCGGGCGGCTATCCCCGCGACATGCGCACGGGCAGCCGGGTGCCCGCTGCCGCATCCGGTTCGCGGCGCGCGGTGCTGGCAGGGCTCGCGGTCACGCCGCTGGCAGGGGCGGCGGCCTATCTCGCCTTGACGCGCCCATCCGAAGCCAGCGTCTATGTCACCACCGTCGGCGAACAGCGGGCGATCGCCCTGCCCGACAACAGCCGCGCCCTGCTCGACACCAATTCGCGCATGGAGGTCCTGTTCGACCGGGACACGCGCGCGGTGATGCTGCGCTATGGCCGCGCCAATTTCACGGTGGTGTCCGACAGGGACCGCCCTTTTGTCGTCAAGGCGGCGGAAGGGCGGATTGTCGCCGATGCATCCAATTTCGACGTGCGCTGCGATGGCCGCAATGCCTGCGTCATGCTGTTTTCGGGACAGGCCTCGGTTGACCTGAAGCGCGAGGTCCGCCGCCTGACGCCCGGCGAACGCATGGCCCTGACCGGCGCAAGCGTCGGCGCGGTTGACCGGCCCCGGCCTGCCGCCGCCGGCGCCTGGCATTCGGGGCGCACGGTATTCGAGAACACCAGGCTGTCGGAAGCGGTATCGGAAATGAACCGCTACAGCGCGGTCGCGCTGGAGATCCAGGGCCGCGACCTGGGCGACAAGCGCATCAGCGGCGTCTATCGCAACGGCGACAGCATCGCCTTCGCCAACACGGTGGCAGTGTTGACGGGCGCGAAGGTGCGGGAGACGCCCAGCCGCGTTCTCCTGATTGCAAGTGATGGCCAGCCGCTAACGAAAAAGTGAGCTACCCGCCGCATCCGCCGTCACCCGGAAGACCGCGAGCGCGTCCCAGAAGCTCTTCCTCTCCTTTCGCGCTTCGCGCGGCCATGGCCCTTGCCGGACTCATGCTGGCCGGCGCGCCTGCCCGGGCGCAGGCCGAACGGCAGTTCAACATCGCCTTGCCGGCGGCGGCGCTGTCGGATGCGCTCAAGCGGGTCGCCCAGCAGACCGGCGAGGACATCCTGTTCACCGCCGATTCGGTGGCGGGCATCCGCACCGCGCCGCTGCGCGGGCGCATGTCGGCGCACACCGCCGTGCGGCGCCTGCTTTCCGGAACCAGACTGGAAGTGCTGCCGGGCGGATCGGACAGCCTGGTGGTGCGCGAAGCGCCCGCCGCCGCGCCCGTCCCGGTCCCCGCGACCGTTCCCATGCCGCCCGCGCCCGAACCCATCATGCTGGCCGCTGATCCGGTGGAGAGCGTGACCATCACCGGTACCAGTTTCCGGGGTGTGGCGCCGGTGGGCGGCAACCTGGTTTCCGTCGATCGCGATGTGATCGAAAAGACCGCGGCCCAGAACGCCCAGCAGATGCTCAAGACCGTTCCCGCCATCACCGGCCTGGGCATGTCGGGGGTGACGCAGAATGCCGGCAATTCCTATTACGCTCCCACCATTCACAGCCTGGGTGCTTCCGCCTCCAACTCGACCCTGGTGCTGATCGATGGTCACCGCATCCCGCTGGGTCACATCTCGCTGGCGCTGCCCGATCCCAGCATGGTGCCTGCCATCGCCGTGGAGCGGGTCGAGGTGCTGGCGGAAGGCGCCTCCTCGGTCTATGGCTCGGACGCCGTCGCCGGCGTGGTGAACTTCATCACCCGCAAAAGCTACGACGGCGTCATGGCGACGGGGCAGGTGGGAACCGGCAACGATTTTGGCACCTGGTATGGCGGACTGTTGGGGGGCACCAGGTGGCGGGGCGGTTCGGTGATGGCGGCGCTGGGCTACTCGCACTCCGGCTCGCTGCGTTATGACTACACCTCACGCCCTTATCTCGCCCCCGACAAGCGGCCCTATGGCGGCACCAACTTCCAGTCCTTCAACTGTTCGCCCGCCTCGATCCAGCCAGCCGGTTCCTCTTCTGTCTATGTGTCGCCCACCTCGGCCAGTCCCATCGCCAACACCACCGCCAATTCGCCCTGCGACACCCAGCGATATGGCTCGGTCTATGGTAAGGAGACCCGCTACAACATGATGCTCCGCGCCCAGCAGGATATCGGCGACAGCATCACGGTGTCCGGCGCGCTGGTCTATTCCAACCGCCAGACGCTGACGCCCCAGTCCCGCGGCACCATCCAGGCCACGGTGTTCCGCACCGGCGCCCAGGCCAATCCCTTCTATGTCAATCCGCCCGGCGTCGTGCCCGGCACGGCTGCGGGCGATTCCCAGACCATC